>SDRW01000018.1 GCA_007845485.1 TM7 phylum sp. oral taxon 348
ATTTATTTGAATAAGCAGTTATTTTATAATATAATTCACTTATCTGTAGCAAGAACAAAATGCAGCAGCGCACCTATTGAGAAAGGTCAATTATGACTATTAATTTCGCAAAACTAGAAAGTCTACTTCCAAAGAAGATAGAATTATCATCAGAAGCAAGGATAATCACTCTTCCTTTTAATGAATCTAATGGATCACTTATGCGACAAGTATCCCTCTTAACAGGAGTTCAAGATCTGGTAAAAACTTATACTACAGGGAGGAATGATATCGTTTTACCAAACTGTAAAGCAATTCTACGAAAACATAAATTTCATTGGTTACGTAATCTTCCCATTCACAACGAAGACACTGAATACTTTACAGTTCAAATAGAAGGTATCAAAGTTGGGCCAGATTTTACAATAAATCTAACACGTACAATAATTGTACAGTCTCCTAATAAGGGAAGCCTTAAAAATGGTAAATATACCATTGGCTTGAACCTTTGTTCTGAATTTATGGAATGCATAGAATCTACTAGCTATGTAACTTTAAACGTTACTTCTATTAAAATAAATGGTAATATTCTGCCAGTTGTAGGTTTTATAGAGTCATAATTTAAAACCTTCAATTACCGTCAAGCTTGCTTGGCGGTTTTAATTTATATAAGATAATTTCAAACATATATCACAAATAAAATACCCTACCACTTTATAAAATGATAGAGTATTTTCTAGATTAAACACTATATTACATACGAATTTCAGCATCAACGCCAGCTGGTAGGCTAAGATTTTGAAGACTATCGATAGTTTTTGGACTAGCATTAGTGATATCGATTAGACGCTTATGTACTCGCATCTCAAAAGTCTCACCACCTTTCTTATAAACATGAGGACTCTTAACCACAGTAAATGTACTGCGACGAGTAGGTAATGGTATAGGACCAGCTATTTCAGCGCCCGTACGAGTAGCGGTATTGATGATTTGCTTCGCCGATTGGTCAATAACCTTATGGTCATAAGCCTTCAAGCGAATTCTTATGCGCAAACCTTCTTCTTTTGTCATATAGTTTCTCCTTGTGATTCTAACGCTCTCACATGCGGCCGCATAACCTCTTACTGATACGATATCAAGATGTAACCAATATGAGTTGTTACGACAATGATAACTGTTATCTATAATAACATAGTTTTATATACTTGCAAGATATATTTTTAGCCTTCAAATACTACTTCATACTGTTTATAGCGCCGCGAATAACTCTAGCTGAGTTTTGTAATTTAGCATATTCGCCCTGAGATAAGCGGTAGCCTTCAATAGGATGGACACCATCACTACTAACACTAGATGGCACACTCAATACTACATCCTGTAAACCATATTCACCATCTAGCAAAGAGCAGACTGGATATATTGTTGGCACTGGGCGTAAAATCGCCGCCACTATCTCACTAATAACCTGTCCAATTCCATAAAAAGTTGCCCGTTTTGTATTTATAATCTTATAGACTTTTTCACTTACTTCTTTATCTATATTAGCCACGATATCATAATTATAACCAGGAAAGTTAGCTAACGGGATTCCGCCAATTGTAGCCTGACTGAGTACAGTAAATGTTGAATCGCCATGTTCACCCAAGGCATAAGCATTAATTTGATTAGCCGAAACTTTAAACTTTTCCGCTAAAGCAGCACGTAACCTAGCCGATTCAAGAGTAGTACCCGTACCAAATACACGATTACGCGAGAGCCCAGAAGCCTTCACTGCTTCATATGTCATAACGTCAACAGGATTTGTGATTAATAAAATATAAGGATTCTTACCACCTGCTACTATCTGTTTCACAACATCACTTATTATTGAAGCATTTACGCTTAATAAATCAAGGCGCGTCTGACCTGGCTTTTGAGCTGCTCCACTACAAATAACCACTATATCATCATCAGCAATCTCGCTATAATCACCAGCACGGACAATCACTCCATTGGTAAAAGTCGCAGCATCTGTAATATCCATAGCCTGACCATTAGCAATATCAGGATGCAAATCTATTAACACGATTTCTTGTATAGTTTGTTTAATAGCCATAGCATAAGCAGCACTAGAGCCAACCTGACCACCAGCACCAACTATAAACACTTTTTGTTTTTTCATTAGTTCCCCTTTAATTTATATAAAAACGCTTATGTATAATAATACTTTACTATACTATAGATGTCAAAATAAAACTACTCCCGCAGATTGGGAGTAGTTTTGTAATTAGCAGTGTATAACTATTTATTAATCTTAGTTACAACACCAGCACCAACGGTTCGTCCGCCTTCACGAATAGCAAAGTTCAAACCTTGTTCCATAGCGATTGGGGCAAGTAATTTAACCTTAAAGGTTACTGTATCGCCTGGCATAACCATTTCTTTATCGCTTGGCAATTCAACTTCACCAGTAACATCTGTCGTGCGGAAATAGAACTGAGGCTTATAACCCTTTGAGAATGGAGTATGGCGACCGCCTTCTTCCTTCTTTAATACGTAAACTTCAGCTTCAAACTCTGTATGAGGAGTAATAGAACCTGGCTTACATAGAACCTGACCTCGCTCAATGTCATTTCGCTCGATACCACGAAGTAACAAACCTGCATTGTCGCCAGCCTGACCTTGGTCTAGGCTTTTCTTAAATGCTTCAATACCAGTTACAACACTCTTCTTAGTTGGACGAATACCAACAATTTCAACTTCGTCGTTAAGCTTAACAACACCCTGTTCGATACGACCAGTAGCAACTGTACCACGACCTTTGATTGAGAAAACGTCTTCAATTGGCATC
>SDRW01000019.1:0-1154 GCA_007845485.1 TM7 phylum sp. oral taxon 348
ACCTGAACGCCCTGCGCCAAAAAGTTGGCATGGTATTTCAATCATTCAATCTGTTCCCGAACTTGAGCGTGCTGGATAACATCAAACTGGCGCCGCGGAAATTACACAAATTGTCTGATCGGGCGGCGACTCGCTTGGCAAAGAAATTGCTCGCAGATGTGGGGCTGGCGGACAAGGCTGGAGCCTTTCCTTCGCAGCTCTCGGGCGGGCAAAAGCAGCGCGTGGCCATCGCTAGAGCCCTAGCCATGGAGCCAGACATCATGTTGTTTGATGAGCCAACTTCAGCGCTTGATCCAGAGATGATCGGCGAAGTATTGGACGTAATCCGTGAGGTTGCCGCCAAAGGCATGACTATGGTTATCGTCACGCACGAAATGAAATTTGCGCGCGAAGTGGCTACGCGGATGATTTTCCTCGATAAGGGCGAGATTATCGAAAATGGTCCGCCAGAGCAGGTGATGGATCATCCGGTGACTGAGCGGGCGCGGAAGTTTTTTGGTGTCAAGAGTAAATAACAGGAGGTCCAGATGAAACATGCCAAATTAGCCACAAACCAGAATACATGGCTGTGTTTGGCCATCGGTTTTGTTGGTATCATTGCCATCGTCATATGCGGTTGGTATATCTGGTCACGTTCGCACGTACCGGCGTCACCGCAGCCGTCAGATGCTGCCCGCTTTAAGGCTGCGTATTCTCGCGTGGCGAATGACAACCGCTTCGTCTTTGCTTCGGCTGGTGAGGTTTTGGAGAAATTTGAATCAGGCAGCGGCTTGATTTTCCTTGGCTTTCAGCAGTGTCCGTGGTGTCAGCGGCTGGCGCCAATTGTTGATGACGCCGCCAAAGCCGAAGGGCTGGACAAGATTTACTATCTGGATATCCGCCATGCCCGCGAAACTAATGACGCTACCTACAAAAAATTAGTTGAGAAGTTAAAGCCTCATCTTCGCACCGATGAGAACGGACAACCGCGAGTGTATGTTCCTGACGTGACGGCGCTGAAGGACGGCCGTGTGGTCGGTCATTTCCTGCAGGAAACCATAGTCGATGGCGAGAAGGCCACGGCTGATACCTATTGGACAGAAGAACGTCGTGCTCGGGCGGTCGAGCAGCTGAGACAGATGATTCGGGCTATGCGGTAGTACGGTATAGCTATT
>SDRW01000019.1:1164-2601 GCA_007845485.1 TM7 phylum sp. oral taxon 348
ATATGGATACCGAGCGTGGAGCAGCATGTCGCCTTTTGGTTGAGACAACTAGAAGGCCGTTTTTGCCTGACATGTCAGAGCAAGTTGATCATATGTCTAGGGAGTTTTATCCAGAGCTTGATTTATACAATAAACCATTGCTGTATGTTACACCGAACTTTCCCCCTGTCACTACAGCTGAGCCACATAGAGATTTATCACGTGAAGGCTCGTCTCGCAACGGAGCATTTACCGTAGATGTAAAAACAGTTAGTGGCTCCAAGGAAGAGTTTGCTATTAAGCGGCTTCCGCTGACAACTGCTCTTGCCGAGGTCGCCATGACCCAGTATGTTGGTACGCAGGGGCTGGCCCCCTTCTCAGTTCAAGCACTTATGATAACAGGGAAGCCCAGTGGTTCCAAGGACCGTTTGGCATGGATTATGACTCAATTCAATGGAAAAGCGGTCAACTTTGAGGGTCTTGCATGGCGTGAAATGAGCTCAGAGAATATTAAACAGCATTTAATGGATGCTCTTTTGGCATTATCTGCGTTGCATAAAATGCATATTGCTCACAAGGATGCCTTTATGCGTAATCTTGTCCGGCTGTCGGGTTCTGATGGTGATAATTCCGCGACTCGCTATATTGACTTTGAATATGCGAGGAGTTTTCGTGGTTATGTTGAGCAAGTTGATCGCGGTGAGGATATTCTTCGTGCGCAAGGATATATCAATAGATCAGTTCAAGGTGACCTCCGGTCGTTACTTATTGACGCTATATCAGTTTTGGCGAATCAGCTCAACCAGTCTCCAGCCGATAGGTGGAAGCTATTAGAAAAATGTCTGGGCAGTTACCGAGAAGTGGTGTCTGCGAGTGAAAATTCACCCGCACTTAAGGAGGCGGCTGTTCATGCAATAACCACCCTACGGCGTGACTATATGTAGCAAATTATTGGGGTGTTAGCTAAAAATGGTACGTTAAGCACGATAGATTATCCGAAAACTGACTATAGTAAAATCTTTGGTAAATAGTCTCGGTGGGATTGTTATAATTCGCTCATCATCTGAACGTCGGTCGACTCATTAACCAGCCAGTTTAGGTCAACCTCTGTCAGATAACGTGGTAAAATTCGCGTGGTTTTTGGATTAACAAAGCCGCACTCCGCCACTTCCTCGACGCCGTGCGATGTTTTTTCCAGATTGACGTGCTGGTAATCTTGCCAGTTGGTGATGAGGAAGAAAAACTCGAGCTGCTCGGTAACGCCGTGTTTAGACGAGGGGTTGGTGTCGGTGAATTGTTGGATAAATAATAGCTTGCCAATGGTTGGCTTGACGCCAGTTTCTTCAATCATCTCCCGCGTTAAGCCATCCAGCAGACTCTCGCCAAGCTCCAAACCGCCGCCCGGTGCACACCAAAAGTTCCGCCCTTTGCTGTTATTTGCGGTTAATTGTTGGCAAA
>SDRW01000005.1 GCA_007845485.1 TM7 phylum sp. oral taxon 348
ACCACCATAGTTCTCATGAGCACCGGTCTGTGGATGATAGAGGATAGCCCCACCCTCAAAGTTCTGATAGCTACCGCCGCCCTTAATTCCGTCAACTTGATTTCCTACAGGGTAGCCGAGTACGCTATACTCTAACCCCAGCTCAAGCCAACGTTGGTGAATCTTGCCTTTTCTGACAGCGTGACCACCTAAAGCTTTAGTCCAATAGACAACACCTCTATCAAATACCTGATAGCAACCCTGGTTTTTCAGCCCACATGATTCATTCATCGTCGGGTTACCAAGTACCCTTGCTCCACCGGCTGAGTTATAGCCATCAAGGATGCCACCATAGACTTCATATCCCCTAGTACTGCCGAACCAATTAGTAAACATGTTATAGAAATTGCGGTTACCATAGGCACTACAAGCATCACCGTAGCCCCAGTTAGCTCGGAGTGCTGCCTGGTTGGGTACATAGGGAGTATAGCGATAAAGAGCAGAAGTAGCCCGGTTCGCTACGTAAACTCGCTTCGAACCACAACTACGATTCGGATGATATAGGATATTACTCGTCTCATAGGCCGGATAGTTGCTCCAACCACCATTAAGTACCTCACGGAAGAAAGCTGCCGCTGAGCGAACTTGATTAATGAAGCCGGCGTGTTCCGGTCGACAACCCTTGCCGTCGTCCGGACAATTAAAGCCTGTGGCATGGTTGTATTCAAGATTGCTGGGGAAAGTATCGCTGATCAGCCGCTGCTCTTTCTCCAGTACAACCAGCAGAACTTGAGGATTGATGCGATAATCCTGAGCCGCTTGCCAGATGATATGCGAAGTCGTCTGGCCGCTAAACATTTCATCTGCCATACAGACGAAGTGACCGTCCCTAATATTGTAGTGGTATCCCTTGACCGCCTTAGCCAAGTTACGATCATTACATGGGTTCTTGCTATGGAGAAAGTCCCAGATATTCCGCTCACTCATGGTGGTAGTATTACTCATGACGAAGTCGGTCATGATATTACTATCGTCATAACCGGCTAGGTAGGCTTTAGCCTGTTTACCAGAATGAAATAGCGTATATATCATCAGACTACAGCAAAGTATACTCACTAGTAGTCCCACAGCTATCGTCAGTCGTGACTTGTTGGCGGTTATCTTTAGTCCATCATCTTTCATAGATCTACCTCGTCAGTAATGGTGCCGGTCTTGCCACCACCGCTAGCTACCACTTTGACGACCCAATGACCCTTAACCTGCCCCAGCTTACTAACCGGAATATCCCAACCATAACAGCTGGAAGTCTGCGGGTTAGCAATTAGTTTAGCCCGATCAGTATAAGTCCGTCCATTAGAGTGAGTTAGAGTTAGTTCACATTTTCCATTAGGATCATCAATCCATTGGTTAATAGTAACTCGCACTCTCATCGTCTCGTTCACCGGAGTAGCGATACTGACCGAACCGGTCAAGGAGGGTTGACTCTGAGTGCTCCCACCCTCATAGCGAGCCGGTGCTTTCCCCGTGCCTTGATTAGTCGAATGTGACTGATTCGTCTTGCCGTTCTCGGTAGTTACGGTCTTATCGGTATGATTATCGCTCGTCTTAATAGTCTTCTTGTGACTATCCTGTTTAGCTTCTTTGGCTTGGTCTCTTTTAGCCGTCCGGTTGTGGGTAACTGCCGCATAGGTGATACCACCTGCTATAAGCGCCAGCACTACTAATGTGATGATGATTATTTTTCTGTTGGAGTGTTTACGTATCTTCATAATTATTCCTCTTTTTACTTATGTTTATATTAGCACGTTTATTGTTCTGGCGTAAACTAAGCCATCAGCTGATCAGCTAATTGCAAAGCACTGGCAAAAGATTTATCCATATCATAGTAAGCATATTCACCTAATCGACCGCCGAAGTAAATCTGCTTCGATTTATCGGCTTGCGCCAAATCCTGATATTTAACTAGTTTAGCTTTATCTTTAGTGGTGTTAATGGGGTAATATGGCTCATCACCTTGTTGCCAGGCTTTGGAGTATTCTCGGACTATTACTGTTTTATTGTAATCCGGTGCATAACCGGGCCATTTAACTACATCATCCGCCCGTTCGGGATGAAAGTGTTTGAATTCGTGGATCCTAGTGAACTTTGGTTCAAGGTCGTTATAATTCATAACCGGACAGCCCTGAAAATCATGAACGTTCACCACCTCTTTATCCAGTTTCAAACTTCGCCATGATAGCTCGCCAAACTGATAGTCGTAAAATTGATCAATCGGACCGGTGTAAATAGTCGTCACCCCGTCATCTCGTAATCGTTTAATATTGGCATCCTTAAAATAATCCGTCTTTAACTTGACAGTAACCGAGCCTCTCGATTTGTTGCCGGACTCAACCATTCGCTGAAACCAAGCTTCATAGCCATCCTGCGGTAGCCCTTCGTGAGCGTCCTTAAAGTAGCGATTATTATAGGTGTATCGTACCGGTAGACGTTTAATAATGTCCGGCGAAAGCTCTTCGGCCGGTATCTGCCATTGTTTAGCTGTGTAGTTCTTAATAAAAGCATTAAATAGCGGCTCACCGATCAGCGATATTCCCTGCTCAGCCAGGTTGGCCGGCTGGCGGTTCTCTTTAGCCGCCGGATTGTTCTTGGCTTGTTCAGCTATTAACTCTCTAGCTTCGTCCGGTGTGTAGTTAGACCGGAAGAATTGGTTGATCGTCCCTAAATTAACCGGCATCGGAAAGACCTCCGGACGCTCCGCACCTTTTCTTTGATGCATAGCGTAGACGTGATGTACATAGCTAGTGAACTTGGTAAACTGATTAACATACTGCCAAACAGTTTCATCAGAAGTATGGAATAGGTGCGCCCCATACTTGTGACATTCAATCCCCGTCTCGGTATCGAATTCGGAGTAAGCATTACCACCGATGTGATCACGCTTATCGACGACTAAGACTCGTTTACCTTGCTGAGTAGCTAACCGTTCAGCTACCGTTAAGCCAAATATACCGGCTCCCACTACTAATACATCCGGTTGATCCATTTCTACCTCCCCATTGTTACTACATCACAAGTCTGAGCCCCAAAATAATACGGGGTATCCCTCCGGCTGACTGTGCAATAATGATCATCCTGCGGTAGGTTAACTAGCATAATATCATCCGGTAAACGGTAATATTTCTTAAACGCTTTAGTTACCCATTTCTCTTGTACGTTATTAAAGGCAATATCTTGCGCCTCACTATCCTGCAGCAAAATCGGTAGTGGTACAATCCGAATAGCACTGCTAGTACGATTAGCTTGCTGTCGCAGATCAATCTCTCTAGTGATATAGGCATCGTGACGTAATACCACCGCCCGGATGATTGGCTTGTAGACTCGATACGAGGTAGCGACCGCTCCGATTAACGCCAAGATCATCACTATATCTAAGAGATAAGTAATACTTGTACTATATTCTCTCAGTAACACCGCTAAGATTACGGCTATTCCGATCAAAATAATCCCGGCCGGTATTATGTATGCCCGAAGTGGTATATAGCCACCTAGCGAATAATCCATGATTAGGTAAAAAACATAGCTAATAGCCAGTAAATAGATGACGATACTGGCTACCACGCCGATAGTCTGTCGCAATTTCAGTCCGGGTAAAACTGTAGCTAGCGCCAGTCCACCACCTATCACTAAGAGAACACGCTCCCAAGTCACTAAATAACCCAACTTAGCTATCTGAAAGAGAGGCTCAATGAACACCTTTTGCCAGTCGAAGATAGAATGCAATGTCTGACGTCGCTTG
Source organism: TM7 phylum sp. oral taxon 348 (assembly GCA_007845485.1). Taxonomy (GTDB): domain Bacteria; phylum Patescibacteriota; class Saccharimonadia; order Saccharimonadales; family Saccharimonadaceae; genus SDRW01. Next base: position 3,776 of record SDRW01000005.1, read on the forward strand.
ATTGACCCCGGTGAGAAATAGATAATCAGCAGACAGCCTGCTACAATAACCATACCAGCTACCAGCACTCTGATATTATGCTTAGTTGTTTTCTTTAGCTTAAAGAGCTTAAATCGTTTAACTAGTCCATATACTATTAGCGAGAAACCAAAGCTACTGACTAGATAGATAGTAGTTATTTCACAGCAGAATGCAGTAAACATCAGACTAACTACATAAATCAGCCAATTAAACCAAGTAATTACCGGCTTGGTGAATAGTTGAATAGTAAGAGTGACAACTGCTATGGCACAGATGATACTAGTGATATAGATCGTGCTGGAGGTCAGCCAGAGATAGCTATCATAGATAGAGTAGGCCGATAGCATAATCAAGCTTGTCATTAGTAGTCCTAGCGCCAGGGCTTGACTACACGGTAAGTCACGAGCTTTAACCCGCCTGAAAAATACCTTGATAAACCGGATTGAAACAACTGCCAAACTAGCTAGTAAAAATATTGCCATGATAGCCGGCGTTTTACTGCCCCAGAAATGGTAAAAGATAGAGATTAGAAAAGTAGGACTTAGTCTACCCGACCAATTAAGGTATGACTCCGTCACGGTAGTGAAAGGGTTGCCAGGTCGATCCATAGAGAAAAAGACATAGTCATCAGCAATTGGTTGGTTAAATATCGCCATCACTAGAAATGGTGCTAAGATAACCAAACAAATAGTAATAATGATGAGATAACGACGATTCTCGAGAGTCTTAGCGAGTTTATCTTTCCAGCTACCAGCCATAGACCTCTCCGATATGCTTTCGATAAATCGCTCGATCGTGTTCGTGTAATATTTTCTGGTTAAATTTCTTGCGTTCATCAGGCGAAAGCAGCTGATCAGACTGGTCATAGAACTTTAGAATAGCCTCTAAGTAAGCCTCAGCATTACCATTGTCATCAACCAAGAAGCCATTCTTACCGTCCTCAATTACTTCAGGCAGAGAACCGCATTTCCCTACGATCACGAATAGATTAGACTTAAGCGCTTCCAGTACTATATTAGGCAACCCTTCAAACTGAGTCGGTAAAATTAGCATATCTACTTGATCAATCGGTAGTTCTCTAAACCCATTAAACGTCCCCAGATAATGAGCATTATTAATTTGCTCTACAAGCTTCATATCCTTACCATCGTACAGCTTATCATCCTGGTCGGGGGATCCATAGATATCTAGTTGAATTCCTCGTTCCGCTAACTCACGGTGTGAGGCGAGAATCAAGTCAAGCCGTTTCTGGGCACTAAAGCGACCCGCATACATGATATGGTGCTTAATGGTATAGTCTTGTTTCATCTCTACCGGTGCAATCGGCAGAGCGATCGGCTTGATCTTTTGACCGTCCCAACCATTGATTTCCATTAGCTGCTTCTTATAGCCTCCACCATCAGTGATTAGGTAATCAATATAACGATATACTTTGCTGAGAATAGTCGTCTCAAAAGTTAGACCACAGTCATTTATTCCATAACACCAGTCATGAATAATAACTTGAGTATGACGTTTAATTTCGTCATGCCATTCATTAATTAGATTATAGCCAACCCCCGAGTTCATCACCGTTAGACGTTCCAGTTTGGGCCAATTCTGAATCATCCTCAGTAGCATAATCTCTAAGTCTTTATCGCCAATCTGATCAAGTGGAAAATATTTGTCTCTTTCTAGGAAGGTTACTCTGGGAAGTTCATTTAGTCGGTCTCGCCAAAGATTCTTATCACCGGCATTCGTCCCGATCACTAATACTCGACGATCATGCTCAGATAAGGCTTGACAAAGCTCAACCATTGCCTTGTCCGCTCCGCCCATTGTTAAGTGGGGAATTAGAAGTAAGTCGGTAGTTTGTTCAATATCCGGTAAACTACATAGGCGATAATAGACATCATTTAGTTCACTCGGCTGAATTGCCGTATAGACTGGCAATAAATTAATAAAGTCTGTCGTATTATAAGTTGCCAACGGTTCGATATTATTTAATTGTTTGATATCATCAAACATTTCCCTAGTGAAGCCAGCTCTATTTAGCCTCTCTAGATTAAGCTCTTTTAGCTTATTAGTCCTTAATTTGGTTGTACGTTCCTGATGTCTTATTAGTCGACCAGCCTGTTTAGCTGATCGTGCTGTCTCGATAAGTAGTCGTTTACCATAAAGTAAGACGTTTCTAGCTGGCGAGTGGTGAACTTTAATATATTGTTCAGCACTATCCTTTGATTGATTGTTTGTGATTACCGGTTCGTCTAATTTGGCTGATAATTCTTGCATTTCCTTAACATTACGGTGGTTAAAACTGCGAAAGACTGATGGAATAAAGAATCGACTAGGTGCTAAACATAACCGACAATTTGAGCTAGAATTAGCTAAAAGTGAGCCGGTTAATTTGCGACGATAAAGTATCATTGTACCAGGAGCCACTGAGATATCATAACCGCTGGCGATCATCTCTGTTAGGATGTGGTAATCTTCATAGCGATATCGTTTATCACCAGGAGTGTATTTAATTTTATTAAAGATACTACTACTAACAAAGATCTGCGACTGATATAAGTTATTTGCATACATATTAGTGGCTAATTGATGCGGATCGTTAGAAGCAAGAAGCTTTCTAATAGCACCTGTACGACATAGCCCGCTCCATTCGTCCATATCCAGTATAAACTCCGGCTCAATCACCACCGGCTTATTAGCCTTAAGCGCTAACTGATACATCCTGAGTAGGTATTTAACTGAGAACAAATCATCGCCATCATAAATCTGAATATATTTCACTTTACTAGCCAGAGCTTTATTAATCAGATAGTTACGACTTAGCGACAAGTCACCAAAGTCGACTGTATAATGTCGCAGTTCATCTACGACCTCCGCCAGAAAGTGCCTCGACTTAGCAAAGAATTGCTTAGTATAGTCATCCGGGCGGTCTAACGATACATTAGCCTGAACTTTCAGCTTCGGATACTCTTCTTTCAGAGCCTTAACATTTAGGGCGATTGACTGAAAGGTCTTATAGAGTAAATCCCCTTCATTATGAAGAGTGATATTGAGTGCTATATCCATCTTGGTCATTACTATCATCTTATCATGTATGCTAGGATAATACATAATGAAATCTCGTCTACTGTGGTGTGATATCCTCCGAGTCATTGCAACTATTATGGTAATCAGTATCCATACCATATCTGTTTATCAATATACTTACATTAAGCCATTACAGCTTCTACCGTACTCCATCTTTGGCGTATTAAATTCGCTCAATCGAATGGCAGTCCCTGCCTTTTTTATGCTTACCGGTGCACTAACACTTAAGCAGACTAAAAAGCCAATCACCCGAGAATCTTATACCTATTTTATAAAAAATATTATTTACCGACTCGTTATACCATTTATCATATTCTCTTTAGCTGTTTATTTACTAACCAATCAGCATCCTTGGTCGGTCACTAGATTCTTAGCTCTATTCTTAAACTACCCTGGCGTACAAAAGCACATGTGGTTTATGTATGTCATCGTAATGATCTATTTCTTTATCCCGTTTTTAAGAAGATTTGTCCAATCCTTAAGCAGACATGAGCTAAAATTATTGATTTGTCTAATATTTATATTTAGCAACATACTATCTGAACTATTCATATTATCTAAGCATTATCACAAAATGGTGTTTAATGAAGTCGCTCTACCGTACATCATTGCCTATACTAATCTAGTGTTACTAGGGTTATACTTCATGAAATACAACATCTCTCCCGGTAAACGTAGGTTGATTTATATACTAGGTATAATTAGTCTAATACTCCTACCTATTATTCAAGCACTAACTAATAATGTTGATGTAGCAAAAGATCTAATAACCGGTCGCTCAGTATTGCCGGTATTTATCAGTTCGGCAGGATTTATATTCATAAAATACCATTTCAGTAAGGTTAAGTTATCCTCCTGTGTCACTAAGGTTATTACGAGGTTATCAGAGATATCCTTTTATACCTACCTCATTCATGTAACATTCGTCGATATTGTCTATACTTATCTATTAAGCCATAATTATCTGAAGACGTGGACAGACCAGCTAATATGGGCGCCAATTCAAATCATCGTAGTTTTTATTGTTTCCAGTATTATTGCTTACCTCTTTGACAAGTTATACCGTTATCTAACCAAGAAATCATCAGTGCTGATTACGAGACACCAACCAGCCAAGCAACTAGGTAATTCGAGCTAACGCTTATTTAGCGTTAGTCTTTTTAGCTTATTTTAACTATGTTTCTTCATTTTATGTTCTTATTTTGGTCGTTTTTGTCAGATTATTAGCGAAAGAGCCCACTATACTCATCCGCCACCTCACTGGGGTTGCCCTCTACTTTGATCAGTCCATCATCAATCAGGATCGCTCTATTACAAAATTCCCGCACTGCACTCATATCGTGCGTCACTAGGACAATCGTCTTACCTCTTCGCTTCGCCTCCTGGAAGTAGTCGTGACATTTCTTCTGGAATGCCTCGTCGCCGACTGCCAGTACTTCATCCAGGACTAAGATATCACCCTTAGCTTTAATCGCTACTGAGAAGGCTAGGCGAACTTGCATACCGGAGGAATAGTTCTTCAGCTTCTGGTCCATAAAATCATGTAGTTCGGCGAAATCAACGATATCGCCATACATAGCGCTAACCTGCTTCCGACTAAAGCCAAGCATCGCTCCATTAAGATAGACATTTTCCCGACCGGTCAGCTCAGGATTAAAGCCAACTCCCAGCTCGATGAACGACACCAGCGAGCCGTTAACTTTAATTTGCCCCTGGTCGGGCGGATAAATGCCTGAGATTAGTTTTAGTAGAGTTGATTTACCGGACCCATTACGACCAACGATACCGAAGAAATCGCCCTTCTTAACCTCAAACGAGATATCTTTCAGTACCTCCTGGCGTCGATAGCCTTTAATTCCTTTTGTCCAATTCACGAAGACTTGCTTTATTTCATTGGAATGTTCAGTCGGCAACTTAAATGATTTGCTGACATGACTCACCCTTAGTGCGACTTTATCCTTATTCATCACCTACAGCTCCTCCGCAAAGTATGGCGACCGGCGCCGAAATACCGTCACACCGACCAATAGTACTATTGCTATAATCAGCAAAGGAATTAGCTTTAAGAGCCAGCACTGCTGACCAACTAGCCCCCAGATTGTTTCCGTCTGAGTCGTCACTACTAGGTAGCGGGCATCTTGAATGATCTGGGCAATCGGGTTTAACATCAGGACCAGCTTAGCGACAGATAGCCAGCCAACATTAATTAGCTGCGTCAAGGGATAAATGATGGGTGTAGCATAAAACCACGCCTGCATGATCACATCCCAAATATGACCGATATCTCTGAATCGGACAAATAAGGTACTGAGTAATAGAGCCACTCCTAGTGAAAAAAGGTATAGTTCCATGATAACGAATGGAAACAGTAGAATAGTCGGACGAAACTCCACTCCGTTAACGATCATAAAGATCAGTACTACGAAGAGGCTAATCACCAGATTTATCAAAGCCGAGACTGTAGATGATACCACTACGATATACTTAGGGAACTTTAGCTTACGCAGTAAGTCACCCCTCCCGACGATGGCTTGCATCCCCTGTGAAGTTGCCTCCTGGAAAAAAGCCCATAATGTCTGAGCCAGTAATAGCGAGACGGCAAAGTGCGGGATACCCGCCCCGAAGCGAAGAAAACGGACAAACACTACATACATCACCGCAAAAAGCATCAGAGGCTTGAGGACTGACCAAGCCATCCCCAGCATTGAGCCCTGATAGCGAAGCTTGAAGTCAGTCTTGACTAACTCACGCAGTAATATCCAAGAGTAGCGGTATTTACTGATTAGTTTACCTGTCGTCCGTCTCATTTACCGCCCTATTATAACATCTAATCAGTTAGTTAAAGTGAGTTACAAGATTATTTCGCCGGTCAATTTACCTTGGCGAGTCTTAGTCGACAGGTTAACGGTGACTGACCACTTACCGGTCTGTTTATCACGATCCCGTTCAACATCATTAATCAGCACATCGAAGCCGTTACAGATAGAGGTAGTAGATGAATTAGCGATAATCTGCGTGGTATTATTATACTTCTGCTCACGTGGACCGACCAGAGACAGTTCGCAAGTGCCATCATTGATTACTTCATTAATAGTTACTCTTACTTGGAGCGACCCGTTAACGAGACTGGTATTATCTATCTTACCTTTGATTGGCTTAGGAGTCTTTTTCTTCTTTTTAGCTCCGGTGTTATTAGGATCTTTCTGTTCGCCCGGCTTATTCGGGGTATCTTTATCATCAGTTTCTTCTTCGTCATCCGGCTCTTTCTTCGGTTTAGGCTTCTTTGCCTGCTTGGCGAGGGGAGTCTTCTTCACCTTATAATCATCACCCTTCTGAGCGCTAATCACAATCACGGTGATCAAAGTGGCGAGCAAGATGACGAAGATAAATATCGTTACTCCGATGATCGCCTTAAATGATTTCTTCTTTTTGTACGTTACTTCAACCATTACTATCCCTCTGTCTAGTCATTATTCTTATCGTGATTATACTATACCGGTAGGACTATTTGCTATCATATAGTTATGATTAGGCCTGAGCTCTCGATCATTATCCCTGCTTATAATTGTGCTGGCAATATCACTAGAATGGTTGATAGTATCAGAGCACAAGACTACTCTGATTATGAGCTAATCATCGTCAATGACTATTCGACTGATGATACCACTAAGGTGCTTAGCCGGTTAAGCCGGTCCGACCGGCGCATCACGGCTATTAACCAACCAACTAATAGTGGCGCCAGTGTCGCTCGCAATACCGGCATATCTCGAGCTAAGGGTAAATACCTGATGTTTCTCGATGCTGATGACACTCTGAAAAAGAGAGCTTTAACTAAGTTCATTAGTACCATCAAGAGTAATCAAGCTCAATTGGCAGTGAGCGGCTTTACTATCATCACCCGGAAGAACCGGCAAGAGCTATCTAGAGTGGATGTCTGCAGTGAATCACTACCTAGTCGTCAGACCGATGAGCCTTGGAAAATATATATCCTTCGCTTACTCGGCATCGACGGGAGGCTCTATCAAGTCTGGAATAAGATATATCTCACTTCTCTCATTAAGGAGCATCATCTCGCCTTTCAGTCGGGCGTTAATTTCGGCGAGGACCTCCTCTTTAATCTCGACTATCTTAGCCTGATTAGCCATATCTCATTCATCCCCGCCCCGCTTTATAATTATTACCAGAGTTTAGACGGTGGTACTTTCAGTAAATCATCTCTAGTTTATCAAAATAGACTGGATAATTTCACTGCACTGGAGAAATTCTTAGCCGATACCCCTTCCGGTGAGCCACGAGATAGTTTACTACACTGGATCAAATATAGCTGGATCTACTCTCATCTACTGGCTACCTATTCAGCTGATTTACCTAAGAGCACTAAGCTGGGTATGATCCGTCAGATTCATCAAGTCGATGGTCAAGCACCGCTCAGCCACCCGTCAGTCATCGGTCACCGTAAGGTGCGACTGGAGCGCACTATCAGGTATCTTATCAGGCATCCCCGCTTCGCCCTATTTTCTATCGGTTTATCTAATGCCGTTAAATACCATCGCCTTACCACCGGTCTATGGCATAAGCTCAAGAGAAAACTATAGCTTTATGTTACGATATTAGTTAATGAGTAAGCTAATCACTATCATCATCCCCGCCTACAACGAAGAGGAGACTCTACCGGATATCATTAGTCGTCTGACTAAATTAGCCAAGAGAACTGATAATTATGACTTTGAGTTTCTCTTTGTTAACGACGGCTCACGTGACCATACCGGCGACTTACTAAGTAATTTCGCTAAACAAAACCCGAGGGTGTCGTATATTAATTTATCTCGTAATTTCGGCAAGGAGATTGCCGTAGCCGCCGGTATAGATCATGCCCAAGGCGATGCCGCCGTCATTATGGACGCTGATGGTCAAGAGCCGCCGGAAGTCATCCCTAAGATGATTAAATGGTGGGAGCAGGGCTATGACGATGTCTACGCTAAACGCAACAAAAGGAAAGATTCAGCAGTGCGTCGTTTCACCTCTCACATTTATTACCGCACTCTACAAAAGACCACCCGAGTACCTATTCAGATTGACACCGGTGATTTTCGCTTACTTAACCGTCGTTGCCTCGAGGCACTACGCCAATTTCGTGAATCATCACGCCAGAATAAAGCTCTCTTTTCTTGGATCGGCTACCACAAGAAAGAAATTACTTATAACCAATCCGACCGTACCGCCGGTCAGACCAAGTGGAAGTTCGGTCTTCTTTCCCCGGGCAACTCTTTAATCAACCTGGCCATTGACGGTTTTACCAGTTTTACCACTATTCCCTTGCGCCTAATCACTGTCGCCGGCATGGTCATTAGCTTACTAACCTTTATTTACATTATCATCATCTTATTCCAAGCACTGCTGGGTGTACCTCGAATCGGCGGGTTTAATACTCTACTGATCGCTGTCCTTTTCCTGGGTGGTATCCAGATGTTATCACTAGGTATCATCGGTGAATATATCGGACGAATCTTCATCGAGACAAAAGAGCGTCCGCTCTATCTAATCCAAAACCAACATCAGTCTAAGCATCATCGCTCATGAAAGCCACTAAGCATCGACCACTTCGCTTCGCCATAGTCGGTATCTCCAATACTGTCCTTGACTTCACCCTGATGAATCTGCTCAGCTTAGCCGGTCTTAATCTCATCATAGCTAATACTATTTCGACCGGTATCGCCATGATCTACAGCTTTTTGATGAATAAGAAGTGGACTTTCCGTAATGCCGGACAAGACTACTTACGCCAAGTCATTCTCTTCTTTATCTTTACCGCTATCGGTATCTGGGTAATCCAGAATGGGCTGATAATCCTAGCTCAGCATTATCTACCTCGTTTCGGTTTATCCGATCAAGTCTTCAATAACTTAGCCAAGCTAGGTGCTTCAGTCTTTAGCCTGACTTGGAACTATCTGACTTATAATCGCTTTGTCTTCACTGACAAGCATTAAGCGCCGGACTTACTCTCGGGAGTAGTGATCTTGCGGATCACTACATGTCTTTCGGCGCCTTCACCCTCGCTCTCGGTCGATAATTGTGTATAATCACCCAGTACTTTATGAACCACTCGTCGCTCCGCCGGATTCATTGGTTTTAGCGGCATCGGCTCACCGGTCGTCATGACCGACTTTGCCCATTTCTCAGCCTTGTCGGCCAGCTGTTCATTGTGACGCTTTTTATAGTCGGCGATATCCAGATTCACTCGGTATAACAATGCTTTCTGCTGGATCAAGGTGACTCTGATGAGAGTCTGGATACTACGCAAAGTGTCACCTCGGTTACCGATCAATAAATTAGATAGATACGAGCTCGGTACCGATAGCTCTATGACATCTTCCTCTGCCGTAGCATAGACATCAACGTTAAGGCCAAAGAACGACATTAGATCTTCGGCATATTTCTTGGCATACATGATTGATTCTTCTCTATCCATACTTTCTCCTTACTTCGCCTTAATCCGTCGTACCACCGTCTTACCGCCACTAGCTTTACTATCTTTCTTACTAGTCGCTTTCTTACGGATAATTACCGCCTCTTGGGCCTGCCTGGATCGCTGAGCATTATGGCTACTAGCCATCTTTTCCAGCTCTTCTTCGCTACGACTTAAGACACGCTGCTGTTGACCGATCGCCACCAGCGAAGTAGTAGCGTAGTATAGCACTACTGCTCCGGGTAAAGCTAACATCACCATTAGAGTCATGATCGGCGTAAAGTACAGCATATTACGATTCATAGCTGAGACCATATCTGACTGGTCAACCTCCTGCCCTTTCGATGCCTGCTTAAATAAGTCTTTTAGCTTCTTATGTTCACCGGCATTAGGCATGATTTGCTTAGTCTGGTAAAACTGAAAGACGGTAGCTAAGATGGCGATCATCAGCCCCGGTAAGTAACCGGCGACTACCTTAGTCAGATCAACCACCCCCAGTAACATCAAGTGATTACCACTCATCATCTCTGATGCTTTATGAAAGCCACTCATAAAGGGGTATAGGTAGTCAGCCGGGTTGATACCGTTAAGATGATTGAAGTTGCCGCCCGAAGCAATCCTAATTCCCCGGTAAATAGCAATCATGATCGGTATCTGAATGAGCAGAACTAGCATCGAGCTAAATGGCTTGATATTCTTCTCTCGATAAAGCTCCATCAGCATGGTGGACTCCAGCATCCGGTTGCCGTTGGCTTTCTGTTTAATCTTCTTCAGCTCCGGCTGTATCTGACGCATCATCTTTGTCTGGTGAAGCTGTTTCTTGACTAGCGGCCACATTAGCAGCCTGATCAGAATAGTCACGATGATGATTGAGACACCAAAGTCACCGATAAAGTTATAGATAAACGCCAGTAGATTAAAAATGGGCTGAGTTAATAGACGGTCAAATAGATTCATATGCTGTATTTTATCATCTAGCTACTATCTTGACTACTTTTAGAAGGATTAGGAAATAACGTCAAGCTTAACGAGCAGTTTATCCAGCTGCTCACCTAGCTGACTCGGCGATAATTGATCGATCGGCTGATAGACGATCACCACTAGGTCAACTACCTGCCGAAACTTATCTAGTCTCAACCGTAGCTGCTCGTAGATCCGACGACGAGTCCGATTGCGGTCTACGGCATGCTTGAGCACTTTCTTACTGACCACCACCGCCATTCGAGATGTCTGACGTCGCTGATTGCTGGCACACTTCAGCGACAGCTCCTTGCTCCGAGCCTGCTTACCTTTGTTTAAGACATATCGGACACTAGCATGACCATGAAAACGATATTGCTGACTAATCATAAATCACCATCAGTATACCAAATAACAATAAAGAGGCTCCCCCAAGTAGCCTCATAGATTAGTCGGAGGATTGACTAGATAGCTATCTTAGCTCGCTTTTTATTACGACGACGCTTCAAGACTAATCGACCGGCTCGGCTGGACATTCGTGCCCGAAAGCCGTGAACTTTCGCTCGACTTCGCTTGTGCGGTTGGTATGTTCTCTTTGGCATATCTATAAGATGTTATCACATCAGGCTCATATTTAGCAAATATCGACGGTTTTCCACATATATTAGTGCTATATTCATACCTGTGGAAAACACAAGTTATCCACACGTTGACAAATTAAATAAAGTGTGAATCACTTTTTGCTTGTGGAAAACTAGCTATTTTGCTAGACTAAAGGCTGATGAAGGGGCTAAATGAGGGGGACGATATAGTGCGGAGTGACATCTCAACTAGTGAGATGAAATCTCTCTGGGAGACAGTCTTAAACGACGCTGACTTGTCCGGCCGTTTCGGTACTATGTTTGACACTTTCTGGAAGCCGACCAAGCTGATCAACGTGAGCAATAATGTTTACACAGTCGAAGTTAAAAATATCTTTGCCAAGAGCCAGTTCGAGAAGAAGTATGAGGACGACGTCCGAGAGTTGCTCAAGAAGAACGGTGCCAGTTCCCCCAGGATAGATTTTGTAACCAGCTCAAAGAATCTCAAACGTCGTGAAGATAGCGTGGTGGTAATCGACGATCAGCCCAAGACCGGTACCACTACCGCCTTTGATAGCCACCTAAATAAAAAATATTCTTTCGCTAATTTCATCGTCGGTTCATGTAACGAGCTGGCCTATGCCGCCGCCCAAGCTGCTGCTAAGAAACCCGGCGAGAAATATAACCCTATCTTTATCTATGGTGGCGCCGGTCTGGGTAAGACTCACCTGATTCAAGCTATCGGCAATGCCATCCTGGAGCACTTTAGCAACAAGCGAGTACTTTACGTTACCACTGAGGAGTTCACTAATGACTATATCTACCACATTACCAATAAGTCATCGCAGGAGTTTACCGATAAATATCGCAATCTCGACGTCCTCATTATTGATGATATCCAATTTATCAGCGGCAAAGACAAGACCCAGGAAGCCTTCTTTAACACATTTAACGCTCTCTACCAAGCTAACAGGCAGATCATCATCAGTTCTGACCGTCCACCGGCTATCATCCCCACTCTGACCGACCGACTAAAGAGTCGCTTCCAGATGGGGATGAATATTGACGTTAGCCTACCCGACTACGAGACCAGAGTCGCTATTATCAAGACTAAAGCTCTGTTAAACTCGGCGATCGAGTTACCGGCCGGCACAGCCGAATATATTGCTCGGACGGTCAAGACTAATATCCGTGAGCTGGAGGGGGTGCTTAATCAAGTAATGGCTTATGCCGAGATGCGCAACGTCATCCCGACGGTCGATTTCGCCACCGAAGTACTGGCCAGTGCCCGTCCCAGCCAAACCCGTCATATTACCGCCCGTCAGATCATCGAGAAGACAGCTAAGTATTTCGAGATCAAGACCAGCGAGATCAAATCAGCTTCCCGTAGTCAATATATCATCGTACCGCGCCAGATCGCTATGTATCTACTGCGGAGCGAACTCCATATGAGCTATCCTCAGATTACCAGGGAGTTAGGTCGTAAGGATCACACTACCGCCATGCATTCGATTAACAAGATCGAAAAACAGCTCAAGTTTGACGCTATGATCAGAGAGAAAGTTAACGATATTAAGGATAGGCTCTATGCTTAGCCGGGCTGTGGATATACTGCGACTAAGCTGTGTTTTTACGGTATTACAACCTGATGATGGTTTATCACATTACTCGACGCCCGGCCATATTTTAGGGCCGGTGTGTAAAAGCACCCCCACTTTTCCTGCTTTCTACACTATCTATCCCCCATTTTATCCACTATCGCCTGACGGCTATCGACCAGGTATAGCGGGGCGGTTTTCCACTTTATCCACATACCTTATGATGATGAGTAAGATATATTTAATTAAGGAGGGATCATGAAATTAACTGTCAAACAGGACAACCTCGCTAAGGCGCTAAACGCCGTTGGTCGAGTCGCCACGGCTAAAGCCGGTATGCCAATCTTAGCCAATATCCTGCTGCGAACTGATCAAAATAAGCTAACCATTGCCGCTACCAATCTCGAAGTGGCGATTATTTCCGTCATCGGAGCGCAAGTGAAAGAGCAGGGGGCGATAACTGTACCGGCTCGCCTGTTAACTGATTTCATCAGTAATCTACCGCACACTAATATTACCTTAGAGACGGATGAATCGAAGCTAAAGGTCAGCACTGAAGGGTTTAAGTCGACTATTAACTCGATCTTAGCTGATGACTACCCGGCTTTGCCTGAGTCGGATGAGAAAGATAAGCTGAAAGTCTCTGCTGAAGAGTTGAAGAAATCGATTAGTCGGACGGCGCTGGTGTCAAGCAACGATACCGCCAGACCAATCTTGACCGGTGTCTACCTGTACTCGCAGGATGGTCAGCTCTATATGGTGGCGACCGATGGCTATCGCCTGGCTGAGTCGCAGCTGATTGAGTCCAAGCAGGATGTCTCGGCGATCATCCCCAGCAGTACTCTGGCTGAAGTGGTGCGCTTACTGGGTGATCTGACTGAAGTGGAAGTGAAGTATAAGGACGATCAGATTACTTTCCTGCTTGATAATGTCTCGGTTACCTCACGCTTGATAGATGGTAAGTTCATCGACTACCGACAGCTTATCCCAACGGAGACGAATTACCAGATAACGGTAGAGCGAGCGGAGTTCATTAAGATAGTTAAGGTAGCCGAGCTGTTCGCTCGAGAGAGTGCCGGGTCGATCATTATCGAGGGTAATCCTACCGATAAACTCTTAAGCGTTCGTTCCATTACTTCTCAGCTTGGTGATAATACTTCATCGATTGAAGCGGATATCGTAGTGAAAGGAACTGAGCCGTGTGTGGTCAGCCTTAACTCCAAGTTTTTATTAGATGCTCTAAATTGTCTGGAGGGAGATAAAGTCCGGATCATGTTTAACGGTAAGCTAGCACCGGTACTTTTACTGGGAGAGAAGTCGGATTATCGTCATATCATAATGCCGGTTAAGTCATAGATGTCTCACTTTCTACGTCTGCAGAACTTCCGTTGTCATCAAGACTATCAGGTCGAGCTGCCGAGTGAATTAACGATCATCACCGGACCGAACGGTAGTGGCAAAACTTCACTCATTGAGGCGACATACCTGACCTATCAAGGGAAGAGTTGGCGGTCAAACTTCGACCAGATTCGTCGTCAGACCGGTCATCAGCTATCCGACTGGTGGCGAGTTGATTTAACTGATCAAACTAAAGAGACTACTAGAACGATCAAATATCAGTCAGGTCAGAAGTCTTTTACGATTAATGATCGAACGTACTATAGGTTGCCGCAAACGACGAAAGTACCGGTGATACTATTCGAGCCGGGTGACATGCAGCTACTCTATGGCTCCCCCACCAGACGTCGTCAATTTATCGATCGTTTTATTGCTCAGCTTGAGCCTACCCATCAGCGAGAACTGAATAAGTTTAACCGAGTGTTGAAACAACGAAATATTCTACTGAAACAAGATGACTATTCTGCCGAAGAGCTAATGATTTGGGATATTCAATTTAGTGATCTTAGTAGCACTATCTCTCAGCGACGTCGTCAATATTTACAAGACATCAGTGAGATGCTGTCAGCGGAATATCAGCAAATCGCCGGGTCGAATCAGATGGTTCAGCTAAGATTTAGTCCGGGAGCGCCAATGACTAGTCAGGCGATTATGCACCGGTTGACCGGTTCTCATGATCGTTTGACTACTATCGGTGCTCAGAAAGACGACTATAAGTTTATTTTTGGTGGTAGTGAGGCGAAATCAGTAGCGAGTCGAGGCGAGAATCGGACGATTATTTTTGCTCTGCTTAGTATCATTGCTAAGCTGGCTCGTCAACAGTATGGTGATCGGGTGGTGGTCCTACTTGATGACATTGATAGTGAGCTCGACTATAGTCACCGGATCAATCTCTATGATTTACCTAGTTTCCAGAGTCATACCATAGCTACGACTCTTGACTACCGGGGTGATCACCACTCTATTCGGCTAGGTTAGCTGATTAAGGGCAGAGATGATGTCTTGTTTAGATGCTTTATAGGCGGGATAGACACCGGCGATTAGACCGGTTACTGTCGGTACGGCTAGCCCGAGTATGATGGCTAGCGGGCTAAAGCTGACCATCATCGAGTGAGTGAGCAGGTAGATAGAAGCGACGATATAGGCTAGTAGCAGTCCGACTAGCCCACCTCTCAGAGAGATGATCAGAGCTTCAGCTAAGAATTGACTGACGATATCTTTGGTATTAGCTCCGACGGCTTTACGGATACCGATTTCTCGTTGACGTTCGATTACCCCGACCAGCATGATATTAGCTAGACTAATGCTACTAATCAGGAGGATCAGACTGGTGATACCGAGTGATGACACGACTAGTAGTCGAACTAGATCATTCATCTTAGCTGAGATATCTTCACCACTGGTAATTGAATAGTCGCTACTGTCGGCATGCTGGTGAGTTAAGATTTGGCTCAGCCGGGTCTTGGTCTGATTTATTTTGCTAATCTTAGTGATGATGATTTGACTGACATTATCGCTCCGAATCAGGCGCTGACCGTTGTCTAGGGAAATGTAGGCGGAATAATCGGTATTGTAGCCTCGGATAGATAAGGCCTGGTTGGTCCGGCGGATTATCCCGATGACCGTGAAGCGTTGTCCTTTGATAGTAATGACCTGACTGCGAGCCTGATTAGTGCCGAGTAACTGATTTGCCAAGCCTTCACCCATGATAACCAGGTTCTTATCTTTCTCATCTTCAAACCAACTACCATTGAGCATATGGAGTTCTAGATTAGCCGGATTAGTCACCGAAGTAGCAACGATTTGGCTAGTGACTTTCGTCTTACCGAATTGAATACCGCCCGAAGTAATCAGCGTACTATGAATGGCGGAGCTCTTAGGCAAGATCTTGCTGATTTGTTTGATATCGGTATTACGCAAGGTATCTCTAGGGGTGCTAAAAGGTAGATTGATCAGTCCGCTATCTCTAGCTCCGCTGATGATAATTGATCTCTTATCTATCCGCTCCAGCTGATGATAAAAGCTGAGTTTGACGCTATCGCTAATGATGATGACTAGTGAAATGATGAAGACACTGATGATGATGCCGATCATCGATAGTCTCACTCGTAAGCGGTGGTGGCGCAGGCTATCTTTAGCTAGGTGAAGAGCTAGGTTCATTTGTGTCGCCTCACTCTGGTTAGACGTTTCTGCCGCTTCAGCGAATTAGTCGCTTTTTTCTGCCGGTTGGAGATAGTCCGTTTGGTTACCTTAAAGGCCTTGGTCTCAGTCAGCTCTTCATCTCGCTCGATCTGGCCATCTCTCATGTAGATCACCCTGGAAGCAAACTTCAGCAGTTCGGGATTATGAGTCACCATCAGGATGGTGTTACCCTTCTTGTGGAGTTCGGTCAGCAAGTCCATGATGACCCGGCTATTATTACTATCTAGATTGCCGGTCGGTTCGTCGGCTAGGATAATTGAGGGGCGACTGATCAAGGCTCTGGCGATGGCTACCCGTTGCATCTGACCACCGGAAAGTTGGTTAGGCTTGAAATATTCCCGATTCTTCAG
Organism: TM7 phylum sp. oral taxon 348; assembly: GCA_007845485.1. Classification (GTDB taxonomy): domain Bacteria; phylum Patescibacteriota; class Saccharimonadia; order Saccharimonadales; family Saccharimonadaceae; genus SDRW01. Next base: position 20,433 of record SDRW01000005.1, read on the forward strand.
TCCGATAGCATCCAGTAGCTGGCTGGCCTTCTCCAGATTCTTGTAATTCCAGCCGTGCCGGTAAGTCAGCGGTAAGACGACGTTATCCAGTACGGTCATATTGGTCACTAGATTAAAGTTCTGAAAGATAAAACCGATCTCCCGATTGCGAATTCTGGCTTTACGACTGCTACTAAACTTACCGACATCTCTACCGTTAAATAGGTAGCGACCGATGGTGGGCTGATCAAGTAGCCCCAGGATATTCAGCAGAGTTGTCTTGCCGCAACCACTCGGACCCATGATGGCGACGAACTCGCCTCGCTGGATCTCCAGATTGATACTGACGATGGCGTCAGTAGCTGAGTCGTCGAAGCCGAATGTCTTGGTGGCTCGTCGTAATGAGATGACCGGCGTCTGGCTATCACCGGTCGAGACACGAGCAAAAAACACCCGCTCGGGGTGGCTGTCATTACTCACTTCATGTCTCATTACCACTATCTAATATAATACATGTCAAATCGCTTGATAGCAAATCCTGACCCCTTAAAAATGATTATGTTTGATATATCGCTGTGCTATAATAATGCTCATGGCAGAACATAAAGTTCCGCAGGACGTTGAGGCCGAGGATAAGCTGATCGGTCCATTTAGCTTTCGTCAATTTATGTTCCTATTAGTCGCTCTAGGGGCCGGTTTCGTCGCTTTTTTCTTAGGTAGGATCTCGATTCCGTTAGCTCTGATACCGGCTCCGTTTAGTCTCTTTTTCCTGGTGATCGCTCTTCCCCTGCGTAAAGATCAGCCGACTGAGGTCTATGTGGCGGCATTAGTCCGCTATGCTTTTGCCCCCCGGTTAAAGGTCTGGCAGGCAGATGGCGAGAAATCAACTGTCGAGATCAGTGCGCCGATCGTTGATACCAGTCCGAAGACTAAGGATCTGGCCGGCGAAGAAGTATCACAGCGTCTGTCTTTCCTGGCTAAACTATCCGATACACAGGGTTGGTCAACCAGGGGTATGGGTGTACCGGTCAATAATACTAACCTCAACGACGATATCGCCTCCAGTGTCAGTAATACTCCTGACATACTAGAGGAAGGTAATATGTCGGAGTCGCTGGAGCGGAAGCTGGATCAATCAGAGGTAGAGGCTCGCAACCGGGCGATCAATCGGATGAAACAAGTAGCGACAAATCAAGTGCTGGCTAAGCAGGCTGCTTCTAAACTACAACAGACTGCTACCATGCCGGTGATGCCGGTCCCCCCCGTTCGACCGGCCACTCAGCAGCCGATTCCTCAGTTAATCAATCACCCCATCCGCCAGACTGCCCCACCTGCTCAGCCGGTCGCTAATGCCGCCTATCAGCTACCTGCTAATCCGGTTACGGCGACACCGACTCCTAATCCCGGTCAAGCTCAGTACCAGATACCGCAGCAACCCATGATGCCGGTTCAGCAACCGGTGCCAATGGCGCCTCAGCAGCCTCAGCCGATCTCGCCTCCGGTGCAGCCGCAGCCTCCACTGCCTCAGCCGGTTCAGCCACCGGTAGACCCGGTCGCAACCGGTCCGCAGTTCCACCCGATCGTTCCTCGGGTGCGTCAAGTTCAATCGGCTAATCCGGCGCCGGAAGCAGCTGCGGCATCTAGCCCAATCCCGGCTAAGCCTGCTATAATGGATCAAAGGATATCACCATCATCTCCACCGCCGGCAGCTAAGCCTAATCCGCCTGCCGAGAAACCGAAGCCGGGGACGATCGATATCAGATTACACTAGAGTGGGAGTATATGCAGCCAAATACGAATCAACCGATGCCGAATCAGCCTCAGCCCAATGCTAGAGGTGGGGTTAGTATACCTCAGACGGTTAAGCCCAAGCATCCTAATTCCACGCAGAATGCCTTGAGGTTTAGTGAGCTGAGGGATGATATGGTGATCATGAGCGATGGGTCTTTTCGGGCGGTGGTAGCGGCTCATTCCATCAACTTTGACCTGGTTAGCGCTAAGGAGCGTGAGAGTATCGAGTATGCCTACCAGGACTTCATTAATGCTCTTAACTTCCCGATCCAGATCTATATTCGTTCGGAGCGGGTTGATATCGGTCCGTATCTGAATAAGCTCTCTCAGGTGCGGCAACGCCAAGACAATATGCTCCTCGGCGTTTTAATGGATGATTACATCCGGTTCATTAACGCCATCTCCAAGGAAGCGAATATCATGGATAAGAGTTTCTTTGTGATTATCCCTTATGACGCCAGCGAAGGTAAGCAACGGATCGGTGACTCATCAAGCAATAAGGGGCTCATCGCTAAGATGTTCAGCAGTAATGATACCCATATCTATGTCAAGATTCCGGCTGATCAATATGCCAAGGCGAAGAGTGAGCTTAATAACCGAGTGACGGCAGTGATCGGTGGGTTACGCCAGACCGGTGTTAAGTCGGTTCGACTAAATACTAAGGAACTGGGTGAGCTTTATTACAACGTTTATAACCCCGATACCGCTCTACGTCAGCCGATCGGTGACTTTCGACAGTATCTGGGCGACGTAGTTCAGAAAGGTCAGGGCGAAGCTAAACTTAATCTAGTAGGTACGATGTACGATGAGCAAAGACCGGAATAAGAAGAAAGCCCAGCAGCAACAGGCTAGCCTGTTAGCTCAGCAGCAGGCTCGAGAAGCCTCCGAAGTAGAGAGTGTCCTACAAAAAGGCATCACTACTCTACGTGACTTAGTAGCTCCGGCTAGCTTGGAGTTCAAGTCAAATTACTTTAACCTGGGTACTCGCTTCTGCCGGACTCTCTATGTCTACGGATATCCCCGGTCTATTTATACCGGCTGGCTGTCATCGATCATTAACCTTGACGAAGTCCTGGATATCTCGATGTTTATCTATCCGGTTGACTCCCGGGTAGTCATGGAGAATCTGCAGCGTAAGGTGACTCAGCTTGAGGCGTCGATGCAGATCAATGCCGAGAAAGGCATGGTGCGTGATCCGGCCATGCAGGCATCATACCAAGATGCGGAAGAGCTGCGAGACAAGCTTCAGGTAGGGTCAGAAAAGTTCTTCCGTTTCGGCTTGTACTTGACGCTGTCATGTAAGAGTGAGAGTGAGCTTGCCTTTGTCACTCATAAGATTGAGACTCTACTGGGCCAGCAGATGGTACTGACCAAGGTGGCTAGTGCTCAACAGGAGCAAGGTCTTAACTCGACCGTGCCGCAGTTTACTGATGATTTACAGATCCGTCACAACATGGACACCGGTGCTCTATCGACTACCTTCCCCTTCACTTCGGCCGACTTAACTCAGGATAATGGTATCTTTTACGGAGTTAATCTTCATAACAACGGCCTGATCATCTTTGATCGGTTTAGCTTAGAGAATTACAATATGGTCGTCTTCGCTAAATCAGGTTCGGGCAAGTCATTCACTGTCAAGCTGGAGGCGCTCCGGTCGATGATGATGGGGGTAGATATCATCATTATCGACCCGGAGAACGAGTATCAGAAGCTCTGCGAGGCGGTTGGCGGCTCGTATATCCGTTTGTCACTCAGTAGTGAGACCAGGGTTAATCCCTTTGACTTGCCTCGAGTGATCGATCAAGATGACGTTAATGCCGGTGACGAGGTCGATGCTCTTAGGGCTAACCTAATCACTCTACATGGTTTACTGCGTCAGATGCTGGGCTCAAGCCAAGTAGCGTCGGATGGTACGGTAGTCAACATCTTAACTCCCAGGGAGGAGGCTGATCTTGACCAAGCTCTGATCGATACTTATGCTCGAGCCGGCATTACTTCCGACCCGCTGACCCAGAACTCTACCCCACCTATTATGTCTGACTTGATGGACACTCTGCTCCATATGGGCGGTACCGGTCCGGAGCTGGCTCAACGCCTGCGTCAATATACGACAGGGACATTTGCCGGTATCTTTTCACAGCAGAGTAACGTAGCGATCAATAACCACATGGTAGTCTTTAATATCCGTGACCTTGAGGATGAGCTTAGGCCGGTGGCGATGTATATCGTACTGAACCATATCTGGGGTAAAGTACGTTCAGACCAGCGTAAACGCTTCCTGATCGTTGATGAGGCATGGCAGCTGATGAAATATCCCGATAGTGCTAACTTCATGTTCTCACTGGCTAAGCGAGCTCGTAAGTATAACCTCGGTTTAACTACAGTGACTCAGGATGTGGGTGACTTCATCACTTCACCGATGGGCCAGGCGATCGTCGCTAACTCATCGATCCAGATCCTACTGAAGCAATCACCGACAGCCATTGATGTCTTAGGACGAGTCTTTAAGCTAACGGAAGAGGAATTAAAGCGGCTATCGAATTTCTCGGTCGGGCAGGGTCTCTTCTTTGCCGGGCAGAACCACGTGATGATTCAGATCTTGCCTTCAGAGACAGAAACCCGTCTAATCTCGACCACTCCTAATCAATAAGCTATGGATGGTATCAAACGTATCGTTGTCGTCTTTTCCCATCACTCGACCAAGGCGAAACGCTATCAGCAGGTGCGTGATCGACTGGTCGCTACCGGTCAAGAGCTTGGCTGGAGGCTGCGGGAGGTCTGTCTGGACAATATCCCCTACCACCAAGTGATAGAGCGGTTATCTCCAGAGCTGCTGGATGGTGACCTGGTTGTTGCGGCGGGAGGCGACGGTATCGCCCAGGTGACCTTTCAGGCGGTTTATCAGGCTAACCGAGCAATTGTCTACGGTACTATCCCGCTAGGTAACGGTAATGACATCTCTCGAGCCTTTAATGGTCATCACCGTTCGGCTCGGGCGATCCTTAACCAGTCGGTAGTTGATTATCATCCGCTGAATGTCGTAGTGGACGGAAGGCTCACCTTCTCACTAGCTTCTTATGTCACTTTCGGGGCGACGACCGTCCTGGTCGATTGTCTTAATCAAACCCCGATTAGACGAGCTCGTCGGACACTTCGACGTTTATCACCGGCTGCTTCCCTACCGCTTAATCAGTTAGGAAAAATCTCCCGTCAGATTGACCGGCTGGAGTTTCCCGATTTTTACCGAGACGGGCGGCTAATGCGAGATGATTCGATCGGCTTTTTCACTATTTCGGCCGCCCATAATGTTTTACGCCTGCCTAAAGACATCAGACTAGCTCGTTCGGAGTTCTTTTTTCATCACGCTATGACTAAGGGAAAGAACCTGGGGCAAAAGATCTTGATGGCCGGTCTCTGGACGGCTAAGTTGCCGGGTGCCCTAACCGATCTGGAAGAGTTGAAGTTCACTAATAACCAAGTAGATATTATTGCTAATATCTCCGGTGATAACATCCACCTTGGTCCGGTCAAGGAGATGGTGGCGATTCGCTCGTCTCGTCCGGTACGAGTCTTATTTAACTAGCTCCTGCTTAAACTTCTCTACCAGTGCGACCGGAGTCGGGTCAACACCATTAAGGAAAGCCAGGTAGATACTGGCCATATCACCTAGAATGGCACCATTGATTACCTGCTCGATGTAGCTCTGACCCACTAGGACAAGGTTGTGCGCCTGGGGGCGGAAGCCGGATAAGAGGCGGTCAGTTAGGTCAAGCCGCCGGTTGATTCTGGGGTTATCAAGATTACTCCTCAGATTGATCACACAGAAGGGCTTATCGATCGGGTGAGAAGTCCAACCGATGAACTCATTATGATTAAACTCAGGAAACTCATTACACCAGATGATATTCTTAGCGTTTTCGTTAAAGCTGGTCTTCCACTTGTAAGCTAGAGGACTAAAGAAATGGCTGGTATAGACCAAGGGGGTTTTACCGGCGCAATCAAGAGCTAGCTTCTTAGCTTGGTTATGTTCAGTAGTTACTTCAGGAAATAATGACTGAGCGAACTGTCTGATACCTTCAGCTGAGCTTACTAGTTGAGTGACCGGCTGATGATCTATCAACTGATAAGCCTCTAAGATGCCGGTGATAGCCAGCAAGTGCATCGGTACGCCATAGCGAGGCTGACTGATCTTGTCCAGCCGGATATATGGTAGATGCTGCGCTATAGCGAGCTCCAGTAACTTACCACCGCTAGTGATAACGGTCGTCATCGCTCCTTTATTCTGGGCGTCGGTCAATGAACTGATCGTCTCTTCGGTATTACCGCTGACACTGACACAGATAACCAAGGAGTGACTGTCGGTGTAAGCAGGTAGCTGATAGTCTCGACTTACCTCCAGCGGTACACTGAGCTGATAATCATGATCCAGCCAGGTCTGACAGATTAGCCCGGCTAAGCACGAGCCGCCCATGCCGCTGATGATGATATTCCTGACCTCGCCGTGTTCTCCTGTCTCGTGGTGCAGCTCAGGCTGAAAACTGAGCTGATCGGCCGAATTACTGATGACGGTCAGGGCTTGCTCCGGGTCGGCTTGCTTGATCTGATCGATATTGTCTAGGTTCATATATCTCTTTCCTTGTTTGTTATGACTCTTATGCTATAATTATACTACTTTTATAACTAAAAACAGGTGGGAGTATGCAGAATCAATCGGGTGTCAATGATGAAGAGCTAAACAAGATGATCGCCAGCTTGCGACAGGAACAACAGACTAATGCGCCAGCCGGTCAGGTGGTGAACCAGCCACCAGCTCAACCGACTAAGCCAGCTCCGGCCGCTTCGGCTAAACCGACCGGTAAATCCGGTCCGGTTCGACCCGCTGACCCTATCTTGACTAATGTCTTAGCTCAGCCTGCTAAGCCGACCAAGACGAAGTCGGAGTCTACTCCTGCTACCCCACCGAATGTTAATCCACTAGGTCATAATGTCGATAACGGAGCACTTGGCGATATTCGTCTACAAGTTATCTCGGAGTTACGGCCACTGGTAAATAGGCTGGATTTCTTAGCACCAGCTGATAAGTTTGATACTCTCCTACTGCTGATTCGGACGATTGACGATAGTTCGCTCATCCCGATGGCACATCAGACTGCTATGGCGATCCCTGATGAAGTGAAGAGAGCCCAGGCACTCCTGGATATCTTAAAAGAGATCGATTTCTTCACTCAGAAAAGGGGCTAGTTCTACTCCTCTGAGACTTAGCTTGACCTATCCTAAATTAATATAGCCCGAGTGTGACTCGGGCTATATAGCTTAGAGAACGTACCGGCTAATTAATCT
>SDRW01000006.1 GCA_007845485.1 TM7 phylum sp. oral taxon 348
AAACAGTTATTACAATAATTGATGGTCGAGAGTCTGAACGCTATGAATCTGAGGCATTCAATCCCCCTTAAATCACTTGAAAAATCTAATTAGCATCCTTCATACTTAAACTAATTCGTCCACGCTCATCAATGCCTACTATCTTAACTCTAACAGTTTGACCTTCTTTTATAATATCACTAACTTGCTTCACCCTTTTGCTACTTAGCTGACTAATATGAACCATACCATCTATTCCAGGCATAATATTAACAAAAGCACCAAAATCTTTAATACTAACAACCTTACCCTCGTAAATCTTGCCGACTTCTGGCTCTTCCACTAATCCTCTAATCCAATTCATCGCACGATCAATAGATTCACCATTTGGGCTAGCCACAGTAACCAGACCATCTTCTTTAATGTCAATTTCAGCGCCAGTTTCAGATGTGATTTTATTTATAGTCTCGCCACCTTTACCGATTATAATACCAATTTTATCAGGGTTGATTTTAATCTTTTCAATACGTGGAGCATAAGGGCTTAAATTACCACGAGGCTCACCAATCGTAGTAAGCATATGCTCTAAAATATAAGCCCTACCAGACTTACTTTTTTCTATTGCTTGTTGCAAAATTTCAACTGGCAAGCCATGCACCTTCATATCCATTTGCATAGCAGTTACGCCTTTTTTAGTTCCAGTTACCTTAAAGTCCATATCACCAGCAAAATCTTCGGCGTCAGCGATATCGCTCAAAATATAGGGAGTATCTCCATCCATCATCAAACCCATGGCTATACCACTAACTGGCGATTTAATCGGAACTCCAGCATCCATCAATGCCAAACAACTACTACAGGTTGCCGCCATACTAGTCGATCCATTTTGACTCATAATTTCAGTAACGCTACGAATAGCATACGGAAAATCTTCCTCGCTAGGTAAAACAGGTAAGAGGGCGCGTTCAGCTAAATATCCGTGGCCAATCTCGCGGCGACCAGGACTTCCTAGTCTGCGCACTTCACCAACTGTATAGCCAGGTGCGTTATAGTGGTGCATATAACGGCGCTCGGCATCAGTTTGTTCCATAGTATCAATAACTTGAGCATAACTCAGTGGTGCCAATGTTACTATATTCATTCCCTGAGTAACACCACGGGTAAATAAACTACTACCATGAGTACGCGGTAAAATACCAACTTCACTAGAAAGCGGTCTAATTTCATCTAATTTACGGCCGTCTGGGCGGATTCCTAGCTCTACAATACCCTTGCGAACATCTTTATGTAAGGCCATAGTAAAAGCTTCGTCGTATTCATCACGTTTCGACTCATCGTACTCATCACCCAATTTATCCGCCATTTCATTATGAAATTCCCACCTAATCTCATTAACAACCTCGTTTCGTTCAGGGTATGGAAGTCGCAATTTTTCACCAAATTTTCCCTCTACCCAATTATCTACTTCTGATTGAATTTCTACATCAGGTAAAACTAATTCAAAATCCTGTAACTCTGGAGACACAATTTTAGCAAGCTCATTTTGCAAATCAATTGCTGGCTGAAATTGTTCGTGAGCCCAAGCTAAAGCGTCTATAATAGTATCTTCTGGAACCTCATTAGCGCCAGCTTCAACCATAGTTATACCACTTTTCGTTCCAGCGACAACCAAATCTAAATCACTAGCACCACGCTCCTCTGGCGTCATAAATGCCTTAAAACTACCATTTGAACGACCAATACGTAGTCCAGCTACTGGTCCATCAAAAGGAACTCCACTGAGCATTAAAGCGGAAGATGCCGCTATCATAGCAATTACATCTGGACGAAAGGCTGGATCCATCGAAAGTACGGTTGATACAACTTGAACTTCCTGGCGGTAACCTTTAGGAAAAAGTGGTCTAATAGGACGGTCAATCAAACGACCTATCAAAATAGCTTCATCACTTGGGCGGCCTTCACGCTTAATAAATCTGCTACCACTAATTTTTCCAGCAGCATAAAATTTTTCTTCATAATCTACACTGAGCGGAAAATAGTCAAGTTGAACTGGTCGACTACCAACCTGTGTAGTACCAAGCACAACAGTATCGCCATATTTAACCAATACACTAGCAGTTGAACGAAATCCAACCCTATTCACCTCAAGAATCAAATCTCTTCCACAAAATTTTGTACTAACGCTAAATATTTTTTTACCGCTAGGATTAATTGTACTCATTTTTTCTCCTCGTTTTGATTGCAGAAAGTAACAGGTAAAAGCTCTCGTCAAAAAGCTATTATCTATCACCATCTGCCTTAATTATTTTCATAGTTACACTACGGTATTAATATTATAGCATAATTAATGATGTGATTAAAACAATATAAACTAAGTTTCATAACAAAAATACCCTCAATTTTAAGGGTATCTCTGTGGTTTACCAATAAACAACCTGTTATTTACGCAAACCTAGTTTCGCAACAACTGCTTTGTAACTCTCGAAATCAGTTCTTTCTAGATATTTCAGTAAACGTTTTCGTCTACCAACCATCTGAACAAGACCGCGACGAGCCATAAAATCATGCTTGTTAGATTTTAAATGCTCTGTAACTTCTTTGATACGAGCCGTCAAAATAGACACTTGAGCCTGTGGACTACCAACGTCTTTTTTGCCAACCTGAGTCAAAGCAATCGCTTTCTGCTTATTTTCTTTAGTAATCATCTGTGATATTTTAACAAATTTTACAAATATTCGCAAGTTAGGCGATTTGGTGTACTATTTGCTTAATTCAACACTAATTTTAACATTGTAACATTTCACTTCACCAGGTTTTAATATTTCCTCATTAGATGGATTTCTTCCACTAAAAGCATTGCCAGCCAATGTCGGCTCTATACAAACATATTTATCGGCATGAGCAGTCCAGAGAGCATAATGTCGCAAGTTTTCAGACCTAATTCTCACTTTTTTATCTCCAAAATCTGCTAATAATTCACGCCCAGCTTGATAAAATTTTGTCCCAGCTAAATCAGTTGCTAAGAATTCTTTTCCATCAACTAAAACAACACCGCTACAATTACTTTCTAAATTAAAATATGGATGAAAACCTGGTGTAATACGAAGTTCTTTAGGGGATCTATTTTCGCAGCTTAAACCCATCTCTAGACTGTCTTCATTTATTTCATATCTAATATTAGATATAAGTCCATTATAGGAACCTTCTTTTTGAATATGACTGAGTTTAATTTTATTGCTAGATACAAAATCAACTTGCCAATTTTCTTTACGACCATATCCGTGCTGAGTTTGATCCGTATCTCCACCAGGCCCAAAATTAGGCAAGCACACATGACAGCCTCCGCGGCTACTATTATCAATCTGCTGGCGAGGGAAAAATATATTATACCCATCAATTTTATAACTATTAATAAAAGCTCCTTCGTCATCTATCACAGCTTCACTTTTATTGAAAATAATTTTATGCATTTTAACCTCCTAATCAATTATTCCAAAATCTGCTAACGTTTTTGCATTTTCAACCCGCCAATTATCTATACTAATTCTTCTAAGCTCACTACAATAAGCTCCAGTACCAAGCGCCTCACCAATATCGACTGCCAAGCTACGTATATAAGTTCCACTTCCGACATGTGCGCGAATTCTAATATTTGGATAATTATAATCTATAAGATCAATGTTAAAAATTTGCACAGATCTTAGTGGCAGCTCTATCTCCTTGCCGTTGCGCGCTAGTTTATAGGCGCGTTGACCATTGACTTTAATTGCACTAAATACTGGAGGGCGCTGCTTAATTTCACCAACAAATTCAGATAATACTTTCTTTACATCAGATATAGATGGTTTATTATTATTAATTTTAGTTATTTCCCCTTCTGGATCGCCCGTCGTACTAGTAAAACCAAGTCTAAAATTTGCTTCATAAACTTTATTCATCTTTAAATATTTATTAGAATTTTTACATTCATTGCCAATTACTAATATCATTAATCCAGTCGCAAATGGATCGAGTGTACCAGTATGTCCAACTTTTATCTTGGATTTGCCATTTTTATCAGATCGTTTTCTATATTCTTGATTTATAACCCGTCTTACACGTGCTACCACACCAAAACTAGTTATACCAGCTGGCTTGTCTATCAAAAGAATACCATCTTCTATCATAATTATATTGTACCAAAAACCCGCCTAGGGTGGCGGGCTATTGATTTATTGTCCTGGTATTCTAAATTGTCCTGGATCAGTAGAAGTTGGCTTTGGTTGTGGCTGCGGAATTGTAGGTTGAGCTTGAGGAGTAGTGGGTGCAGGAGTAACACCATTATTGCCCGTAGGTGAACCCGCAGCATTAGGCGTTCCTCCTAAAAATTGTGAAAAATCTGGAGCTGGAGGTAATGGCGGATTTTGTGAAAAATCAGGCATTGGTGGTAAAGGTGGCATTTCTAAGCCTGGTATAGGTACTGGCATTGTAGGCGGAGCTGGTATCTCAGGAGAAGAATTCAACTGGTTAATATTAGTTTGAGTAGGAGTACCCGGTTCTGGATTTTGCGCAAACGGAACAGGCGGCGTTACAGGGAAGCTAGGTTGGGTTGGTTTTCTAAACTTTTCATCAATTTGTTCTAATGTTTGATCTTTTTGATCGGCATGCGGAGTTAAGGGTAGTTTTATTTTGCTTGATTCCAAACGATTCTCAGCAGATTGTTTGGCAACTTGTTTAGTTTCGTCTAATAACTTTTCAAGCATATTATCTGGCTCTGTTTTTACTTCAGTACCAGCTTCTTTGGCTAGTTCATTCGCTAAATCATTTACAGGCGAAATTGGAGTAGGCTCAAAAGACAGGTTATCAAGTGAAGAATTGTTATCTACTGGTGTAACCTGAGGTAAGGCTACTGCTTCTTTAGAAGTTTCTATTGGTTTAGTAACTGGAGGTGTAATAGGTGTAGGTGGCGTAACAGGTCTATCCACTTTTTCTAATGGTTTAGGTAAAACAAGCTTTTTATCCTCGTGTTGAACAGTTAGATTATTGTCGTTCTCCTTTTGCGAATCTTTTGTCTTATTTTCGGATTTAGGTTCTGAAGAATTTTTATCTTCGCTTTTATCAACAGGTTTTGTATTTTCATTAACATTAGGTTTTAAGTTGATTGGATTTTCACTAAGGCGAGCTGCTATCAATTGTTGATTTGCGCCATAAGACATAAGTTTAGCTGCAGCATTCATAGCCATAGGGCTAGTTTTATCATTACTAAACCTATCTGTAGCAGCCACAATACCTGTAAGTAAAGCGCTAGCTACACGCTCATCAACACTATCGTCGCCTTTTAGCCCTTCAATTAATTCAGAAACTATCTCAGAAATACTACTTGCACCATCCCCGTGCCAATCTATACTGCCAAGTGAACTTCCTGATAGACCAATTGTAGCAACTACCGCATCATGCAAGATTTTACCATGAGACTCAAGAGCTTTATCTAAATCTTCTTGATTAACAACACCAAGAGCAATGACAGCCTGTACATTATAATCACCCTGGCTATATTCAAAATCCTTTTCAGTGATAACAGTTTTATATGGTGTAATAAAAATCTTCACCATATCGCCTTCAACTTTATAACGCAGATGGTCAGCTTTTTCTTTATCAAGCGCTATAACAAAATCACGCAAACTATCAACACTATTATTAAAAGTTTTTTCAGGCTTTAGAAATGTAATAGCTGGGGGAATTTCACCGCTAACTACAGCTGTAGCGTGCTTACCCATATCATTAAGTTGCATTGTTAAACCAAGCGCAGCAGCAAGCTCATCGACGCTCGGATTCTTACTAACCGTAACCAGAATAGTTTCAGAGCTACGTATACTTTCTATTATTTTTTCCTGCGCTCCAGGTGTATTCATTTCTATTCCTATTTCTTTTTGTTTTTAACTTTATTATGTATTACTGTAACATAAACATTATATAAAAGTCAAGTCCTTTTTAGATATAACCCTTTACATTTAGCTAAAAAATCTGTATAATTCACTAAGATTATATACTAAAGAATTACAAGAGGTAAAAGATAGGAGTATCATGCCAATCATAAAATCAGCTATAAAGCGCGTCAAACAAGCTAGCAAGCGTCGCGAACGCAATATCTCGATTAAAAAAGATATCAAATCAGCAACAAAGAGTTTCCTGGCAGAACCAAACTCTAAAAATCTGTCAAAAGCACAAAGCGAGCTAGACAAAGCGGTTAAAAAGAATTTACTAAAGAAAAATACGGCTGCACGCCGCAAAGCTTCATTGTCTAGAATTGCTAAACAGGCTGGCGTTAAACTAGAATCTAAGAAAACTGCATCTGCAAAATAATTTATCTATTACCATCTTGTAGTTAAAATTGCCCTACTTTTGGGCAATTTTAATTTGGCAAATTGACATAAGCATTGTCTGGATTACTACCCAAGGATCATCACCTGAAGTTTTCATTTTCCTATCGGCGTCCGTAAATTCTAAAATAATCCTCCTTAAATCACCAATACTTAATAACCTAGCAGAATTCTTCAGCTTGTTTAAAACAAACAAATTCACACCCAATTTTTCAGCTATTATATTAGTAGAATAATTAGGCTCTAAAACTATTGCACTTATATTAAAAAACTGCGATACTAATAAGCCAAATGTTTTATATGGATCACTAATTATCTGTGTATCTTTTATAGCAATCCTAAGATTAGCTTCATCACCTTTTATAGCCAGTTCTAGCAAATCATAAGCCATATCTTTTAATTGACGCGGGGTGAACTTTTTTACTACTTCAGGCGTTATATCACCCATAACAGATAAACGATCTAGTTCATTTTTTAATTTATACTGATCAGTTCCTATTTTTTCTACAATTTCTTCTGCCGCAGATGGTAATAATTTTATATCTTTTGACTTTGCAAAATCCAAAAGCCATTTTTTTGCCGCCGACAGGTTTTTTTCGCTAAGTGGTTTACATTCAATAATGTTAGCTTTTTTTTGTAATAACTTAAAAGTTTTTGAACGTTTATCTATTTTTGAGTCAATTAATATTATCTCTGCACGGGATATAATATCATCCGTTAAATTTTCACCCAAAAAATTCCATAAATCCTTATTTTCACTCAAATTATAAATAACACTAATATTACTTGGATTGAACAAAGATACACCAAGTATGATTTGACTGAGCTGATTAGTATTAATCTCTAAGCCATCATATCGATCAAAAGATTGATTGATTAATTTATCTAGCTGGCTATCACGCTCATATGCATTTTCGCCAAAAATCAGAGTTATCATCTTTATTAGTATAACATTCTAGTGCATACATCCAGGGCAAATATGAGTACCGCGCCCAGCATGTTTTATCTTTTCGATAATATGCCCGCAGCGCTTACAAGCCTGACCTTCGCGCCTAAAAACTCGAGCAAACTCTAGATAACTACCCTTATTTCCTTCTGCATCAACATAATTTCTATCCGTACTACCACCTTTTTTTATTGAAAGATCCATAACATATCGCACCTCGTTGTAGAGTGATTTAAATTCATCGTTAGTAATATCTTTAACTCGGCGGCGTGGATCTATCTTCGCTCCCCATAGACTCTCATCAGCATATATATTACCAACGCCAGCAACTACGGTCTGATCAAGCAAGGCTGCTTTTATAGACGTATTCTTGCGTCGTTCAAATCTATGTATAAAATCTTCGACAGTAAAATCATCATCAAGAGGTTCAGGGCCGACCTTCTGCATAAATGGTAAATTTTTGACTTCTAAAGAAGGTATTAATTTTATCCATCCAAATTTACGTTGATCATTAAAAAACAGCTTACTACCATCTTCAAAATCAAAACTAACCCTAGTACTTTTGTCTGGAAGCTCGCCGATTAAGGAGTCGTTAGGATGCCCTGCACCAAACTTTATATCTCCCCTATAAATGATTTGGCCAGTCATTTTTAAATGAATAACCAGCGTGTAATTAGTCGATAAATCAATCATTAAAACTTTAGCACGCCGACGAACAGAAGTTATTTCAGATCCATATAGAAAATTATTAACATCGCTGGGTGAATTTGGAAAGCTCTTTGGAGAATCGTAAACCTTACTTTGAACAATTTTTTTGCCAGTAATAATATCTTGCAATCCCCTCCGTATAGTTTCTACTTCTGGTAATTCAGGCACAAAAACTCCTATTTTGATACATTAATCTTACTTAGTAGTTGTTTTCCCTGGGGAATTTGAGCAAGAAACATATCGCTTAGTTGAGAAGCGTTGGCCTGTAAAGAACCCTTATCCTTACAGGTAGTTGTCCATAATCGCTTGACAGAGCGACCATTCTGCAACGTTTCAAATTCTAATATTTTACCGCGGGCGCACAATCCACGCGTATCATCACCATCACCCGTTAAAGAATTACCCTTTACCATACCTGCACGATTTAACGCATAAACAAACTCTTCATAGGCCCTACTATTATTCTCTAGTGATACATTATCAATAGTTTGATCCAGATAGCCAGCATAAGTTGTCATGACACGAGAATTTGGAGTAATAGTTATACGATATGAGCGAAATTTTTCATCAGCCGTTATCTCACCACGTATTGTCATCTGTACGCCCCTATCAATCGCGGTATTAAGTAGCGCAGCTTCATCCGAATTCTGCTGCTGTTGCTGATTAGAGGAACCATTACCTAGAATAAAAGTACGAACCAAAGTGACTATCAATGCAACACTAATAATCACAACAACAACTATAATAATCACTGGTAAAAGTTGAGAATTTTTGCCACGCTTCATGTTGTACTAATTGTGGCATAACAGAGGCGGTATGTCAATCTAAATAAAATATTAATGCTGCTATTTTTTTATTTTATCCAATAGAAAACTATCTAATTCAACAGATTTAATTCTTATCGACTCACCAGTCAACATATTTTTTAGCATAACTTCTTCCGTTAATAACTCATCCTCACCAATTAGAACAACCCATTCAAATCCCATTTTATCTGCATATTTTAGCTTCTTACGCATATTATTTTCTTCAGTATAAAGCATGGTATTTATGCCTGTGCTACGTAATCTTTCTGCAATCCTTACACTAGTAGTAATCTGACCACTACCGATAGGCATAACAACCACCTCAGCCGAGCTGAACCTTGTTAACTCAATCGCGCCTATTTCACATAATTTATAAAACAATCGCGACAAACCAATAGAGACACCTACGCCAGGTAAATATTTTTTAGTATAATGGCTAGCTAAATTGTCATATCGTCCGCCAGAGCAAATACTACCAATTTCAGGGTGATTATTTAGCGTAGTTTCATAGACAGTACCCGTGTAGTAGTCTAGTCCTCGCGCTATCCTCAAATCAATCATAAAGCGGCTATCTGATAGACCAAAATCGCGAATAGTTTTTACTACTAATCCGACCTCTTTCACACCCTGCTTAAATTGATCTGACTTACAATTAAGAGATATTTTTTCTAGTTTGTTCAAGATAACATCTTTACTACCATTGATATTTATAAATTCTCGTAGGCGTGTGATCTGATCGGCAGAAAGACCTAATTGTTCAAGTTCCTCTGTGAAACTATTGGCGGATATTTTATCTATCTTATCCACAATACGTAGAACATCTTTTGAAATATTAGACAAACCAAGAGATTCAAAAAAACCGTTTAAAATTTTACGATTATTAATATGAACGGTAAATTCTCCAATATCAAACTGCTCAAAAATTTTATTAATGACTATAGGCATCTCAGCATCCACTGCAACACTATTGCTTCCAATTACATCAATATCACACTGATAAAATTCCCTAAATCGCCCCGCTTGAGCTCTTTCACCGCGGTGAACCTTACCAATATGATACCGACGGAAAGGGAAAATTAATTCTGATTCATGTTGCGCAACATATCTAGCTAAAGGGACCGTAAGATCAAACCTCATTGTTAGATCGTTACTTCCTTTTATAAAACGATAAATCTGTTGTTCCGTCTCACCACCACTTTTAGTTAATAATACTTCAGAAAGTTCTAGGTCTGGTGTATCTATAGGAGAAAATCCATACTCTTCATAAACTCGCCTAACAATATTAACTAATCGGTTAAATTCAATTTGCTCGGCTGGCAGATATTCAGGAAATCCGCTTGGTATTCTAGGTTTAACTAACGACATATATCCTTCATTATACCTTATAATTCTCCCCAATGCTCACCAGTTTTTATATCAACTTTGAGTTTAATATCTAATTCTGGTGCGACAGACTCCATCTCAAATCGTAAAATCTTAACCACTTTATCTGCATTTTTCTTTGGACATTCCACTAAAATTGAATCATGTATTTGCAAAATTTGCTCTCCTAAATTACCAAGTTTTTCTTCAGTTCTTAGCATGGCTCTCTTCATTAAATCAGCCTCAGTTCCCTGGATTGGCATATTTGCCGCTGCTCTCTTTGCTGCTTCACGCACCATAAAATTACTACTCTTCACATCAGGCGTTGGACGGCGGCGACCAAAATAAGTAGTCACATAACCTTCATTCTTGGCTTTTTCCAAAGTTTCTTCAATAAACTCGCGGATCGGACGCCTTAGATTAAAATAATCATCAATAAACTTTTTTGCTTCAATAAATGACATTCCTGTAGCAGCACTCAATCCATGCGGGCTCATACCATAAAGAACACCAAAATTAATCACTTTAGCATTACGTCGCTGGTTTGAAGTTACCTGATCCATTGGTATTTTATAAACGTCGCTAGCTGTCTTTGTATGGATATCAATATCATTATTAAAGTCATTAATTAAATCTTCATCACCCGCCATAATTGCCGCCAACCTAAGCTCAAATTGACTATAATCTGCACTAACTAAAATGTTATCTTCATCCGCTATAAATGCATTTCTAATTTTCTTACCTAGAGTGCTGCGTATTGGGATATTCTGCAAATTAGGATGGGTTGAACTCAATCTACCAGTTGAAACCACGTCTTGGTTAAATGTCGTATGTAATCGGTAATTTTTATCAACAAGTTTTGGTAAAGCATCAACATAAGTATTTTTAAGCTTAGCTAGCTCACGGGTTTGTTCAATTAATTCAATAACTGGATGCAAACCACGTAATTTATTAAGTTCCTTTTGTCCCGTACTATATCCAGTTTTACCTTTCTTTATTCCTGCAGTAGGTAGCTGTAGTTTTATAAACAACATATCTGAAAGTTGCGCAGGACTAGCAATATTAAATTCATATCCAGCTATATCAAAAATCTTTTGTTGTAATTCTTCATATTTTTTACCAAGCTCCTGGCTCATATCTGCCAAATAACTAGTATTGATTTTAACACCTCGCTTTTCCATCTTAAACAGCAATGGAGCTAGTGGAAAATCAAAATCTGTTGCAATTTTATATAAAATCTTATCATTCTTAAATTTCTCCATTTGAGTATCGTATACATTCCAAATTGCTGTAATTACCACAGCAGGATTAGATTCATCAATCTCACCAACCACAATTGATGACAAACTCCTATCTCGTATAAGTGGATCAATTAAAAATGAAGCTTGTTTTATATCAAAAACCTTATCAACAATAATATTAATGTTTAGTGCATTTAACTTATGTAAAGTATCTTTTACATCATAGCAAATCATTTTAGTTGTAGATATTAGATCAAATACTAAGTCTGAGGCGTTTGTTACATCGCAAATAAACGCCTTAGAACGATTAGGGGCAATAATAATTTTGTCATCAATTATATGTACTACTGTTTCAGTACTAAGTTTGATTTTACTGGTTAAGGGTGATACATCTACAGTTTCAGAGACTGGTGGTATATATAAACCTCTGTTCAGATTTTCATCTTGCATAGCTGTAGGTAGTCTTTTAATTAAAGAATTAAATTCTAATTTACGAAGTTGGTCTGACAATTTTACAACATCAAGATTATGAATATCCATAGCTTTTAAATCAAAATCTACTGGAGCGTCACGCCAAATTTGGCCAACTTTACGACTTATATAAGCACTTTCCTTACCTGCAAGTAGTTTTTTTGCCCAAGCAGGTTTGATAATTTCTATATTTTTATAGATACTATCAAGCGATTCAAACTCTTTCAGCAGGGCAACGGCTGTTTTATCGCCTATACCAGGAACACCAGGAATATTATCACTACTATCCCCCTTAAGTGCCTTTAAATCCAAAAACTGACTAACTTTTATACCCAGTTTATTTTCTAAAATAGACGGATTATATTCTTCAATATTCGAAAGACCACGCTTCATTGCATAAACTTTAGTCAGCGGACTAACAAGTTGCAGCATATCTAAGTCACTAGTAACAAGACAAGTTTCAATCCCGTGCTGCTCAGCCATTAAGGAAATTGTTCCCATTATATCGTCAGCTTCATAATCGTCAAATTCGTACAAAGGCCAGCCAAAAGCATCTAACAGCTCGTGTAATATCGGGATCTGATTAAAAAAATCTGATGGAGGTGTCTTACGTCCAGCTTTATATGTTGGCAGGATATTCAGGCGTTTACGTATACTAGTGTGTTTTTTATCCCAAGCTACACAAACATAGTCTGGCTCAAGTTTTTTGACAATCTCAAGGCTTAAACTTGCAAACCCAAACACTCCTCCAGTTGGGATACCATCTTTAGTGCTTAAACCTGGCATTGCATAATAACCACGGTAAAAAACAGACTTCCCATCAATAATCACTAAGCGTTTCATATGTACCATTGTATCACCCAAAAAGTTTGTTATTCAAACATGCAATTTTACTTGTATATATTGGCATAATTCTGATAAATTGATAAAATTAGCCCATGAATAATCCAAATGCCAAAATTATTGCCTTTGTAGGTATGCCAGGAGCAGGAAAAAGTTCCGCAGTCGATTACTTAACAAAAAAAGGCTATCCTAAAGTCTACTTTGGCGGAGTAATCTTACAAGCAGTTAAAGATTCTGGACTTGAACCCACCCAAGCTAACGAACGAATGATGCGTGAGAAGTTACGTCAAGAAGAAGGTCCAGATGTAATAGTAAAAAGAATCAGTCGACAACTTCATGATTTAATTAATGCTGGACAACGGCGCATTATAGCCGATGGGCTTTATAGTTGGACAGAATACAAATACCTAAAGCATGAATTTCCTGGCGAAATGAGCATAGTTGCAATTTTAGCACCTAGACATCTGCGCCACCATCGCTTAAGCAATCGACCAGTTCGCCCCCTGCAGCCCAATGAGTCACTTGAACGTGACTGGGCTGAAATTGAAAATCTTGAGAAGGGCGGACCAATCGCCATCGCCGATCATTATATAATAAACGACGGCGATCTCAACAATCTCTACACTCAAGTGGATAAAGAGCTTAATAGTTTACATTTTTACAATTAATTTGAATATTTAGATTTAATTTAAATATTCGTGTAATTTTTTAGCATCTTTATGTTTACGTAATTTAGCTAAAGCTTTTGCCTCAATCTGTCTAATGCGCTCACGTGTAACCGCAAATTCCTGGCCAACTTCTTCAAGAGTATGACTTTTACCGTTTTCTAAACCAAAACGCATTTTAATAATTTTTTGTTCACGATCGCTTAAACTAGATAAAATTCCTTGCACCTGTTCTTTAAGCAATTGGCTTGAAGCAGATTCTTCTGGCGTAGCAGTATCTTCATCTTCGATAAAATCACCTAGAACACTATCTTCTTCATCACCATCACGCCCAACGCCAGCGTCAAGAGAGTGAATATCCTGTTTAATCTTCATTACGTATTCAATTTTATCCGGCTCCATATCAAGCTCTTTAGATAATTCCTCAATAGTAGGTTCTCTATTTAATTCTTGCGTCATCCGTCTCTGAGTACGTAAGAGTTTATTAATAGTTTCAACCATATGCACAGGTATACGAATTACTCGCGCTTGATCAGCTATAGCACGCGTAATAGCCTGGCGAATCCACCATGTTGCATAAGTACTAAATTTAAATCCTTTATCTGGATCGAATTTTTCAACGGCACGTAGTAAACCGGTATTACCTTCTTGTATTAAGTCTAAGAAGTCAAGACCTCGCCCGCTATATCGCTTAGCAATACTTACCACCAAGCGCATGTTTGCCTCTGCCATTTTATCTTTAGCTTTTTTATCACCTTGAACTACACGGTGCGCCAACTCCATTTCTTCTTCCGCGCTAAGTAGTGGTATTTTACCAATTTCACGCAAATATAGACGAACTGAATCATCACTAACGTCATCTAAATATTGACCATTTAAGGTTTGTTCATCTGGCTCTTCTTCATCTGCCAAATCATCAATATTTGGTTCATCAAAATCTACCTGTAAAGTCGCATCAACAATATCTTGATTATCTTTAGGCGGTTTCATCGTGAATAAATCTCCTTATTTAATGCTTGAATTTTTTTAAGCAATTCGCGCGTTTTAGCATCATCTCCAACATCCTCGGCATCCCGAAGAGCGGCGGTTAATAATTCTTTTTTCTGTTTCTTGTATTCGTCTTTTATGCGGCGGATGAGGCGGGAGGCTTCATTGCGACAATCTTGGTCGTTCCACCCTGCATATCTTGCATCGGCCCGTAATAGTAGTATTTTTACATACTCAGGAGGATTTTGCAAGTCAAGCAAATTATTTTTTAATGAGTTTACTAGATTATATTGATTATCACCACGAAATATCTCAATCGGTTCATCCAAGATTAAATCACAAACATATTTATTAGTTATTCCTAAAGCCAATAAATTATCTTCTAGTTCAAATTCAGATTGTGTAGATTTATGTTGTGGATTTACCTTTACAACCTTACGATGAGCAATTTCTGTATCTGAATTATTTTTCATTTTAGCTCTTAAAACTTCTATGTCAGTTTCAATTTTTTCAGCCATTTTTCTCAGGTAATGATCCCTCTCAACTGGATCTTGCAAATTATAAATAACAGCCAAACCTGCCGTAGTATAGGCACGTTTACCGGCTGCTGTAGAGATATCGTTATTTTTACAATACTGACGCAAAATCCAGTCAACCGCTGGTTCATAAGCATCAATTGCGCCTTGCCAAAGTTTAGGGTCGCGCTGAATTAACTCATCAGGGTCTTTGGCATAATCTGGTAAAGATATCACACTCAAATCAATACCAGCTTCTTGAGCAATCGAGATTGCTCGTTCTGTAGCGGCTAGTCCAGCTTTATCACTATCGAAAGCTAGTCTAATATTTTTACTAAATCGCCCTATTATTTTTAAGTGATGAATAGTCATCGCAGTTCCAGCCGTCGCAACCACATAATTAATTCCAGCCTGATGGCTACTCACAACATCTAGATTTCCTTCAACTATAACAGCATAATCATGTTGCCGTATTGATGCTTTTGCCTGAGCCAGACCAAAAACATGCCAGGATTTATCATAAAGTAATGTTTGCGGTGTATTTAGATATTTTGGAGCATTTGGATCATCTTCAATAATTCTACCTGTAAACCCAACAATCCCACCACTTACATCCATTAATGGAATCATCATTCTATTTTTAAATAAATCACCGCCAAATCTATTAGACAAACCCGCTTCACTAATTTCTTGTGGCGTAAAACCCTTCTTCTTTAAAAAATCTACTAAAATATTATTTTTATTTGGTGCATAACCTACTGAAAATCTCATCGCAATATTTTTGTTGATTTTGCGCTTTTTAAAAATATATTCAACCGCTGATCTATTGTTTATCATTTGATGCTGAAAAAATTTTGCAGCCCATTTATTGATTTCAAATAAGCGTTGTTTCTTTTTAGCAATATCACGATGTTTATCTGTTTTATACAAACTAAGATCAACATTTGCCTTGCGCGCTAAAAGTTCAAGAGCCTCCCTAAAGCCCAACCCCTCAACCTCCATAATAAAACTAAAAATATCTCCGCCCTTATTACTACTAAAATCATGCCAAATATTTTTTTCTGGACTAACAAAAAAACTTGGCGTTTTCTCTGTAGTAAAGGGACTTAAACCTTTGAAATTACGTCCTGCTCGCTTTAATTCAATGTATTCGCCAATAATGTCTTCGATAGCCAGCCGACCACGCACCTCTTCTTTGGCATCTTGCATGACTTTATTATAGCATCTTACACTTGTAATTACCTTCGTGTTTATGATTAAATAGATATAATTATGCAGCCAAATCAGCTTGGTCAACCGACTCCGCAGCAGCCAAATAATTATCCGCAGCAACCTAGTCCAGCTAACGGAAATTTTTATATGCAGCCAAATCACCAGAGCCAGCCTCAAGCGCAGTATAAACAAAATAGTCAAAATCAATATGGCCAGATTCCAAATCCATATCAAACGCCTATAAATCAACCACAGAATCCACAATTTCAGAACGCGCCATATCAGCAGACTCAATATCCTTATTCTCCTCAACCTCAGCAACCAATACAGGTCGCGAATCAACCGCAAAATAGTCCCCATCAAGTAGCTAG
The DNA here is from genome assembly GCA_007845485.1 of TM7 phylum sp. oral taxon 348. Taxonomy (GTDB): domain Bacteria; phylum Patescibacteriota; class Saccharimonadia; order Saccharimonadales; family Saccharimonadaceae; genus SDRW01. The sequence goes on from SDRW01000006.1 coordinate 16,466, forward strand.
TTGGTATTCTCCTGCGAAAAAAGAACCAGATAACAAGCCAGGCAGCATCGACTCCTATCTAAATACAGCTAAGCCATCTTCTAATAGTGCAAATGTACCAGGTCAAATTATTAATGGTCAGTATGCTGTCGATTATTTAGGCGGAATAGCTCCAGACCAACCAATTGACAGTGTAACTATAGGCAATAAAACTATCAGTAAAAAGACGTTTTTCATTGGGATTGGTATTATTGGAGCTGGAATATTAGCAGCCATACTAATGCTTTTTACACCTAATAACAAAGGTGTATCAAATTTAAACGAGTCTTCTCTTTTTTCTAGCATGGTATCAACTTCAGAAATAACTAAAACTGCTGGAAGAAAGATAAAGAGTAGTAAATTACGCGCTATAAATAGCTCTCTTAATTCACAATTATTGGGATCAATTACAGAAATGGCAGACCCTCTAGCCAAGAGTGGTATTGATTCTAAAAAGCTAGAAGCTACAGCAAAAAAACCTACTGCAAAAGAATCAGAAAGAATTCAAACTTTAGATAATGCCCGACTAAATGCAACCTATGATCGCGCTTATAGCCGTGAAATTATATATCGTTTAGATACGATGCTAGTAACGCTCAACAGAATAGATAAAATAAACACGCACGCTTCAATGCGTGAATTCACAAAAAATACGCGCACAAAATTAGAAAGTATCAAAAAAGCACTTGATGAAGTCTCAAATTCTATTTAGAGTCATTTACCAAACGGTAACTTAATCGAATTAAATCTTTTATCTCACCTTCTGTAAGCTGACCGCTACAGATTATCGTAATCCAATGTTTCTTGTTTAAATGGTATCCAGGCAAGACTGATTCATACTTTGTCTGCAAATTAAGAGAAAGTTGCGGATCACATTTTAAACTTATACGCACGGGGTTAGAATTTTCAGCAATTAATGCAAACATTTTATCTTTGCTTGTTTCATTTTTAGATCTAATTTTATAGACTGCAAAATCCTTTCCAAAAGGGTAATCAAGCCACGCGCCATCAAATTCTAGTAAAAAATCTTCTAGCTCTTTATGAGTTATCACTTGGAAATCCGTACTTTTGTTAAGTAATATTTTAATTCCATAATACTGCCTTTTATATCATCTAAGGCGCGATGAGCCTCTGGCTTGGCAAATCTTTTCCCATACTTACCATCAAACACAACCTTCCAAGCACTAACATCAAGCATTCTGTAATGTAATAAAGAACCTAAGTTAGGCCATTCACGGTCTATAAATTTTCTATCTTGGTGAATAGAGTTACCAGCCAAAAGAATTGGTTCGTCATGCGTAAAGTATTCTTTAGTAAATTTTAAAATATCCTCTTCAACCTGTTTTGATGTTAGTTTAGCTTGAGAATTTTGTAAAATTAACCCATCACGAGCATCTGGATTTGCATCCCAAAAATTGTGCCCAGCCTTAAATCTTGCAGAAATTAATGAATCATCTACCTTAACGGCGGATTCGAATCTCCCAACCTCGTTAAAGTCCCAATCAGTTGCAATAGCCGCCACCTCTAGTATCTTGTCTTTAGTTGGATCAAGTCCAGTCATTTCTAGATCAACCCATAAAATCTTTGCTTTCGACATAAATCCATTATACCGCAACAATTTGGCAAGTAAAAATCAGAATTTCTGAATAATTTATTGATTATTTCTTTTCTTTGTCTAATTTGTTTAGCTTAGCAAGATTAATAATCAAATAAATTACAAACGCAGTTGCGACTAAAGTAATGGCGCTTGAAACAAAAGCTCCCCACTTAAACTCAGCAACGCGACCAAGCATTTCAACCCTAAGCGATACAGCTTCTAAGCCTTCTTTTGAGCCAACTATAAACTGAACGATTGGGCTAATAAATCCTTCAACCAGTTTTTTAACAGTGTCGCCAGCAGCGGTACCTATAGCCAAACCAACAGCCAGCCCAATTACACCCTGTTCGCGGATAAAATCCATAAATCCAGCCAAATGTGAGCCTTGAAAAGTTTTTTTAGCTACCTGAGCAATTTCCTTAGCCTTGACTACTTTGTCAGTCTTTTTATTGGTCTTTACTGATTTGGTCGCATTTTTTGCACTAGTAGCTTTAGTATTAGATCTTTTTGAAGATTTTTTTGCCTCTGCCATAAATACTCCTGTTTAATTTATTAAGAGTCATTGTATCACAAGCTACCATTATCTATAAGCATAAATTATTTAGTTTCAATCACTGTACGAATCAATCCATAAAACAACGGATGAGGACGGAATGGGCGTGATCTAAATTCAGGGTGAGCCTGAGTTGCTATAAAATATTTACATTTTGGTGCTTCAACGAATTCTACCAGTTTATTATCTGGCGACGTACCAGAGATAATTAGTCCACCATCTTCTATATTTTGAACGAATTCTTGATTTACCTCGTATCTATGTCGATGACGTTCAATAATATTTGTAGCAGCATATAATCTAGAAGCTAATGAGCCAGCTTTCAGCACCGCTGGATAATTACCCAGACGCATAGTGCCGCCAGTCGATTCTTTGCCCTGCTGGCCATCCATGATATAGACCACATTAGAGCTAGAGTCAGCACCGAACTCTTCGCTACTAGCATTCGCCACGCCACCCAGACGCGTCGCCGCAATTACTGCCACTTGCAAACCTAGGCAAATACCCAAATAAGGCTTGTTGTGTTTTAGACAATACTCGGCTGCGACAATTTTACCTTCCACGCCACGCGTACCAAAACCACCTGGCACCACGATAGCGTCAACGCTAGCAAAATCAGCTTCACTCGCCGTCTCAGCGTTAATCCACTTGATGGAAATCTCGCTTTTATTCGCCCAAGCAGCAGACTTTAGCGCCTCGGTCACCGACAGATAGGTATCAGAATTATCAATATATTTTGCTACTAAACCTATATTGACTCGCTTAGTGTAATCTGTCTTGTCTCGCTCCGCTAAATATTCCCATTTTTGCAAATCTGGCTTCACCGTATTACCAGTAAACTCACTTAACAAATTACCTAAATCTCGGTAAACAGTCAACGGTACCTCATACACTGTATCGACATTCGGCATCATAATAATCCCCTCACGGCGCACGCCTGACGAAATAGCAATTTTTTCGCCTATACTGCGCGGCGGCTTGTCGTGGCCCTCGGTGCGCACCGCCACCACATCAGGCATAATACCAAAACCGCGCAAATCCGCCAGCGCATTCTGAGCTGGCTTGGTCTTATATTCGTGCGACGCTTCAAGAAACGGCACATACACCACATGCACAAACAAGCAATTCTCCCGTCCGACATCCAGCGCAAAACCGCGGATTGCTTCAATGAAACTCAAGCCCTCATAGTCACCGACCGTACCGCCAATCTCCACGATGTGAATATCGCCCTCAGCCGCCAAGTGAATGGCTTTTTTGATGGAATTAGTCAAATGCGGCACCATCTGCACTGTCTGACCGCCGAATTTACCTGCCCGCTCATCAGCGATCAAGTCACGCAGCAATCGCCCCGACAACGTCGCATTTTTCTGCGTTAACTCCAAATCTAAAAAGCGCTCGTAATGCCCCAAATCCAAATCAGTCTCGGCGCCATCCTTAGTCACAAAGCATTCGCCGTGCTCTTTTGGATTCAATAACCCAGCGTCCACATTCAGGTACGGATCACATTTTTGAACCGAAACACTAACGCCTTTAGCTTGTAGCACCGCGCCAATACTGGCGGCGGTAATCCCCTTGCCCACACCTGACAACACACCGCCAGTTACAAAAATATATTTTCGAGATTTATTCATACTTCTCCCTTACAATATTACCCTTATAACTATACCACTGTAAAAATAAATCTTACGCAAATTATTATAATGAGCAATATTAAGCTAGTTACTGGCAACCCTCGCACATAGTAAGATCTGATGGATCGACTGGAACAAAGGCTGTATTGTTTTTGTTAGCATCAATTTTAGCTTTGTTCTGAGCCGCAGCAATAGCTTCGTCGATAGCCTTTAGCTTTTCTTCAAGGGTCATATCTTCAGATATAATTTGTGATGCATTCATTAAATTTCCTCTTATATTATTTAATAATTAGTCTATTTTGTAGTGTTTACCTCGTAGCTCGTGTTTGTACTCTCAAAGAAATTAACCAGCTCCAAAGTGTCGTTAGCGGCAGCCATCCATTTTGCTGGATTTGCTACATGATATTCTGGTTCAAATCCCAATTCTTCTAAGCGGCGATCGGTCATAAATTTAACATATTGATTTACATAATCAGCATTTAGACCCAAAATTCCATTTGGTAACATATCACGATTATAAGCCTCTTCTAATTCAACTGCTTGCAAAATTAGATTGCGTATTTCATCTGCAAATTCTGGATCCTGTAGATCAGGATTTTCGTGCAATATAGTAAGGAGCAGATTAATACCAAATTCCAGATGTAGATTTTCATCTCTTGTAACCCAATCAAGCAGTGTACCAACATTACGTAGTAAATTACGGCGACGGAAACTCATTCCCACCATAAATCCCGAATAGAACCAAATACCTTCTAACACAATATTATAAGCAACTAAATTACGTACAAAGTCCTTCTTACCCTCGGTTGTTGTTACGTCTGGGCGTTCTTCCATCATACGAGTAACATACTTCGTTTGAAAGGCTGCCTTATCTGCAAGCGACTTCTTCCCCCAACCTGCTGCATAAATTTCTTCACGATTGAACGGGAAAGTTTCAATAATATATTCAAATGTCATAAAGTGATTAGCTTCTTCCCACATTTGCTTAGATAGATACAAATGACATTCTGCCGCATTAACACAAGGATAAATTCCAAAAGCCAACGACTTATTAATAAGTAACTCGTTTGGATTTAAGTAGCTAATAACTGTTTTAAGAGCATTCTTCTCGTCTTCTGTAAGTTTTTTAAAATCTGCCAAATCCTGCACTAACTGAACTTCGTTTGGAAACCATGTATTTGCTACTGCTTGATTATATAGACGATAAGCCCATTCATAGCGCACGGGTTTTAGCTGTAAACCATCACGAACGCCAGATCCTAAGATTCCTAAAGTTTGATTATCTTTCATATTTCTACTCTCCTTAAATTATTTCTTTGTACGTGCAAAACCAAAACCAACTTTTCGTGAATCTTGCTGCCTGATTTTGGCCGATTTATCAGATTTAACTGTCGTTTGCTCTGATTGGTGACGTGGTTTCACGTGTAAATAATAGGTTGTTTTTAAGCCACGGCGCCACGCTTCTGAATAAATTTTTACATATTCATCAATGTCGCGTGTTTCTAGGTACATATTGCGACTAATCGCCTGGTCAACCCATTTTTGTGCACGGGCAGCAACTTCAATAAAAGCATATGGCAAGATTTGAAAACTAGTTTTATAAACAGACTTTATTTCATCTGGAATTGCTTCAATATTTTGAATATCACCTTGGTTAATTAATAATTCATCTTTGACTTCATTCCATAAACTACGATCTTTAAGCTCACGCACCAAATTAGGATTAACTTCTAAAAATTTACCATTTAAAGTGCTTCGGCTGAAAATTTGTGTAAATCTAGGATCCAAACCAGGAGTAGTGCCCGCTATATGTCCAATATTTGCAGTAGGAGCAATCGCCATAACGGTGGCATTACGCATACCTTTTTTAATCTTAGATCGTAACTTATCCCAATCTAAACTACTATCACGGCTGATTTTAACATCAACATCACGATTTTTTTCAAGTATATCGATCGTGTCAATAGGTAGAATTCCCCTACTCCAGCCACTTCCCTCAAATGCGGGATAAGATCCAAATTCTTGAGCTAAGTTTGCTGATTCATCAATAGCATGATAACTAATAAACTCTGTCAACTTATCTATCAATCCATAGGATTCTTCACTATCATAGGCTAATCTTAATCTCTCTAAAACATCAGTAAAGCCCATTACACCAAGTCCCAGTGCACGAGTTTGTTTATTAGCATACATTGCCTCTGGAACAGATAGTTTTGTAATATCAATTAAATTATCGAGTTGTCTGATTGCGCTACGTACGCTATCTTCAAGCCGTCGCCAGTCCCATTCATTACCATTAAGGTGGCGAGAAAGATTAATACTAACCAAATTACAAACTGCTATATTATCTTTATCTTGCGGTAAAGTAATTTCAGTGCACAAATTACTTAAATGAATCGTTCCAGTATTATTATTTAAAGCTCTAACATTAATAGTATCTTTCCATGTCAGCCATGGATGTGAAGTTGCTTGAAGGCTAGTAAGGATTTGTTTAAACTGTTGGCGGGCTGAAGTTTTTTCAAATTCACGTAATTTACCTGCTTCTGCCAGTTTAATATATTCTTTATATCGCTCTGAAAATTCTTTTCCATAAAGTTCAGTTAAATCTGAAGTTTCTGCTGGATCAAATAGATACCAATCCTCATCTTGTTCTACTCGCTTCATAAATTCATCAGAAATAAACACCGCAGTATTAGCAAAACGCGTGCGTAAATAAGGATCACCAGAGTTTTGCCGAAGATCAATAAACTGTGGGAAATTCAAATGCCAATTCTCCATATAGATTGCCGCCGCCCCAGCTTTTTTACCTTTGCGTGAAACTGCAAATAGCGCTGTATCAATCATTTTGATAAAAGGAATTGGTCCAGTTGATTCAGTATTAGTCGTCTTCACAGGAGAGCTAGCGGAGCGTAATTTAGTAAACCCAATACCTATACCGCCAGTGCCTTTAGCAATCCACATCGTATCACGTACTGCTTTAGCGATTGACTCCATATCATCATCAACATTCATCAAAAAACAATTTGATAATTGAGGTTGAGTACCACCAGCATTAACACGCGTGCTACCCCCAGGTAGATAATCCAAATTTGACATATGATTATAAAAATCTAGGGCACTTTCGGTTGGATTTTTCGCATTGTAGCTTAGGCCCATAGCAATCCGCATATGTGTATATTGCGGAACTTCAAGAGCATCTCCTTTGCTATTGCGTAACGCGTAGCGATTTTTATTAGTAATCACACCTATATATTTTGATAATTCATCTTTTTTTGGATCAATTGCTGCGGCTAAACGCGGAATATCAAAGATATCACCATTCATACGCTTATCTAATAAACCAAGTTTAATACCTTCTTTTAAATATTCTGGGAATTTAATTTCATGTATTTTTTTTAGATCGGCTGAATCTTTATAATCACCCAGCACGCTTTTGTAAATAGTTTTTAATAGAAGTCTAGACGCAATTACATCAAAATCGGGATCATCTTTAATATTCTGTAGAGCAGTATTAATAATAGATTCGTTTAATTGTTCGGTAGTAATTCCATCAAACAGAGTTAATTGGACTTCACTAGATATTTGTGCAACCTTGCTAATTTGATCAGGCAAACCTTCAGCTGCTGCAATCAACTCCATATTAATTTTATTCGCATCAAACGCTTCACTAGTGCCGTCACGTTTTACTACTTTAATATTAAAGCTACTCATTACCCTCCTTATTTATTACCTAATCATAATTAATTTGCACATTATTTGTTTTAGTACATATTGTATATTTAGCGTACCAGATATCACTATAAGCGCTATATATATTGTTTGCAAGCATTTTAGACAAAATTACAGCAACATTAGGATATTATATCTATTGAATAAAGTTGTAGTTATTACTCTACATATTTACTTAAACTAAATTATTGACATAAACTTTGTTGATCTTTATACTTATGTTTATTATAGGGAAATTTGCATTTAGACGATTAACAAATAAATAGATAAGGAGAAAATATAATAAAATGAAAACTATGGCTTATAATCGCAATAGACTTATAGTTGTTGCGGCGGGCGCAATCGCCTCTTTGCTTATAGGATTTACTTTAACCCCTACTTTTGCAGCATTGGTTGCTAGTATTCAAAACAGCACCAATACTGCTAATACAGGCACATTAACAATGAAGGAAACCTCTGGAAGTGCGTCTTGCAATAGCTTTGACTCTAATTCAACCAATACCGCCACCTGTTCAACTATTAATAAATATGGTGGAGTAACTCTAGCGCCAGGGGGCGCAGCAAAAGAAACTAACTTGTCTATACAGAATACTGGCTCCATGCAAGCTACAAGCTTTACGCTCACACCAGGAGCATGTACTCAATCTGCTGTCGGGGGATCGTCATTTTCTGGAAGTGCTACAGACCTATGCGATAAAATAAAAGTAAAAATTACTTCAGGTGCATCTGTAATATTTGATGGATCAGCAAAGGCTTTCCAAACAGGTGGTGCAATTAATCTATTAGCTAAACTAAGTAAGACCGGTATCAACCCTAGTGAATCAATTCCTATTAAAGTAGCTGTATCTCTTGATTCGAGTGCTGGCCCAACATACCAAGGCTTACAAATATCGCAACCTATGACTTGGACATTTAGCGCATAATAAATTGTAAAATTAGTTTAATAAGGATATCGTAAGATATCCTTATTTATTAATTAAAATAATATAAATAGCACACCAAAAATGGAGACCAAGTTATTGATCTCCATTTTGTATAATTAAACTTAACAAAGTATATGGCGGAGAGAGAGGGATTCGAACCCTCGGTACCGATATAGTACACTTGTTTTCGAGACAAGCCAGTTCAACCACTCCTGCACCTCTCCATAGATATTTATCTGCAGCAGGATTCAAAACTAATAAAAATGTAAAGAATAATCAAAATAAATTGGT
>SDRW01000001.1 GCA_007845485.1 TM7 phylum sp. oral taxon 348
GCTCCCGATAATTTCATACAATCCTTTCCAAATTAAATATAGTGGATATCGATTATCTACTATATCATACCTAATTAATCTTGACAATAAAATAACCCGCCGATTATTGCGGCGGGAGATTACCTCCTAAACATAGGATTAAACACTTTAAATAGATTAGATGCATTACTATAGGTCTGTGAATAGCCAAGTAATTTGGCAATAATCAAAAGAATGTCATCATGGCGTAAGCAAGTTTCCCGTAAGAACTCTGTCTCAGAAATATATCCACAATAGCATCGGTAATAAATAATTATCAATGAATACCAATAATCAGTAATTACTTCCGCCATCATCTTATTATCTGCAACGAAACGCCAAATGTCAGGATATTCGTCAGCGAGTTTATTTTTTAAAACCTTATTCCTGAAAGATTTTTCCAAGGGCAGTAATTTTTTATCCTCACTAAAATATATATCATAGTCCGAAGAATCACCATCAACACCAGACCACTTGAGCTTTATAAAAGGCTGTGTTTCAGCGGTAGATTTTGTTGTATCATCAGACTTAACGAATGTAGAATTGTTCCGAAGACTCAGATTATAGGCAATAATTTTTTCCATATCATTATACGAAAGCTCGCCTTCTGCAAAAGGAAAAAAGCCTGGCATAAGCCTACCGCTTTCAAACCGACTGAAAAAATCCTTACTTTCTTCATCGTCAACATCAGGATACATATGCTTATCTATCGATGGCAAAAATACGTACGCCATTTTTATCTCCTAGTTTTGAAAGGTACAAATAATACTCAGTTTGAGTACTTGCTAGCCAGCTTATCATATTTATTTAATTTTGGCAATTTATTATTAATTAGCACTCTTGCATATTGAGTGCTAATTTTGATATAATTGTTATTGAACACACAGACCCCCTATTCGTCATTAATCCCGAGGCTAAAATATATCAATTTAAATTCAAACAAAAATGTTTACATCTACTTAAATTAAAAAATTAAAAGGAGGAAATATGCAACCAAATCAAGATGAACAATTTAAAAAACCACTAGAGCAATTCGGTACGGATCTCACCGCTTTAGCTCATGAAAGTAAATTAGATCCAGTAGTTGGACGAGATGAAGAAATTCGACGTACAATGCAAATATTATCTAGGCGCACAAAGAATAATCCTGTACTTATTGGCGAGCCAGGTGTTGGTAAAACCGCTATCGTTGAAGCATTAGCACAAAGAATAGTGAAGGGTGATGTACCAGATTCTCTCAAAAATAAGCGTTTAATTTCACTAGAGATATCTAGTTTAGTCGCGGGTGCAAGTTACCGAGGACAATTTGAGCAACGCTTGCAAAGTGTACTTAAAGAGGTAGATGACGCGGCTGGAGAGATAATTCTATTTGTCGATGAGATTCATACAATGGTAAAAGCTGGCGGTGGCGAAGGTAGTATGGACGCTGGCAATATGTTAAAACCCGCTCTTGCACGCGGAAAATTGCATATGATTGGGGCAACGACTTTAGCTGAATATCGTCAAAATATTGAAAAAGACGCAGCTTTGGAACGTAGATTCCAACCAGTATTTGTAGGAGAGCCAAACTTTGACGACACAATTGCTATATTACGTGGTCTAAAAGAAAAATATGAAGTTCACCACGGAGTTAATATCTCTGATGATGCGATTGTATCGGCCGCTCGTCTATCTACACGCTATTTACCAGATAGATTTCTTCCAGATAAGGCGGTTGATCTACTTGATGAAGCAACTAGTTCCCTAAAGATGCAGTTAGAAAGTGTACCAATAGCACTAGATAAATTAAACAATCGACGTTTACAACTTGAGATTGAAGAAGATGCCTTAAAAAAGGATAAATCAGAAAATGCCAAAGAGCGAAAAGAAGAAATTAAGCGCCAAATTAAAGATATATCTGAAAAAGCTAATGATTTGAATAATAGATGGCTACACGAAAAAGACATACTAAAAACAGTGAACACAGCTGCCGAAAAAATGGATGATTTACGCGGTCAACTTGAACGTGCTGAAAGAGAAGCAGATTTAGCGACAGCTAGTCGTATAAAATATGGTGAGATCCCAGAACTAGAAAAAAAGCTTAATATCGCAAAACAAGAACTTTCTGAAATACCAACCACAGAAAGATTATTGCGTGAAGAAGTTACACCAGATGACATTGCATCGGTAGTTGCACGTTGGACTGGCATCCCAGTAGAAAGATTGATTGAAAGTGAAAGTAGCAAATTGGCTAAATTAGAAGAATCTCTTAGTAGACAGGTTATCGGTCAAGATAAGGCAATCGCATCCGTAGCAAGCGCAATTCGACGTTCGCGAGCAGGTCTTGGAGATATAGGTAGACCTATTGGGTCATTCCTATTTCTAGGACCAACAGGAGTTGGAAAAACAGAGGTAGCACGCAGTCTCTGTCAACAATTATTTGATGACGAACATGCTATGGTAAGAATAGATATGAGTGAATACATGGAGCAACACGCAGTCTCGCGTTTGATTGGATCGCCTCCAGGATATGTTGGATATGATCAAGGTGGTCAATTAACTGAGGCAATTCGACGTCGCCCATATAGTGTAGTTCTATTTGACGAGATTGAAAAAGCTCACCCAGATGTATTTAATATTCTATTACAAGTTCTAGATGACGGGCGATTAACAGATGGGCAAGGACGAACCGTAGATTTTAGTAATACAATAATTATAATGACAAGCAATGTAGGCTCCCAGCTAATTATGGATTATAGCGGTGAAGACCTAACGGAACTTGATGATAAAGTCTTAGACATTCTTAGGAAACATTTTAGACCTGAGTTCCTAAATAGGATAGACGATATTGTATTGTTTGATAGAATTCGACCAGAAGCTATGAATGCAATCGTCGATATCCAATTAATAAAGGTTGCTAAACAAATAAAAGATAGTCGAGATATAGAACTTGAATTTGATAATAGCCTAAAGGAAATGCTAGCACACGATGGTTATAATCCTGCATTTGGTGCTCGCCCTCTTAAACGTCTAATCCAAAAACGTATCTTAGACTCACTCGCGATAGAACTCATAGAGGGAAAAATCAAAGATGGCGATAATGTAAAAATTTCCTGGAAAGATAGTAAAACAATATTTACATAGGAAGTAAATAACAAAAATCACAGAGCGCTCTAAATATTGGAGCGCTTTTGATTTTTTCAATACAAACTGTTGCTACCTCTAGGCTAGCATATTATAATTATAATGATATGCCGCATTTACCAACACACAAAGTTTTACTCAAATTAGCAAAGTCAGCCGCTAAGAAGATTGACCTAAATACACCATCTAATTTATCAAAAATTGATTTCGAAAAGATTGATGAGAATTTAACACCAAATATGCGTGCACTACGGCTAACCATGAGTATCGCAGATCAACTTTTTTCCATGGGTGTAGCGGCCAGCGATGTAGTGCATAGTGCTCTTGCTATTACGAATACTTATTGTAAAAGACCTGTTCACATTGATATAAGCTATACACTCTTAACAATATCTCAAGATCGTGGCATTAATAAAGAACCATTAACTATGATTCGGACAATCACCACGCGCACGACTAACTATCAGACTATTCAAAGCTTGCAAGAATTAGCAAAGATGATACGCTCCAGGCAGATCACTCTGTCTGATGCAGAAAAACAACTTAAGAAAATCTTAGAAAGTTCAAAATCGTATTCACGCTGGATGGTTTACTTATCCGACGGTGGAATTGGTGCGGGAATAAGTATACTTTATACTGGGTCAATACCTATTATAGTTTTAAGTTTTTTAATTGGATTTTTAACTAGTTGGATATTAGATAAATTAGATCGCATAGGTGTACCGAGCTTTTTTATACAAGTTATTGCAGCAGCTGGAGTTACCGTAATCGCCGCAGTGCTTACAAATTTTATTAATAATTATGAAGCCCTAGATATAATCTCTTACATAAATCCTACGCTGATAGCAATTAGCGGAATAGTTCTATTAGTGGCTGGAATGATGATCGTTGGAGCGTTACAAGATGCAATCGACGAATATTATTTAACTGCAACTGCCCGTATTCTGAAAGTTATAATGAAAACAGGAGGAATCGTCTTAGGCGTAACAATAGGTCTCTATATTGCTAAAAAGATGAATACAAACTTTGCGACCACGCCAGACGGATTAGCCTTGACTAGTATAACATATCAGTATATAGGAGCGGCTATAACAGCAGCTTGTTTTGCATTGGGTAATCATTCACGACTTACAGGAATAATATTATCTGGTGTAGTAGGCGTAGCTGGATATTACTGCTCTATTGTATTTATAAATAATGGCATGGAAGCAATTCCAGCATCAGGTATAGCTGCTTGTGCGGTTGGATTAAGCTCAACTGTCATCTCTCGCATTTGGCGCATACCAAGCGTAGCAACAATTAGTGCTGGTATCATTCCACTAGTTCCTGGTATTACTCTCTATAACGGGTTAATGCAAGTTGTGCAAAATTCACCTGGAACAGCTTTGTTTGATCAAGGAATGGGCACTCTTTTACGAGCATTTATGATTGCTATAACAATAGCAGCAGGCGCTTCTTTTGGTAATATAATAGGAAGGCCAATGAGGCGAAAGTTGATTAAATTACATAATAAATTACCTTCTCTATCAAATTTATCAATTCATAAGCAAAATAAATCCTAGTATTTACATAAAACCAAAACCGCTACCTGTTATCAAGTAGCGGTTTTTAGTCTAAGTCTAATTATCAAATTAGCTATTTACTGCGCTTTTCGATAATTTCCTGAGCAATATTTGGTGGCACTTCCTCGTACTGACCAATTTCCATAGTACTTGCTGCGCGGCCTTGGCTCATAGAACGAAGATCGTTAGTATAACCAAACATACTAGCAAGTGGCACAAATGCACGAATAAGTTTTGCACCGCCCTGAAGGTCTTCCATAGACTCAATTCGACCGCGTCGAGAGTTGAGGTCGCCTATTACATCACCCATAAACTCTTCTGGAGTAGTTACTTCAACCTTCATAACAGGCTCAAGTAAAACAGGGTTAGCTTGCTTAATACCAGCTCGTGCAGCTAAGCTTCCAGCTAAGCTAAAGGCTAACTCACTCGAGTCAACATCGTGGTAACTACCATCATAAAGAGTAGCCTTGATATCAACTACTGGGTAACCAGCAATCACACCGCCTTCAAGGGTTTCCTTAATACCCTTCTGAACAGCTGGTCGATATTCTTGAGGAACAACACCGCCTTTAATTTCATCAAAGAACTCAAACCCTTTACCTGGCTCGTTTGGCTCAAATCTAACCCAAACATCACCGTACTGACCGCGACCACCAGACTGTTTAGCGTGCTTACCTTGAACTTCTGATGTACCACGAATAGTCTCACGGAAAGCAACTTGAGGTTCACCAATATTTGCTTCAACCTTAAACTCTCGTTTCATACGATCAATCAAGATATCCAAGTGAAGCTCACCCATACCACTCATAATTGTCTGACCAGTTTCTTCATCTGTGTGAACTCTAAATGTAGGATCTTCCTCTGCCAAGCGCTGCAAAGCTATACCCATTTTTTCTTGGTCTGCCTTTGTTTTAGGCTCGACTGCAATCGATACAGGAGGGTCAGGAAATTCAATTGACTCAAGTACAATTTGATGCTGCAGATCACAAAGTGTTGCGCCAGTAGTGGTATCTTTGAGACCTACAATCGCAGCAATATCACCAGCTTCAATTACATCAATATCCTCCCGCTTATCGGCATGCATACGAACAATACGTCCAACACGTTCTTTATTACCAGTCATACTGTTCATAATATAGCTACCACTGGTAATTTTACCGCTATAAACACGCACAAATACTAATTTACCAACAAATGGATCAGCGGCAATTTTAAATGCCAAACCAGCAGCTGGCTCGTCTAAGGCAGGTTTACGTTCAATCTCTTTACCAGTTTTAGGATCTGTTCCCCAAATTGCGTCAACATCAAGTGGACTTGGCAGATAATCAGCAACTAGGTCCAATACCTTCTCTACGATAACGCCACGGCCATCACCGCCAGTTACAAGATAAAAATCTCCGCCTAGAACACGCTTACGCAATGCTGCCTTAAGTTCATCTATTGTAATAGATTCTTCGCCACTCTCGAAGAATTTTTCCATCAGCTCATCATCAGCTTCAACTGCAGCTTCAACTAATAAAGCACGAGCATTCTTAGCTTTTTCTAACATGTCAGCTGGAATTTCGCCAACTTGAAGCTCATGATCAGAGAAATCTTTATAGGTATAGGCTTTCATATCTATTAAGTCAACTACACCGTTAACATCCTTCTCAAATCCAATCGGTAAATGAATAGCCAAAGCATAACGAGAAAGGCGATTATGGATTGATTCCAAAGATTTATAGAAATCACCACCAGTCTGATTAATTTTATTAATAAAACAAATACGAGGCACACCGTATTTATTAGCTTGGCGCCAAACAGTTTCAGTTTGAGCTTCTACGCCCATTTTACCATCAAACACAGTAACTGCACCGTCGAGAACGCGCAAACTGCGTTCAACTTCGGCTGTAAAATCAATATGTCCTGGTGTGTCAATAATATTTATCTTATGACCCTTCCAAAAACAAGTCACAGCCGCGCTAGTAATAGTAATACCACGTTCACGCTCCTGGTCCATCCAGTCAGTTGTCGCACCACCATCATCACCACGTACAGTACCGATTTTATGATTAATACCAGTTCGGTACAATATACCTTCAGTAGTAGTCGTTTTACCTGCATCAATATGCGCAATAATACCGATATTGCGATATTTATCCAGGTCATACTTTTTTTCTGCCATAAGGTTTTAAAATTCCTTTGTTTTAAATTATTATTTATGACTTTGATAAACTAGCCTCGGGCAAAATGTGCGAATGCACGGTTTGCCTCAGCCATCTTGTGTGTATCTTCTTTCTTCTTATAAGCAGCGCCAGCTTCGTTATATGCATCAACGATTTCTAAAGCTAAACGTTTTTCATATGGCATACCACTTCGAGCACGCGCAGCCTGTACAAGCCAGCTAAATGCATAGTGCATCTGGCGATGACCTTGAACAGGAAATGGAATTTGATAGTTAGCACCACCAACGCGTCGACTTTTAACTTCGAAGTTTGGTGAAATATTTTTTAAAGCCTTTTCAAATATTTCAAGCGGTTCTTCACTTTCAAGCTTTTTAGCAGCTTGCTCTAATGCACTGTACACAGCACGTTCAGCGGCCAACTTTTTTCCATCAAGCATAGATTTATTAATTAGTCTTTGTACTAAAATGCTTTGATATTTTCTATCTGGTTTAAGTTGACGTTGCAACTTCTTAGTAACTTTTCGAGGCATTTCTACTTATCCCCTTTCTTTGTACCATACTTAGAACGACCTTGTTTACGACCATTTACACCTTGAAGATCTAGCGCACCGCGCACAATATGATATCGCACACCCGGCAAATCTGGTACACGTCCACCACGCACAAGCACTACGGCATGCTCTTGTAGATTATGACCTTCCCCACCAATATAAGCCCATACTTCGTGATTATTAGTTAAGCGAACACGCGCAACTTTACGAAGAGCCGAGTTAGGCTTTTTAGGTGTTTTTGTTGTTACGCGAATACAAACACCGCGCTTCAAGGGCGCATCCTGATTGTAATAACGTACTTTCAGTGCGTTATGAATACGCCCCAAAGCTGGACTTTTCGATTTTTTGCCAGCAACTTTGCGAGGCTTGCGCACCAATTGGTTAATTGTAGGCATTTAATTCTCCCTAATTTAATTTATAAATACAGATTGGATTCAGCAACTCCGCCCTGTGTCTTTACCTTTTCGCCAAACTAGTGATGGTACACATTCAAATCAACCACTAACTCCGAAAAGAGGAAACTCTTGCTAGATTATAACACAAACAAATACATTTTACTATAGAGGTAATACCATACTACCAACAACAAAACATCACCCGAATTAGGTGATGTTTTGTATTTGAGCTATCTATTAAGCATCAACATGGATATTATCAAAATTATCGATTAAATCCATATCTTCTTCAATTTGTTGATCAACTTTTTTAACAGCTCCAGTACCTACAGGAATCTTGCGCCCAATAATTACATTCTCCTTCAAACCATGTAGTTTATCAACACGACCAGAAGTTGCAGCATTAATCAGAACGCGAGTAGTATCTTGGAAGGATGCTGCTGAGAGGAAGCTATCACTCCAAATAGAAACTTTAGTAATACCTAGCAGTAATTGTTTGTAGCTAATAAGTTCTTTGCCTTCATTTGCCAAGCGCTTATTCTCATCAACTACAGCAGCTTTACTTACAATATCGCCAGTTACAAAACTACTATCGCCAGACTCTTCAATCTTAACTCTACTAAACATTTGACGCACAATAATCTCAAGGTGCTTATCAGCAACATCCTGACCTTGCGCAGCATAAATGCGTAGAATCTCATTGATAATATATCGCTGAGTTGCTTGAGTACCTTTTAGTCGCATTAGGTCCTGTAAGTTCAACGATCCAGTGGTTAAACGATCACCAGCCTCTACTCTGTCACCAGGAGCAACAACTAATTTAGCAGTAGCTGGAATTTCGTATCGAACAGGTGAACTAGCGTTTGCAGCAATAATTAGCATATCGTTAGACGCTTCAACTACACCATCAAATGGAGCAACAATTGGTGCAATTCCGTCATCTCCAGCAGCGATCACGTCACCAACTTTTACATTACTACCTTCTCTTACTACTAGCTTTCTACCTTCAAGTTCAATCTTTTCAACTTTTCCAGATTCAGGGGTAACTTGCACAATGTATTTCTTGCCATCTTCCCAAGTGTCAACCAATCCAGTAATCTCAGTTATATAAGCTTGTCCCTTAGGTGTGCGAGCTTCAAACAACTCTTCTACACGAGGCAAACCTTGTGTAATATCACCACCTGCTACGCCAGAGCTATGGAACGTGTTAAGAGTAAGCTGAGTACCAGGTTCACCAACAGACTGAGCTGCTATAACACCGACTGGCTGAGCATCATCAACCAACACACCAGTAGACATATCTATACCATAACTCTTACGTGGAATACCTCTTAGATTGTTTGTTGAAAGTACACTTTGAATTGTAACTTCACTTACATCGCTATCATCATTGATTTCATCAGCAATTTCACGAGTAATTAATTGATCTGCAGCAATATGCCCTGGAACTTCTTTAGCGGTATAGCGACCAGCTAAGCGGTTACCAAAATCAATCATTGTTTCTTCAGTTTCACTGCGGTAAATTGTGTAGCCGTCATCATCACCAGCTTCATCTTCGACGGTGAAGACATCCTGGCTAACATCTACTAAACGACGAGTCAAATAACCAGAGTCAGCAGTTTTGAGGGCTGTATCAATCAGCCCCTTGCGAGCACCACGTGTAGCCACGAAAGCCTCAAGACTAGAAAGTCCATGTTTAAAGCTTGAACGAATCGGTAGCTCAATTTCACGGTTAGACGCATCAACCTGAATACCAATCATAGCACTTGCAAGCTTAACATTAGAAATATCACCGCGAGCGCCAGAGTTAACCATAACAGATATACTAGTATCCATGTGGTTTAGCTTGTCTTTCAAGAAACTCGTTACACGATTATCTACAGCACGCCAAGCACCAACGGTAAGGCTATAGCGTTCATCATCTGTTACTAAACCTTGATCAAATTGTTCAGAAATAAGTGCAGCTCTAGCATCACCTTCAGCTACAAATTCCCCTATCTCGTCAAAGCTTATATAATCATCTTTTCCTGTTGAGATAGCCGCTGCAGTAGCAAATCTAAATGCCTGACCCTTCATACGATCAGCAGTCTTTGCAGTTTCTTCGGCACCATATTTAGCAAAGATTTTAGCCAAGACTTTCTTAAGCTGTTTCTTTGTCTGAACATTATCATCGTATGGGAAATCAGCTGGTAGAATTTCATTAAAGAACACACGCCCTAACGTTGTATTGCGAATTTGACCCTTAGTAAATACTCGAATTGGTGTTTGTAATTCAATCTTGCCATTATCGTAAGCCATTTCAGCTTCATATACACTGCTAAAGGCCTTACGATTTTCAGTCTGCGCGCTAGGCTTATCGTAAGTTAGATAGTAGTTTCCTAAAACAATATCCTGGCTAATATTCAAAACTGGTGAACCATCGGCAGGCTTTAGTAGATTATTAGTTGCGCTCATTAAGTCACGTGCTTCAGCTTGCGCTTCTTTTGAAAGAGGTAAATGGACAGCCATCTGATCGCCGTCGAAGTCAGCGTTAAATCCTGCGCAAACTAACGGATGAAGCTGGATTGCCTTACCTTCAACAAGTTTAGGTTGAAAAGCTTGGATTGATAGACGATGTAATGATGGAGCACGGTTTAGAAGCACATATTTACCTTCAATTACAGCGTCCAATGCATCCCATACAGCAGCATCCCCAGATTCAATTAGACGAGTTGCACTTCGAATATTATGAGCATAATCTCGCTCAATCAACCAGCTAATCACAAAAGGTTTAAACAATTCAAGTGCCATCTGCTTTGGCAAACCACATTGATGGATTTTAAGTTTTGGACCAACAACAATCACAGAACGACCAGAATAGTCAACACGCTTACCGAGCAAATTCTGTCGGAAACGACCCTGTTTGCCCTTCAGCATATCACTTAAGCTCTTCAAACGACGGCGCCCACCAGTAGCACTAACAGCTCGACCGCTACGAGCAGCGTTGTTATCAATCAATGCATCAACCGCTTCTTGCAACATACGCATTTCATTTCGTCGAATCACCTCTGGAGCATTCAAGTCAAGTAACTTTTTCAATCTATTATTACGATTAATTACGCGTCGGTAAAGATCATTTAAATCAGATGTTGCAAAACGACCTCCTGTAAGTTGAACCATAGGACGCAAATCTGGAGGGATAACAGGCAAAACAGTCAAAGTCAAAGCACCTGGCTCTATTCCAGCAGTATGCATACTTTCTAGAACTTTCAAGCGCTTCAGTAGTTTTTTCTCTCGCTGACCCTTAGCTCCTGCAACTTCTTCATTTAATTTATTGATCAACTCTGGCAAATTAATCTCATCAAGAAGAGTTTTTAAAGCTGATCCACCCATACCAACTTCTATAATCTCTTCATATTCCTCTTCAAGATCTCTATATTCAGTTTCGCTCATCAAAGCGGCTTTTACTAAGCTTTCCAACTGAGATTTCTTGCGAATATAATTTTCATTAAGATCTTCTATCTCACGTGATTGCTCAGCGGCTAATTGCTTAATATCTGCATTATCCTCCTCAGCAGCCTTTTCATAGCGGATTTTAATTGCTGCACGAGCTGCATCAGTCTCAGCTTCAAGGTCGGCAAGAAGTTGATCACGCTTTTCTTCATCAACATGCAAAATAACATAGCTCGCAAAATACGCAATACGCTCAAGATTACGTACGGTTATACCAAGCAATAAACTCATTGCACTAGGTGTACCGCGCATAAACCAAATATGAGCTACTGGGGCAGCTAATTCAATATGCCCCATTCGTTCACGGCGAACAATTGATTTTGTAACAAGTTCGCCGTTCTTATCAACAGCAGCTTCACGGCTACGTACACCTTTTAGTTTACTATCGTGTGGATTTATATCTTTTACTGGACCAAAAATACGTTCGCAAAACAGACCATCGCGCTCTGGTTTTTGCGTACGATAGTTAATCGTTTCTGGCTTCGTTACCTCACCATAACTCCACTTACGGATGTCGTCTGCGCTAGCCACAGCCAAACGTACAGCATCAAAATCCGCAATGCCAGTACTTGCAACTACTCGTGACATTCTATGCTTCCTCCTCATTATATTCAGATTCTTCGTCTGTTAATTGCCTATTTTCATCATCACCTAGTTCTTCAAGCGAGATTCCGCCATCCTCTAGATCTCCTTCAATTTCGATTTCATCTCCACGCAATTCTTCACTACTTATCACGTCTTCCGAAGGCTCAGCATCATCTGAAGTTCCAGATATTACATGATCTGCGTCTTTTATACTATCAACTGCGCCATCACCATCAGTATCTTCCATTAAGTCAACCCTTAGACCTAATCCCTGTAATTCCTTAACTAAAACATTAAACGATTCTGGTAGTTTAGGACCTACAATCGGCTCATCTTTAATGATTGATTCATAAGCCTTAGCTCGTCCATAAACATCATCTGATTTAATAGTTAGCATCTCTTGCAGAGTAGTTGCAGCGCCGTAAGCTTCAAGTGCCCAAACTTCCATCTCACCAAAACGCTGACCACCATTTTGAGCTTTACCACCAAGTGGCTGCTGGGTAACCATAGTATAAGGACCTGTTGAACGGGCGTGGATTTTATCACTAACCATATGGTGAAGCTTAATCATATGCATAATTCCAACAGTAGTTCTTTCTTCAAATTTTTCGCCAGTTCTACCATCTATAAGTTGGACTTTTCCATCACGTGCAAAGCCAGCCTTTTCAAGCTCATCACTAATCACTTTATCGCTAACACCATTAAATGGAGGGGTTGCAACTTTATATCCCAATGCCTTCGCAGCCATACCTAAGTGCGTCTCAAACAACTGACCAATATTCATACGGCTAGGCACACCAAGTGGATTTAAAATTACATCAATCGGAGTACCATCTTCCATGAAAGGCATATCTTCTACTGGAAGAATTTGCGCAATGACACCCTTGTTTCCATGGCGACCAGCTATTTTATCACCAACACTAATTTTACGTGACTGTGCTACAAAAATCTGGATCTGCTTCAAAACTCCAGCCTTAAGTTCATGACCACTTTCACGGCTAAATATACGTACACCTACAACTTTACCGCCACCAGTGTTATTCATACGTTGTGATGTATCACGAACATCTTTAGCTTTTTCGCCAAAGATTGCGCGCAACAAACGCTCTTCGCTTGAGAGCTCCTGTTCACCCTTTGGTGTAATTTTTCCTACAAGTACATCTCCAGCTTTTACTTCGCTACCGATCTGCACAATACCGTTCTCATCAAGATGACGTAAACTGTGTTCGCTTACATTTGGTATATCGCGGGTAATTTGTTCATCGCCAAGTTTTGTTTCGCGAACCTCCACCATATAGTCTTTAATATTTACACTTGTAAGCTCATCATCTTGCACTAGTCGATTGCTAATAATAATAGCATCGTCCATATTATAGCCGCCCCATGGCATAAACGCTACACGGAGATCGCGGCCAAGCGCAATTTCACCATCAGCAATTGAGGCACCTTCTATTAAGATATCTCCCTTCTTAACTTTCTGACCACGAGATACTCGCACCTTTTGATTTATAGATCGATCATCATTACTCTTTTCAAAATGTAATAACTCATAAGATTTCACGCCGTCTTCATATTTAACTTCGACAACATCACCATCAGCACGTATAACTTCGCCCTCGGCTTCAGCGGTAATTAATTGACTAGAGTTTTTAGCAATCACTCCTTCAATGCCAGTACCCACAGTCGGAGATTGAGGATTAATTAGAGGTACAGCCTGGCGTTGCATATTTGAGCCTGTTAAAGATCGATCAATACGGTTTTTTTCGATAAATGGAACCAATGACGCCGTAGATCCAAGAATTTGCTTGTGAGCCGCATCCATCATCGTAACTTCGCTAGCATCAATCTGGCCTGGCTGCATTTCAATACGAGCACTCACGCGTTCGTCAGTAAATGTACCATCTTCGTTCAGTTTAGCGCCCGCATCTGCAATAATTTCGTTACGCTCACGGGAAGCATCTAGGTAAACTACTTCATTTGTTACTCTGCCATCCTTAACTTTTCGATAAGGTGTCTCTATAAATCCATACTCATTAACACGTGCGTATGTTGCCAAATTAAGCACCAAACCAATATTAGCACCTTCTGGAGTTTCAACAGAACAAAGGCGACCGTAGTGTGTAGGGTGAGCATCGCGCACATCAAAACCTGCACGCTCACGACTTAGACCACCTGGACCCATAGAACTCAGTCGACGTTTATGGCTTAATTCAGAAAGCGGATTAGTTTCATCCATAAGCTGTGAAAGCTGGCTACTAGCAAAGAACTCACGCACAGCCGCAACAACTGGGCGAGCATTTATCAACTGACCAGGAGTTACATTCTCAATATCAGTCATACTCATTCTGTCCATAGCATTTCGTTGCATACGTAACATACCCACACGGAACTGACGAGCTACAAGTTCACCAACCAAATTAACGCGACGATTTGATAGGGAATCAATATCATCAGCAGGATCTTGTGTATTATTTAATCGAATTATTTCCTTAATAATAGAAATCAAGTCACTTAATTGGAATACACGATTTTCAGTAGTATTTGGTAAATCAATACCCAATCGTTGATTGATTTTATAACGACCAACCCGACTATAATCAAAACGTTTAAAATCAAAGAACATGCGCTCAATCATACTGCGAGCATTTTCAACAGTAGCCAAATCACCCGGACGCAAGCGTCGGTAGACTTCAATTAAAGCTTCATTAGTGCCACGAGTAGCATCTTTATCTAAGGTCTCTTCTATATATTTGGTATCGCCAGTATCAACATCTGCAAATAAATCTTTGATCTCGCTAGTCTTGCTATAGCCGAATGCACGCAAAAGTGTTGTAACTGGCATTTTTCGGCGACGGTCAATCTTTACATAAATAACACCGCTAGTAGTGGTTTCAAATTCAAGCCAAGCACCACGACCTGGTATAATTTTAGCCCCATAATTATTATGTCCAGCTACATTATCGGCAGTAAAGAACACTCCTGGACTTCTAATTAACTGACTAACAACAACACGCTCGGTGCCATTTATAATAAACGTACCACGCTCAGTCATCCAAGGATAATCACCTAGATAAATCTCCTGTTCCTTAACTTCTCCAGTTACTTTATTAACCAATTCAACTCGCGCGTACAAGGGAGCATCATAAGTTATATTATTTTCCTTAGCAAAACGTTCCGAGTTCTTTGGATCTCGAAAAGCGTATTCTTTAAAACTAAGGGAAAGTTTTTGTCCAGTGTAATCGTCAATCGGATTAATTTCTGTAAATATCTCACCCAATCCAGTATCGACAAACTCCTTCCAAGAGTCTTTTTGATGGGCAATGAGGTCTGGGACCGATAGTACGGTATCGTCTTCCGTGAAAAACACACGTTTAGACGCGCTGGTTGACAAATTAGTCATTTACACTCCTCGCATTTTTATAGTTATAATTTATTGAATCTGGCGCCGAAGATTCACTTTCTCCAATCTTATACATAGAACTGCCAATACTACACACAAATAACTGAAGATACACTACTTCTTACTACCATTCTACTACTATGCGATCAATATTTCAATAAGTAATTTACTTTTCTAAGCTCTACCATTATAATAATAGATAGAATATGAAAAAGAACTCTAACTATTTAAGTTACAATTCTAGCCAGTTACAGGACTACACATCTATCGTAAGTGAGGGTATTATTTTAGTTGGGGCTATTTGCATTGGCGTAATTGGAGCCTCTGGAAATAAAGGCGCTGTTTTTACTTCTGGACTAGCAGCTATATTTGCAGGAGCATCTGTA
This sequence comes from TM7 phylum sp. oral taxon 348, assembly GCA_007845485.1. Taxonomy (GTDB): domain Bacteria; phylum Patescibacteriota; class Saccharimonadia; order Saccharimonadales; family Saccharimonadaceae; genus SDRW01. The sequence goes on from SDRW01000001.1 coordinate 15,677, forward strand.
GTAGCAATAAGTAAATACTTAAAGATCCGCCACGAAAATCACATTAAGACTGAAATAATAAACACTCAGCGTAATTTAATCGAGCATAAATCTAAAGAGCAGTTAGTAGCGCTAGCAAAATATTATATCCAGTCTGGCGCTAGCAAAAGTACAGCTATTCAATTAGCCAAGGAACTAAGTACTCAAGACCCCTTAAAAGTGCAGCTTAAAATATTTCATAATATTTATGATGACGAGATGTCTAAACCTACAAAAACAGCGTCTATATCATTTGCATTGTTTATAATTGGCGGAATTGCACCTTTCTTGGCGGCAGTATTTTCGCCAGTAGCTTTTCGAGAGTTTGTAGTTTTTGGAATAATTACGATACTTTTGTCTGTTATTGGAATATTTAATGCAAAAAATAGCAATATACCAATAATAAGTTCAACTGTACAAAAAGTAGCGTGTGGAATAATTACAATAATATTCGTTTACGCAATAACAACATTATTTGGCACTGCAATTAGTTAATAATTTTGATCAAAATAAAAGCCTGATGTACTAATTTGATATTACAGAATAATAGATAAATTAGTACTTTTGCTTACATAAAGCACGGCGATCAGGTTCGCCTTACTACTTATAGCACTAGTAGCAAATAGTCAGACTTCGCAAATTGTGGTATGCGCCATTGAGCCTGATATTCCCGTCAATGACATTGCGAGGCATTTCATAATAGGTAACCTCTTCTTCCAAGCTTGACGGATTTGCCTTATCGGGGTTTTTGAGCACAATAGAACCGACAGGATTACCCTTGTAGCTTTTTTGTACAACATGGGTATGGTGAGTATCTCCATGAATTTCCACTGATACATTGATACCTTCGGGATTATCATTAACCCCGTAGCTTGAGTGGTCAAGTGTAAGTACAACAGGCACAAGAAACTCCTTACAGGAATATGGATCACTATCAGATACCCAACTTGGTTTAGCTTGACCATTACCATAAGGATAGACCATCTGGTACATGTCATAATCTGGAGTACCAATACAAGCCACTAACCCAGAAGATACAGATACAACGAGCATAACTGTAGCCAAAGCAGTTTTCTTATAAATAGAGAGCACGATATAGCCCTTCTTGACGCCTGCAACTCTTTTCGCGCAGGATAACATATATTATATCATAATAATCATATATTAGCTAGATGGAAATATAACTTCATCAATCAAACCGTATTTCTTAGCTTCTTCAGCGCTCATCCAGTAGTCTCTGTCGGCGTCTTTCTCAATTTTACTTATATCTTGACCTGTATTTTTAGATAAAATCTCATTCAAGCGCTGTTTTAGGTATATACTTTCGCGTAAAGTTATTTCTTGGTCTGTAACTTTACCCTGTGTGCCGCTACTCGGTTGATGTATCATAATGCGACTGTTAGGTAACGCTACCCTTTTACCTTTAGTTCCGCTACTAAGTAAAAAAGCACCCATACTTGCTTGTAGTCCTATACCTATAGTTTGTACATCTGGTTTTATATACTGGATCGTGTCATAAATAGCTAAGCCATCATATACACTGCCTCCGGGACTATTTATATAAAGTTTTATATCCTTATTTGGATCTTCATACGCCAAATGTAATAATTGAGCAACGACCAAATTGGCAGTATGTTCATTAACATCTTCACCTAAAAATATCACTCGTTCATTTAGTAAACGACTATAAATATCAAAAGCTCGTTCCCCGTTGTGAGTTTTCTCAATAACAGTTGGTACAAGATAACTAGTAGGTTTTTGCATATTGTAATTATATACAAAAATAGCACTCTTTGCAATCGAGTGCTATTTATCTGATGCGCTCTCTACGCCTTAGAGTTTAAACTAACTAACCTATCTACAGTTTTTTCTGTTAGTATTCTATTTGCTACATCACGCTGTACTTCTGGAGTTTTTAAATGTTTGCGCATATCTTCGCTAGGATATTGCTTACCAAGTTGGTTTATTTTTTCAAGGAGTTCATTTTCGGTTGCTTCAATTTTTTCTACCTTGCTCAATTCCGCTAAAAGCAATCCCGCCTTAACACGCTTTTCGGCAATTGGACGAACTTCGTTTTCTAGCCAATCATTCTTATCTTTATACTTCAAGCTCTTAATGTAATCATCAATCGACATACCACGATACATTAAATTACGATTCGTATCTTGCTCGATTAATTTCATTTGATCTTTCAATAATACATCAGGTACTGGTACAGTAGATTTTTCTACTAACTCAGCTACAAGATCATCTTTTAATTTTTCAGTAGCTTCGGTTTCCTTTTGTTTAGTTATTTCCCGCTTAATATCATCTTCAAGCTCTTCTACGGTTTTAAATGGACCAGCTTTTGCAGCTAATTCATCGTTTAATTCTGGTTCAACTACTTCCTTAATTTCATTAATAGTTGTAGTAAATACTACTTCTGCACCCTTCAAATTATCAGCATGGTAATCTTCTGGGAAGGTAAGCTTAAGATCAAAAGTTTCACCTGTCTTTTTGCCAATAATTCCATCTTCAAACCCAGGAATAAAACTATTACTACCTAAAACCAAATCATACTTTTCGCCTTTGCCACCATCAAAAGCGATTCCATCTTTTTTACCTTCAAAGTCTATATTAACCTCGTCAGTTAATTTAGCAGGTCTTTGGACTGTCTTTTTAGAAGAAAAACCTTTCTTAAGTCGATCTGTAATTTCAGCTATGTCTTTTTTTGTAACACTAACTTTTTTAGCAGTAGATTTAAGATTTTTATAATCGCCAATCTTGATTTTTGGCATAACCTCGCTCTCGGCTGTAAATTCAAGTTCGCTACCAGGCACAAACTTTTTTACTTCAACCTCAGGTCTATCGAGCGCCTGAAGTTTTTCGCTAATAAACGCATCAGCCACCGCCTTAGAAAGTGCACTCTCTAGAGTTTTCTGTGCTAACATGTTTGGATTTACATTTTTAGAAACTACACTTACAGGAACCTTGCCTTTACGGAATCCAGGAACCTTTATATCCTTGCCTAGTTCATTTAAAGCAGCTAGCTCTGCATCTTTCAGTTCTGATAATCCCAAAGTAACATTAACAGCTACTTTTGTATCCGATAAATACTTTACACTTGTCTTCATACTAGTGTATAGTATAACATTTTTACCATATAATTAAAATCTTCTAAACTAGAATACTAAATAGAGAGTCATCTTCTTCATGATTAATACCACGATAATCTAATATTTTACTCGTGGCACGCTCTATGCTTACATTATAATCTTTGCCAGTACTAGTTTCTAATAATCTATAAGTTCCAGATAGGTTTTCTCTCGAATCAATAAATAATACAAATTTAAGATGCTTTTTTATGTATGATATTTTCTGTTTCTCTAAAGAAAAATTAACAATATCAACGTCCACACGTACTCCCTCGCTACGCATTTTCTCAGCAATCTCTAATGCAGAAGGTATAGCCGATTCATGAAAAATTGCTATACCAACATCTGCGCTAGATATATTACTATTAATTTCTATAAACTTTTTAAATACAGATTCTTGTATTGTAAATTCAACAAACTGGTCCGAATTAGCGGGACCCACAGTAAGATATGGCTTTGTCCGTCCACCAGAACACAATATATTACCATTTGTGTCTGTAATTTCAAACACAGTATCCATATATTTACCAGATCCGGCCATTGTTAAAAAGCTATACTTTACATTTCCACATAGATTACCTAAATTTAAAATTTTTAGTAAATAGTCCATTTGTCCAAATTCTGAAATTGATCTTAGCTGAGCTGGTAAATCCTGTAATGTTTTTGCTGACCACAATATATAAAACTTATCAAAAGCTCCTTCAGTCGAATCAATAATTTCATTAACTTGATTTAAAAATCTATCTGGAACATTATACTCTTTTTTATCAATAAGGCGCATTATCATCTGTACTTGAACAGTGTCCAATCCTATATATTGACGTAATATTCTACCTACAGACATTCTATTATTAATAGATACATTCAGAGTTTCTTTAGCAGCACCAATTTTACATAAAATATCTATAGCTAAACTTATTAATTCATATTCAGCATAAATATTATTAACCAGCCCAATTTTAGCATTAAATTTCCAGTTGGTTATTCCGCCGTTACTATCAATATTTTGATTTGCACTGCAAATTCTAACGGGAGCAGGTGTATCTAAACTAATGTTTTTATATGAATTATATATTTCATATCCACCATCACTATAGCCATATAAACCTGCCTCTGTTCGGCATATATTATTAATATTGCCTATTAAATAGGGTGCATTATTATTCCCCATTTGAGGAGAAATTTGACTGACTTTCGTATTAGGATTATCCATTTACAAATTTACATAAACCATAAGCTTAAATATCAAAATTATACCAAAAAGTACTCCGCTATACAACGGAGTACTTATCTTGGTTTGTAGTTACTATCTACAGATTACGCACCTTTTCTACTATTTAGGTAGTAGTAAGCTGCTACAGTGATTGCTGTTACGCCAATCAATGCACCTGCGATTGTCATACCACCAGTCTTAGGAAGTTCAGGTGTTTCTTCTTTACAATCTGGGCTATCCTTTGGAAGATGTTCTTTACCTGGAACTTCACAATTTTCTTTCTTCTCTACAGGCTTCTCTTCACAATCAGACTGATTTTTTGAATATTTACGCTTTCCAACTTCTAATTTTTGGTCTTCTTCATATTCTTTCTTGGTAATAACCTTGTTTAGATTCTTTGTAGATATTTCACAAACAACTTCTTTGTCTTCTTCGGCTACTACAAACTCTTTTTTACAGTTATCAAACTTTTCAGTTGTTGGTTTTATTGAAGCACTTACCTTGTACTTACCTACTTGTTCTTGAGTATAAATGTATTTAACCTGATTTTTCTTTAGTGATTCAGCATCTACATCTTTAGCATTAATTACTTTTTCTGTAGTCTTGCCATTTGAATCCTCTATAACAAGAGTAACGCTTTGTAATTTAGTATTCTCTACTTTATAGCTTACGATGAACTCAAACTTAGTTCGATCAAGTATATTTACCTTTAGGCTTTCACAACGTGCAAACTCTTTAGGTGCAGGTGGAGTTGCTGGAGGTGTTGGTGGAGTAACCGGTGGTTTTGGTGGTGTTGGAGGTGTTGGTGGAGGAACAGGCACTGCATAAATTGGATTACCGCAAGATTTTATAATTGCGTATTTAAAGTTACCTTGATCATCCAATACAACTAATACAGGAAGCTGAGTAGTGCCAGGCTTAAAAGCTACACCGCCAACATGAGTATTTTCGTAGTAAGTCCTACCAGCTATAGATATTCTCTTACCATAACCAAAATTTGTACGACCAATACTTGAAGAATTAGTAGCAACAACGCGACCATTCGCTATAACTTCACCCTTATTATTAGATATACCCTCGAATACATGGGTACCTGGAGCCAAAGTTCGCTTAATCCAATAGTGATCCATTATGGCACGAATATCACCAGTAGCATTTTGATCATATTTAGCAGTTAAATCGTTATAATTACTAATACCACACCTAATAATAGAGTTATCTGAACAGTCTCCACCTGCTGCTTCAGCATTGATTCGGTTTATATATGAACCCACACCCAGAACAGTTAGAAAAGCCACTGCTAGCATTGATACTGCTAGGATTCGCTTTTTTACCATCTGCTGCAGATTTGCTTTTTTTGCAATTCTTCGCTTTTTATACATTATATACACTTCTTTCTTAAGTTTTTATACTCTCATATTCTAGCATATATATTTTTTAATGTCAATACCATTATCCCATTAAACTTAAGTTTTTTAATATTCTATATATCCATTAGCTTCAGACCATTTATATAAAACTATACCGCTCGCTACTCCCACATTAACCGAACGTGTACTGCCTCGCTGAGGTATAAATATAGTCTCTTTAGCAATTCTTATCATTTCATCACTTACACCAGGACCTTCAGCTCCAAATACTAATATAGAATTTTTAGGAATATTATATTTATATATTGATTTAGCGCCAGGAATATTATCTACAGCTATAATTACCTTACCTTTAGTAAAAATACAGAAATCATCAATTGTCCTATGATGATGAATAGTTAAATAAGCATCCGTAACCATAGCACCTCGCCGATTCCAATGCCGTCTGCCTATTATATGTACAGCTCTTACATTAAAAGCATTGGCATTGCGGACTATAGTGCCGATATTAAAATCGTGTTGCCAATTCTCTATTGCGATTTCAAGAGGGACAGCTCTTTTAGCTAAATCCGCTTTAATAGCTTCAACCTTCCAGTACCTATATTTATCTTCAACATTACGGCGATCACCATTTTCTAATAAATATTTGTCGTATTCGTCTCCAGTTGGCCAGGGTTTCGGGCAAGGACCAACACCAACCCTATTGACTTCATTATTCATAGGTTTAGACTAGCAAATTTGATATACTATTTAAAGATGCGCAGAAAAAAACAGGAAAAAATAAATTTCATACAAGTTGTTTGGGATTTTTTGAAACTACAAGTAGCAGCCAATATATTATTTGTAAGTACGCTGATGGGGTTTTTAATTGGCGATAAAGTTCTACATACACCGCAATTACCCACGCTAATAGTAGCCAGCATTATAGGTAATATTTTATTTTTTATAATAGATAGAGACTGGGTATTTACCAAAAAAGGTGCAAAATACGGCAAGTGGGCAATTCAGAAATTTATAATTTTTATGAGCTTGAATTTTGTCTTAAATATTCTGCTAATAGAATTCTTTGGATGGGTACTGAGAACTACTCCTGATGCAAGCCACACTATCATATTGTTCACTATATGGGATTTTGCTACTGGATGGATAGGTCCTTTTATAGGAAGTAATCTGTCAAATAACTGGGAAATGTATGTTGCTCAATTTTTATCGGGTTTTGTATTTGCTGGGTGGTCCTTTGTAGGATTAAGGTTTTGGGTATTTGCCCCAATTAGGCAACATGCTAAGGTTAGTCGTAATCATGCAATCACCACAAGAAGACCAAACAGGCAAAGAAATAATATTAGTAAGAATAGGACCAAAAAGTCAAAATGATAGGTTTTAATCACGTTATATCAGGGGTAATTATTGGGTCAATAGCCCCCTTACCTGCAGTTCCCGTTATTGCACTAGCTAGCCACTTTGTAATGGATACACTACCTCATTTCGGCAAGAGTGAAGTATTTAAGCCCTACAATAAAAATTTTAAATTATTGCTAATATTTGACGCATTGATGTGTTTTATAATCTTAGGCTTTGGTCTTTGCCTAATACCAGATAAAAAACTCGCTATTATAGCTGGCGCATTTTTTGCAGCATTACCAGATTTTCTCTGGTTATTAGAAGGTAGAATAAAGTGGATGGAAAAATATTTCTGGTTTGCAAAGAAAATTCAATGGGGTGAGATGCCAGATGGATGGACATACGAACTAATCTTTTTTGCTTTAATGATAGTAGTATTTGCTCTAATAATTTAAGTATTACATAAACTCTTCAAATTAAAAAAGACATTGTAACAATATCACAACGTCTATTACTGTTAGATTTTTAATTATATCAATGGTACAGATGAGAGGACTCGAACCTCCACGCCCGAAGGCACTAGCACCTGAAGCTAGCGTGTCTACCAATTCCACCACATCTGCGTATACCGAGTATTATTGTATATTTTTTATATATTTTAATCAATAATTACTTGTGATTTTGATTGCTATCATCTTTCATTACTATAACTTTGCCTTAGCATAGCTATAATATCGCGCATCTCAGATAGTTGTTTTACCCCAGAATTTAAAGTTTTATATGGATCAAAAATATCTCTAATTTTAGAATATAGTTTAACTAGCTCTGAATTCATGTCGCGCATAATAAAAGGAGATTGCAATCTACCTTCAGCAGCTATAGCCGTGATTGAACCGCCACAAGAATTTACCAAACCACAAAACATGTCATAAACCGCCAAAATGCGCCGCTTATCTTGCACTGTACGATATTTGAATTGTGGGTAAAAATTAAATATTCCCTGGATTGGATCGAAACAATATGGCATATTGATATCGTTTTGCATCTCTAATTTATGTAATGCCGCAAAAAAGTTATCCAATTGAGATTTATCTATATGTATTCCAGCAAACATAGGTGGGATAATGTACTCGGCATCACTAAAATGAGTTGCACTATAAACAAGATTTTCAATAGCGCTTACTTCTATATTAGAATTAAAATCATCTCCAATAGCAATAGTTGTTGCACCCATTTTATCTGCAAGCTTACTTATCTTTTTAATCTTACGCTTACGAGTACGGTCATTAAAATCCATAAATGTACAAAGTAAAATACCTGCAATTTGGCGGTTATTTTCTCTGGCTTGCTTTATTAGAGAATGTGAATACCTATGACTCGTAGCTACAGATATCATCTTACTATCTATTACTAATACCTTTTCAGGGGATAATTTATCAATATCATTCAACGTATCTTGCAGCGCTTTTCGAGAAGAAAAAGTCATAGCTATAGTAGATTTATTTTCGTTATAAAAATCAACCTGCATAATCATTTCAGATATAATACCCAATGTACCTTGAGAACCAACGAATAAAGGAGTCAGATCTATACTGCCGTCTTTTTGACGAACTTTAGAAATGGAGTTATACCCACTATTATCATAAGCTTCTTTGTCTATTTGATTTATTAATCCTTCATTTTCCTCAATCAATGTTTCAATTTCGCGGTAAACTTTACCTTCAAAATCTGTCTGAGCAGCCTTCTTAGAAACTTCTCGCTTTGAATATCTACGAGTTTGAATAACGTCACCATTCGCTAAAACCACTTCAAGTTCTTTTACACTATCTGCTATTCGATTTGTGTCACTACTTGTATTCCCAGATACACCAGAAGCAACTGCGCCGCCTATAGTTCCGTTCTGTGAATACGAAATAGATGGCATATAGTAACCCTGAACTTTCATAGATTCATCAAGAGTCTTGCAAGATAGACCAGGCTGAATACGAATAAGGCGCTGCTTTGAATCAAACTCAAGAATATGATTCATGTGTATCGATGTGTCTAAGATAATTCCCTGACCAATAGATGAGCCTGTACGATTATCACCCATGCCACGCACAACAACACCAATATTATGACCTTTTTCAGATAGCTGATATGTAAATTTAGCAACCTTACGAATATCACCTGTCACGTATGGACATATTACTATTTCTGGGCGCAAAGTTAAAATACTTTTATCAATTGAAAGTGTCTTCCGCAAATCTGGATTCACACTGACATCGCCAAAAGTGTGCTCGTTTAAGTATTGGGCAATTTTATTCACAACCACTCCTCTATTTCTTACTTATAATATAATAGCATATGCGTAATGATTAGTGCAGATATTGTTTTTATTATTAAGATATGATAAATTAGTAAATGTTACCAAAAAACAATATATCATTTTTGCACGAGTGGTGGAATTGGTAGACACGCTAGCCTTAGGAGCTAGTGCCTTCGGGCGTGGAGGTTCGAGTCCTCTCTCGTGTACCATTAAATTAATTCCAGTTTATCTGGATATTTTTTATTTAAATAGATAAAAGCTATATTGCATATTGTACATAAATATTACAACACAACAATATAGCTTTCATATAGTTTATATCCTTTATGATATTAGTGCATTAAAGGACCAAAAGCTGATGTTACTGCTATTTTAGAAATTTCAGCAACAGCAAACGCTCGTGTTTGGTCATTAAAGTCACGCTCTTCAATCCGCATATTATTAGGTACTTCAGGTAGAACAAGCGAATTTATTTCATGAAATACAGCAGAATCTTGATCCATAGAATCCTGGTAAGATGTATCTACCCCATTCTCTCCTCGTTCGCGATTAATACTATCTATTCTAGCTTGTTCACCTTCAATCACATCCTGAGTTACGACAGGCATTTCTCCTGTTGGTGCCTCATAACTGTTTACATTAGAATAATTTTCTCTTGACGCAATAGGCATTAGCCCTCCTTTTCTTATTGTTAGATTTTATATCGCCATATACAATTATACATCATATTTGATATATTTATCAAACTTATTATGAAATATAACTTTGTAGTATAATAGATAACTGATAATTATTATTTAATTTGCGTCCAGTTGGCGAAAAGGAGCATCAATAATGACATTAGCAGAAGAACTCCAGTGGCGTGGCTTTATCAACCAAACTACTTTTACGGATATAACCAGTATAAATGAGCCTCGCACTGCCTATTTTGGTGTAGATCCAAGCTCCGATAGTATAACGATTGGGAATTTAGCTCCCGCAATGATGTTAAATCACTTTATAAATCATGGGTACAAAATAATTCTCTTAGTAGGAGGCGCTACTGGAATGATTGGTGATCCAGACGGTAGGAAACAGGAGCGAGATTTGCGAAATTCTGAAACCGTAAATAATAATGTAGAGAGTTTAAAAAAGCAATTATCAAAAATTTTTCAAGGTAAAAATTTTGAATTGGTTAATAATTACGATTGGTTTAAAGATATAAACTACATAGACTTCCTATATAAAATTGGTAAGCATGTAAGTATGACTCAAATGCTAGACAGGGATTTTGTGCAACAGCGTATTGGCGAAGGCGGTAGCGGAATTAGTTATGGAGAATTTAGTTATAGTCTAATACAAGGTTACGACTTTTTACACTTATACCGCACAAAAGGCGCAACCATACAGATATGTGGTGCTGATCAATGGGGTAATAGCGTAACAGGAGTTTCGCTCATTCGAAAGCTAGAAGGAGGCGAAGCTCATGTGTTTTCAACTCCGCTTATTATTAATAAACAAACAGGAGTAAAATTTGGTAAAAGCGAAGCTGGAGCCATCTGGGTTAGCCCGGAAAAGACAAGTCCTTATCAATTCTATCAGTTCTGGCTAAATACAGATGATGAGTCTGCTAAAGACCTAATTAAAATCTATACATTACTAGATAGAAATACTATAGAAGAAGCGATAGAGCAACATAATAATAATCCAGGATCACGAATACTTCAAAAACTCTTAGCATATGAGGTAACTAAGCTAATTCATGGAGAAGAGAGAGCCGAAGCTGTAAAAAACGCCAGCCTATTGCTATTCAGTAAAAATAATTTTAAACTGACAGATAATGTTACTAACATACTTGCAAACGAGCTGCCAAATATTAGCATTGGTCAAAGCCTAGTTGACTCATTGGTAGATTCTCAAATAGCCAAAAGTAAAGGAGAAGCTAAGCGTTTGATAGCTAACGGGTCAGTGTCTGTAAATGGAGTTAAAGTTACCGAAGATATAACAATCGATAATATATCAATTATCAAAAAAGGTAAAAACAGTTTTGCATTGGCAAAATAGCGCAAAGAAGTTTCTAAGGCAACACAAAAGCCGTATCTTTAAGGTTTCAATTGTAGGTGCGGTTTTTGTTGCGATTTACGGAATAATATTTCAATTTTCTACACCTTTTCAAAACTATTTAGGAAAATCAGAATCAGCTTTCTATCAATCCGAGTCCAAACCAAAACCAGATATAGTAAGAGCCGTAGTTATAGAAAATAAAGGTAAAAAAATAAAGGTAAGAGTATTAGATGGTCAAAAGCGTGGGTTAACTACCGAGTTAAACTATCTAAGCTCGGAACCAAAAGTCGGTGATCAGATAATAATCTCTACAGACTCACGAGGTAATTTATCAAAATATATGTATTCGTACTGGAGAATTCCAGGATTGGTTGCTATTTTACTGGCATTTATACTTATCGTACTTTTAGTGATAGGAAGGCGTGGCGTACATAGTTTAGCGGGTTTATTTATTAGTGTTGGTATAATAGCTTTTGGTCTCATACCCGCTATAGTTAATGGAGCTAATGCTTTTTGGGCTTGCATGATATCGTCAATGATAATTGCAGGATTATCAATAATAGTTGCACATGGGTGGCGGTGGCGTAGTTTAGTTTCGCTGGTAAGTATCTATGCAATTTTAATGATAGTTGTACTTTTGTCTATGATAGGTGGTGCACTAGGAAATCTTACTGGTATTTATGATGAAAGTTCGGCTTTGCTTCAAATTAGTAACTCGGTAATTGATCTACGTGGTGTTTTAATAGGTGGAATAGTGATTGCAACGCTTGGTGTACTTGATGATATAGTAACCGCACAAACTGCAGTAATTGATGAGCTGCATAAAGCTCAGCCAAAACTCTCGATATCAAAATTAATAAAACATGGTTATTCAGTTGGGTCCGAACATGTAATTGCATTAGTGAATACTCTAGCCCTAGCTTATATCGGAGCCTCTTTACCTATAGTTCTGTCTATAAGTTCAAATATAAACTCATATATATCACCCTTAATGATTTTTAACACAGAATTTATAGCACAAGAAATTGTACGAACATTGATATCAAGTATAGCATTAGTACTTGCAGTGCCAATCTCAACTACAGTTGCAGCTTATTTAATTAAAAATCAGAAAACCATGCTTAAGAAACTGAATTTTTTAAAAATTAAATAAGACAATCAATCAGCGATTATATTTCTTAAGTATGTTTATTTTAAAATAGACACAAGGCGCAGTTTATTAAAAAACTACGCCTTACGTCGGTAGTATGTTAAAGTTGCTTGAGAATAACTACGATCGTCCACCACAACAGATTCGTCGTTAATAATAACTTCCTCACACTTACCTGGTTTAGATAATACCATAAGTGCACCTGGTTTGAGAAGACTTAAAAGCTTTTCAATTGTGGAAAAGTGTTTTTCGAAGCTAAAGTATGGTGGATCTGCAAATATTATGTCAAATTTAAGATCTGAGTTATTAGATATCCAAGAACCAACCCGAGAGCGTATTAGCCTCGCCTCATCATTAGTTAAATCTAAATTATTAATATTATTAGCGATAACTTTTTGAGCTATTCTACCACTTTCTATAAAAGTAGCAGATTTTGCACCCCGACTAAGAGATTCAAGACCTAAAGCTCCAGTACCAGCAAACGCATCCAATACATCAGCTCCCGCTATTTCACCTTGAATTGAATTAAATAGTGCATTGCGGATTCTCTCCCCCATCGGATGCGTACCCCTGCCTGGCGGAACGTCTAACATTCGACCGCCAAACCTTCCTGATATTATCCTAACCCTCATTCAGATCCTCGTATTTTACGATAGCCGAATACCAACCAGCACAAACAGCTTTTATAATAAGTGGTACTAGCTTCTGCTTGGTTTCACGTGCCAAACGGCGAGTCCATCCTTTTTTTTGAAACTCATTATACATATCCATAGAATAGATACTTTGTAATATTTCCTTGAAAAACTCTCTATATTGAGTATTTTTTACTCTTTCAACATCCGAAAAATTAAATCTATAAACAGTTTCTAAAGATGTCGCAGAAATTGTAGTAGCTACACCAAGCTCAAAATTAAGATGTGTAGTCATAACACCCTTTGCTCCCCAAAATTCCCAATTATTTTTAATTTTTTGGCGTGCATTTTTACCAGGTATCAATATTTTTTCTTTAGTTGAATTCCTCGTTTCAATTCCCTGTCCACCGCGTAACTTTTCTAGTTTTTCTTCAAGCGGATAATGATGCGCAGGTGTTAATCCATCAGTTATCGCGTGCGCCATCCATGCAGCCTCAAAGGCGGATCTTTGTATATTTTTTTCCTTCAGAGCTTTAGCCATATTATTTATATGACTATCAATCATATCTAGCAACATTGTATCCTCTGGATCTTCTGGATTAATGAAATGCCATGGCTCATCACAAGCGGGGCTCTTGCGCTTAATTCCGTCGGGGCCGTTCAGCCCTTCAAAATGTAAAATCTGCCGCGATGACGGAAAATTAATATTATGAGGTAAAAATTCTTCTATGTGTCTCCGAGCTACGCGATCAATACGTTGATGAACACCCATCATTCTACCAGATTTAGTTCGTAAAGTAGTACCTGAATACATAATCTAATTTAAATTTGTTAATCTTTGATATTTCTGAACCCGTTTACTTAGCTGTTTATATTGTAGCAAATCTTCGCCAGAATTAATAAAATCTCTAACAGCCAGCTGAACTCGTTCGACCATCTTCGTATCACTAATAGAGGCAATTCGCAGATCTAATGTACCATGTTGAGACTTTCCATATATTTCACCAGGACCGCGCAACTTTAAATCAACTTCAGCCAAATGAAAACCGTCATTAGATTTTTCGATCTCGCGTAACCGCTGAGAGGGTTTTGAATGGTCACTCATAATTAAATGGCAATAGCTTTGATATTCACCTCGCCCAACACGACCACGAAGCTGGTGAAGCTGACTTAATCCAAATTTATCGGCATTTTCAATAATCATAATAGTTGCATTTGGTACATTAACACCTACTTCTACAACAGTAGTACTAATCAAAATATCAATTTTATGAGCAGAAAAATCATTCATTATTTTATCTTTTTCATCAGGCTTCATTTTACCATGTAACATAGCAACTCTGCGGTGGTTAAAAATTGTACTGCGTAATTTTCTATATTCAATTTCTACGCTTTTTGTATCATTCTCTGGATTATCATCTATTAAGCTGCAAATTATATAGACCTGCCTACCCTTAGAAATCTCAATCTCGACCGAATCATATAAATTTGCAGTATTCGTAGGAGCCCAAATTTGCGTTTTAATAGGCTTTCGTCCTGACGGAAGCTCATCAATTGTGCTGATATCAAGCTCGCCAAAAACAGTTAATTGCAGTGAACGTGGAATTGGAGTAGCTGTCATAGCCAAAAGATGAGGCATGAGCGATGATTTTGCTAATAATTCTTGGCGTTGCTTCACTCCAAATCGATGCTGCTCATCAACCACGACAAAACCAAGATTTTTATAAACGACCGTTTTCTGTATAAGAGCATGTGTTCCAATAATTACATCAGCCTCTCCATTAGCTATATTCTCAAGAAGACATTTGCGTTTTACTCCTTTAACACTACCCGTCAATAATACCATTTTTACACCAAAAGGAGATAAAAGTTTTTGTAATGTTTCGGCGTGCTGAAGAGCTAAGATTTCAGTAGGAACCATTATAGCACTTTGCAATCCAGCATGCGCACAAATATAAGCAGCACTACCAGCCACAACCGTCTTCCCAGATCCAACATCTCCCTGTAGCAAACGATTCATTGGTGTTGAAGACTCAAAATCTTGAATTATTTGCCATAATACTCGCCGCTGGGCGTTAGTTAAGCTAAACGGTAGAGATTTTACAAAATTAGCAACAGCCAACTGATCAAATTTAATAGACCGGCTCTTAAGACGAGTATTTGCTTGTTTATTGAGTTGACTAGCTAGTAATATTTCAAAAAGCTCATCAAAGGCTAGACGATTTTTAGCAAGTATAATTTCATCTCTACTTTTTGGAAAATGCATATACAAGTATGACTCAGATCGTGATATTAATCCATATTTTTTTAAAATAAACTGAGGCATAATTTCCTGCATCATCGTAATAGTTGGACGGACGCTTTCAATAAAACGCCGTAATTGGCGAGGATTAATTCCTTTAATACTGTGATAAACAGGTTCTAAAAAATTATTAGGTTCATTGCTACCAAACTTTTTTGGCATTTCTACGGAAGGATTAGTAATTTGATAGCGATTATAATTAAACTCAAAACTGCCGCTAAACAAGAAGAGTTTATCGGTTAATAGTTGTGTAGAGCGATACGGCTGATTAAACCAGACAGCACGAACCTTGCTATCTCCGTCACTAAGAACTGCCGTGGTAATTTTTAAACCACGTCTCACTTGCTTAGTTTCGATTGATTCACATTTTGCTAAAATAGTTACTTTGCCAGGTTTTAAATTGCTAATTTTAGATACAGAAGAAAAATCTTCATGTCTATACGGTAGCCAATTAATTAAATCAGCTACCGTATTAATACCAGCTTTTTTAAAAGCCTGACTTATTTTACAACCGACCCCCTTAAGATCACTGACAGGTGTAGAAAGCATTTTAAGCTATGGCTGTAATTTGTTTTTCAAGCGCCGTAATCATGTCTGATAATTCTGAATCAAGTTTCCTGATTTGGTTCTCAATCTCTACAGAATCATTACTTCTTGCTTCTTCATACCATTGTAAGTAGAACTTTAGCTTTGGCTCAGTCCCACTAGGTCGAACTGTAACTCGCCTACGATGATCACCCAATTCAAACACAACAACATTACCCTTTATGCAGTCAATTTGCTCTGTATCTCCATCTAATATATCAGTTTTAATTAAAGTTTGATAATCACTAAACGCAGATACTTCATATCCTGCCAATACTTTAGGTGGATTGTTACGAATCTCACTCATTATAGACTGCATACGCGTAAATCCATTTGCACCAGGCAAAGATACACTGGCAAGCTTCTCTTGGTAGACTCCATATTTAGAAAATAGTTCCAAAAGCTTATCATAAAGTGTTTTACCAGATTGTTTCAATTCCGCTGCATATTCAGCAAGTAGTAGAGCGCCTACTGCGCCATCTTTGTCATGAGCATAGGTTCCTTTTAGTAAACCGTAGCTCTCTTCTCCACCAATTACAAAAGTTTCATCAGTAGATTCTTTTTGCGACAAAAGTTCGCCAATATATTTAAAACCTACCAACATATTAGTATACATTTTCGCACCATAGCCATCCGAAAGCGCAGTCAACATATCTGTTGTAACTATTGTTTTTGCTAAAAAATGATCAGAAGTTAGTTTACCACTTTTCTTTAGCTGCTTTAGAGAAAAATCTGCTGCTAAAACTGCTGATTGATTACCGTTTAGATAAACAGGTTTACCGTTCTGATTAACTATTACGCCTATCCTATCAGCATCTGGATCATTAGTTATAGCGATATCGGCGCCATTTTTAATCATTAAATCAACCGCCATATCGTTAGCAGCTCGTTCTTCTGGATTAGATTTACCGCCTGGAACAGTTGGAAAGTTCCCGTCTGGAACCATCTGTTCTGAAACTGTATCAATACGAGAAAAGCCAGCGTTACGCAAAATAGGCAAAACACTAGTTTGACCAGCACCATGCAAAGGTGAATATACAATATGTAAATCACGAGCATCACCCATTGACTCACCTAGAACAGCTTCATAGTAATGCCTATCAACCTCTTCGCCGATTATATTAATAATGCCTTCATCAACTGCTGTATCAAAATCTATAGTTTTAATTTCATTGATATTATTTGCAGCATCTAGAACACCTTTATCATGAGGTGGAACAAGCTGACCGCCATCTTTCCAATAGGCCTTAAATCCGTTATCTGCTGGAGGATTATGGCTTGCGCTAATAACTATACCAGCAGCAGCCTTTAGATACCGAACTGCAAAGCTAAGTTCTGGTGTAGCCCGAAAACTATCAAAAAGATAAACTTTAAACCCATTTGCAGCACAAACACTTGCTGCATATTTACTCAATTCTTCAGATGTAAGACGGGTATCACAAGCTATTACAATACCATCTTGCGGAGCATTTGGATTAAATGAACGAGCATACTCACAAAGAGCCTGAGCACTCTCGCCGATTGTCACACGATTAATTCTATTAGAACCTATACCCGTAACACCACGGCGACCACCTGTGCCAAATTCTATAATTTTAAAAAATGCGTCTTCAAGATCGACCCATTTTTCTTGTTCAATCATCGTAGATAGTTCATCTCGATAATCGCTAAATTTATCCTCAGTTAACCACCGACGGATATTGTCTTTTGCGCTTTCTGATACGTTACCATTTAGCTTTTCTATTAAATCCATAACATTGTCCTCCGATAAATTAGGAATACATTTGCAATATTCACTATACCATGTTAGACCAATATTGCTCAATTAGTTCAAAAGGCTAGCCTATTTTAAAGATTCTTTGTTATAATAAGTACAAAATAACGCTTATGAAAGAGTGATAAGGATGGTTAAGAAAAAGAATACTAATTCTCGCAATATGAGTCTTTATGCGAATTTATCGCAGAAGCATAAAACAAAGAAAGATCAGCGTAATCGAAAACATGCTGAATATTTAGCTACATTGCCAAAAAATCCATTTAAGCGTCTACTTTATCGTATGCATCCAAAACGAGTGATGGGCTATTGGTTTAGCCGCAAAGGTGCGATGATGCTATTGAAGATAGTAGGTGTGTTCGTATTGATTATAACCGTTTCTATTGCTGCATTATTTGCTTATTTCAGGAAAGATATAGACTCAATCCGTCCCGAAGAATTAGATAAGCGTGTTCAAACAACATTAACTCGTTATTATGATCGCAATAATGTTCTCCTATGGGAAGATAAAGGAGATGGCAATTACAGACACACAGTCAAAAGTACTGAAATCAGCGATCGAATGCGCCAGGCTACGATAGCAATTGAAGACCGCGATTTTTATAATCATAAAGGAGTTAGTCTTACTGGTTTATTGAGGGCGATTGTTAATAATGCTAGAGGTGGTAGTACACAAGGTGGCTCGACATTAACACAGCAGCTAGTTAAACAAGTATTCTTCCCTGAAGAATCTAAAGAGCGCGGGATAAAAGGTATTCCTCGTAAGATTAAAGAGTTAATCTTATCTATAGAGGTTGAGCGTATGTACAATAAAGAGCAGATTATTGCACTTTACCTCAATGAATCTCCCTATGGAGGACGTAGAAACGGCGTAGAAAGTGGTGCACGAACATATTTTGGAAAATCATCTAAAGATTTAAGTATCGCAGAAGCAGCGTTATTGGCTGGCATACCAAACCAACCAGGATTATATGATCCATACAATAAAGCTGGCCACAAAGCATTAATTAAACGCCAACACAAAGTAATTGATTCTATGCGAGAATTAAACTACATCACAGAAGCTGAAGCAAAAGAAGCTAAAGCCTACCCTATTTTAGCGCACATTAAACCACTTGTTGAGAACACAGAAGGAATAAAAGCTCCGCATTTTGTTCTTGAGGTACGCAAACAATTGGAAAGAGAGTTGGGTAAAACTGCAGTAGGTCGCGGAGGTCTTGCAATAAAAACAACCCTTGATTGGAGAGCTCAGCAAGCTGCTGAAGCGGCAGTCGCGGCAGGTGCTAGCATGTTACCTCGCTATGGTGGTGATAATCTATCTTTATCATCTGTAGATGTTCAAACTGGTCAAGTTATAGCAATGGTAGGAAGTGTTGACTATAATAAACCAGGATATGGGCAGCAAAATAGTGCAACTTCATTACTAGAGCCAGGTTCAAGTATTAAGCCTATAGTAGACTTCGCGCCATTATTTAAACAACGAAAAGGTGTAAATTATGCGCCAGGTTCAATATTAAGAGATGAAAATATTGATAATATATATTGCGCTGGCTATAGAGGAAGTTGTACTGTACAAAATTACACCCGTCAGACCTATGGAAATGTTACAATAAGGCAGTCTCTGGCAGGATCATTAAACCGACCATCCGTAAAAGCAATGTATATATCAGGTATAAAGGAGTCCATTAAAACCGCTCAGGATTTAGGAGATTTATCTTATTGCGAAAATAATAACGACGCAGGCCTTTCGGCATCAATCGGAGGTGGATGCACAGTAAGACAAATTGAACATACCAATGCTTATGCAACTTTAGCTAGAGGTGGCAATTATAAACCTTTGGCATATATGCTTGAAGTTAAAAATTCAACGGGCGAAGTACTGAAGAAATGGGAAGATAATGAATCTAAGCAAGCAGTTGATCCACAGGTAGCTTACATGTTAACTAGCATACTTAGTGATGCAAATGCTCGATCAATTACTTTTGGCTCCCAAGGTAGATCATTTGGATTTGTTGTACCAAATGTCGTAACAGCGTCAAAAACTGGTACCACTGAAAATGGTAAAGGAGCCGCAAAAGATTCATGGTTTATGAATTATTCACCAGTTGTAGCAAGCGGCGTATGGATGGGTAATCATGATGGACGGCCACTGGCAACAAGCGATAACTCAGTAGTAAGACGTGTAGCCAATAACTATACAGAATCTGTACATAAAACAGTTTACCAGCCAGACGGTAAATGGAAAATTAATCAACAGTTTGTTCGACCTCAAGGCATAAGGGACCTCAATATTGGCGGCAAGACAGATGTTTACCCTTCATGGTTTGATCAAAAAGCAGGAAATAGCGACGAAAAGTTAACTTTTGATAAAGTATCCAAAAAGAAAGCTACAGATTGTACGCCAGCAGATGCAAAAATTGAAATAGGAGTACAGAAATCAACTGATCCTATTACTAAAAAACCTACCTATATTGCTCCAGACGGCTACGATGCCAGCAAAGACGATGATATACATAAATGTGACGACGTCAAACCATCAATTAATTACATGACTATAGAAAAAAGTGGTAGCTCACATAAAATTATAGTGCAAACAACCCAAGGTACACATCCTCTAAGCAATATAAAGATAACAGTCGGTGGTAGTATAGTGATGGACAGCGGGATATCGGGATCAGGCACTACATCAGTTACTACACAACTTTCTAATAATCAAGAGATAGTGGTCACAGTACAAGATAATGCATACTACACAGGAACTCTTTCACGTAAATATACGGAAGATAAACCATCCTCAAATGACGACGATAAGGATGATGAGTCCCGGCCACCGACTGCAGCGGACACAAGGTCAAGAAGAATTAATAGTACAAGAAGTAACGGTTAGAGTTTAGTATTACATAATAAACAACTATCTCGTACTATTAACTTAGCTAACTCTTAGACTACTCATTATAACCCTACTCTAAATAGTAGGGTTATAATATTTAATATATATTTACATTTCTTAGTTATAAATTAAATATAGAAAAGTAACTTATTTTTGGTTTTCTTCTAGCAGGCTGATCAATATATCTTCTTTAGTTTTTGTGTTAGTAGATTTTTTGGATATTGATTTCGGTTTTTGAGATTTTCCGCCTACTGCAGATAAAATCTGTTTACTAGATTTAGCAGTTGCTTTCTTAGAAGCCACAATAGAGGACTTATTCTCTTCTCTAGCCCTATTAGAGTTATTAGAAATATTTCTATGGTTCATTTTGCGCCCAGATGATTTTATCTTAGCTATAACCGTATCTGAGGTGTGCTTGCTGTTTTTTAGAATATTATTTTTTGATGAAGATGAAGTAGGCGTCAATTTAGCAAACATCATCTTACCAGCATCAGTCTGAAGAGCCCGAACAAGTTCTACTTCCATAGATTTACCTATATATTTGCTAGCATTTTCTATTACCACCATAGTTCCGTCGCTAGTGTATCCAACTCCTTGATTTGCCTCTTGACCTTTTTGCGTGATATCTAGCTTTATTATCTCGCCAGGTAGATGCAAGAACCTCACATTTTTCGATAACTCATTAATATTTACAACACCTATGCCTTCTACCTGGGCAACTTTATTTAAATTGTAATCAATAGTGCAAATCACGCCACCATATTTTTTTACCAATGATAGTAGTCTATCATCAACATTTTCGTGAGGCATACCGCTATCTTGTAGTATTTTTACGCTAATATTATCACAATCTTTAAGTTTTTGCGCGATATCTAATCCATAGCGCGCTCTAGTCCTCTTGCTACTATCAGATCCATCGGCTAACAGCTGAAGTTCACCGATAACACTACGCGGGATAATCAAATCAGCCGTTATAAATCCAGTTTTAGCAACTTCCAAAATTCTCCCATCCATTAAAACAGAAGTATCGACATACATAGCCGTATTTTTACTTCTAGCCCTACTGCTATGCATTATATAAATTACATAGCTGACTTCTACAAGTATAACCAATAGCAAAAATATATATAATAAATCTTTTAGTTCCATATTTCTCCTTTTATTTTTGTAAATATTCGATTAGGGTTGAGCGAACATTATCAACACCAATTATAAATTCATCCTTGCTAGTTCTTGGCGCAAGCGCTTTTGTGAAACCAAGTTTTTTAGCCTCAGCTATGCGTTTTTCAATACTAGTCACCGAACGAACCTCTCCACCAAGACCAACTTCGCCAAAAACAACCGTGTCATAATTTAGTCTTCGCCCAGCCGAAGCGCTAGCTATAGCCATACAAATTGCCAGATCAGCAGCTGGGTCGCTGATCTTTATACCACCAACCACATTTATATAGATATCTTTATCTGATAATTTCAATTTTGTACGGCGCTCAAGGACCGCAATTAGTAAATTTAATCTATTAATATCAAACCCGCTTGCTGTACGTTTAGGATACCCGAAATTTGTTGAATTTACAAGTGCTTGTATTTCAACAAGCAGCGGCCTAGCGCCCTCAAGCGTCGCCAATACCACAGAACCGTCTTCATCACGACGTTCAGCTAAAAGAGCCGCAGAAGGATTTTCAACTATCCTTAGTCCTTTTTCGCCCATCTCAAATATAGCAGCTTCATTAGTAGATCCATATCTATTTTTTACAGCACGAACTATCTTAAAACCACCATATCTATCACCCTCAAACTGCAGCACAACATCTACCAAATGTTCCAGAATTTTAGGTCCAGCAATTGACCCTTCTTTAGTAACATGACCGACAAAAATAACAGATGTTCCAGTTTCCTTTGCAGCATTTATAATTGCATTACTACTGTTAGTAATCTGACTAACACTACCAGGAGACGATGTAATTTCATTTAAATGTAAGGTTTGTACTGAATCAACAACCACTAGCTGGTATTTTCCTGTCCTAATAGTTGCTGCGATATCATCTGCGCTAGTACTTGCCGCAAAATTTAAATTGCTGCTTTTATCAGCGCCAAGGCGCGCAGCCCTAAGTCGAACTTGACCAGCCGACTCCTCGCCACTAATATATAGAACATCATAGTTATGGGCAATATTAGAAACCGTTTGTAACAATAAGGTACTTTTACCTATTCCTGGCTGACCCGCCAATAGAGTAACACCTCCAGGTAAAATACCCCCTCCGAGGATTATATCCAAATCTCCAATACCCGTTTTGAGGCGTTTCATACCTTCTTCAAAAGGTATAGAGTTTAGTGAATTAACCTGTAGAGGTTTCCCGTTATTTATACTTCTCGCTACTGCTGATCTGCCCACCTCTGGTAAGGTCTGCTCAACCAGTGAATTCCACTCCCCGCAACTTTCGCAGCGACCAGCCCATTTATAAAAGACTGCTTCGCAATTTTGGCAAATAAATTTCTGCTTTGATTTCGCCATGTTACTCCAATTTAACCTTATATACTAGGAGCTGGAGCCAACGTGCTATCCATAGCCTTATACATACTATTTGACTCATCTACCAATTTATTATATTCAATTCGTTTTGATTCATATTGACTAATATATCTATTAATATTAGCTCTATCTTGCTCAAGCTTGCGCGTTGATTTAATTAGATATCTTCGCTCGTTCAAAAAATCCTCCTGAGAAGAAAAATCACCATTCTTAGCCCTAGAGTTAAAGGTATTTATCTCGCTATTTAGATTAGATATATCTTTATTATATTTAAGTGATGCATTATTAATGCTAATAGAAAGATTTTCAAGTTCCTTACGCAAGCTAGCTGAACCCCGTTTTAATTCTTTAAATTTATCATTGTATTTTGAATGTAGAGCAACAACTTGTGAGCGATTATTAAAATATCTTTTATAATAATCCTCAAGCTGAGGGGAAATATCAGCAAACTCTGTACCTATAATAGAATGAAGTTCATTATATTCCTCACCAGGTTGGTTGCGTTTATAATAATCCATACGCTTAGAGAATTCTGCATCACTATTTTTTCTATATTCTTTTTCGAGCAAGGTGTTTACTGCTTTTTTATCAGATTCAGGCAAACGTTCATAAGCTGCATGAAGCATTTCGTGAGCTGCTGTAACTTCTTTTAGACCGTTTAATCGCTCATCATTTACATTATATATATAGATTCTTTGGTTTTTATAGCATCCCAAAATTGCATTGCCTTGCTCTCTACTCCTGCACTCCCCATTGAATTCCTTTGCAAAATCTAACTCTGGACGTGATGCAAAATAATAAAATCTGCCATTTTCATTTAATTCTACATCGTTAGCAATTTGCGCAATCTCAGGACTAGGCTTAAACTCCCATGCATTATACTTATCAATAATATATTGACGATTGAGGATAGCTACAGCTACAACACAAGCAATAATACATAAATTAATTACAGCCAATAATAATGATTTATGACTTCTCATCTGATTCATAACCACCCTTCATACATATATTACCACGTTTTGAATAAACTGTAATTATAGTCCCCGCTACAAAGTCACCCTTAATAATACCTTCAGCAATTGGATGCTCAATTATATCTTCAATAGTTCTACGAAGTGGACGAACACCATATTTTTTACTATACCCTTTGTTAATTAAAATTTTCTTTGCACTGGGACTCAGTACTAATGATATCCCTTTTCTAGATAATCTATCTTTAAGATCGTTTATAAATAGATCAACAATCTGATTAACTTGCTTCCTTTCGAGCGCCCTAAAAGTTATTATACTATCAAATCTATTAATTAACTCAGGTGGCATAAACTCATCTAGGGCGGCGCGAGCTGCTTCAGCGTTATGTTTATGTACATCATCAAACTGACGGCGATCCTTAGCGTTTGCTATCATAAATCCGAGTTCTGATTCCTTTTGCATAGCTTCAGCGCCAAGGTTACTTGTTAAAATTACTATTGTATTTGTAAAATCAACACTTCTACCTTGTCCATCGGTTATAGTCCCATCTTCTAAAAGTTGTAGTAATAAGTGAAAAATCGAAGGATGCGCTTTTTCAATTTCATCAAATAAAACTACACTGTATGGCTGGCGACGAATTTTGTCTGTAAGTTGCCCGCCATCATCGTAACCTATATAACCCGCGGGAGCACCAATGAGACGGCTAGCTGTGTGTTTTTCAGAGAATTCACTCATATCAATTTTGACCAGATTATCATTACTACCAAATATTTCGCGTGCTAAGACCCTGGCAAGTTCAGTTTTACCAACGCCAGTAGGACCCATAAAAATAAAACTCCCCATTGGTCGACTACTATTAGCAATTCCACTACGACTAAGCCTAATAGAATTAGCAACTTTTACTACGGCATCATTTTGTCCAATTAAATATTTACCTAAATGTTTTTCTAGATTTACCAGCATTCTTTGCTCGCTTTTTTGTAATTTTTCCGATGGAATACCTGTAATATTTGAAGTAGCTTTAGCAATATCATCAATAGTTACGGGAAATGTTTTACGTTTTTTATTGGCTTTGTTATATTGTTTTTTCAATTGTAAAAGCTTCGTTTTTAAATCTGCGGCTTCTTTATATTCCTCATTCTGAGAAGCGTTGTTTATTCTAGACTCTAAGTTATCTATTTCGTCAGCCATATTAGCAATAGATATATTATTATTACCAACACGCACACGCACCAATGCAGATGCCTCATCCAGTACGTCTATAGCCTTATCTGGCATAAACCTATCTTTTATATATCGATCAGCTAGGTAAACAACATTTTCTAGTATTTCATCACTAATCAGAACATTATGATGTTTTTGATAATTTTCACGTAAACCTCGCAAAATAGCCATAACCTCACTCTTAGAAGGTTCTTTGGCTATAATTGACTGAAATCTACGTGTAAGTGCGCTATCTTTTTCTATATGTTTTTTATATTCATCTAAAGTGGTAGCTCCAATTAGTCTAATTTCACCTCGCGCCAAAGCTGGCTTTAATAAATTAGCACCGTCCATAGATCCCTCGGCAGCTCCTGCGCCAACTAGAAGATGAATCTCATCTATAAATAAAATTACATCAGATGACTTCTTAACCGCCGCGATAATGCGTCTAACTCGCTCTTCAAATTCGCCACGATATTTAGTTCCAGATATTACAGATGCAAGATCAATTTGAATAATTGACATATTGCGAAGATGAACTGGAACCGACCCTTCAGCAATCTTTAAGGCCAGACCCTCTACAATTGCAGTTTTACCAACACCAGGTTCCCCAATTAGCAAAGGATTATTTTTGCGGCGACGACTTAGAATAGTAATAATTCTAGTTATCTCCTTAGAGCGCCCTATAACAGAGTCTAATTCACCTTGACGAGCCTTTTGAGTTAAATCGACTCCAAATTGCTTTAGAATATTTTTAAATTTTTCCCTAGGAATTTGGTCAGTTTCTATATTTTGAGTACGATTTTGATTATTTATATGGTCTTCTATTAAAGTTACAATACTTCCCGTATGCACACCTAATCTACCAAGAAGCTCTGAAGCTTTGCTCTTTTCCTGAACTAGCAAGCCATGCAATATATGTTCTGTTCCAAGGTAACTACTACCATATTCCTCAGCCAATTGCCAAGCCATCTTCAAAGATACTTGAGCGGGCTCAGTTAGAGTATTAATACCAATCTTTATTCGTCTAAGACCAGGTTTTAGATTTAAAGCTTGCTCAGCTTTATCTAACGTCACTCCCGATTCAATTAAAATTTTCGCACCAAGACTATCCCCTTGCGCCAAAATTCCAAGCAAAAGATATTCAGTTCCAATTAAGGTGCTACCGTATCCACGCGCAATAGAATCCGCATAATATAAACTTGTACGCGCCTCTTCATTAAGTCTTCCAATAAAATCAGGGAAATTATCTGGCATATTTACATTATAACAATAACTTAGCACTCACGCAATATGAGTGCTAAGTTAAATTATACTTTGTAAATCCTGTTATTGATCGTTTTCTTCTAATGCACTAAATAGGCTATCCTCAATATTTTTACGAGGCTTTTCAATTACTTCATTCGCTTGTTTAGTTTCAATATCAATTTCATATCCAGTTAATCTACTAGCCAGTCTTACATTCTGACCACCACGGCCAATAGCAACAGATTGCTGATCCTCGGTTACAAAAACCTTTGCGCGCTTATTTTCTTCATCAACCTCAACCGAAGAAACTTCTGCAGGACTAAGTGCATTACGGATGTAATTCTCAATATCATCCTCAAAAGGAATTATATCAATCTTTTCATTCATTACAGCCTGCACACGTGTTCCATGACCACCGACAAAAGTACCAACAGCATCAACACCTGGAACAGTGCTAGATACAGCAAGTTTAGTACGACGTCCAGCCTCGCGAGCAATTCCTTTAATCTCTACAGCACCAGCATCCATTTCAGGTACTTCCTGATTAAATAATCGCTCCATAAATAATTCGCTAGCACGAGTCAAAATAAGCTGAGGGCCACGATTTTCACGTTCAATATCTTTAATTAGAACTTTTATTCGCGAACCTACACTATATCTTTCACCCTGAATCTGCTCACTTTGTGGTAAAATACCAGATGCTTTACCAAGCTCAATACGTACAACACGAGGTTCAACTCGCTGAACAATACCAGTAACCATTGTGCCAATTTTATCTTCAAATTCAGACAACATAACATCACGCTCAGCTTCTCGTAGTCTCTGCAATACAACTTGTTTAGCAGTTTGAGCAGCAACTCGCCCAAAAGAAGTTACTTCATGTTCATCTTCAATTACATCGCCAAGTTCTATTTCTGGTTTAATCTTTTTTGCATCATCTAAGCTAATTTCTTTTACAGGATTTTCAACCTCTTCCACTACAGTTCGTATTACAAAAACTTTTGCAGTACCTTCAACGGTATTTAACTCTGCGCGAACATTTTGTTCCCTCTCGCCATTATCTCGACGCCAAGCAGCTGCAATTGCTTGCTCGATAACACTTAAAACTGTTTCCTCGGGCAAGTTTTTTTCTTCAGCTATTGCACGAACCGCCAATGTCAATTGCTTTAAATTTATATCTTCCATTTTTCTCCTTTATATATATTTATCAAAAAACCCGACCTTCTGGCCGGGAATAAATAGGTACGTTTTTATTGTATCAATAATATATAAAGCGGTCAAGAATTAACTTTTAATATTTAACACCAAGATATACAATAATTATAGATGAAAAAGATACCCGTAATTATATTAGCTGGATTCTTAGGATCGGGCAAAACAACCACCCTAAATCACATTTTGCGCAGTAGTAATGGCAAAAAGATTGGCGTAATCGTAAATGACTTTGGAGAGGTTAATATAGATTCTCTTTTAGTTAGTAGGCAGACAGATAATACCATGGAATTGTCAGGTGGCTGTATATGCTGCCAGATGAACGATGGTGGCCTTGATGAAATATTAGCAACATTTTCTTATCCTAACTCAAACATAGATGCCATAGTTATAGAAGCAAGCGGAATTGCCGAACCCATAGATCTGCGGAAATTAATATTATATAGCAGTAATAAATCAATTAGTATGAATGGTGTCGTTTATATAGTCGATGCTAAGAATATTATAGATAATCTTAAAAATTACCCTAAAATAAATAATCACATTGCAGCAGCAGATATTATAGTATTGAACAAAATAGATCTTGTAGATAAAAATGATCTTGCATTAATTAAATCAACCATTAATAAAATAAATTCAAATAGTATTATAATACAAACTAAAGAGGGAAGATTAAATCCAGGATTACTTTTTGATATTGATGTAAATATTTCAAAACCCGAACAGCTCAGTTTAGCTGTCGGTACTGAACATAGTAAGCACGATCACCTACATGATAATTTCGACTCAATTAGTTTCTCTTCAAAAAAACCACTTAGCCCTAAAAAATTTAACCATTTTATAGAGACTTTACCGTCAAATATTTATCGACTCAAAGGTATAATCTACTACGGAATGAAAGGATTTGAACAAAAAATTATTATACATAAGGTTGGGTCTCATATAAGTCAATCAGCAGAAGAGTGGCAAAACGACGAAACACCTATGAGTAACTTAGTGGCAATTGGAATTGACATTAATAAGCAAGATATATTAAATAAATTAAAAGTATGTATTGACAAAGAACCTGAAAATATTTCACCAGAAGATATGGTTGATATTATGCGCCTAAGAGGACTATAGATTCTATTGGTTTTCTATTATAAGTGTCTGATTCGGGCAAGAGTTTAAAATCCTCTCCATAGCAGTCTTTTCGGATTGTGTAACCCAAAGATGATATACTTTTTTAACAGCAATCTGCCTAGCTATATAAGCACAGCGGTAAGATTTATTTGATGGTAACCAAGTTGCAGCATCAGCATCACCTTTTTGCTGATTAGCAGGACCATCAACAGCTAACAAATTTAATGGATCATTCGCCAGTCTAATTCTCTCTTCAGGGGGAAGTAGTTGTGCACCCGTTTGCCATGAATTACTCAAAGCCACTACATGATCTATCTGAACTTTGTCGCTATTTTTACCTTTCGTAAAATTTATAGTTTTGCCAGTGTATGGATCGTCAAGAACACCACTAATAACCTTACAATGTGTATCAAGTTTTATTTCTTTTAGATCTCTCTGTAAAATTTGATTTCTAGTGTCACAACCGCTAACGTCCTTTTGCCAGCCTTTACCAAACTGATCTCGACTATATCCCGTTTTTGGAGCACGCCCCTTAACTTCAAGTTCATTTAGCGCTTTTGCGGCACTATTTTTCTGAATATTAGAATTAGTTAGCTTATTTTCAATTTTAATAGTGTTTGAAGTTAAATCTTCTTGCGACTTAAAATATACAGCACCAGAAACAGAAATAATTGCCAGCAATATACTCGCAACTAGTCTACGGACCCTGTAATTAGTCTTGTATGGTTTTCCCATACTTACAGTATAGCGTAAAATATGACATATGTTCTATGCGATTATTCTATACCGTGTCTTAATAATCTCAAATACTTCGCAAGAAATTCATCTTTTCTTTTTGAGTTATATTGCATAATATATCTTGGATGTTCCAGTGGTTCTATCTTTTCAAAAAAATTATAATTTTCATTTACCTTTTTTAAAAAAGCATAATTTTCTCCGCTTCCTATACAATAACAGACCTTTTTATTAATTCCTAAATTAATTATTTCTTCTATATTAGTTATGATTAATGAATATAATTTTTCTTTTAGTTTCTTACTTTCATAATAATTACAATTGATTTCATTTCCTTTCACACTGTTTTTTACTATTCCTATAGGACAAACAAAATTCATATAAAAATCAGAATAAAACGCATTCCTTCCTCCGTATTCTTCAATTACATTATATATAAATTCTGATGACGACTTACTTATATAATATTCATCAATTAATATTCCAGTTTCTTTTTGCAAATTAATAGAATCTTCAAATGGTATTCCTGTCACCCCTGTTCCTCTTTTTGTAGGTGAACTCCCTATTATCAAACTACGATTATTGTTATCATCATAATAATTTGTATAAAATATTTTAGATATATCTTTTACTTTTGTTCTATTTTCTCCATTAAACGGATTAACTATTCTAAATCCTTTAGGTAATTCTATCGATATATTAGATATTTTATCATTGTACTCAATTACTTTTTGTGCAAATGTTTTTTCTTTATTCATTAATTCTAAATTTCTAAAATTGTAATATTATTTACATCATTAATTACGTTTGCAACTAGTAATTTTATATCTAGATCTTGAAAATACGACACTCTACTTAAAAATAACTCAGCCGCAAATCTAATCTGCTTTTCTTTTCTAGAATCTATAGCATCAAATCCATCGCCAAAATTATTATTTTTTCGATATTTTACTTCTGTAAAGTATAAAGTATTATCTTTTTTTGATATTATATCAATCTCACAATAACGCGTACGCCAATTACGAGCAATAATATCATGACCATTATTCATGAGCTTTTCACTCACGGAGTTTTCGGCAGCGTCACCTATTTGCTTGGTAGTTTTAGTAGTCTTTTTACACGATATGTCGTAAGAATTTCTACAAAATATACTACGGTTTAAATCTTTTGCATATTTATTTAAAGGTTTAAAACTAACACGATGCTCAGGAGTAACGCCTAATTTTTCAATAGCTAGACGATGTTTTTCAGTACCATAACCCGCATTTGAGCCAAACTTGTAGTCTTCATATAAGTTATCTAGTTCTTCCATATAGTTATCACGTTCAACTTTAGCAATTATGCTAGCCGCGCTAACACTAGGTATTAGAAGATCAGCTTTTGGCATAGTCTTTACATAATTACCTTTTCCAGTCTCAGCTAAAAAATTCACCGTACCATCTATAATAATTTCACTATAGGAGATTCTTATTCCCTTTACAGCACGAATAGATGCAAGTCTTAAGGCAGCACTCATACCAATTTCATCAAGTTCTTTCGCACTAACCCAGCCCGTATTATATGATTTTGCCATATTTACTATTTCGCGATATATTTGAGAGCGCTTATTTTTTGATAATTTTTTACTATCAGTTAGCCCACTAATATAAGCTCCGCCCAAAACCACAGCACCAACTACTAATGGTCCAGCCCAAGGACCGCGCCCGGCCTCATCTATCCCTAAAATCATAATAAATATTATACACTACAAAAAACTCCGCGGATCGCGGAGTTTATCAATTTATAAACTATTTATATTTATAAACTATTTATCTTCTTTGTTATTAGACTCATCAGACTCTTTAGTTTCTTCTATTTTTGATACTGACCTATCTGGTAAAGTATTAACTGCCTCACGATCAAATTTTACAGCCTTTAGACGAGCACTCTTACCACTACGTTCACGTAAGAAACTCAAGAACTTACGACGAACCTTAGCACGCCTCACAATCTCGATCTTTTCAACAAGAGGACTATGTACTAAAAAGCTTTTTTCTACACCAACACCGCTAGCTATTTTACGTACGGTAATTCGGCTAGTGTGGCTATCTTTATTATCAGTACGAATAACTACACCTTCAAAAACCTGAACGCGCTCTTTATTACCTTCTTTAATACGCTGTGAAACACGCACAGTATCGCCGCTACGAACATCAACTATAGCATGTTTCTTTTGCTTTTCGTTTACTTTTTGAATCAATGCAAAACTCATATAAGTCTAACCTTTCACTCATCAGGTTCGCTACATCAACTAGCTGGCCACGCAGTTGTATCTCTGCGGCTCCACACAATGAATTCACGACACTTTAACTTTAACATTAAAATAGATACAATTGCAGTAATTATAACATAGTTAAATTACATACACAATATTTATCGTTTCGGCTAATCCGATATTTTAAACTAATAGTATATTCTAGTATAATAGATTGTATGGATTACAATAAACTAGCTATAGAATTACATAAAAAATATAAAGGTAAAATTACCACACAAATACGCGACCAAGAAGAATTAAATCGTGACAGGTTAAGCGCCTATTATACACCTGGTGTTGGAGAAATCAGTCGAATAATTGCAGCAAATCCAGAAAGTCTACCTGATTACACTTGGACTAACAATCTAGTAGCAATAATAAGCGACGGATCAGCTATTCTTGGTTTAGGTAACTTAGGACCTAAGGCAGCTATGCCAGTAATGGAAGGTAAAGCGCTTTTATTAAAACACTTTGCAAACGTGGATAGTGTACCTATAGTTTTAGATGTCCATGAGCCTGATGAGATTATCAAGACAGTCAAAGCTATTGCACCAAGTTTTGGAGCTATCAATCTAGAGGATATTGCTGCACCAAAATGTTTTGAAATTGAAGAAAGGTTAAAAAAAGAATTAGACATTCCTGTGTTCCACGATGATCAGCACGGCACAGCTATAGTTGTACTTGCTGGATTAATTAATGCAGCAAAATTAACTAATCGTAAGTTAACTGACTGTAAAATTACGGTGGTTGGCGCAGGTGCTGCTGGTACTGCAATTATTAAACTGTTAAACTTATATGGAATTAAAAATATTCTTGCTGTTGATAGCCGTGGCATTATTAATAAAAATAGAACTGATTTAAATACAGAAAAAACAATTCTTTTAGATTACATTAATTCTTCACAAAGCGGGTCGTTACAAGACGCGCTTAGCGGCTCAGATATATTTATAGGAGTTTCAAGAGCAGGATTGCTCACATCAGAATTGGTTAAAACTATGGCGAAAGACCCAATTATTTTTGCACTAGCAAATCCAACACCAGAGATAATGCCAGACGAGGCAAAATCTGCTGGCGCAGCCATTATAGCTACAGGTAGAAGCGATTTTGCTAATCAAATAAATAACTCTTTAGCCTTTCCTGGTATTTTCCGTGGTGCACTTGATAATGGTGTTAAGAAAATTACAGATCAACATAAACTTGCTGCAGCTGAAGCAATAGCCGAACTTGTTGAAAATCCAAGCGCATCTGAGATAATTCCATCACCATTCGACAAGAGAGTAGTAAAAACTGTCGCAAATGTAATTAAATAAACTTAAATTTAATTACACACAAAACTAGCCCTATAAAGAAGGGCTAGTATTATTTTCTTATATAATGAAATTACAACTAATTTATATAAAGCAAAGTGCTTAATTATTATATAACTCTATTCACTTCTTCAAGAGTAGTTTCACCCCTTAAAGCCGCCAGCACGCCCGCTTCAAGCAAAGTCACCATTCCGTTCTTTCTAGCAGCAGCCTCTATAGCTTCGGTATGAACCTCTGTAACATCACCACGCAAGAACTTCTGAATTTCCTCTGTAACAACCATCTGCTCCATCACAGGCATTCGCCCTTTATATCCAAAAGGAACTTCTGGTGTAGGTACAGGTCGATATAATTTAAATGTATCTAGATCTGGACATTCAATAGAGGGAGGTAAATCCTTTAAAACGTTTTTTACCCAACGGCGCACCGTATCATCTGGCTCATATGCCTCTTTGCTATCATCCCAAAGACGACGCACTAATCGCTGAGCAATTAGTAATCTAACAGATGAGCTAAAAATAGGATTTTGACCAATCATATCAATAATTCGACTAAATGCAGCACTAGTAGAATTAGCATGGAAGGAAGATAGAACTAAATGCCCAGTAATAGATGCTTGGATAGCCGTACGAGCCGTTTCTTGGTCACGAATCTCACCAACCATAACAACATCTGGATCTAAGCGCAGCACACTACGTAAACCGTCAGCAAATTGCTGCCCGCCAGTAGTATCTATAGGTATCTGTGTTATTCCAGGTATACTATTTTCAATTGGATCTTCCAATGTAATAATCTTACGATCATCCGTATTCAAGGCGTTTAATATGCTATAAAGGGTTGTAGATTTACCACTACCAGTTGGACCAACCATCATAACCATACCGCGCGGATGGCTAATTATTTCATCAATCTCGTGACGCTCCTTATCTGCAATACCAAGAAAATCTAGATTTAGCTGTGAAGTATCAAAATTAAATAGACGCATTACTACATCTTGACCATATAAAGTTGGAACTGCTTCTACGCGTAAATTTAATAGATGAGTAACTCCGTCTCTTGACACTTCCTTATTCATATGACCAGATTGCGGTTTAGTAGATGCGGTGGATATATTAGCCCTAGAACTTAATGCCGCCATCAAAACACGGTAACGATCTTTTTCTAGGTTCGCCACTGGATGTAAAGCTCCATCTACACGCATTCTCACGCGTATATATGTACGCTGATTTTCAATATGAATGTCACTTGCGCCCAATTTGTCAGCTTGATCAACCAGATAATCAAAAACTCTATCAGTACCAACAGAATTTAAAGTCTGGCTTACACTCGCAATAGTTTCACTATCACCATCCTTAGCAATTTCAATATCATCATACACAATCTCTTTAGGAGGGTCATATCTATTCATAAAAACGTTATAGGCAGATTGGCTAATCAAGAAAAATTGAATAGTACGACCATCATCTTCATACTCCCTAGTCATGTTTTTAAGTACACTCTGAGGCGTTGTACTAGTGACGGCAAATCTAAAAGTATTAGCTTCTTCATTAACCATAAGAGGTATGATTCGATTGGTATGCATTTCTTGTATACTAATAAGATCGTGAATTAAAGGTAAGGTCTGCTCAATTTCACGAGCATCAAGATATTGCAGACCAAGAATAGAAGCTCGCTTTCTAGTCGCATCTTCATCATTCTGGCGGCGTACAATTTGAATTTTTTCTTCGTCCATTACACTAATTATAACAAAGCATAAAGACGATGTCATACTTGAGATTTGCTAATTAATATTATGATATAATACTATCAATATGACAGACCTAGTAGTAATAGCACACAATATACGTTCAATTCACAATATTGGATCTATTTTTAGAACAGCTGAAGGTTTTGGTATTAAAGAGATAATATGCAGTGGATATACACCTTACCCATCCCTTCCTCTACATGACAATCGTCTACCACATATTCATGAAAAAATTACTAATCAAATGCATAAAACTGCTTTAGGTGCAGAAAAACTAGTTAAATTCAGACATTGCGAAACACCTCCAATAGAAACACTCAGAAACCAAGGCTATAAAATTATAGGATTAGAACAAAACGAATCGTCGATAAAGTTGCCAAACTATAGGCCTCACAACAAGATAGCCTTGATACTAGGTGAGGAGGTTGATGGAATTAGTCAAAATACATTAATGCAGTGTGATTATTTACTAGAAATTCCAATGTTTGGCAAAAAAGAATCTTTCAATGTCAGTGTTGCAGCTGGAATAGCCTTATATCATCTAACACTACTTTAGGATAACCGATTCCTCGCCCAGTTGCGAAACAAGGATACTTAAAAACGCCTGGTCATCATCAACTTTAAACGGTAGACGAATTGCAGATTTTTTATCCTCTCCTAAAACTAAAATTATCTCAGTCGAGCCAGGGTGCTCTTGGCAGGCTTTTTTTAATACCATCAGCGATTCGCTATCATCTGGATTTTTTATTTGCACATAAAGTTTCTTTATAGTTAACGGTTTAACCACATCTGGGGTGAATGATGTATAGGTATTTTTCTGTTGTTTTTTTGCGGTTTTTACTTTAAGAGTCGCCGAAGAATTATTTGACCTTTTGATATTATATTGGACTTTACGCTCCCTTTTAACAGAGCTCGCAACTTTTGGACCTTCCATTTTACGACCAGTCGACTCATAACTATTAATTTCCTTGTCATCGATAACAACTATCTCATTAGCAATCATTTTACTTTCGCTACCTAAGTTGCCATCACGGTCGCGAGCTGAATTTTTACCAGTTACGCGAATTACGGCGTCTTGCACCAATTTAGCTCCAACCTGCTCAAACAAATTAGGAAAAATAACAACTTCGCCCTCACCAAACTTATCTTCCAACGACACAAAAGCCATTTTAGTACCACTTTTTGTAATTATAGTACGCACATTAGTAATTATGCCGCCAATAGTCATCTCTCGCCCATCGAAATCTGGTTTCAATTGCGTTAATGGCTGAGTTTGTTCACTTAAATAAACAGCGAAGCTATCTAATGGATGAGCGCTAATATAAAGACCCATAAGCTCACGTTCCCACATTAGACGTTCTTTATCAGAATGTTTTACAGGAGAAATTTGTAAGTTCATAGTAGGATTTACATTAGCAGAGTTATCACCCAAAAAGCCGAATAAATCAGTTTGCCCAGTAGCTGCTTCCTTTTGCAACTTGCTTGCAAATGCTGTAATTGCATCAAGATTGTAAAGCAAATCAGAACGGTCGCCAAATTCATCAAATGCTCCGCTCTTAATTAATGATTCCCAAGCCTTGCGATTAAATTTACTAGTCGATACTCGCTTAGCGAAGTCTTCTACACCCACAAACTTGCCTTGTTCACGAGCACGCAAAACCTCTTCTACGGCAGCTACTCCCACACCTTTAACAGCAGCCATACCAAAGCGTATTTTATTTTCATTAGGAACCACCGCAAACTCTACGAAAGATTCATTCACACTCGGACTAAGAACGTCTATTCCCATACGCTTACATTCCGCCATTTCAATAGCAAGACGTTCGGTATCATCCTGATCGCTAGTCATTAATGCCGCCATAAAAGCATCAGGATAATGTGCTTTAAGATATGCAGTCCAATAAGCAATTAATCCATAACACGCAGCATGTGATTTATTAAAACAATAGTTAGCGAATTCTTCTAGCTGATCCCAAAAAGTTTCAGCTATTTCTTTTGTGGCATGACCTATCTTTATTGCACCTTCAACAAACTCTGGTTTAACTTTTTGCATTAAAGCAATTTTCTTTTTACCAACAGCTTTACGTAAAGTATCTGCCTGACCACCCGTAAATCCACACCATTCCTTGCTAATCTGCATAAACTGCTCCTGATAAACCAGGATACCATAAGTATTTTTCAAGGAATTTTCCATACCAGGATGAAGATATATAATATCTTCCTCTCCATGTTTACGTTTAATAAAGCTATCTATAAACTGCATTGGTCCTGGTCTATATAGCGCCACCATAGCAATAATATCTTCAAAAACTTCGGGCTTTAGCTCACGCAAATAACGCTTCATTCCAGCAGATTCAAGCTGAAATACTCCAGTCGTATCGCCGCGTTGGAATAGATCATAAGTCTCTTTATCATCCAAGGGTAAATCAGAAAGATTAATTTTAGTTTCGTAAACCTTACGAATAATACGAAGCGCATTCTTGATAATAGAAAGATTAGAAAGACCTAAAAAGTCCATCTTCAAAAGCCCCAACTCCTCAATTGGATCTTTAGGGTATTGAGTAGCTACAACACCTTTCTGAGCAATTTCAAGAGGGGCAAATTTAACAATATCATCAGGGGCTATCACTACCCCCGCAGCATGAACTCCATGCGAACGTATAGTGCCTTCAAGCTGACTAGCAAAATCATACACTGTTTTAGCGGTTGGATTAGTCTCGTACTCATGCTTTAAATCAGCATCTTCTACTAGAGTTTTTTTGATCGGTACATGTCTTCCCTGAACTGGTGGAGGTATTAACTTGGCTAATCTATCAGATTCACCGTATGGAACTTGTAACACTCGAGCCACATCACGCACAGATGCACGAGCAGCCATTGTACCAAAAGTACAAATATTAGCAACTCGCTCATGACCGTATTTATTTGCGCAATATTCTATAACTTCATTACGACGCGTATCCTGGATGTCTATATCAATATCAGGCATCGAAACTCGGTCTGGATTTAGAAATCGCTCAAAAAGTAAGTCATATTTCAATGGATCAAGATCAGTAATATTTAGAGCATAAGCAATAATTGATCCTGCAGCTGAGCCTCGTCCTGGCCCAAAAATGATACCCTGACTTTTTCCCCAATTTATAAAATCCTGCACTATTAGAAAATATCCGTTATAACCCATATTATCTAACACGCTAAGTTCCATATCTAATCGATCAATTTGCTCTTTAGTAAGTTTGGCACGTAACTCTTTATTAGTAAGTTTTTTAGCTTCATCTAGATCCATATCAGCATAACGTGCCGCCATGCCACTATAAACAAGGTGATCTAAATACTCCTTTTCACTTTCACCATTAGGCGTAGGAAATTTTGGAATTAAAATCTTACCAAGCTCGATCTCTAGATTGCATCTATCAGCAATATTTTTAGTGTTAGCAACTGCGCGGGGATTTGTTTTATTCCATCGCTCAATTATATCTGCTGGGTCTGTAACATGAAGCTCAAAATCTTTTAAACTCATACGTTTTTCATCACTAAGATAAGAGCCGGTTCCAACACAAAGTAAAATCTCGTGCGCATCCTGGTCTGAATGGCTCAAGTAATGACCATCGCTAGATATAACACATTCAATACCAAGTTCGTCGGCAAGCTTTTCTATGTGCTCGTTTATTCGCGTCTGAACGTCCCATCTACTTGGACAATCAGGATGACCATGATCCTGAAGCTCAAGATAATATCTATCACCAAAAACACTCTTGTACCAAGAGGCAATCCTTTTAGCTTCTTCATAGTTATCGTCCCGTAAATTCTCACCAATTTCGCCACTAGCGCAAGCAGAAAGAACTAGTAACCCTTCATTATATTCTTCTAATATCTCATGATCGATACGGGGTTTATAGTACATCCCCTCCAAGTTGGCTATTGTCGAAAGTCGCATAAGATTTTGGTAGCCCTTGTGGTTCATTGCTAAGAGAACTAAATGATATCTAGCCTTATCTTTTTGAGGATCGCGATCGGCTCTGCCTCGTGCAGCCACATAAGCCTCCATTCCAATAATTGGCTTTATCCCAGCTTTTTTAGCCTCCTTATAGAACTCAATAGCACCGCTTAACGTTCCATGATCGGTTATAGCACAAGCCTCCATACCCATTTCTTTTACTCTATTTACAAGATCAGGTATCTTAGTCAATCCATCAAGTAAACTATGGTGAGTATGATTATGTAAATGAACATAATCAGATGCTTTTAGCATACGCCCAATATCGTGTTTTTCTTTTACCTCCGCAGCAGCCATAATTATAATAATTATACCATACTAAAATAGAGGACTACTTTAAAGATCAGTCCTCTATTTTATAAATTGATTGATTTAACCTCTTCGACTTCTGGTCTTATTTTTACTAAATACATTTATAGCAGCAACGATAAGTTTAATTAGATTTATAGCATTAGTAACTTTACCGATATTAGCTACAGTTTCATTAGTATGATTAGCGATCATATCTGCCCTATCAGCGATATTTTTTATTCGACGGCTAATCCTTATCAATATAATTGCCAAAATTATAGATAGGACCAAAAGAAAGACCAGCGCAGCAGAAACTACAATAACAAGAATTACCACTGCGCTATCCATTTAGATCCTCTCTTTTAGATATTGATTTAGTTGATCGCCATAAATATCGCTAGACAATGCCACATCAATAACTGCTTTTATATATTTTAACTGATCGCCCGTATCATGCCAGACGCCATCAATAATTCTACCGTAAACTTCATCTTTTTGAGCGAGCTCATTAATGCTATCAGCTAACGTAATTTCACCGTTTTTATCAATTTTTTCTTCCGCGATAATAGGTAAAATATCTGGCGTTAATAAATATCCACCAACGCTAGCAAGGTCACTCGGAGAATTTTCTTCGCCAGGTTTCTCGATTAATTGAGTTAGCTGATATGCGTTGTTGCTACCCTCGCTCTTAATTGCAGCCATACCATATTTATCGGCATCTTTCTTATCAACCTTAATCAAAGAAATGACAGATTTACCCGTTGCTTTATGTGCTTCCAAAAGTTGAACAGCGCGAGGAACGTCACTACGGAAAAAGTCATCTGCAAAAAATACAAAGAATGGCTCATCATCATCAATTAAATGACGCGCATTAAGCACTGGACGCGCATTACCTTTTGGCGAACCCTTTTGGCGAACATACACGAAATTAGCCATTTCAGCAATCTTTTTGATTTGATCAGCTTTATCATGTTTGCCTTTTTCTCTTAGCTCAGCCTCAAGCTCATCACTACGATCAAAATGATCTTCGATGGTACGCTTCGTACTTCCTGTTACAATTATTATTTCAGTTACTCCAGCTGCAACAGCTTCTTCAACAATTAACTGAATAACAGGTCTATCAATAATAGGTAACATTTCTTTTGGCATTGCCTTTGTCTGTGGTAAAAACCTTGTACCCAGACCAGCAGCGCATATAATAGCTTTAGTTGGCTGTTTCACATTAACTCCTTAGTAATATAAGTATTCCGTATTTGATAATAAATTATCTTGTATCACTTATTTTATTATATTTTGAATTATTTTCAAAAAATCAAAATATTACAAGCGATTTCTTATTAATTTTTGAGCCAAAGCTGGATTTGCCTTACCTCTAGATCGCTTCATAACTTGTCCGACTAAATACCCTATAGCTTTCTCTTTCCCAGCTTTTATATCAGCAATAGAGCTAGCAGAAGAAGGGTCATTCATAACTTCGTCAACAATTTTCGCTATTGCCGCTTCGTCAGATACTTGTAGTAAATTTCTTTCTTCAGCAAGTTTATGTGGATCAGTCGCACCCTTAAGTAAATCATGAAATAATTCTTTTGCACTTGTACTACTAATTTCATTTTTCTCAGACATCTGAGCAAGGTCAATTAGGTCCTGTTTTTCTGGTAAGTCAATATTATCCTCTTCATTACCAGACACAGCACTAGCAAACCAATGTGCAACCCGTTTAGCAATTGAATCACCTGCATTATCCTGAATTTCAGATATTTCAATAGCGTATTTTTGGTTATCTAGCAAAGAATTTATTACAGACTTATCAAGATTTAGTACCTGCCATTTTTTACGATAAAAATCTGGTAAATATGGCACAGTTGATTGAATTTTATCTATCTCCTCTTGAGTTAGCACGATAGGTGGAATGTCAGGATCTGGCATATATCGATAATCTTGTTCATCTTCCTTACTGCGCTGGCTGATCGTTATTTGTTTATCATCGTTCCAGCCACGAGTCTCTTGCTTAACCGCGCCACCGTCTTCAATGATATCGACCTGACGCTTAAATTCATAAGCTGCCGCACGCTCAACACTACGGAATGAATTTAGATTTTTAATCTCAGTACGTTTGCCAAGTTTATTAGAATCCTTAAGTGCCACGCTAATATTTACATCAAAACGCATATTACCATGATATAAATCACCGTGAGTTACACCTGCATAAGTCATACGGCGATAAAGTTCAACCGCATAAGCTCGCGCCTCAGCTGCACTATGAATATCTGGCTCCGAGACTATCTCTATCAAAGGAGTACCTGCTCTATTTAAATCAACCAAGCTGTAATCGCCATAATGAGTAAGTTTTCCAGCGTCCTCTTCCATATGGGCATGGTGAATTCGCACTTTAACAGTACCACCATCTTCAAGAGGAGCTTCAATCTCACCAGCTCCTATTATTGGATTATACATCTGAGTAGTTTGGTATCCTTTTGGTAGATCTGGATAAAAATAATGCTTTCGATCAAAATTACTTACTAAAGCAATTTTACTACCAAGAGCTTTACCGGCTTTTATTGCTAGATCAACAGCATGACGATTGAGTGCAGGAAGCATACCCGGTAGCCCATAATCAATAGCATTAACGTTTGAATTTGGCTCGGCAAAACGAGAATCGTTATCAGCTGAACTAAATAATTTTGTACTAGTTGCAAGTTGTACGTGACATTCAATACCAATTGTCATTTCATATTTATCATATTTACTCATTAAATTGCTCCTATGTCTTTTAGGGCTTTTTTAAAGCTAGCCAAGGCTCGGCGTGTGGTTACGTAATCAATCTTTACATCTGGTTCATGGGCGATACGATTACGCAATTTATGT
This sequence comes from TM7 phylum sp. oral taxon 348, assembly GCA_007845485.1. Lineage (GTDB taxonomy): Bacteria > Patescibacteriota > Saccharimonadia > Saccharimonadales > Saccharimonadaceae > SDRW01. Next base: position 57,965 of record SDRW01000001.1, read on the forward strand.
GCCGCCCATACTGCATTAAGATTTGAAAAAACTCTACTCGCTCTTTTCAGTCTTTCGCCCGCTGTAGTTCCCTTATAACCTAAATCTTTCATGGCGCTATCTAGTAATTTATCAGCATTTAAAATTGCCAAATGATAACTCGCTTCTTGATCTCTTTGTAATGAATTTTCAATCTTCAACCAATAAGAACGGTATTTATCTTGATCAATTTTTTTACCGCCACGCATCACTATTGCAATTAATATTGCGCCACCAATAATCAATATTATTGCAAACATTAATATGATAGTAACCGCATTAGAAGATATCATTTTTCAGTCTCCTCTAGGATACGAGCTAAAGATAATATATTTGCATCATCTTTTTGTTTGCCAATTAATTGCAACCCTACCGGCATACCTTCAGAAAAACCAGCTGGAACACTAATTGATGGTAGACCAGCCAAACTAGCTGGTACTGTCATAATATCCTCAAGATACATCGTCAAAGGATCAGAGCTTTTACTACCAATTTTGAAAGCTGGAGTTGGCGCAACAGGACCTATCAAAGCATCATAATTATCTAATGCTTTAGTAAATTCTTTTATTAGAAGTGTACGTGCTTTTTGGGCTTTTTGGTAATATGCGTCAAAATATCCACTCGAAAGTACATAGTTTCCGATCATAATTCTACGCTTATTTTCTGGCATAAATCCATTACTACGAGTTTTTGCATAAACTTCTTCTAGTCCCATCAGCCCTTCGGCTCGGTTACCGTAACGAATTCCATCGTAGCGTGATAAGTTGGAACTGATTTCAGCAGGAATTACTACATAATAAATAGCAAGCGCATATTTAATCATAGGCAGGCTAATCTTTTCGATTACATAACCTGATTTTTCATATACCCTAATAGCATTTTCTACAACATTTCTTACACCAGGATCTACACCTTCAGTAATAAATTCTTCAATTACAGCAATCTTTTTCTTACCGTTTGGTATATTTTTTGGAGCAAAAAAATCTGGAAGCGTAGTCATATCTTTTTTGTCCTCTCCAGAGATAATAGACATTACACTTTCAGTATCTTTAATATTAGATGATAAAACGCCAATGGTATCAGTACTACTAGCCATAGCAATAACTCCATAACGGCTAACAGTTCCATAAGTTGGCTTGAACCCAACCACTCCATTGAAGCTTGCGGGTTGACGAATTGATCCGCCAGTATCCGTACCAAGTGTAAATGGTACAATATCCAGTGCAACAGCAACAGCAGAACCGCCACTACTACCGCCAGCAACCGTAGTAGAATCTATAGCATTTTTTGTAACACCAAATGCCGAATTTTCAGTACTTCCACCGTGAGCAAATGAATCTAAATTTACAGAGCCTACACATATTGCACCTTCGCTCTCAAGACGCTCAATAGCCTCTGATTGAAGTGGGGCAGTAAAATTACTTAATAATCTACTAGCGGCAGTCGTAGCGCCATCAAAATGTAAAAAATTATCTTTAACAGCAAAAGGCACGCCAGCAAGGCTACCTTTTATTTCGCCACTATCAACCTTTTTCGCCCGTTCTATAGCCCTATCCCTAGATATATGTAAAAATACATTATAGCCAGAGCTTTCTTCAGCCTTTTTTATCGCAGTTTCAATTTCAGTAACCGCTCCATTTTCTGCAATTCTTGATTTCACATCGGCAATATTCATAATACTTTAGGTACCTTTATCTGTGAATTTAAAATATTATTACCAGCACATTGCAACAAATCATCACGCGATGGTGATGGTTTCTCTATAACGTCTTTGCGCCAAACATTTTTTAAACCCGTTACTTGATATGTTGGTTCTATTGAATCCGTATCTAGCTCTTTTAGCTGATCAATATAAGCTAGAGTGCGCTCAATATCTAAAGCAAAACTATTAGCTTCATCTTCCGTAATCTCGATATTGCCAAGTTGAGCCATCTTCTTTACAGTATCTTTGGTAATTTTTGTCATACATATATTATACCATTACTGCACACATACTAATATCTGTAGTTGTCATCTTGGGAGTATTGCGAATTTTGATTACCTGCGGGTGGTGGAGTTTGATTATTTTGGGGATTACTATAAGGATTAGGATTATATCCTGAGGGGTATTGTGATGGTGTAACTGGTGGCTGCTGATTATAACTCTGATTTGGATATACACCTGATGGATTTGAAGCCTGGGCTGGATATATAGTTTGCTGAGATTGTTGGAAAGCATTACCCACCGCTCCGCCAGACCCGTTCATATATCCATATTGAGAAACCGCCTGGGGGCGTATAAATAAACGTATAAATAAACGTATAATAATAAGTAATAGTAGAAAAATTGCAGATACTATAGTAACTAGCCTAGAAATTGATACGCCTATATTCATAACAGAAGTATCAGTATCCTTTCCAATTTGAGATTTAGAAAAATCAGCAAAACTCTTCGCTAAGTAATTTTGTGGATATTGCCGCGACACACTAATAAATTGGTCTGTAGCTTTTTTGTAGTTACCACGAATCAACTCATTTAATGCATTGTTCCATAAATCAGATACCACACTTGAGTTATTTATAACTTTATTATTATCTTTGACAATCAGTTTAACTTCAGATATATCTCTAATAACTGATCCAGATATACAATCACCATTAGGACATTGAGCGGTATTATATGAAGCCACACCTATGGCTCGCCCTTCGCTATTAATAGCAAGTGAACCTGCCATGCCTGAATGTAACGGTGAGTTTAAAACTAGTAAACGCTGAGCATCACCTCCAGCAAAAGTCTGTTTTGCTTCACCCTGTTTAAACATAGCTGTTGATCGCAATTGACCTGTCAAGATAGACCCAGATGAATACATGGGCATACCGATTATGCCAACTAAGCTATCTTTTGGAACAGTTGACGACCCAGCTAATAGAACCGCTGGATAAGACCCAGTCTTCTTCAGTTTCAAGATGCTAACATCGTTCTTAAGGTTATCGCCTTTAAATATATCTGTTTGACTCTTTTCAGCATCATATTTTTTACTTATCATTTCAGCTTCAAGCACATTATCTGAATAATTAAATTCGAGACTACCATTATTCTTTCTATTAATAGCTATCGGCTTGTCAGAAGTCTGAACTGCATAGGAATACTTTTCGCGCTCTAAGGATATTTTATCGTTATCTATCATATCAGCCAACATATAAATTTTTTCTATAATATCTTGATTACGCTCAGATAATCCAGAATTAATTGCATCGACATCGGTTTGCATTAATAATTTAGATTCAAGCATATATTGCAAAATACGACCTAACCTCTCTGATGCTTGTTCTACATTAGAAGGGTTTGTTATATATGCTCTTATAGCTTCACGCGGAGTGACGTTAATATTACTTGCGGCAGTCGCAATCATACCATCACTAGATATAAAGAATCCACTTCCAGCCTTTTCTACACAGGCGCCAGTGAGCTGCGTTCCAATCTTACCGTCTGGTAGGGTCAATTTTATATCTGCACAATATAACATTCCCGTTCGCACTACCGACGGGACTACACTAGCAAAGTTACGAAAACTACTAGTTGAAGAAAGATATGATGAAATATTGTTACTAATAGTTTTATTATCTTTCTTATTTTTATTGTCGCTTTTTACTGTATCTACATCAGACTTAGCAATAGATTCTTTTTTACTGTCAGTCATGGTATTATTATCTGAATCATCAGCTTTATCTACTATACTATCTTCGCTTGGCTTACTATAACTAATATTCATTAATACTTGTTCTAATTGAGAAGCCACACTAAAATTCATAGCTCTGATATTATCAATACATGCAATATAAGGCCTATCGTTTTGGATAGTAAAATAACAATCTTCGCGTCGCAAGCTAGTTACTCCATAGCGTTCATCTTTATTGGTATAGCTAACTTTTTTGTATTTAAAATCTTTAAAATTTATATCTTTACTGGAGCTAATTTCAATTGATCGATTATCAGATGATCGTTGCTCATTATTTGATTTTATCAAGGCATCAATCTTTGAAAGATTTTTATAACCTTCTTTCCCTAATAATTTTTCCCAGTATTTTTTATCACTAGTGGATGTAATCCTAAGCTCAGGGCTAACCAACGTAATTTCATCCCGCGCAGCTTGATTTGTTTCAACGGGTCGAATTCGAATAACGCCGTAATCTCGTTTTTCGTCCAAATCATCGCCAGAAAAAGTAGAACCATCAGCAAACCCAAAAGCCATTAATTCTCGACTATTATATTTTACCGACACACCCAAATTAGACTTGACTTCCTGATTCAACGGGGCGCTATCTTTGGTATCGAGTAGCGCAGCCATTTCATTTGGAGTTTTTCCATTATCCGATGAGCTTTTTGACGCACAAAATATCCATACACCAACACTGATAAATAAACAAAATCCTGTGGTTATCATCAATATGAAAATAATCTTAGTTGCGGATGATTTTTTCGGCAAAGTTTGAGGCTGTGTATTATAAGGTTGGTTCGGATATTGATTTGGGTACATAATTTATATATATTTTAGCATAATTATTATTGTTTCTTGCGAATTTCAGCAATTAAATCACGTAATTCAGCAGCCTTTTCAAATTCCAAATTAGCACTAGCTAAATTCATCTGGTTAGTTAAATCTTTGACTAAAGCTCCATATTCTTCTTTTGGAATCTTTTTTAGATCAATTTTTGGTTTCTCATTATCCTTTTGTGGAATTATCGCACGAAGACCCTCATCAATCGCCTTATTGACCCCACGAGGTGTAATATTATTCTCTAAGTTATATTGTTGTTGTAATTTTCGCCGAGAATTTGTTTTATCAATAGCTAGACGCATACTCCTAGTTATTACGTCACCATACATCAAAACTTTACCTTCAACATGACGGGCAGCTCTACCAATAGTCTGAATGAGAGCACTCTCACTACGTAAAAAACCCTCTTTATCTGCATCCATAATCGCAACTAAACTTACCTCGGGTAAATCTAACCCTTCTCGTAACAAATTAATACCAACTAATACATCATAAACACCAGATCTTAGATCTCGCAGAATATCACCACGCTCAAGAGTATCAATTTCGCTATGAATATACGCTGTTTTTATACCAAGTTCTTGAAGATATGCACTCAAATCTTCAGCCATACGTTTAGTTAAAGTAGTAACAAGAACACGCTGTTTTTTATTAATGCGATCACGTATTTCTTTAATTAGATCGTCAACCTGACCTTCAGTTGGTCTTATATCAATCTCTGGATCAAGTAGCCCAGTTGGACGAATAATCTGCCTTGCCAATGTTGAGCTGTGCTGAAGTTCATAATCACCAGGTGTAGCGGAAATATAAATAGCTTGATTAATATGATTATAAAATTCTTCAAATTTGAGAGGTCGATTATCTAACGCGCTAGGCAAGCGAAATCCATGTTCAACCAAAACCTCTTTACGTGCACGATCTCCATTATACATCCCCCTAACCTGAGGTAATGTCATATGAGATTCGTCAACTAAAAGCAACCAATCATCAGGGAAATAATCAATTAAAGTTGCTGGCTGCTCGCCCTGCTCACGATTACTTAAATACCGACTATAATTTTCTATACCTTTGACAAATCCTGTTTGTTCAAGCATTTCTAAATCATACTTAGTGCGTTGCGATAACCGCTGAGCTTCTAAGAATTTATGATTTCTTTCAAACCAAGCTAATCTATCCTCAAACTCCTTCTTTATGCCTTCAATGGCCTTCATGATCATTTCTTTTGGAGTAGCATAATGACTATTAGGAAAGATAGAAATTTGCCTTGGTTCACCTGTAATTTCTCCAGTTAAAGGATTAAGTCTCGTTATTCTATCGACTTCATCACCAAAAAACTCTATCCTATAAGCTTGATCCATACCCGCGGGAAATATATCAACAACGTCACCCTTAACCCTAAAGATTCCACGATCGAAATCAATATCATTACGCTGATATTGAATATCTGTTAATTGGCGGATAAATTTGTCCTGGCGGCGATGCTCACCCATCTTAATATCAATAGACATATCAGCATAAGTATCAGGTGAACCAATGCCATAAATACAACTAACGCTCGCTACGATTATAGTATCTGAACGAGTCAGAAGAGCTGTAGTAGCAGCGTGCCGCAAGCGATCTATTTCATCATTAATTTTAGAATCTTTTTCTATATATGTATCACTACTCGCAATATAAGCTTCGGGCTGATAATAATCAAAATAACTTACAAAATAATGGACTTCATTTTCTGGAAAAAACTGCTTAAATTCGCTATAAAGTTGAGCTGCTAGAGTTTTATTGTGCGCTAAAACTAAAGTGGGGGCTTGATAATTAGCAATTATATTTGCCATGGTAAAAGTTTTTCCACTACCTGTAACCCCAAGTAGAGTCTGTTCTCTGTCACCACGGAAAAGACCAGCAGTAAGACTTTTAATCGCCTCTGGCTGGTCTCCAGTTGGTTTGTATTTCGATTTTAACTTAAACTCCACTATTATTTTAATATTAGCATTTATTCTTGATAACGTACACTAGCCAATATATCAAATGCTTTTTTGTAATTATCAGAGCTAAGTGAGGCTTCAGCTTCTTCTCGTGTTGAAAATAGTTCTACATTATCTTCATCATCATGATAAAAAGAATTTGTCATGAAATAAAGGTAAGGAATAAATTCATATTTAGCTATAGTATTAACTTGTAGTAATTGAGCAAGATGTAATTGACAACCATTATATTCTCCCGGAGTAAGCCCATTTCCTTGTTCATCCTTGTTAGATAACATTAGGAAATTAGCATATTTACCATCCTTATAATTTGGAATTACTCCAGAAATTGCATAAGTCTTATTTAGTAACTTAGGATTAGACAAGTGTAACTTTGAAAGTTTAGAGTTTTTGATAATTATCTTTTGATTAGAATCGCATGGACCCGCACCAATACCATAAACTCCAGCAAAAAATTTAAGCTTTATTTTTTTATCGGGACTAGCTACAAAAACTTTATCTGTTTTTACATCAGTTCCACTAACAGTTGCAGGCTCAGTACTTACAGACCAATTTTCAGGATAAGTGAAACACATCTTCTCGTATTGACCACAAAATTCCTTATACTTTAAAGTTTTTTCAGCTATTTTATTATTGTTAGACTGTGGTGTGTTCTTTCTATCGTTCTTGTAACCTTCGAGATTATTCTGATTTGTTATATTTTTATTATCAGATCCTTTGTACTTATCTAATAATAAGTATACAGACAAGCCAACCGAAGCCAATAATAATACAACTAAAATAGAAATTATTACTGTAGTTTTTTTGTTTATCCCTTCAGATTGTTGCATGAAATAACCCTCTCTTGATAGTCTATTATTGATATGATAATACCATGTCGTATAGCTTTTGTATAGAATGGTTATTATATAAAATACTATGCTATACTAAGAAGAGTGTTTAATTTCAGAAAATAGAATATAAAAGGATAATAAGATGAAGCCATCCACAAACTTACCTAACACTACAGACGATGGACAACGTTTCTGCGCACCACGCGAAATTTTACTACAATCAGCAATGTTTAGACTTGGCGAGGTAGAAAACGAAATACGTTCTGGATATGAAGTATTACGTAAATATCACAAAACGGTCACCATCTTTGGATCTGCAAGAATTAAAGAGACTAATAAATACTACAAACTAGCCATGGCAATTGCAAAGAAATTATCAAACCAAGGTTACACTATAATAACTGGTGGCGGTGGCGGAATAATGGAAGCTAGTAATCGTGGAGCTTTTGAGGCAAATGGCAACTCTGTTGGATTTAATATAAAGCTTCCACATGAACAAAGTCTAAATAGCCATACAACTGATTCTTTCTCTTTTCAGCATTTTGCACCACGAAAAATAGTCATGACACTTTACGCAGATGCTTACATATTTTTTCCAGGGGGATTTGGAACACTAGATGAACTCGGCGAAATTCTAACACTAGTTCAGACTGGTAAAACCACAAAAGCTCCTATTGTTTTATTTGGGTCAGAATTTTGGCATTTATTTAATGAATTTATTTGCACCGAAATGCGAGACAAAGAGCAATTAATTACTCCTGGAGATGAAAGTATTTATACAATTACAGATGATATAGATGAAGCGGTAGATTTAGTTTTAAAAAATAAAACCTACTGCGAACATTGATTAAATTCTATGGCGCAACCACTTCATTAATTGAGCTAATTTATCCCTAGAAACTGAAGACACTACATAGCGAGCTTCAATTTCATTCAGTAAAGCCTGGCGCATAAAATGAAGAGATCTCATTTCAAACGTAGAAGAATTCGCTTTATCTTGTTTTAAATCTTTTATATTGAGAGATATTATTTCATCACCAATAGCAACCGCCACATATTCACAATTTTTTAATAGGTTCTTAGCATCACTATAATTTATTAGAGCTTGATAAATTTCTCGTGGAGTTGAGTCTGTAGAATCTAAGCCTAATTTTTTAATACAATTATGAGATTTTTTCCATATATCACTAATCAATACAACATCAACATTACTAGAGTGAGTAGTCTTTTCAAAATTATTAATTGTATGTATTAGAAGACTATCATCAGATCTGCCTAATAATCTAGCTAAAAACATCGCCATTACATTCTTCTCTCGATAATATCCATATCGTTAATTTTTGCTCCAGCTTTTAATATACCAGATTTTGCGCCAACCTTAGTTACAACAGACGTTGAATTTGCGCTCGCAAAAACCACTGAGTTACGTAAACTCTTACCTAAAATCCACTGACTTAAAAATCCAGAGCCAAATGCATCACCTGCCCCCGTCCTATCTACAACATTAACCTCGGCGTATATACCAGCCTCTACAATAGTTTTTCCATCAGAAGCCACAACTCCATTAGAGCCGTCGCTAATAATTACAGTAGGTACTATACGCTGAAGTTTTCTAACCATGTCGCTCAGATTATCCCCTGAAACAATCTGTTGCGCTTCTTCTTTATTTACTAATAGAATATCAACGTCTTGCAATAAGCCTCTCAGTTGATCTGGCTGATCTAATTCACCCTTACCAGGATTAAAGCATATCTTAATGTTTAATCTCCTAGCCTGGTGAAAAATTTTATCAAGAACATCCATACTACCAGCCATACTAGATACATATATCCAGTCAGCGTCGCTATCTTTTAAATCAAAATTAGAAGCATCATAGTGAGTACTAGCGCCACGGTAAGTTAATATAGTTCGCTCGCCGTTTGGCGCCAGTAACAATACAGAATAGCCTGTATTAAACTTTTCAGAAAAACTAACATGAGAAGTATCGACACCCTCTTTATCTAAATCAGTAAGAACCGCCTGCCCAGCAGGATCATGACCAACCGTTCCCATAAAAGAAGATCTAAGACCTTGTCTAGCGAAAGTTACAGCGGCATTGGTCGCACCTCCACCCGTGCTAAAATTAATATTATTCACATTAACTTTTACACCTAGATCTAGACGCAAAAAACAGTCATTAGGGTTTGCACAAACAGGAGAAAATTTATCGCTTTGACTCAAAAAAACATCTTGAATGCCAGCACCTATTGTAATGATGTAAGGAGTAGCCATTAAATAAACACCTTTCCAGTGCTACCAAAGGCATTTATCTTCTCCTCTACCACAGCCTGAACTTCTGTATATATTTTTGGCATTAATTTAACTATCGCATATTCATTAGGATTGTCCGCCAAAACCTTTTCAAGTGTCGTTCTAAATACATATCGCATATCGCTATTTATATTGATCTTGCTGACACCAATTTTCGCTGCATCCTCGAAATAATGAAGTGGAGTACCGCTTCCACCATGCAAGCTAATTGCGCAATTAATAGATTGACGTATGCTAGTTAATAAATTCAGGTCTAAAATTTTAGGCACTGAGTATTTGCCATGAAGATTACCAATTGCTGCAGCAAATGTATCTACGCCAGTAGCATCGACAAATGCTTTAGCTCCTTCTGGAGTACTAAATGTTTTCTTGACTTCATCATAATTAATAGCTTCATTATGAAAATTACTACTACCACCAAAATAATGCAATTCACTTTCTACTAATGCGCCTGTAAATTTAGCATATTCTACGACTTCTTTTGTTTTACTTATGATTTCTTCATCAGTAGCATCATGTCTGGCCTGACTAATATCAATATGTATAAACTCAAAGCCGGCATCAATTGCCTTTTTACAATCTTCTACGGTAGGACCATGGTCGAGATTAAGATACATCTCTATACCATATTCGGATTTATAATTATTTACCATATCACGAATATTATCTAATCCTATTGCCTTTGCCTCACCGTTACTCACTTCAACTAGAACTGGTGACCGCATTTTTTGCGCCGCCCTAGCAACAGCTATTAATGTTTCTTGATTATCAATATTAAACGCACCGACTGCGAATTTTTGCGTACGGGTTCGGTAATATAGATATCTAGCATTATTTATATTATTACGGATCTCCTGGATTGTTAGCCCCATACTACTCCTAAATTAGTTTGTGATTATTATCTAATAGATAATTATATCACGCTAAAGCTTAAAATTACATTATTATGATATAAGATCTAAAAACCAGGATGATACTTGGGAGTGTTCTCTACAAAAGATATAACTTGTGGCACAATTTTCTCAGCAGTTAATCCAAATAAATCCATAAGCTCACGCGGAGTACCACTTTCGCCAAACCTATCAACTACACCAATTCTCTTAAGTGGTGCTGGAAATTTTTCGCTCAATATTTCAGCTATAGCCCCACCAAGACCACCTGCAATTTGAGCCTCTTCTGCTGTTATAGCTCGGCCCGTTTTTTCTATGCTGGAAAGAATAGTCTTCTCATCAAGTGGTTTTATTGTTGGAATATGCACAACCTCAACATTTATGCCATTGCTATCCAGAATTTTAGCGGCAGACAGTAGCTCTACTGTCATAATCCCCGTACCGAATAAAGTTACATCTGTACCTGAGCGCAATACATACGCTTTTCCAATCTCAAAAGGAGATTCATTTGTACTAAAAATTGCGGTTTTATCACGACAAAGCCTTACATAACTTGGTTTATTAAGGTTAGCCATAGCAATTGTGGCTTTTTTCGCCTCAATGGCATCACCAGGAGCTAACACAATCATATTAGGCAAAGCACGCATCATCGCAATATCTTCAAGCATTTGGTGAGTTGCTCCATCAGGACCAACCGTTACACCAGCATGACTACCGACCAATCTAACAGGCATATTATTCAAGCATATCGTGGTTCTAATTTGTTCCCAGTTGCGACCAGGGCTAAAAGAAGCATAACTAGCAGCAAAAGGTATTTTACCAGCACGAGCCATACCACTAGCAACGGTTACAAGGTTCTGCTCTGCTACACCAACCTCAATAAAACGATTACCAAATTTATTTTTAAAATCCTGCATCTGTATACTCTCTGTCAGGTCAGCACAAAGAGCTACCACATTATTATCCTTTTCACCTGCCTGTACAAGACCTTCACCAAAACCAATTCTGGTTGATATATACCGTGGATTACCATCCATGAATGCTCTATCAATTTTATACATCTTTAGCCTCTTGTTGTAGACTCTTATAATCAGCCTTTAGTTTATTTACAATATAATCAGCCTGCTGATTGTCTGGAACCTTACCATGCCACTTATAATCATATTCCATAAAATCGGCTCCTTTACCTGATATTGTGTACGCAATTATAGCACTAGGTTTATTTGTTATAGCTTTTGCCATTTCAACCGATGATGTAATTTCATCTATATTATGACCATCAATTTCCTGAACATGCCAACCAAAACTTTCCCATTTTTCACGCAGGTTACCTAAAGGCATTACATCTTCAGTCTGACCATCTATTTGTATATTATTCCTGTCTATTATTGCAATAATATTACCCAATTTATATTTATTCGCAAACATAGCTGCTTCCCAAATATTACCCTCATTAAGCTCACCATCACCTAGCATAGTATATACAAAACGATGAGGATTATAATCTAAATATTGCAGTACGTAAGCTATACCAGATGCCTGGCTTAACCCCGATCCTAATGGTCCGCTTGTAGTTTCTACACCTGGTATCATAACACGCTCGGGATGACCTTGTAGTATACTACCTAGTTTACGTAAATTATATAACTCAGACCTATCAAAATAACCAGCTTCAGCCATTGCGGCATATAAAACTGGTGCAGTATGACCGTTGCTTACAATTAAATAATCACGAGACGACAAATCTGGTTCATTGGATCGATAATTTAATAACTTAAAGTATAGGGTAGCATAGATATCTGCGAGCCCAAGCGAACTTGCAGAATGACCACTACCTGCACATTCTAACATTCTAACCACATTCTGACGAATAATATTAGCCTTGATGGCAATTCGATCAGAGGAAAGTCGCATTTATAAAACTCCGCGACGATTTATTTCTATTACAAGCTTTTTATAAGCAGCTGCAGAATTGTCAGCAAATTGGATTGCGCCGCCAACATTCAGAATATCAACCCCCCCTTGCACCAAGGAGTAAGCATTATCAATAGTTACACCGCCATCCCAACCAATTTCCACAAGAGGATTAATCTTCTTAATTAATCTAACTTTTTCCAACTGCATCATATGAGCCTTGCTACCATACTGTCCAAGTTCGCCAGCAAATATCATAACATGGTCAACGAGCTCAATAAGCTCCGCAGCATTGGCTGGCACGGTTTTGCGCAATAACACTAGACCAGCTTTTATACCATATTGCTGTAAAGTTACAAATACAGATGGTAAATTACCCTCAGATTCAGCATGAAATAAAACCATATTTGGTCGTAAACGAATTAAATCTGCTAGATAGTCCTCTGGTTTCTGCACCATCGCATGGATATCCGCATCTACATTTTCTGGCCACCAAATATCACTAAGCGGTATTGTTTGATTCTCGGCAAAATTGCCATCGGTAAAATCTATATGTAAACGAGTAGCAAATACTTGAACATTCTCCATTTGCTGTTTATAAATTTCAGGGTTCTCAGCTAAAATAGTTGGTACGATTTCACTCATTTATACCTCATCAATCTGCGCATTGCGTCGCTTAAATCTTGGCGCAGCAGCGAATGGCGTCTCTAGCCAAGTATCTATAATATCTTGCCACTCTTTCTGATTATTTTCTAACACTCTTGCTGGCAAACAAAGTATATTACTATCGTTATCATTACGCGTCATCTTTGCTTCATACCTATCCCAAATTACACTAGCCCTAATGCCACGAAAGCGATTTGCAGCCATGCACATACCCTGACCACCACCACAAATTAAAATAGCTCTCGGATCGTTTTTAGTATCTTCTCCTAAAACTCTAACAGCCGCCGCCTGGGCAAATTGTGGGAAATCATCATCAGGGTCAAGCTCATTATCGCCAACATCAAATACTTCATAGCCGCGCTTTTTTAAATAATTAAAAACATCCTCTTTTAATCTAAATCCATTATGATCAGAGCCAAGAAAAATCTTCATAACATTACTAGTATAAGCGTTATAGAATAATTTTGCAATTTAGTAGTTAATAGCACGACCAATATCAGCCACAAGTTCAATTAACCTATTACTATACCCCCATTCATTGTCGTACCAAATACAAACCTTTACTAAATTACCATCCACTACTCTGGTTAAAGCTAAATCAACGATACCTGAGTAACTACTTCCTATATAATCACGGCTCACGAGAGGATTATCACTAACAGTTAAAACACCCTGGTAGAATGGCTCCTTGGAGGCTTTTATAAATACACCATTAACCTCTTCAACTGTTACATCTCTACTCAACAATACAGTTACATCACTAATAGAAACTACTGGCGTTGGAACACGCATACTAATGCCATCAAATTTACCTCTAAGTCCTGGTAAGACTTTAGTTACAGCTATAGCAGCTCCTGTACTAGTTGGTACAATATTTTCAGCGGCATTGCGACCTTCACGGGGGTCTTTTGCTGGAGCATCTTGAACTTTTTGGCTGGCAGTGTAGCTATGCACTGTAGTAAGCATAGATTTCTCAATACCAAAATTTGCATCTAAAATAGCCATAGCCGCACCTAAACTATTGGTTGTACAGCTAGCATTGCTTACAACTGGGGTAGAAGTTATAATTTTCTCATCATTTGCTCCCAATACAATGGTATCTACATCTTCAGATTTAGTGGGGCCACTTATAACTACACGCTTTGCACCCGCCTGAATATGTTTAGACGCATCTTCTGATTTTGTAAAAAATCCTGTTGACTCAATAACAACATCTATAGACATTCCACGCCATGGGAGCGACTTTGGATCACGTTCACTTAAAACAGCTATGTGTTTACCATCAACAATAATACCAGTATCATCACTAGATACATCATATTGATAAGTTCCATAATTACTATCATATTTTAATAGGTATGCCAAAGTTTTTGTATCTGTTAGATCATTTATTGCAACGACTTCTATATCGCTGCGCTCAAATGCAATTTTAAAAGCGCTCCTTCCGATTCTTCCGAATCCATTAATTGCAACTCGAGTCACACTCATTCTGTCCCCCCATTTTAATATAATAATGTTAATGCTTTTGCTTGTTATTGTACAACATTATTATTATCCTGTATAGACTTTTGTAGAGTGTCAACTTATAATTATTAGTATGAAGCGTCGTGAACTATTAGATCTAGCCAAACAGCTTTATACTGAAGATGAAATATTTGAACTTGAACTTGCAATTGATTTCGCAACCCATGCCCATTATGGTCAAAAACGCAAAAGCGGAGAGTCCTATATAACCCACCCTCTAGCAGTAGCTGGAATCTTAATTGATTGGGCAATGGATATAGACACTATTTTAGCAGGTGTTCTGCATGACACCATAGAAGATACTGACGCAACACTAGATGAAATTGAATCTTTATTTGGGCACGATGTAGCATTTTTGGTCGACGGCGTAACCAAGGTTGGTAGAGCTCGCGCTGGTATGAAAAACCTAGAAAATTATCTACCACAGACCACCGATAACCTTTCCAAATTATTAGTAGCCGTTAGTCAAGATGTTCGAGTAATAATCATTAAACTTGCCGATAGATTACATAACTTACGTACATTAAAATATATGAGTGAGGAAAAGCAAAAGAAAATCGCTAAAGAGAGTTTGGATGTATTTGGCAGAATGGCTGACAGATTAGGAATGGGTCAGGTCCGTATGCAAATAGAGGAACTAGCTTTTAGTTATTTAGATCCTCACGAATTTAATCACCTTCGTAATATTATGAAAAAACGATTAGGTAAAAGTACTCGAAAACTTGGCGCAGTTAGGATTGAAGTTGAAAAGCGACTAAAGAACGAAAATATATCTTTCGAAATCAATGGTCGAGTCAAAAGCATCTACAGCTTATATAAAAAACTTAAAAAAGTAAATGGCAATATTGATGATATTTATGATCTAATGGCCCTAAGAATTATAGTTAATACTAATGAGGATTGCTACCGTGTCCTCGGTATACTACATAGCATGTATCAACCCATGATTGCACGAATTAAAGACTATATTTCAGTGCCAAAACCAAATGGATATCAAAGCCTTCATACTACTGTTATAACTCCAAATAAACATATAGTAGAATTTCAAATACGAACTTACGAAATGCATGAGTACGCAGAACGTGGTTTAGCTGCTAGCTTTCATTATCACGATCAAAAGAGCAGTAAAGATTACACAAGGAAGAGGAAAATTTCGCAATTACCTCCTCAGCTACAATGGATTACAAGACTCCAAGAAATTGCACAGCAGCTCACAAATAACGAGGAAATAAGTCGCGAACAATTAAATATAGATTTATTTAATGATCGAATTTTTGTCTATTCACCAAAAGGCGATATTTATAATCTTCCAGAAGGGTCTTTGCCTTTAGATTTTGCCTATTTAATACATACCGACATCGGTAAACATGCTTATGCTTTCAAAGTTAATGGTTCTATACAAGCATTTGATAAGCCTCTAGCAAATGGAGATATGGTAGAAATTATCACAAGAAAAACTACTATCCCAAAGAAAGAATGGCTAGATTTAACCATCACTAGCCATGCACGATCAAAAATACGTAACCAATTAAAAAGAAATACATCTGTAGGCGCCTTAGAGACACTAGTGCGAACCAATGAAATAATTCGTAGAAAAACAAAAACAGATCGCAATGAATCAAAAAACGCCTGCAACTAAATCAGGCGTTTTTATTATTGTTTTACGCTACTTAACGATTATTCCAGCGAGAAATTGCATCTTTTACAACGCTCTTAGCTTCGTCAATATCGCCCCAAGATTCTACCTTTGTTGTACCAGGTTTTTTCATATCCTTATAGTGGTTAAAATGAAATTCAATCTGTTTGATTAATTGACTAGGTACATCTTCAAGAGAATTAATAGAATTGCCATTATTGCGATCATCAGCTGGTACGGCTACTATCTTATCATCAACCTCGCCATCATCAACAAACTTCATCACTCCAATTATTTTAGCTTCAAGATATACACCAGTACTAAGTGGCTTGTCAGTTAAAAGTAAGACATCTAGTTCATCACCATCTTCATCAAGAGTTTGTGGTATAAACCCATAATTAGTCGGCTTAGCAAACACGATAGGCTCATCTCGGTCTAGTTTAAAAAGCTTTTTTTTTCTATCCCATTCAATTTTATGATTAGATCCGCATGGAATTTCATTAACAACATTAATAAAACCTTCCTCTACATTTCCAGGTGTAAGAACTTCGTTAAAATCTCCCATAATATAACTCCTCTTTTTTATAATTACACTATTAGTATACCACTTTTAATATTTCAATGTTTTTGCGATTCTAAATATTCACGAATAGATAGCGCCGCAGAGGCACCCTCTCCTACAGCACTAGCAATCTGCATAGTCGCACCGCTTCTTACATCACCACTAGCAAAAATACCAGGTATATTAGTTTCCAATCGAGAATTAGTTTTTATTAGACCTTGTTCATCAAGTTCAATACCACTTCCTTGAAGAAATCCAGTATTAGGATTTAGTCCAATAAATACAAAGACGCCTTCTACCTCAAGCTGCTTTATATCGTCTTCTTGATTAATTTCTATCCCATTAATTTTACCTTCTAAGCTTAAGATCTTTTGAGGGGTAGTTTTTAGATGAACGGTAATTTTTCCTTCGTCTATGTATTTTTTAAGCTCCTTCTGTAAAACATCGCTAGCCCTAATTTTGCTACGAACCAATAAATCTATATGTGAAGCAAAACGTGTCAAAAATATAGCTTCTTGAATAGCAGAATTTCCACCGCCAATGACTGCTATTTTTTTATCTCTATAGAAAGCTCCATCACAAGTTGCACAATAATGTACTCCCTTGCCGTAAAAATCATCTTCACCAGGCATACCAGTTTTCTTATAGCTACTACCCGTTGCGATTAATACAGCATCAGCCAATATGGGTTTATTATCAACTATAATCTCAATTGCATTATTAAGTTTTTTTACAGATGAAACTTCGCCAAACTCAATATCTGCACCAAAGCGTTCAGCCTGAGATTGGAATTGATTAGCCAAAATCATACCTTCCACGCCACTAGGAAAACCTGGATAGTTTTCAACTTTGTCAGTGATAGCCGCCAATCCTCCAACTACACCTTTCTCATATAGGACAGTTGGAATATCTTCGCGAGTAGTATAAATAGCGGCTGCTAAAGCACTAGGACCAGCACCTATTATTGCTAAACTTTTTTTCATTAAAGAGACCCTCCTTCTGACAATAAATCTTTTGGTAATTCTGGAGCTTTCAGATTACTCTTTTCTATGGCAAAAATTATAAATTTTAGAGGTGAATTCGCAGGAATATCTTCACCACGGGATTTATCACCATACGCTAGATTAGCGGGAATCGTCAATTCTCGTACGCCTCCTATCTTCATTCCAATTACACCGCGTTGCCAGCCAGGTATTGCTGAAGAGGGATTAAATGGTGCACTCATTTTGCCATCCTTCGCTGAAGTATCAAAAATCTTACCCTTATCATTCCAGCCGATATAGTAAGCTCGCATGTCATCAGGCGTTTTAACTTCATTACCATCGCCCTGTTTCAAATCTTTTATACCAAGTTCAGTAACCTTTGAACCATCAAACGGTTGAGCATATGACTTATAAGATTCAACCTCAGCAAGATATTTAGGACCAAGTTCATTGGCTTCAGCTGTTACTTTTTTCTGAAATTCTTCATTCTCTTGTTGATATTTTTTAATAGCCTCGCTTAACTTAGCTTGCTTTTCAGTTTGTTCCTTTAGGTCAATTTCCTGATTTTTGCTAGCTACAATCATAATAAAGAATGAACCAATTGTACCAATAGCCATAACTACAGCAATAACAATAATTCCAATCCTCTGAGTCTTAGAAGTCGTCGACGACATATTCCCCCTATTCTTATAATCCTGCAAGAAATTATAACATAAATATGATATTCATTCTACTAGCCAGCAATATCAAATTTCTGCAGCTTCTTTTTAGCATCTTTTGTTGCGCTGACTTGAATATTAAGAAGCTGACTATAGATTCCATTAGTTTTTGCAAGCTCGAATGGAGTGCCAATCTCATCAACCTTACCATCTTTCAGTGTAACTATTTTATCTACATTAGCTATAGTACTTAATCTATGGGCTATAATTAATGTGGTGCGTCCTTTCATTAATCTGTCTAAAGCCCTTTGAACTTCATACTCGGCATAGCTATCTAAGGCAGAAGTAGCTTCATCTAAAATCAAAACTGGAGCGTCTTTTAAAATAGCCCTCGCAATTGCAATACGCTGTCTTTGGCCACCACTCAATTTAACTCCTCGCTCACCCACCATTGTATCAAATCCGTTTTCTAATTCATTAA
This sequence comes from TM7 phylum sp. oral taxon 348, assembly GCA_007845485.1. Taxonomy (GTDB): domain Bacteria; phylum Patescibacteriota; class Saccharimonadia; order Saccharimonadales; family Saccharimonadaceae; genus SDRW01. The sequence continues at coordinate 76,961 of SDRW01000001.1, forward strand.
TAAACCCAAGAGCATTAGCAGCTCTAGCTGCTCGTTCAATATCTCTATTACTTGCTTTTGGATTTGCATAGGCAATATTCTCACGTACAGTACCACTGAATAAAATTGCATCCTGGAAAACTGTAGCAATCTTACTGCGTAGTGCGTTCGTATTTAGGTCCGCTATATTCTTATTATTTATAGAGATTTTTCCGCTGCTCGGAGAATAGAGCTTCATTAATAAATTAGATAGTGTAGTTTTACCACCACCACTAGCGCTAACTAGAGCCAACTTTTCGCCTGGCTCTATGACAAAACTTACATTTCTTATTATTGGCTTATCATCGTAAGCAAAAGTTACATCTTCATATTCTACTCTAGCCACGTTAGATGTTATTTTTTCGCCGCCCTTTTTAGCAATTTCAGGAGTTTCTAACATAACTTTTGCGTAATCTTTACTATTTGCAACAGCGCGCTGATACATATCGACAAAAAAACTCATGTTTTGCATAGGTCGACTAGTCTGTTGAAGCAGGGTTATTATTAGGATTAGATCACCCATTGTAATTTGCCCTTTTGCGGCGCGCCAGAATAAAATAGCATAGACGATAATGTAAACCGATACCTGAACTAGCGACCTAATCGTGTCCATGGAGTGCCAATACTTTGATTGATATTTAGTTATATCAACAGTTTGGTTAAAATTTTTAGCAAAAAATCTAGATTCACGACGTTCTGTTCCAAAACTTTTCACTAGACGTATATTACCAATTACTTCTGAAAATCTACCCCTTGCAATATCAAGATGTTGATTTTTATCGTCCTCCATCTTTTGCCATTTCTTACTGGTGAGCATAGTTATGTATATGTAAATCGGAATCTGCAAAACTACAATAATAGCGATTTCCCATGAGTACCAAAGCATCACACCAACAGATATAACAACAGTCAAAAGCATTTGCAAAAGAACATTACTAAACATATTAATAAACCTAGTAACATCAGCAATTGCACGATCAAGTCGGCTAATAATTTTACCTGTATTTTCATTATCATAGTAAGATTGAGGTAAAATTAATAGATGATCATAATATACACAACTTAATTTAAACCGCATTTTTGCCGCCAAAACATCGCCTATATAGCCATTAATGTTACCCAAAATAGCACTGCTAATATAACTGATCGCTAATATAATCAATAACAATATTAGATAATCTAATTTTAAAGCTGTTTTGCTAGATATTGATAACGATATTGTATCCGTAGCAAATTTAATGACAAAAGGAGCAATCATATCAAGTAAGGCAATCAAAATACCAGCAATCGCTACAAATATAACGTATTTATAAAGACCTCGGGCATAGCCAAATAATCTAAAAATATCTTTCATATCGCACCCTATTATATCATCTATTTTTTTGTTATTATATTACTTATGGTAAATGTAAGTATCTCTAAAATTATAGGCCGCCAGATTCTTGATTCCCGCGGCAATCCTACAACGGAAGCTGATGTTATTTTAAGCGATGGATCTTTTGGGCGTGCATCTGTACCATCAGGTGCAAGTACTGGCAGTCACGAAGCTGTCGAATTGCGTGATGGCGGAGACTACTTTAATGGTAAAGGCGTACAAAATGCCGTAAATAATATCAACAAAGTTATAGCCCCAGTTTTAATTTCTCAGAAAGCCAGCGATCAACGATATATAGATAGCATAATGCAAAAATTAGACGGGACTCCCAATAAGTCAAATTTAGGAGCAAATTCTATACTAGCAGTAAGTTTGGCTGTCGCTAAAGCTATGGCAAATAGTAAAAAATTAGAATTTCATGATTATATAGCCCAAATAGCCGACACTACAAAAGAGCAATCTTTACCATTACCAATGATGAATGTTATGAATGGCGGTCAACATGCCGCTGGAAGTACAGATATACAGGAATTTATGATAATACCTCATATGGCTGATAATATCAATCAAGCAGTTGAAATAGGTGCAAATATATTTCATAACTTAGCAAAAGTTTTAAAAAATCACGGCTACATGACTACAGTAGGAGACGAAGGTGGTTATGCACCTAAAGTTGTTCATGGAAATAGTGAACCACTTAACCATATAATGGAAGCAATCAATCTGTCAGGATATAAACCTGACACGCAAGTCTCATTAGGTCTTGATGTAGCATCAACAGAATTTTTTAAAGACAGTATTTATACTCTATCGACAGAGAATAGAGATCTAAATTCAGAGGAAATGATTAATTGGCTTGATGAATTATCTAATAAATATCCGCTAATTTCGATTGAAGACGGACTAGCAGAAGATGATTGGGATAGCTGGAAAAATCTTACTGACAGACTAGGTAAAAAACTACAGTTAGTTGGTGATGATTTATTAGTTACAAATACAAGTTTGCTTCAAAAGGCAATTAAAAATGGGGCTGGAAATGCAATATTAATCAAACCAAATCAAATAGGTTCACTCACAGAAACAATTGATGCGGTATTAATGGCAAAAAAGGCGAACTGGCGAACGATAATATCCCATAGATCAGGAGAAACAGAGGATACTTCAATAGCTCATATTGCGGTAGGTTTGGGCGCTGGGCAGATTAAAACTGGTTCTCTATCGCGAACAGATCGTATTGCAAAATACAACGAACTTATGCGTATAGCTGAACTTAATCCTAATTTGAAACTCGCCCACCCTTTTAGAGGTTGATTTATGGCTGTAATAGTTTTTTATGAAGTAACACCAGTAGATACGTTCCAACTAACAAATGGCTTGCAGGGCACAGATCACTACTGGGAGTATGTTTCTGGCGTAATCACTCCAGAGAATATAAATCCTAATGCAGAAGTTATATCTGTTTTTGTTGATAGTGTAGTAACGCAAGAGATCATGAAGCGTATGCCAAAATTAAAACTTATTGCCACAAGATCCAGCGGAGTTAATCATATTGATTTAGATTACGCAAAACAAAGAAATATAACTGTCGTAAATGTACCAAACTTTGGTGAAAACACTGTAGCAGAACATACATTCGCGCTACTTTTAATGTTAGCTCGCAAATTACCAGATACTATTAACTCAGTGAAAGATGGATCATACAGCCCAGCTCAACACATAGGTATAGACTTGATTGGTAAAACTATCGGTATAATAGGTATGGGGAAAATTGGCAGCTTCATGGCCAGTATATCAAAAGGATTTCAAATGGATGTATTGGCTTATGATATATCGCCTAAGCCAGATCTTGCTGAAAAACTAGGCTTTAAATATACAGATATGATCTCTCTACTTGAACGTAGTGATATTGTATCACTGCACATTCCTCTATCGCCAGAGAGCTATCATCTAATTAATCCAAAAACTATCCAGCACATGAAACGCGGAGTTATTCTACTCAACACAGCTCGTGGCGAACTAGTAGATAATCGCGCTTTAGTAAGGGCATTAGCCAGTGGACATATAGCCGGAGCTGGTCTGGATACAATTGAGGGCGAAAAATTTTTAAAAACCTCATCTATAATTGGCAATTTGGTAGAAAAAGCTGCTGCACCAGAAAGCTATTTACATACAGCCGAGGCTATGGCCCTATTGAGAATGAAAAACGTAGTAATAACACCTCATAGCGCATATAATACTATAAAAGCGATCTCACGTATTAACACTTGTACTACAAAAAATATTATCGATTTTTGGTATGGTAATACCCCAAATAAAGTTAACATACCACACAGCTCGGGTAAACTCGTCATCGTCAGACATGGTCAGAGTGAGTGGAATGCTCTCGGCAAATGGACAGGTACAACTGATGTGAGTATTACAAGCACTGGCATTCAGGAATCTATAGATATTGGTAAAAAAATAATGAATATACCTTTTGACTTCGCCTACATTTCACAGCAAATTCGCACGAAAGAAACTTTAGACGCAATCAAAAAAGGAGCCAATCAACCAGATCTAAATTATGAAGAAACCGCATCTATAAATGAGCGCGATTATGGTATATATACTGGTATGCGCAAAAATGATATTAAAAAAATTATTGGAGATAAAGAGTACGACTTACTACGCCGAAGCTGGGATGGACCCGTAGAGGGTGGTGAGTCTCTAAAAGACGTTTACGAGAGAGCCGTTCCCTTCTATTTAAGAATTATATTACCTAGACTATTACATGGACAAAATATTTTAGTAGTTGCACACGGTAATTCTATAAGATCTCTCGTCAAATACATAGAAAATATTTCTGATGCAGATATAGGAAATCTCGAGATGATCCAAGGTTGCGCACTCAGCTATGAAGTCAATAAAGATGGTCGCATGAAACATAAAGAAGTAATTTTAATGGACACAACAGAAGACAACGAGCCATAAAACTCGTTGTCTTTTATATCGATTGTAAAAGCTTTCCTTATTTTATAGATCCATTAAGTTTCACTGATATAGCTTTATTTATATTTTCTATAATGCGAGATGCATCGGTAGCTGTTAAAGTACGATTATAGTTTGTCATACTAATATTTAAAGTAATAGTCTTAAATGAACTATCCTTTGCTCTATATATATCAACGAGCCTAATGGATATAAATTCATCATCTTGCTTTTGTAAACTATTTTTAACAACATTTAGCACATCTTTATATGAGACAGCCGAATCAATTTCTATAGAAATATCTCGCCTCGTCGAGGGAAATTTACTGAGCGGATGATATGAATCACCTATATTTTTACTCATATTTTTCTGTAATATATCGATATCTATCGAAGCTGCAGATATATACTGTGGTAACTTGAAATTTTTAATAACCGACTGCTTAAGCTCTCCCACTAATCCTACAATATCACCGTTATCTATTATAATTAATGAACTTCTATCTATATCAAATGGAGCTAAAATTTGTTTATCAATTTGATTAACTATTTTTTCAAATTCAAACTTTACGCCAAGGTCCTTTCCTAAATTATCAATTATTTTTTTAGCTACATAAAACGGCGCACCTGGCTTATCTTTTTTAGATGTATAGACAAGATCTATATAATTATTCTCAATTGGTAAACCCTCTTTATTTAATCCCTTGGATTTAAGATGACCTTTACCTATCTCAAATAGTGCAAATTCATTATGTCCAGATTTGATATTAGTATAAACTTTATCTAATAAGCTTGGTAGCACAGTTAAGCGATAATATTGCAAGTCAGGACTGAGAGCATTGGATAGTTTATATGCCTGGATAACGTCTTGTTCGGCGTTCTTTAAAATGCGCTCGTGAACAAAACTATAAGTCAAAATTTCATTGGCGCCAGCGCGGCTCAAACTTTGGCGAATGGCATTCTTCAGTTCGTGGCGCAGATTTTTCGGTGCTGGCTTAATACTGCGATGCGGCAACTCACGCGGTAGTTTGTCAAAACCATATAACCTACCAACTTCCTCGACGATGTCTTCTGACAACTCCAGGTCGGTGCGCCAGAATGGCGACTGAATGCAGATATAATCTAGTTCTTCTTCTGGACCGTGGCTTTTGATTTCCACGTTATTTAACAAGCCGCAAATATCGTTTTCGCTTAATTTCAAGCCTAATCTTTCATTGATGAATTTACTATCAATATCAATGTTGGCTGGCGTGTATTTTCCATCAAAATAATCGTCAAATTCGTCGCTGAATTGTTTCAGGTCAAATACCTCGCTCGCCTGCACCCCGCCAACCATACTCATCAACAGTTTCAAAACGGCGGCATTTTGTAGCGGCGACTGACCCTTGTTGAATCGTGCCAGTGCATCGGTAAAGACGCCGTGGCGCATAGCAGTTTTGCGCAGCGCGTACATATCAAACGTCGCACATTCCAGGACGATATTTTTCGTGTCGTTCGAGACCTCGGTATTGCTGCCGCCCATAATTCCCGCCAGGCCGATTACACCTTCGCCATCAGCAATGATAATATCATCCGCCGTCAATTCGTATTCTTTGCCGTTTAGTAAAATAACTTTTTCACCAGACCGAGCCAGCCGCGCGCCCAGCTGATGCCCGCGCAATTTGTCATAATCATAGGCGTGCGTCGGTTGCGCCGTCATCAGCATGATGTAATTTGTGGCGTCAACGATGTTGTTGATCGGCTTGCCCCCCATCGCCACCAGCTGGCATTGCAGCCACAGCGGACTAGGCTTAACCTCGACATCCTTGATCGCTACCGCCATAAAGCGCGGCACTAATTCTGGCGCGCCATTCGTTACCATCAGATCCAAACCTTCGGCCGTGCTAAATTGCTGCTGCGCTTTGTACCACTCCGGACTGGTAAATTGCTGCCCAAAAATCCCAGCAATCTCGCGCGCCACGCCCAATTGTCCGAAGCAATCTGGCCGGTGCGTAAACATCTTGTTCTCGATATCCAGCACGAAATCATCCAAACCAAACGTTTCCGCAAAACTGGCGCCTGCCCGCAGCTCCGCGCCGCTCGGCAGATCATTTTCAGTAATTTCAATAATTCCTTTATGATCCGTACCAATCGCCAGCTCGTCCGCCGCCGCCAGCATACCTTGGCTCAATACGCCACGCAAAGGTCGCGCACCCAGAACAAACGGCTCAGTATCATCAAAACTTACTGGCACCGTGCTGCCAGGCGGCAGCCAAATCGCCCACATATCCGCATGCACATTCGGCGCGCCGCAGACCACTTGTACATAGCCGTTGTCATCGCGCGATACGTCTGGCACCGCACCGCCATCATCAATCTTGGTAACACTCAAGCGATCGGCATCCGGATGCTTGCCGCACTCAACAACACGCACAATCCGCACACTGGAATATTTGACACCGAGATCAATCACCTCCTCAACCCCGCCCAGCTGCTGGTTGACTCGCGACACCAATTCATCCACCGATGGTAATTCAAAATTAATCAAACTTCTTACAATATTAAGACTTACTTTCATACTACTTACTAGTATAACATCCTTATAACAGCTTACTAAAAATTATTTTATTGAATACGCCAACTATCCCATTCCAAATATCACCAAAAAACCCAAGCACGCCGCCAACAAAATCACTTACAACCTGTCCGATAGCGTTAAAGATACCGCCAAACCAACTGACAGCAGCACTCCAAGCGGATTTTATAGCCTCCCACGCTTTGCCGAATATATTGAACTTTACCTGTAAAAACACCAGTACTCCAACCACCGCTGCTATAGCAGCAACAATCAAAAGCATTGGATTTTTACCAGTTACTAAATTAAATGCTTCCATGGCCGTTTTTCCGCCACGAATAGCACTCGCAAATTGAATCATACTAGCAGCGAACGACCCCACTTTCATAGCCACTAGGGCAACGCCAGCAGCGGTTACTGCTGGTACGAAATTGTTTATAACTATATCCGCAACCTTCTGGATCTTATCCTTATTCTCTTCCAGCCAATTTGTAGCATCCTCAACGGCTTTGCTAATTTTATCGAACACGCCGCCAGCTTTGACTTGCCCAGTCGCTGCATCCACGCCCACGATTTTCATGCCCACATTGGTGATTGTTTCCAGCAAGTTACTCATGTGTCCGTTGAATGTTCGGGATTGCTTAATCGCGCCCTGAAAAGCCATACCACCCTCAGCACTCGCCATCTGGAGTGCCTTGCGTAGCACATCAGCTGTTACTTTGCCCTTTGATAGGTCGTCGCCGAACGTCTTGATAGAATGTCCCGCACCCATCGCTGCGATGATGTATTTTTTGAATCCACCAGCACCCTGGTTGATGATCTGATACCAATCCTGCGTCATCATCTTGCCAGTACCGATTGCCTGCGTGATTGGCAGCGCCAAACCCTGCAAATCCGCGCCAGTTGCCCCAGCCAAGTCGCCCAAGTTTCGCATCCAGCCCATCAAATCCTGTACCGCCACGCCGTTTGCTAGGAACATTTTGGCGGTTGCCTGGATGGATTTATTGTCAAAGGCTATTTCTTTGCCGTATTGGTACAGTGTTTTCATGACGACATTTGTCGCCTCTACTGTTCCAGTTAGCGATTCAAATGACGATCGCAGAGACTGCAACTCAGAGGCGCTTTTCACGAACGACATCAATCCAAAGCTACCACCCACTGCCACCGCAGCAACGCGCTTCAGTGTCGATTCGATAAACCCGCCCGCTTGACTAAAAGCATCCTTTAAATTAGCAGCATTGCCGACTAGTTTCTTGCCCACATTGCTGCTAAAATTTTTAACGCTCGCCTGAGCGGTCTTCAAGGCAGTCTGCAGGGCTAATACGTTTGCCCGGATTGTTAGAGTGAGTGTGCTGTTATTCATCTTCCGCCTTCTTTTTTCTAGCGGACGAAAAACAACAAAAAAATGCGGCTCAAAGTCCGCATATATTACCCATATTATATCACATCGTGATATAATCCCTCCATAAGGAAAGGAAAATAAACTAACATGTTTAATCTCTTCAAGAAAAAAGAAAAACTGCCGCTATGTGCCAGCGGCGAATATAACGGGACATACAATCCTATCAAAGACAGCGTTTTGTCAGCTGAATTATTATTTGATCACGATAGTGTTACCTTTTTGTTTGATAAGGGTGTTAAAAAAGATGTCATACGGCGCTTTGATTGGTCAGAGGTAGAGGGCTTTGATTTTAATTCAAAAAAGGAAGACAAAACTGTTGTTTTCCGTACAATATTGTACTTGAAGGACGGGCAAATCACTTTGGTTAAACCAATTGAAGAAAGCAATGTTCAATATGGCATTATCACCACACTAGAACCTCATTATAAGAAAATACGCCAGTTTGTCGCTGGCAAATTAAATTCGGAGTCCTCCAAATGAGCCTGTCCCTCCGCCGCAAAAAATCCGCTGAATCCAACAAAACCGACAAGACCAAACCATCTGCCAAAAGCTTCAAACAAATCTACCAAGAAAGTAAGAATAGACCGCTTACCAAAAACGAAAAGCGAGGCTGGGCTATTTTTGGCGGCATCATCATAGCTATTCTCATCATTACTCACATTAGCAATGTGATGGAGCAGTCTCGCCTCGAAAAAGACAATGTTTCAATCGTTATCTCTGATATAGAGGACAATATCAAGCTCGATTACCACACCGACAAGCGTGAGATATCCGCCAAAATATCGGGTGTTAGCTCATTTGCCGAGGTAAAAATATCAGGCGACAAAACCGATATCCACGACCGCAAAGACGCAGCTGGCAATATCAAATACGAAGTTAAAAATATTAAAGAGGGAGACAGCGATATTACTATATCTGCTGTTGACGGCAAACGCCACAGTAATAAAACGGTTAAGTTTCACCGCCAAACAAAAGCCGACTACAATAAGCAAGAGCTCGAAAAATCTCTCAAGTATACCGAGGAAGTAGTCAAAAAGGCTGAAGAGCAACCCACCGACGAAAACATCTCTCGTGCCAAATCAGACATCAATAAACTACCAGAGGATAAGCGTGCCCCATTCTCTGAACGTATCACTAAATTAGAAAAAGCCAAGCAAGAAGAAAAAGAGCGAGACGAACAGGCGAAGAAAGCCGCCGAGGAGAAGAAAAAACAAGAGGAAGCCGCTGCTGCTAGCGCTCGCCAACAGCAGGCGCACTCATCACAACCAACAGCCATACCTCGCCAGACTACACCCGCACCACAACCCGCTCCAGCAGAATTGAACTTTGGCAGTTGCAAAGAAGCGCGTGCCGCTGGCTACAGCCATATGCGCCGAGGCGAACCCGGGTACGCACCGCACCTTGATAGAGACGGCGACGGTATCGCCTGCGACAAACACAGATAAAAGTAAAAGCAAGGGCAGCTTACTGCTGTCCCACCTTATCAATCTGCTCCTTTTCGACCACCGCCTCAACTTGGCGCCGCACTAGGATAGCCGCAGTAAACTCTTCCGGCTGATCCATATACTCATCGTACGTCCAGCCATACTCCTTGCAGATAAGTGCAATTTGGATCATCTGCGGCACTTCGCCAGAACCATTGCGCAGAGCGCGGTCGTACTTAATCGACCACGCCTCTATTCTTTTGGGAGCTCCCTCTCTTTGCCGAACACTTCCATAACCTTATTGCTGATAGTCTCGTAGTCGTCGCCAAATTCGCTGTCCATCAGTGCTTCAAATGGCTGTTCACGGTTGCCGCAATATTCCAGCAATAACTTCTCAATTAACTTATCACTCGCTCCCATAACTCTGCTCAAATCGACATCTACCTCGCCATCGCTGGCTTCCATTTCCTTGGTAGACATAGTTTGACCCTCGAGCATTAGCCGTCGATACATACTTCTGTCGCGATTGCGAATAAAACCGCGGATAACGGCACTACGTCCATCATTCAGTTCAATTGTCACTTCTCGATTACTCATTTATCTACTCCTAGTTTAGTATTCATATTTATTAACCAATTCAGCTTCAATAGTCTTACTGTCTGTAATGTTTAGCAAGCCCTCAAAGTTGATAGTCTCAGTTGAAATATCGCTCAGTCCGTAGCTTGGTTCACGACTGGAAATCGCCACCTTGCTTAAACTATAGGATTGTAAAAAATAAATTATTATTATAGAATGGTCTTTGTGAGTCAAGTCATCGTACTCCTAAGTGAAATCTTAGGATATGCAAGTCCATTGTTCACGCCGCTAATCACTGCGATTAGCCTTATCCTAGGTCCGACGTTGCATCCAGAAATTGTTGCAGCACAAGACCAACTAAAATCGCCGTCAGAAATTGAAAAATTGAGTTACGACGATGCAATTGCCAGGGTCAATGATATTATTGCCGAAGAGAATTCAACGAACGACATTCGTCCTGAGTGTCACTCGATTATGAAGGATCACGGCAAAAAAACAGACAAGGCAGTAGTTCTTATCCACGGAGTAAGTGGTTGTCCAGCTCACTTCGCTGAGTTGGCTAACAAATTTTACAACGAAGGATATAATGTTTTCATTCCCCGAATGCCGAAACATGGTCTTACTGACAATAATCGGCACGGAGAGGTAACGCTGGCAGAACTTGCAAGTTTTGCCGAGCAGACTACTTCAATCCTTAGTGGATTGGGTGAAGAAGCAGGTGTTGCTGGATCTTCTGGAGGTAGTAGTGTTGCAACATGGATTGCTCAATACGGCAAGGGTACTGTTAAAAAACTTCTCTTGCTCGAGCCCTTCTATGCAACCTATGATAAATTCCAAAATACCTTAGTGAAAAAGGTATATGGATGGAATCTCCTCCCAGATATTTTAATTAATGGCAACCTGTCACTTCGCGCCCTTGGTAAATATCTGTTGCTTGTGGATTCTTACAAGCCTGATATGTACGCTCCTGGTGTCGAATCCATCAGTGTCATCCTCAGTGAGGGAGATACAGGAATTGATCACAGTGAAGCTGCCAATATCTCAAAGAAGATGGCAGACTCATCGGGAGCAGAATATCAGTATGTCGAGTTGCCAAAGTCTATGGGACTTAAGCACGGCATTATTAACCCAGGCGACCCGCTAGTAATTCCGCACAAGGAAAAGCTTTATGATATGTATTATAAAGCTTATACTGGCGAAAAAGTTTCGGCGTTAGCTGAATCTAACACAATTGAAGACACAGAAACAGAGGAAGAGCAACCTTCACAGCTTTCTGAATTGTCTCTTGTGCTAGAACAGTAAATAGTCGGATCTACAGGCTGATTATCTTCTTAGGTAATCAGCCTTTTCAATTTACACTAAATATTGCCCTGTATATTAATTATTTTTTTCTGAATTTCATCCAGCTGAGCATCATCCATTTTTGGGCCATCGGCAGTCGTCAACCAACCTGGATATTCTTCGTAAAACGCCTGTTCATGAGACACTGGCGAACCAATTCCTTTTGCTAAATCACCGTGCAGCGGCACCAGCTTGGCATGCACATGCGCCACGCCCGTCCCTTCAAAAATTAATGCTACTCGCGGCGCGTCAAATGCTTTTTCCAAAATATTCGCAACCTTTTTGACTGCCAACATCATCTCAGAATATAGCTCATCATCCAAGGAAAATACGTAATCGCCCGGATTTTCTTTGGGAATCACCACCGTAAAGCCTGGCGTGTTGGGAAACGGCGTTAAAAATGCTAAAAATTTCTCGTCCTCCCAGACTTTCCATGACTTCATTTTGCCTGATACGATATCGTCGAAAATTGTGTGGTTCATACTCCTCCTTTACGCAAATAAATCGTTCAATGCCTCACTCACCGTTGGATGAGTGAATATTTGGTCACGCAGTACAGTATACGGCAGGTCATTATCCATTACGGTTTTGATAATATTAATGACTTCTGGTGAGTTACGACACAATAAACTAGCACCCAAAATTTGTTCAGTGTTTGCATCAATCACCGCACGCAGCAAGCCTGTTGTAGCATTATCAACATGTAGGCGTGGAATCGCCATAGCGGGCAGCTCTTTTATGATAATTTCGCGCCCCGTCGCACGCGCCTCAGCCTCTGTCATACCCACCCGACCTAGCGGCGTTTGCATAAAGACCGCGTACGGCAAGGTTTTTTGTTTGGCGCGAGTGTACAGACCATCGCCCAGCAACTGGCTTCTCACAATCCGAAAATCATCCAGCGACGCATAGGTAAATTGTGGCCCGCCCGTTACATCGCCCATTGCCCAAATATGCGACCGGCTAGTGCGAAGTGTTTCATCAACCACAATTGCCCCACGCTCATCCGTCGCTACACCAGCAGCTGGTAAATTCAAGCTCATCGTCGCCGGGCGACGGCCCGTAGCCATCAACACCGCATCATAACCAGTGTAATCATCATGATTTACTGTGCGAATCGTTGCAGTAGACTCACCCTCAATCGCTGTCACATCCACGCTAAACACAATCTCTATACCCTGCGCCTGCAGCGCTTCAGTAGCAGCCTGAGCAATTGTTGGATCTTCACGCGTAAGCAAGGAATCACCCCGCTCAAACACTGTTACTTTTGTACCAAGTTTGGCATAAGTTGAGGCGAATTCTAACCCAATATAACCGCCACCAATGATAGCTAGCTGTTTTGGCTGCGTCATTTTATCCAGCAATTCAGTACTGGTATATACAAACGGCTTATCAACACCTGGAATATCTGGGATGATTGATTCCGCACCGGTGTTAATAAAAATCTGCGGTGCACTCACTACTAGCTCGTCGCCACCCGCCACAACCTTCACAGTACGATCATCTACAAACGATGCCTCACCCTCAATGACACTCACCGTTTCACGATCCGCGAGCATGTGATAGTTCTTCTCATTCAACCGCGTCACTACCGTTGTCTTATGCGCCATCGCCTCATCAAAACTTTGATGATGTTCGGCCGCACTGACCAGCACCTTAGTAGGAATACAAGCAATATTAATACAGGTGCCGCCATACATCTTTGGCGACCGCTCCACCAGCGCTACCTTTTTGCCCGCATTTGCCAGCGCTACCGCCAATGTCTTGCCAGCTTTACCAAAACCAATAATAAGTGCGTCAAATTGTTGTGTATCCATTTACCTCCTCCTATCTTTTTTAGCGATCTCTCTCGCTGTAACAATTTCTCTATCGGCATACAGAACTGCTTCTTTTATCACAAGTTTTTGAGATACTACTATTATCGTGTGCGCAATAGCTCCTTAAAACTGCTCCAAAAAATCCAATCGTCCGCTCTCAAAATGCCGCACGTCCTCGATGCCGTATTTCATCATCACCAAGCGGTCGATGCCACAGCCAAAGGCAAAGCCGGTATATTCGTTCGGATCGATATCAGCGGCTTCCAACACTTTCGGGTGAATCATGCCGCAGCCCAAAAGCTCAATCCAGCCTTCGCCAGAGCAAACTTTGCAGTCTGGATTCTTGCCTTCACAAAATGGGCAGCTCAGCGCAAATTCAAAGCTCGGCTCAGTGAACGGGAAATAAAATGGATTGACGCGCACGTACAATTTTTTGCCATAATATTCTTGCAAAAACTCCTGCAAGGTGGCGATCAGATTGCCGACGTTGACGCCCTTGGCGACATACACGCCCTCGACTTGATAGAACGTGTGCTCGTGCCGCGCATCCAGGTCTTCGTTGCGAAACACCCGGTCGGGTACAATAGCCGCTATCGCCTCACCTTTTGCCAGGTTGTCGCGGTATTTGACCAAAACGCGGTTCTGCATCGTCGATGTGTGCGCTGGTGCAATCAACCGATCGCCGTCCTTGTCGGTCTCGACGGTCATAAATGTATCGTAATCATCGCGCGCCGGGTGGCCTTTTGGAAAATTCAAGCTTTCAAACATATGGAATTGATCGTCAATCTCGCGCGATTCTTCCATCACAAAGCCCATGCGATTGAAAATATCAGAAATGCGATCAATCTCGCGGCTCAACGGATGAATCGTACCGCGATCGCTTGGTAGTAGCTCAGGCTGCGGCGCGTTAATATCCATCGGCGCCGTGATGTCGATTGGTGGCAAACTAACCGTATTTAAAACTTCCTCACGTTCCAAAATAGCTTTTTCAATCTCTTGTTTTATTCCGTTAATTTTCTGACCAAAACTAGAGCGCTCTTCCACTGGCAATGTTTTAATCAAGCCATATAGTCCCCTCAATTCTTTTGAACGTAGGACCTCACGAGGACTATCAGAGTCATAGACTTTATCTAGTAATATTTTCCTTACTTTCTCAATACTCTCCATATAAACTCCATTAGCTCGATTTTATAACTAAATACAATATCGTAGCAATCCCAGCAATTCCTAAAACAATCCACACACCTAGTAAACCAGAAGACGTCTTAGTGCCGTCCATATAATTGGACTGATCAGCAAGATCCGTAATAGGCTCTGAATCCAACGCCGAGTTCTGCATTGATTTTGCACGTAAATCAGCAGCTATTTTTTCCTGTATTTTTGAACGCTCTTCATCGCGCTTTATATATAATCCCATACTATCTAGTATACCATCTTTATATTATGATATACTAAATGCATATTTCATTTATAAAGGAGGGAAATATGTCGACTAAAAAAACCACTCCTGCGAAGAAGTCTAGTAAGACAACTTCAAAAAAGAGTGGCGCAAAGAATAATACAGCAACCGTAAGTACAAATGTTACGGAAATTGAAACAAAGGCAGTTAAGGTGTCAAAAAAACGTGTCAGTTTAGATGCGAAATCGCTACCAATTAGCGCTTTCATTGCAGAATTTGTAGGTACATTTATATTAGCAGCTGTAGCTTTAGTTGCAAGCGGCGGTGCTATTCCTATGGGATTTGCTTTAGTTGCGATAGTTTTAGCAATTGGTGCAATATCTGGTGCGCATGTTAATCCATTGATTACCGTTGGAGCATGGGTGACTCGTCGCATTTCTGGAGTTCGCGCAATTGGCTATATACTTTCACAGGCTCTAGGTGCAATGTTAGCACTAGTAGTCCTAACATCATTTACTACGGCTATTCCAAAAATAAATACAAATCAAATGACACTACTCAGCCAGCAACAGCCACAGCTACTTGAGGTTTCACAAATTAATAGTGCAACACCAGGCGTATGGTTTATTTTGCTTGCTGAATTAATCGCTGCTATGATATTTAGCTTTATAGTAGCTAGCGTATCTCAACGTAAAAATGATTTTGGTGCACAAGCTTTAACTGTAGGATTTGGTCTATTTGTAGCGTTGACAGTTGCAGGTGGCGCAGCAGCTTTTGTGAGTGCAAATGTAATTTGTAATCCAGCAATAGCTTTAAGCTTAAAGGCAGTCACTCTACAATCTAAAGATGTTTGGCCTGTATTAGTTTATATTCTAGTGCCTGTGATTGGAGGTGGTATCGGCTTCTTCTTACAGGATGTTCTGCAAAAGACTTCAAAAACTGAATCAGCAGAATAAAGAAATCTATACCAATAAAAGAGATCCAAATTAAGTCGGATCTCTTTTTGGTTGTTGATTTATTAAAAATATTATTAGGCATCGTCTTTTTGTGGACGATCTATTAATAACGGATCAACTGACGGAGTTTTATTTGAAACTTTAATCACATCTTTATCAATCTTTTTAAGTTCTTTGTGAGCATTATTATAGTGATTCACTGTAGTACTTAAACTATTACCAAGCTTATGCATCAACTGCTCATAAACATCAATATGGCGTCCAAGCTGTACTACTCGCGATTGAATTTCTTTTGCCTGTTTTTCTATCTGTAGACTACGTAAACCCTGTAAAACTGTTTGTAAATATGCCATAAAACTAGTGGGGCTTACTATTATTACCTTTTTATCCTGAAATGCATATTCTAATAAATCCCGAGCACCTGCTCCAGTACCAACATCACCAATTAACAAATCATAATATAAAGATTCTGACGGTATAAACATAAAAGCAAAATCCATAGTATTTTCATTCGGTAATATATATTTACTAGTTTCGTCAATACGCTGTTTTAAATCCTGGCGAACTCTAGCTAGCAAGCTAACCCTTTCCTGTTTACTCTCAGACGCAATCATACGATTATAATTCTCTAAACTAAATTTACTATCAACAGGCAATATCATGTTCTTTTCTAGAAAAACCACAGCGTCAACAATACTTCCATTTTTAAACTTATACTGCATTTGAAACTGCTTTGGAGGTAATACATTTTCAAGTAAGCTTTGTAGATAAAATTCGCCAAAGACACCACGTTGCTTTGGATTTTGCAGTATATTTTGCAGAGTCTTTAAATCACTAGCAACATCAATTACACGCGCATTAGTTTCATCTAACTTCGTTAATCTATGACTAACGTCTGAAATTATTTTTGCACTCTGGGCTAATTGCCTTTGCATTGACTCCTGCATTTTATAATTATTCTGATCTAGCCTATCAGAAACGCGCTCTTTCATAGACTCTAGTGATCTATTAATCTCTAGCAAATCTGACTTTATTAAGCCAATATCTCCAGATTTTTCTATTTTTTTAATTTTCAAAAAAAGACCAACTATAACAACTGCCGCAGATATAGCAAAAAATAAAATCAAAAATACATCCATAGAACTAAGTATAGCACTTTAATAACTCTATTAGAAAGACATAGGAATAATGCGTGCCAGTATTGTTATAATAATGAAAGTTATAAGCATCACAGGTGCTTTACGGATACGGGATATCCAAGCGAACAACGCATAAGATAATGTGTAGAGTATAATTATAGCAGTCGCAAATATTATCGTACTACGACCAAAAAGCCAGCCACCTATCCCCCAAAGACATATTGTTGCACCAAGAGATATAATAACTGGTCTATATACGCCAATTTTCACAAGTGAAATCACACCTATAATAGCGCCTAAAACTAATGCTATATTACCAGCGTACGAATTAGCCTCCACGCAAATAGATTGACCCGCAGTACAGATGATATCACTAAGCACAAAACGCCATAACACATAAGAAATAACACAGATGACCGCACCTAATACGGCGCCCACTAACAATATCTTGGCGAGTAGTCGCTTATCTTGTTCTATAATTGCAGGTTGCGACTCATATACGTAATCCATGATGGATATTATACATTAGTTTTGCGTTTTTTGCAACTTAGCTCATCTATATACCACATAGCTCCGATCATCGCCGCAACTATTCCACCAATCACATCAAGCGAAGTATGAACTAATGCCATAACTCTACCAACACAAACCAAAAAAGCTAATATTATTAAACTTAAAGATAAAATCTTATTACGAACTGCATAAATCACCGCAAACACTATAGCCCAAACAAACAGAGAGTGATCAGACGGGAAACCAGGATTGTCCATATATGAAGCACCTGGATTTACATTCATAAGTTCAAAAGGACGCATGCTACTTGGTTGATAAACTATGCTCATTATCTTAGCAACCAAATAAGATGTAAGTCCTGCCACTAAAATACGCCCGTAAGTTAAGTACTTTCGATTGTTAGGAACCTTAACAATCAGGAAAAAAGAAGAGATAGCTACAATTATAAAAACTAATCCATCAGCCAAAAAAGGAATGAGTTTATCCATATATTATAGTATATCACGTTGCTAGGGATGTTTGTGTAGAGCAAGTACACCAAATGCCAACCACGCAAATGACACCACAGCACAGATCACCATAAATTTAGGTAATCCAAATAATACAATCATAGGCATAGACATAGCAGTAACTATCCCTCCTCCCATAAAAGGCTCAAAAAGCAGCTGTTTATATCCAAAACTTTCAACAGCTCCAGTTCGCTGTTTTGGATCAACAACATGAGCAAATAATAATCCAGTTGCAGTAGTGCCCATAGATTGACCAATACCTATAATCGCATTTGTAAACCAATAACGCACAAATATATGTCGCGCCAAAAATACAAAACAGAACAAAACCCATAAAACACCGCTTAAAGCCAGGATTAAAAATGCAACTCCATCTGTAGATATAAAATCAAGTTTCATGGTACCAATTGCTGATGTTACCAACATAGCCAATACTATACTACTAAGTAAATCAATTAATGGTAACGATATTTTGAAGCCTAACCTTCTCCAAATAGTTTGCGCAATCATACCTCCAAACATGCAAAATGTAAATCTAGGCATATATCCAAAAATTTTTAAGTCACCAGCTGCTCCCCAGGTTGCGCCTTCAATTTGTAACATAAGCCAATGGATCGCCCAACCAATCAAAACTCCAGCTATTAACAAAATAATATGTGAAATAATGCGCCAAAACACTAAATCCTCACGTAAGTTATAACCTATTTTTAAAAGTTGAGCCACGATTCGACGGTGATATACCATCCCCTTTACTTTATCAACTGATAACGTATCTTTTTCAATCAAATTCCTACGTCTACCGATAGAAATTAGTGTAAATCCTACGGTCAAAGTCGCAAATAAACTAGTTGTAGCTAAAGCAACAGCCATTTCTTGCCCAGTTTTGTAGTTTAACTCACTAAATACACTCTCCATACCAGCAGCAGTGCCATGACCGCCCTCAAAACTTATTTCGAGTAAGGAAGCCGCTAGGTGATTAGTTCCAAAAACTGGTGCAAGTATAAATAAAACCACAAAACTACCAACAGCATAATATCCCCATGCAATCATCTGACCAAAAGCAGCCTGCGGAGCAGCCATACGCCATATTCCTTTTAGCGAAGCTAGAGGCTTCCCTAAAAATAATGCTGCAAAAATTACATTAATCAAAAGACCGGGCAAAGGCTCCCAAGCTTTATATAGTGACTCAGCTATACTGGATTCTGTAGGAAATTTACCCAATAACTGAGGACTCAGCAAAAGTAAAACTAAACCAGCCGCCACACTTGCCGGTAAAAAACTACGCCTAATCCAAGGTAGTTGTACTATCAGATAACCTACAGTAATTGCACCAAATAAAACAAGTAATGCAGATCCATAAAAAACTACATTATCCATACCTAGAATATTTTAACACAAAACCCTAACGCTTGTGATTTTGTTTTATTTTTGGTTGCGGACTAGAGCTTGAGCCAGACTGAGAATTAGAATTATCATCAGCCTCAGACTTTGAGTAAGGAATAATTATACCATTTTCATCAAAAGCATTTTTTATTCGTTTACGAAATTCACCAGCAATCGCCCATTGAGCAGCTGGTCGAACTTTTCCCAGAGCTTTTATTAACATAGCAGACTCTTCAAACTCATTCAAACGCAAAAAAGATATTGGATCATAAATATCCTTTGCCCATTTTTCGTCCGATGCCATATCTAAACCAACCTGGTTAACAACTTTTTCTACTTTATCTATATCAGAATAATAAGATACAGGTAGATTAATATTAACATTGGCATATTCATAGCTTAAATTAGTAATAGATTGAGGTGTACCGTTACTGACTATATGTAAATTACCATCTAAATCACGTAATTTAGTTATTCGAATTGTCAAATCCTCAACCGTACCCGAAAGCATAACACTACCAATCTGCAAACGTATTACATCTCCAACTCTATATTGATCTTCGCCTATAATACACAGACCAGATACAAAATCTTGAATCGCGCCCCTGGCACCAAATCCAAAAATAACACCAAAAAAACCTGCACCAGTTGCCAAAGTACCCAGGTCGATTCCAGACTGGCGAAGCAAGACTAAAACAACTATAACCCACAAAACCACTGTAGTTAGAGTACGCAAAACCCCCTTTAATGTATCTCTGCGTTTAATCTCATCTCCTTTGGTGGAGTAATTACGTTGACGCACCATACGGTCAACAATGGCGCTAACTAATGCTCTAAGTAAAATATGGAGAACTATTGCAACTATAACAGTAATTAAAAGCTGCAATACAACGTTACCCTTAATAATAGTCTCCACATTTATATTCATATTAGTTTTCTCTACTTTTTAGATTCACCGACATTGTTTGTGTAAAAATCTACAAACGGTACATAAGTTTGCCAAGCTGATAAATCTTTATCATTAAGCTTCATGGCATTTTCAATCGCTTTTGCAATTGTATTCTCTTCAAGCTTAACCTTTTGACCTATTTCAAGAAGAGGCCATCCAGCAGATTCCGTCAATTTTGTTTCAATTGCCACAATCCTAGCTTTACCAATGTCTTTTTTATTATTAATTCCATATGTCTGTACAGCCTTACGTACTATCTTAGTATAGGAGTCGCCTTCCTGCGCTACATATTCATAAGTTTTCTTATTGTTATTTTTTACCTCACTATTGTTTTGCACAGCATCCGCTTGATTGCTGAACGCAAAAACAGAAGCTGTTGCAACCACCAGCAAATACACCCCTAATATCTGAATAATCTTCATGCTTCCTCCGTTTTTAGTATTATGGGTACATAGTAACATAAGTATATTTATTTTACAAAGAATTTATATTTTAATTAATAATAAATCAACAATAGACTGCTACGAACAGTCTAATTATATATAATCACTAATATACTTATAAATTTATACTTAAATGGATAGTATAAACTGGCTGGGGTGGAGGGATTCGAACCCCCGAGTGACGGGACCAGAACCCGTTGCCTTACCACTTGGCGACACCCCAATAGTAATAATATTTTAGCAAATAAAATTTAAATCATCAATACTAATGATATTACCCAAACTAATACCTAACTGACCATCTAACCGTCCCATACCGTGTTCTAGTTGACCAATACCTTGGTCGTATTCTTCACTATCTTCATTACTAAGATTAGTAAGGTCTGAAGAGCTGTTGTTTATACTTTAACTATGGTCTTGATCATTACCAGTAGGGTGATTACGTGTATACTTATACCTTATCTCGCCAAAATACCCTAAATGCTAGATATAATATTAAAAGTAAAAATATTAAGCTAGGTTTCACTAAATACACACCCAGCATACCAACATTTAAACCGTTAATCAGGGCAAAAAGTATAATAATAATCCAAAGAATAGCTACTATCAAACCACATAAACGTGAAACGTTTAATAAACTTTTACTAGCGCTTAGCCCTATAGCATAAGGTAAACTAAATATCGTCACTACAATAGAAATTATAAGTAATCCAGTCCAGATATCAGAAAAATCCCCCACATTCAATGCTGTTGTTTTATCTAAAGAAAACAGATGAGAAACTGCTATTATAGTAGCTACGATAGTATATAAAAAAGAATATGTCTTATTTTTGGGTATTATATCTTTCAACATATTACCTATTACTATGGCGTATTTGATGGTTTTGGTCAATAATTTATACACACCTTTTCCACAGGCTATATAAATATTTTATATTCTGCTTGCGCTTTAATAGTTTTTTATGTATATTAAAGCCAGCGAAGCATTGCAAAAACAAAAAACATCAAAAAAGTTTTAGCGATGGGTTTTTCGCTCTACGATATACCCACCACAACAAGTTAGCACTCCTTTACTTACCGAAGGAGTGCTATTTAATGTTGATTATTTATTTTTTATCTTTTTAGAATGATCAGCACGCCACTGATCAATTTTTGCATGATTTCCACTTAGTAAAATATCAGGTACACGCATTCCCCTGAATTCTGCAGGGCGAGTATACTGAGGAAACTCTAGAGTTTCACCATCAGAAAAACTTTCAATAATCGCACTATTTTTACCTCCCAAGACCCCAGGGATCAGCCTAACTATACTATCTATAATAGTCATCGCAGGCAACTCACCTCCAGTCAGAATATAATCTCCCACGCTAATTTCTATATCAACCAAGCTCATAACCCTCTCATCAAAACCTTCGTATCGACCACAAATAAAAATATAGTTGTCACCATTTTCAGAAAATTCTTGAGCCAAAGATTGTTTCCATCGAAATCCGCGTGGAGTCATAATTACAACTTTAGCACTGGAATCAATAGTTTTTGCATACTCAACTGCACTAAATATAGGCTCAGGTTTCAAAAGCATACCATCACCGCCACCATAAGGAGTATCGTCGACTTGTTTGCGCACTCCTAAGCCAAATTGGCGCAAATCTATAGTATTCAATTCAACAATTTGTTTATCTTGCGCTTTATACATCATACCAGAGCCGAATACTTCAGTAAACATCTCTGGAAATAAAGTTATAACCTGGAATTTTCTCATATAAACAGTGTAGCAAGGATTAATAAAACCACAAAACCACCCCAAAAGGAGTGGTTACGTAGACATATAAGGCTCTCAACTCTTATAAAAGTTGCTCGCATAGAGCTTTTGTTCTCGCAGTTCAAGGTTGTTTTTTTGAACTGTCTTTATTATATATCCAAGTCATCTAATTCTGCAAGCTCTTTTCTAGACATATCTGCAAAATTAGAATGCTTTTCCACAGTCTTATCTATAGAGTCATCCACAGAATGAGAAGATTTTTCAGAATCATCTTCTGAATTAGTAGTATTTGTTATTTTTAAATTATAACGCGCGTTATTTTTTACACCTAAAGACCTAAGTAAGTTACGTAAACTTTGTGCAGTAAAGCCACGTCGACCTATGACGCGTCCTATATCAGCATCATTAACCTTTAGAGTTAGCAATACGCCTTTCTCATCAATTTCACGTTCAACTACAACATCTTCTGGATGCATAACTAATAGTTTTACAACATATTCTACAAATTGCTGATCGATTGTTGACATCTCACCCTCCTGTATTTATACAAATACTCCACTTTATTTATATTTTATATTGTATCATGGTTTATAAGATAAAGATAATAAAAAGTCGTCTCCATTTCACAAGAAGACGACTTTAAGTTTACAAATTCACGATTAGTCTTTTGGTTGGTTCTTTCGTAACTTTTCTATATTCTTAATTGATCTTTTCTTATTATTTTGTGGCTCTTTAACCCACTTAGGTAATTTGACACCGCCATCTTTCAAAAGTTTAATCACACGAGGCGATGGCTGGGCACCATTATCTAGATACTTCTGTGCTAGTTCAACTTGAATTGAATTCTCCTTAGTATGTGGATTATAGCTACCTACATAAGCTACCACACGACCACTTGACGGATGTCGATTAGACTCCTGGACAGCTAACCGATAAACTGGATACCCCTTACGACCCAAACGTTGCAGACGAATTGCAAGCATAAAATACAAATTCCTTCTCTATTATTTAATTTACATTTAAATATCTTAAGCCATTTTACCTTTTTTTAGTAAATATGTCAATCTAGTCCTATAGTATTTCAAGATACATTAGATATATCATTATATAATTTAAGCGCCGCTCTAGCAGCCTGTTGCTGACCTAATTGTTTACTTGGACCACAGCCCTTACCCATCATTTTTTCACCCACAAAAACACCTATTGTGAATAACTTATCATGATCTGGACCAATCTCATCTAAAACTTTATACTGCGGCGTAAGATTATCGATTCGCTGACTAACTTCTTGTAAGTGTGATTTTGGATCACGCCAAGATCCCTCTTCAATAATTTTATCAAGTTTTACGAGAATATGTTTAGAGATAAATTTCTCAGCAAATTCATAACCTTTTTCCAAATAGATTGCACCAGTAACAGCTTCAAAAGCATTAGCTAAAATTTGTTGCCTAGCACGATCGCTACCATGCTTTTCCCCGCGACTCATACGTAATAGGGGTTCATAGCCCAATTTATCACCAGCTGATCCTATACTTTCAGTACGTACTAAGGCCGCCCGCCAACTCGTTAATATACCTTCTGACTGAACGTAGTTTTTAAACAAAAAATCAGTTACTACAAGTTCAAGTACCGCATCACCCAAAAATTCTAAACGTTCATTATGCTCATTAACACTTTTACGATGCTCATTAACATAGCTTCTGTGTGTCAATGCAGTAATTAATATATCAATATTTTCAAACTCAAACCCTAGCTTATCACGAGCAAATTCTCTATAAGGTGTTTTATCCATTCCACTCATTATAAATTCCCCTGTCGTATTTGCTTCATTGCTAATAACATTAATTTACCAATATCTTCGTATTCAATTACATCTAAAGCATCGTGAAAACTAAACCATTTTATACCATTCATCCACTCTTCTTTTTGAATAGCATTAGTGTCGCCTTTGGCTCTTACTAAATATATTTGAGTAGTCATTAGAACTAACTTATCTACTCTGCGATAACGAAAATGAATTTTACCAAGCCAATTTAAAACTTCGACATTATTTAAACCAGCTTCCTCACCTATTTCCCGTTTAGCAGTTGCTTGAGCCGTCTCGCCCTCTTCAATATGACCTTTTGGTATTGTCCATCGATCTTTTGCGTCCTGGATAAGCAATATCTCGACTTTACCCTCTTTATTATGACGAAAAACTATACCTCCCGCAGTTGGTTCACGCACAATTTCCTGAATTGAAGGTTTTTTACGATGAAAATATTTTTTAAATTTATCAAACTTCGGAGTTGTTGGCATTATTATTCTCCTCTACAAGAGTCCTAAATGCCGTACCTAGTACGCCATTAATAAACTTGCTTGAATTATCGGAACCAAACAATTTTGCCAACTCAACAGCCTCATTCAGAGCAACGCGCGCAGGTATATCGTCTTTACAATAGAGCAATTCATAGAGCCCTATTCGCAAGACATTTCTATCAATACGAGCGATTTGTTCTAAAGGCCAATCAGGAGCTAAAGGCCGCAGAGTATTATCCAACTCTTCTAAATGGCTAATTACTCCATCAACTAATCTATATACAAAATCTGTGTCTTCAATATCTTCTTTATATTTTTCAAGATTACGCTTTGTCACTTCGCTGATATTGACAGGATCCGTTGGAGAATTACGAAAGTCATACTCATAAAGAGTTTGTAATGCAACCATTCTTCCTAGGTGACGATTTGATGCCATATTGATTGGTTCTCTCTTTAAATTATTAATGTTTATCTATAAAAAGATTGCGCAGAAAATACGCAACCTTATTTTTTGCCAGTCTCTCGTTTTGTAGTTCTGACCTTAACTGGTGACGTAGCATTTACACGACGTGCAAGCTTAAGCACTAAGTGACTACGACGCAATCCTGTTTTACGAGGGCTGCTTTGCTTTTTAGGCTGTGCCATGAGTAGAATACTCCTTACGTTTCTTTAAACAATTCACTGATAATTATACAGTAATTTCAGGTAAACTTCAATACAGAGAAAATATCCTATGTTACCTCAATAGCCTTATTTCACAACAATATTTAAAATTTTATCTGGTATATAAACATTTTTTATATTTTGCTTACCTTTGATAAAGCTCATTACATGGCCATTAGCAAAGGCCATAGTCTCCACTTCATCTTTAGACAATCCTCGATTACACTCCAAACGGGCACGAACTTTACCGTTAACCTGTATTATAATAGTAGTTTGGTCAGATTTTAATAGATCATCATTCCAAGAAGGCCAATTATCAATATGAATTGTTGACTTATGACCAATCTGATACCAAAGCTCTTCTGTAATATGTGGCGCAAATGGCGCAAGAACCATTAGTAAATTCTCCAAGGCAATTCTCCAAGGTTCTGATTTGGTAATACAATAATTTTCTTTTATTTTATATAAATTGTTTACAGTTTCCATCATAAAAGAGACAGCCGTATTAAACTTTTCATCACGAATATCCTCAGTTACTTTTTTCGCTACCAAGTTGGCTATGCGTAGAATTTCAGTGTCATATTTAGGATTGCTCCTCTCGGTATCACTAGAGTCAATATACTCCTGGACCAAATTCCAAATACGATTTAAGAACCTATAAGAACCTGGCACGCCACGAGTATCCCACGGTGCATCCATGTCATACGGCGCGATAAACATTTCGTAGACTCTGAGTGCGTCGGCGCCATAGCCGCTGTCCATAATTTCCATTGGATCGATGACATTACCTTTGGACTTAGACATCTTTTGACCGTCGGGCGCCATGATGTAGGCGTTGTACATCATCCGCTTAAACGGCTCGGGCGTTGGTACTAAGCCAAGTTTGTAGAAAAAGCGCATCCAAAAACGGCTATATAGCAAGTGCGCCACCGCGTGATCCGCCCCGTTGTAATAGTCGACCGGCATCCAGTGGTTAATTCGCTCTGGATCCCACGCCTGCTTGTCATTATGCGGGTCCAGATAGCGCAGGAAATACCAACTAGAGCAAGCATAGCCATCCAATGTATCAGTTTCGCGCCTACCTTTAACCCAATTATTACCTTCTGGTTTCGGATCGGTAATCGGCACTGTCTTACTTGTCTCAACGTCAACCCACACGCGCACCCAATCGTCAACCTGCGCCAGAACGGACGTGTTTCCGCCAGTCGGTTTGAAATCCTCAACCTCTGGCAAAACCACTGGCAAACACTCGTCTGCCACGGCAATCGGCGCTCGCCCATCAACATGAACAATCGGAATAGGCGCACCCCAGTAGCGCTGGCGAGAAATCAGCCAGTCGCGCATCTTGTATGTCGTTTTACTCTGTCCAGCACCTTGCTGTTCTAGCCATGCCACAATTTGCTCGCGAGCATCTTCGCTGCGCGTGCCATCAAATTGGCCAGAATTAATCAACTCGCCTTCACCAGTATAGCAGCCAATGTCCGCCGAATTTTCTGGCTTATCAACCACTTGGATAATTGGCAGGTCAAACTTTTCAGCAAAGGCAAAATCACGCTCATCATGCGCTGGTACCGCCATAACCGCGCCCGTGCCATAGCTACCCAATACATAATCAGCTACCCAAATTGGAAGTTTTTTTCCGTTAACTGGATTAATTGCATAGCTACCAGTAAATACACCTGTCTTTTCTTTATTTTCTTGACGTTCAATATCTGTCTTCTGCTGAGAGCCTTTAATATATTCCTCTATTTTTTCGCGAGTATAATTATTTAATAATTTTGGAACTAATTTATGCTCAGGCGCTAGAGCTAAATAGGTTGCGCCAAATAATGTATCAGGGCGAGTCGTAAAAACCTTAATCGGTGGTAAATACTCAAAATCATAAACCGTAAAAATATCATCCAACGAAACTTCTTCGCCATAGAATTTCCTAAAACTCAACAATTTTTCATTATCATCGCTATAATGCTCATGTCCAGAAGCATCATTAGGTATATCTCTTAGTGGGAGCTGGCGGATATTAGCTATTTTTATATATCCAAATGAAGATACTTTCTCTCCATCACGTACCATAGCATCAGCAATATCACCAATCTTAAGTTTTTTAGCTTCATACCTAATTGTATTAGTTTTTTTACCAGAAATAATTTTTTCTGCCAGATCGGGGGTGAATTTCAGAGAGTCAGATGCTATTAAATCGAGAGTAAAATTAACCTCAGCGCCAACAGAACGACCAATCCAATTCTTCTGCATAGTTTTGACCATTTCTGTCCAATCAAGATCATCAGTTGCATCTAAGATCTCGTCTGCATATGCCGTTATACGGAAGAACCATTGCTTTAAATTTTTCTTAGTAACTGGATTACCACAACGCCAACATTTTCCACCCTCAACTTGCTCATTTGCTAAAACAGTATTATCTGTTTCACACCACCATTGCGGCTGTTCTTTCTGATATGCTAAATCATGTTTATATAATTGTGTAAAAATCCATTGCGTCCATTTATAATACTCAGGATCAGCTGTTGAAATTTCTTTCGTCCAATCATAGCTAAATCCAAGGCGCTTCAACTGCTCTTTGAAATGGATCTTAGCCTCATCATGTGCAACTCTAGGAGTTTTTCCAACTTTAATAGCGTAATTCTCCACTGGCAAACCAAAACTATCCCAACCAATCGGATGATAAGCATTATAACCCTGTTGACGTTTAGCTCGAACTTTTATATCTGAAAATTGATAAGTCCTACCGTGCCCAATATGAATACCAGCACCAGTAATACCAGGCAACATACTAAAACTATAATATTTTTTACGGGAATCATCATTTAAATCAACTTTATAAGTTTCATTTTCATCCCATATTTGTCGCCATTTTTTCTCTACTTCAATAGGGTTGTAACGCTTCATAATAAATATATTATAACAAAAGCTAACAAGTTTTGTTTACAAAACTAAAATCCACGAGAATGTTAGTTTTGTAATATATTATAAATATTTCTTATATCAACCGTTTCCGTATTATTAGGAAGCCTAGGTTCGACTTTATCTCCATAAGATAACTTTAGATTAAGGTCGTAAGAAAATCCCTTCTTCTTGTTGTCCTTGGACTGTAGTTCTATATGTGTAATTTTATGAGATATTCTATCAACCCAAATGGTAAAATTATTAGACAGCTCTTGTTTTTGCCTATCTTTTTTAGATTCAAATAATTTCAAAAATTTGTTGCAAGACGAAGATTCATTTACTATATCTAGATCCCTAATAGAATGCATAAAATTATCAGCCTTACTTTTATCAAACTTAATTCTAAGCCCCTTAGAGCCAGATTTATCTGCGATATTTTGATTTTCATCCACTAAAATAAATTGATTTTTACGAAAGTTCTTTACTAGGATACTAGAAGTAGATTTATCATTTCTAATTTTATTATTCAAGTCATCAATACATTGTAAAACTTGCCTACTTACATCGTTTCTACTTAACATTCCGTAGTTAATTTTTATCCACTTACCCCTAAGTTTATTTGCAACACGAGAGAAGTAATTTTCGACTTTTTCTTTTAGCTGGTCTTTATTCAAATTATTATTAACTTCATCTACAGTATCCTCAATAGATAATTTTTTAATATAGCTATTGCTAAGAGTATTAGTAATTTTATCTATATCATCAGCTTTAATATATAAAGATCCGTTGAAGTTTGTTATTAAATCTAAGCCGATTTTAGCTTCTTTATTAGGTACAGAGGATTTACCATTAGATAGTCTACTAACTTTAATTTTAGACCTACCAAAATCTTTTTCTCGTACAAAATCCACACTCATAAATGTGGATGCAGAGTTATTTTTTAAATTTATATCCCCATTAAAACCCGTAGAACTTAATAACCCAGCAAAACCATCGGCCATCATTTTATTGGGATTATTATACCAGCACATACAAGCAAAAATAGATAGGGATATAACCACAATTAATATAACTACAACACCAACAACCACGAAAGACTTCTTTGTTCTACTACATAATGAAGATAGTTTACTTTTATTGTGATTGAGTGTATTGGAGCTCATCGGTCAATCTCTTGCTAATATTTATCGCGTAATCTGTGAATTATATTGTTCTGCCGTCTTTTTAAATACGCCTATCATTTGAGAAATGTCAGAAAGTATATCTGATACAGGTACCGCATCATCCGCAGGAGCATCTTCTACTTTTACCTTATCATAAGATAGATTGATTCCGATATTTGCCGATTGACCTCCTTCTAGAGTCGAAGTCATATTAACAGATTTTAATTGATCTTTATCATCAATTACTATATCTAGAGATATGTTTGTATTAGAATTATTATTTTGTGAAGTTTGCTCTTGTTGACTATTTTGATTCTCTGACTCAGAGGCTAAATTAATTCCTGAACAGCTCTTTGTATCCTTGATAATAGATGATTCTTGTAGTGAATTCATAAACTTGTTTAATACTTCTCTATCAAACTTAACGGAATATATAGTATCGTTCCCATCTTTAGATGTATTCTTTATGAATATAAATCGATTATTTTTATAGACGTCCAGGAATGTATTCTGTATATTTTTATCTTTCTTTAGTTTACCAAAAACATCGGCAATACAGTTCTGACCCTGAAACGTCTTATTGTCAACTCTATTTATTACAATCCATTTTCCATTTATTTTTGCAACAGCCTGATCAGCATAAAGTTTTGCTTCTGGGGCGCCAGAGAGTAAATAACTACTTAAACTACCTAGACCTGTAGCTTTAATATATAAATTAGACTTATTGCTAATCGAACCGCGAACATCAAAAGAAGCATCGACTTTATTATTGCCTTGTTGCATATTAACAGTGAACTTAGCGCTAATTTTATCAGCATTAGCCATAGAGATATCACCGTTCAGACTGATTGGTGATGTTCCACCAGATTGTTTTGTCGCAATTTTTGCTGATATATTATCTTTAGACATGGCTGTAAAAATCGCATCAATAATCCGCTGCTCACCAGAACTACTACCACGAGCTATTATATTTCCTATACAGAAGGCGCAAACGACCAAAATAGCAACCCCAGCAACTACAAATAGTCTATTAAATTTACTATCCATCATTTTTTTGATTATCTTTTTAGTCGCCTTCTTCACTATTCCCCCTTATTTCTATTAATTATACTATAGTGATTATCTCTTTTAAAACTTTGAGAAAAAATTTGTCTTAATTTCTAGCCACTCTGGCTCCTGGCGGACTAGCTTTTTCATATCATCAGTTGACTTAAGCATGATTTTTAGAGCTTCCTCGGCAAAAATACCATTCTGCGAGCCCTTAGCTAAAACTACTGCCCCCCTCTCTAGTTTGCTATGCACAAAAGCGCCCGCACTAATTGCATCTGGAAAACTACGGACAAAGCAGCCATTCGCTTCAGCAACTGGCGCCAAATATCTACCAGATTCATTTCCAATTGTAACAACCCAGTTAATTCCATTTGGATGACATAATCTACCAAGTTCTGCATGCTCTTGTGCAGACGTAGCGCCAAGTTCATTCATATCGCCTAAAATTGCAATTTTTTGAGGTGCTTCTATATTTGACAAAGTATTAATTGCAGCAGCTGCGGCGGCTGGGCTAGAGTTATATGCATCGTCAATTAGAATACTATCTTTAACTCCACGCAAAATATTCATTCTACCAGGGACTGGGCGAATTAATTCAGCACCTCTCACAACAGCCTGTGGCGACATACCAAAACGAATCGCGACAGCTATCGCTCCAATAATTGGTCTAATATTATGTTCACCAACAACTTGCAGGGTCGTGCGTATACCATTACCCAGCTCTGGATTTATTAACCTACCAGTATATCCATTACCTATAGAAAAACTTTCAATTTCAAATGAATATTCAGCAAGGCTACTAGTACCATAAGTGATAATATTATTATTTGTGAGCATACTGGCATATTCTTGAGGCGTATCATCACGATTTATTATAGCTATATCGCTAAAATCAGTAGCTGAAAGTTCTTCTTGAGCAACAGCAGCTAATGTACCAAAAAATTCCATATGCTCAGGGGTTATACCAGTTACAATAGTAATATCTGGCTTTAAATATGTTCCAAAACACTCAATATCACCAGGCTTATCAGTTCCCAATTCTTGAATTACAATATCAACATCTACTGGCTCTTTAATTCGCCTCTTAGCTTGTTTAAAAACATCTCGCCAAGCAGAAACACTTCTAATATCTCTAGGATAAGGTATTCCCAGTATAGCTAATGGAGCACTCATATTGGTATTATGATTTCCAGTATGTACTCGGATTCTATATTCCTGAGTTAGAATATTAGCCAAAGCCATTTTAGTACTAGTTTTACCAACACTACCAGTTATACAAACTAATTTAACATCTGGATGTGAAGCAAAATATCTGCGCACATATTTTTCAAGTTTCCTCTGAACATACTCTTTGAGCACAATAATTCCCCGTCTGTAAGTTTAGTATAATAGTAAGCAGTTTATATCAAAGTATAACACACAAACATAAGCTATACTATAAATCCTCTGCAATTAACTCACTATCTTTACGATAAGACCGCAGTATTTTTAACGACATGCGCGCAATTGGTCCAGCGACCAATATTTGCCACCAAAACGCCGCGCAGAAATTCACTGGCCATACCGAGGCAAAGCGCAGCGGTAACTCAAACAGCGGCGTGCCCACCAGCATCAGCCCGATCAAACTCATCGCCAGCGACATACCCGTCACCATGCACACTGTTCGCGCCAGTGCATGGGCTTCTGTGCTGTCTTTCGCCTGGACAAAACGCTTCATAGTTTTTTGCGCCAGATTCGATACGAGCAAACCCTCGACAACCATGACGATTGCGAAAATCACTGGCTGCAGCAGTAGCGCTTTCTTCAGTGACGACATCGATGCGCCAGCGTGCAAAAACGTATTCAGCAAATTCATAAAAATTGACATAGTAAACACCATGACAACGCCATAAAATATTCCTTCTCGCTTGGTGCGGGGCATATTTCCTCCTTTGGTTAATTATTTTTTGGCAATAAAAAAGTTGCGCGTTATCGGTGCAACTAGGGTGTTTTATCTTTACAACATTACGCTCCCGCTCAGGGTAAAAGCAACGTATTGACCTCTGAAAATCTTAGCAGGGCGGCGGGTTTTTGTCAAGGATTCGCCTAGTGCTATTTAGACGATTTTTGCGATATCTTTACAAGAACAGAGTACGCTATTTGATGTATAATTAGAATGTGATTAAAGAAGCTATAATAAAAAAGATTACATTACTGTATAAGTTTAAGTTCGGCAAATAAAATCATCTTGTTAAATGATATAAAATATAAAGACTTAGTTAAATAGGAGAATTAAACCAATGTCTCAAACATCACACTCAAATTCAGCTTTACAATTATATAAATTCTGCCCAAAATGCGGCGGTAAATTTGTTCATCGCGGCGGCAATCATCTGAAATGCCAATCCTGTGATTATAGCTATTTTGTCAATCAGGCGCCGACTGCTGGAGTAATTATTTTTAATAGCGAGGGCAAGGTGATGATGGCTAAGCGAAAGTTTGAGCCGAAAAAAGGAACATGGCAGTCAATCGGCGGATTTGTCGGATTAGATGAATCTTTGGAAGAAGCCGCTGTGCGCGAGGCTAAAGAGGAACTTGGCGTGAATATAGAAATAGATAATTATCTAGGCAGCTTTCCTGAGACTTATGAGTTTGGCGGAGTTGCTGTACCGTTTTTAGCAATTTACTTTACTGCAAAGATTATCGATGGAAATCCGAAACCAAATGATGACGTAGCGGAAATCGGCTATTTTACGCGCGACGATCTGCAAAAATTAGATATTACGTATCCTGCGCTGCGTGAATTATTGCTTGCAAAAATGTCTTAAGCTCAAAGCGAAAGTAACATATTAACCCATAGATAATTTAATAAATAGAATAAAATTTCGTCAAATATGCGTAACTTATTAGCTCGTTAGATAGTGGGGCGGAAAAGTTCTGTAATTACTTTTCCGCCCCTTAGACAATGACAGTTAGCCGTTAATCGTCATTACCGCCATCATTGTCGAATCCGGAGCCCTCAGGACCGTTATCCTGCTCATTAGCAGCCCCGTCGTCCCAGTCCCAGCCGTCGTAGGAAGACATAATTCACCTCCTTCCTAAGGCTATCGCTAGCCTAGATATAATAGGTTAGCAAGTGGACAATTATTAATTTAGCATATATATATGCAGTTCGTCAACTACTTTAATCGCTGACTCGAATATAGCAGCATCAATCAATTTTCCCTCTTCAATATAATCGGTCAGTTTTGGTAACATATGCAAACTTGCCCAATTGATAATCTGATTTGACGTTGGTTTTCGCTTGGCAAGTAATCTCTCAAACGATGGACGCATATCATTAACAGTTGAACGAGGCTTTCCAGTAAGTTGAGGACTTAAGTATCCTCCACCAATTGTACGGCTAGCAATACAATAAGCTAAAAGCTCGTTATATACCGAGCGCCACGTATAGCCAGGCGGAGACACAAGTTTTTTTGGAAGGATAAACTTCTCGTACGAAGATCTACCCGCTTCTTGAAATAATTTTGATTGCTGAATTAGTCCATGCGCATACTCGTGAAGTATGACGATTCTGACAGCCTCTTTTTTCTGGTCATTAAATGAATAATGTGGTCGTAGGAGTATAAAGTTGCTACTACTGATTTTATGTCCAGCAGGGCCACTTGCTTCTGGGCGTGGCGGTAACAGAAATACAGTACTATCCTGTACAGCCTGCCTATCCAACCCCAGAAAAACAGCTATTTTTTGCAACTGTGGATACAGATCATTATATGAAAAATCATTTATAGCATTACGCCACATAACAAGGTTCTCATGACAATCTTGCCAAATACTATCAAATCTATCCATAAGAGGAGCAGAAATATGAGCAATTAAACGGAGGTTTTTGTTATCAAATTTTTCACTATATAGCTTTCGCAAAATATCATAAGGATTAGAGTCTGACTGTATAATAGCGCGCACTTGCGACAGAATAGGCTCGTCGGCGGGTTGAATGACATGGCGGTAATACGTAAATAATGGATACTCAAACGCATATGACTTATCCCATTTAGACACCGTCTGTAGCCAGTAAAAGAACGCTACATTTTTATTAAGAGTTGCCACTATATTCATTTACTCAATTTTATCAACTATTCTATCAATTAACCAGTTCATAAAGATAAAATAACATCTAGAAAGATTTAATAATAAAAAATCGCCACGTTCTATAGTGGCGATTTACGCTGTTACGCGCCCACCCGGGGCACGGTTGTTGATTTATGTTTGTTTTTGCAACAGGGCGGCCCCATTGCGTACCAGCTTATACTTGATTATGCACCAATTAAGTATAAAACACAAGCGCTATAAATTATCAAAATGGTTTAAATTTTACACACTTATGAATAACCTCAATCGCCAGTCCTATTAATAATGAGAAATAATTTATATTTTTGACTTTCTCTATATGTTCATATAGTGAATTTTATTACTATCTTAACAATTACAAGTCATCACGGGCAGTAAACCATTCACCGAATTTCTGCCAATGCTGAAAATGGTCAGGGTTAATCTCCGTGCCGTCATGGCGGAGCGCAAACTCTTCAGTAATCGTTAACCCGCCACTATCCTCCATTGATACAACCTGATTCATTGACGTTCCTTCGCCGCGCGGCTCGTTTATAAACACGCCAGTTTGATCAGATATAAATAACTTTAATTGCTCGCCATCAAAGTACGCCACGACGTCATGCAATATAATTCTCCGATCATTTTTATCTTTCATCAAAGCCAAAAAATCTTCAGCCGTAAACCAATTAGCAACATCCTTCATGTAACCGCCCGGGAAACCGCCGAGTACTGGAATTTCCCAGCTACTATCGTTAACCACGACTGGCTGGCCCGCTTTTTCATACGCCGACTTAACTTTTGCTTCGGTAATTTTCAGCGGATCATGATGCTGGATTTCATCAATGTCAATTTGCAGCGATTCAACAACGATTTCGTAGTTTTTCAGAACCGACTTGGCTTCTTCAAGTTTATGCGGGTTACCAGTGATAAACGTGATTTTCTTAGACATATTATTATATTACCAACTTTATCTTAATCTTCACCAGGTTTTTCTTCGCGATATTTTTCTGGTTGGGCGCGGAAGATTTTCACCCATCTGCTATCATCCGCCAGGTCATGATATTTAATGTAATGTCGTTTGTCAAAGCCGCCCTTATCTTGCTTTTTACGCGCCATTTCCTCCTGAACTTGCTCTATAGAAAAGCCAAAGTCTTGGCGCAGCGCGTCAACAACTTCCTGCAAATCAGCCAGCTCTTTAAGCGATTCATTACGCTGATTATCGTCCAGCGGGATTTCGTCCGCCTCCTCATGAATCTTACGAAGCAGTTCGCGGCGAAATTCTTGCTTGTTTAGTTCGCGGTACTCCGTATGTAAAACTTCTTCGTCATCCAGACACTTTTTCACGACTTTGTCGCGAACTAATTTTTGTAAATAAAAACGTACCATAACATTCTCCTTTTTATACCTGATCTATCTCGCGTATCAGCCGCCGAAGAATCATCACCATATAAAGCCCATATCCAGCCGTTGCCAGCGCGCCGCCAATACCACTCACAGCATACGCCATCTGCCACGAAGCATTCGTTGTCAAGGCGATATAGAACGCCGCAAGTGCCGCGACAATTGCCAAAGGCGCTAGGCAATAATCAATCGTGCGATGAAAAATCTTCGCTTGCGGTACGAAATGCATACCAATAATCAACGTCAGCGCCGGCATGATATACCGCTGCAAGCTAAACACGGCCAATAATATAATGATAATCCACAGCGGAATATACGTCAACGCGCTGAGTATCTGCATTTGCTTGCCAATCCTGTTTACTTCTGGCGTTGGCTTTGGTTGCGGTAATTGTGCCACTGCACGCACAGCACTCACGCCATGAAAAATCAGCCAGCCCGCATATACAACAAGCAGTGCAAAAACAGCCCAACCGATCAAGCCCCACGCCAACCCGAACCATACGGCATAGATCAGCATGAAGACGGCCATCAGAATAGGGAACGGGGCGCTGCTTTTTGCCGCGATAATTGCTTCGGAGGTTTTTGCTGATCCTTGGACTGTCATATATTTCTCCTATTTTCCTGCTATGATTGCTAAAAATTCTTGCTCATCAATAATTTTCGTGCCGTATTGTTCGGCTTTTTTCAGTTTACTAGCGCCGACTTTACCGCCTGCCACCAAATAGGTTGTATCTTTGGCAACAGCGGTTTGGAATGTGCCGCCCAGTTCGCGAATCTTATCGGCAGCAGCGTCGCGCCCCATAGATTGCAGTGTGCCAGTGATCACGAAACTTTGCCCGACCAAGCGGCCAGATTTTTTATTGAACTGCGGCGCAACACCCAAATCAGCGAACTTTTGCAGTAGCTTCATATTATCTTCGTCAGCAAACCATGCCACGACAGACTCGGCAACAATTTCACCGACACCATCGACTTCCCGCAGCTCATCAATGGTTGCTACCATTAACTTTTCGATACTCTCAAATTTATTGGCGAGGTCAATCGCCGTCTGCGCGCCAACATGTCGGATGCCGAGGCCGAACAAAAACCGCTCCAGGGTCGGCCGTTTCTTGGAAGCAATGGCATCGATGAGCTTTTGTGCAGAAATCTCAGCAAACCGTTCCAGTACCAGCAATTGTTTCTTTTTCAGTAAATAAATATCCGCTAGATCGCGCACCAAGCCAGCATCGACCAGTGCTTCGACATTTTTCTCGCCCAATGTGTCAATATCCAACGCGCCTTTGGAGGCAAAATGCGCCAATGCCCGCTTCAAAATCAGCGGACCGGTCAAGCCTTTGACGCGGTAAACCGCCTCACCTTCTGGACGCACAAATTCCAACTCTGGATATTGGCGCTTCAATTCTGCTGGATAATCAATCAGCTGAGAATTATCTGGGCGCAATTCTTTCAGGACACTTTGGACCTGCGGGATGATATCGCCCGCCTTGAAAATCACCACCGTATCGCCGCGGCGTACATCCAACCGGGCAATTTCGTCAGCGTTATGCAGGCTAGCGTGCTGCACCGTCGTACCGGCCACTACCACCGGGTCAAATACCGCTACTGGCGTGGCCGCACCGGTTCGACCGATAGAAATAACGATATCTCGGACGATGGTTGTAGCCTGCTCGGCAGCATATTTGTAAGCGACCGCGCCGCGCGGATTTTTCCCAACCAGACCGAGACTTTCATACAATGCTCGATCATTAATCTTAATCACCAAACCATCAGTATTAAATGGCAAATTATGGCGCTTATCACCCCATTCGTTAACGAAGTTCATCACATCAGCTAAAGTAGTAAAAATGCTCGCCTGCTGATTGCAAGTAATTCCTAGAGCAGTCAGCGCCTCGTAAGCAAAACTGTTAGTCGGTACTTCTGCGTCATTGTCGCGCAGTATATCATAACCACGAAAATGCAGCGGGCGCGCCGCCACCAGCGCCGGGTCAAGTTGGCGAATCGTACCTGCTGCTAGGTTGCGCGGATTAGCAAATTCCGGCTGCCCCAATGCTTTTTGCTTTTCATTAAGTTCCTCAAAATCACGCTTCAGCATGACAATCTCGCCGCGAATTTCCGTCCGCCCGCGCAAAAATTGCTCAAAACCCGGCGCTTCGTGCAGCCGCAACGGCACATTTTTGATAGTTCGCACATTGTTCGTTACATCCTCGCCGACAAAGCTATCGCCGCGAGTAACAGCCTGAGCCAGCACGCCGTTAACATAAATCAGCGCGCACGCCAGCCCGTCCATCTTAATATCAGTGAAAAATTCGTGGCGCTGTCCAGGCATCAGCTTGTCTGTTCGCTTAATCCACGCTTCAATTTCACTCTTATCAAACACATCATTCAAACTGACCATTCGCCGCTGGTGGCGCACCTTTTGGAAGCCGTCGAGCAGCTTATTGCCAACCCGCTGAGTAGGGCTATCAATTGTGATTAATTCAGGATTAGATGATTCTATTTTTTTCAGCTCATCCATTAGGCTATCATATATAGCATCACTAACACTCGGTTTATCATTTACATAATATTCATAGCTATATTTATTTAATAAGTCCCGAAGCTCTCTAACACGATATTGATTTCTATTACGACGGTGCAGTTCCATCATCAACTACCTTTCGGTATAGTAAGTAAATATACACGCAGACCCAAACTATAGTAATAATTGACATGATTAGCATAAATATAGGCACTGTTGGCATCCAACTAATTTGACTAAATATAGATTTTATCCAACCATCAAATAAAATCACGGGTATCATTATTACTATCCACCAAGATACAATAACTAAAAACATCCAAATTATGCGGTACATAAGTCTAAGTCTTCGACCAATTACCAAGTCACCAGCAATAGCAATAGCTCTAAGAGGGTACATACCTGGTAATGTAACTACAACTAATGCAAGAAATGTACTAACCATCCAATATAGTGAAAGAACTATAATTAATACTAATGCAACTGAAGTCAACATGGAAAACGCCCCACCTTCAATTAATCCACTTTGCCAAGCAGCCCCAGCCACGAGAGCAGCTAAAGCACCTGGAACCATTTGAATTAATAATATTAATAGAGTTAACATTGTAGGCAATATAGGAGAGCCAGCATTATATAGCCCATCACGTAATATAACTCGCTTACCGGCAACAATCTTGCGTAAAAGCCACACCGTAGTCAACCATATATATAAACCTAATAAACTTGCTATAATAATCTGACCGCTATCCATTTTTGGAGTTAGTCCGCTAGTTACAGAAGTAAGCAAGATAACACCAGCCTTACTAATTCCCCCAAAGGTACCACCAAATACAGATTCTGGAGCAGTTTCGTCTAGAGTATTATATAGCTGATCATAAATATCCTGGCGTCCCATTAGTCCAAATATCACTACCAATACTATAAATACTAGAATTAAACGCAAAAATAGCCATTTTTTGGTCCAAATAAGTCGTGAAACTTCAATAGTAAAAGCAAAATAACCAGTCATTTCTAGTTGACGCTTATAATCACGACGGCGAGTTAAAATAAATGAGCGATGTGGGCGTCGTTTAATAAAATTATTGCGTCTTTGTAGAACATTAGTAATTTTTAACTTCAAAAGTCCAAAAAATCTACTAACTATATTTCTTTCAGAGTTAGATGTTATATTTTTAACAATTTTATCTGATTTCTTTCTACTCAGATTATTAGTGGTCTTTTGAACTATTTTCCTAGATTTTGACATAATCAAAATTTGTCTGCATTCTTTCGAAGTCTAGCAATTCGATCCTCTAGTGGCGGATGAGTGCTAAACATATTACTTAGAAAACCAGATTTAAGCGGGTTATTAAAGAATAAATGAGCTGTAGCTGTATTTTGATTACGCATAGGTTGAGTATGATCTCGCAATTTCTCAAGTGCACTGGCTAGGCCTTCTGGATGCCTAGTTGTCATTGCACCAGTAGCATCAGCTAGATATTCACGCTGACGACTTACAGCCATTTGCACTAAAAATGCTGCAAATGGAGCTAGTATCACTAATATAATGCCTATAATTAAAACTACTGGATGAACATTACGATCACGATCGTTACTAAAAAACATCATCCGCAATGCTAAATCAGATAAAGCACCAATAGCACTAACTAATCCAAATGCAATCATAGATACACGAATATCATAATTCTTAATATGAGCCATTTCGTGAGCTAAAACACCTTCAAGTTCTTGGTCGTTCATAATATCCAATAATCCAGTAGTTGCCGCTACTAGAGCATGTTGTGGATCACGACCAGTCGCGAAAGCGTTAGGAGCTGGGTCATCAATAATATAGACCTTCGGCATAGGCAAACCTTCAGTTATAGCTAGATTTTCAACAATTCTATACATACGAGGATTATCAGACTTCTCGATTTCTTGCGCACCTGTTGACATTACAGCTAATTTTGATGCTAAGAAATATTGAATCAAAGCATAAAATAATGCACCACCAACAATCCAAGGTGTAATTGATGAATTTCCATATATAGAACTTAGTAAATAACCTATTCCACCTATTATGCCAACGAACACCGTCATTATAATGACGGTGTTACGTTTATTGGCTGCTATAGCGTTATACATAATGCAGCGACCCTTAGTTAGAACTGTACATCTACAGGCTTTTCAATAGATTCACGATCTTCAACTTCAAAGAATTCGCGCTCTTTAAAACCTAACATATTCGCAAAAATATTATTTGGGAATAACTTAATTTTGGTATTTAGATCGCGCACACCGCCATTATAAAAACGGCGAGAAGCCTGAATCTTATCTTCTGTATCAACAAGCTCGGCCTGAAGCTCACTAAAATTCTGATTGGCTTTCAAATCTGGGTAACTCTCAGCTACTGCAAACAGACTCTTTAAAGCTCCTTCAAGCTGGTTTTCAGCCTCAGCAGTTTCTTTAACACCCTTAGCATCCATAATTGCGCTACGAGCCTTTGTGACTTCTTCAAATACGCCCTTTTCGTGAGCAGCATAACCCTTTACAGTATTTACAAGATTTGGAATCAAATCTGCTCGAC
The DNA here is from genome assembly GCA_007845485.1 of TM7 phylum sp. oral taxon 348. GTDB lineage: Bacteria > Patescibacteriota > Saccharimonadia > Saccharimonadales > Saccharimonadaceae > SDRW01. The sequence goes on from SDRW01000001.1 coordinate 118,140, forward strand.
GCTTAAGCTGAACTGTTATGTCGCTCCAAGCTTCATCTACACGAATTTTGAGAGTAACCAATCCGTTGTAAGTCATCCATACAAACAAACCAACTACAACTACTATACCTAAAATTATATACAATACTGTCATCTAAATCCCTTCCATATCAATTTATATATTAATATTATATATGCTTTTTAAACAAAAGGCTACATTTTATTCAATATTAAAACTATTTATAGACAATCATAATTATAGTACAATATCCAATATGCGAGTATCGTATAGTGGCTATTATATATGCTTCCCAAGCATGAGATGAGGGTTCGATTCCCTCTACTCGCACCAATTCAGCTATATTCCCAGGTAATTTAAATCCCCACAATTATATTGTGGGGAATGTTGATTGTAAACTATTTTCCAGGAGGAGTGACTGAATATTTATCAAAGAAGTCTAGCCAGACCTTATCCTCGTCCCTCTTAATATCTTGACTGAAAAACTTACTATAAATTAGTAAAACAATTCCAACAATCAACAGCACAACGAGAATAGCATTATAAATAAATCCGAAACCCTCCAAATACAGCACAGCATTGACAATTTCAATATAAGCCATAATACACATAGTGATAAAAATCGTAACCGCAATTCGAGATTGAATGACAGATGCGTCTTTATCAATCTTATAATCATCGATTATTTTAGAGGCTTCATCATTTATTTGAGATTCCATAAAGACACCTTCTTAAAGTACCTAGATCCGATCTTAGTACATACGATATATGTACATTAATAGTCTATTTCAACTTTCTATATTATATACATTTTATAGATTATGTCAATGATATGGGTTTCTGTTGTATACTCAAGCTATTGACTTATTTAAAATGGATTTGCTATAATACGTAAGTAATTCAATTATTTATGCGGGTTTAGCTCAGTTGTTAGAGCGCTTCCTTGCCATGGAAGAGGCCAGGAGTTAGAGTCTCCTAACCCGCACCAATGAATTTGGTACCGTAAATAATTCATGATTTTGTTAAGTAGACGTTTAGGCGTCTTTTTGTTTTTTATAAAGCTCACTTTACACCTTAGTTTTTTGTAACACAATGCCTTAATTGTTTACTAGATTCAATTCAATAAAAAATCTATTGATACTTGCATTAATCTATAAAATAATTTCTAAATAATTGGTCTATCTTACCTTGAATATTAATCGCACTAGTCCTATAAGTCTAAATTTTAAAACCTGATATAAAATCAGGATTTTAATCAATGATGGTGGCTCCTCCCAGACTTGAACTGGGGACACAAGGCTCTTCAGGCCTCTGCTCTACCAACTGAGCTAAAGAGCCACATCTAGAACAATTTTACCTTAAATACCCAAAAACTACAAGTGCCGTGCTTATTGTAATATATCTCAATACTATTTATATGTGATATAATTATGATGCGTGGCGCCTTGGCGGAGTGGTTACGCAGCGGTCTGCAAAACCGCGTACACCGGTTCAAATCCGGTAGGTGCCTCCACTATTTATGAAAGCATTAGTTATAGCCGATAGAAATCCAACAATAGACTTAATCGAAACAGTCAAGAATGAAAATGTTAACTTAATAATTTCTTTAGGTGATTTTGCAAGAGAAGAACTACTACAGCTATCATTGATTAACAGTATTCCAAAGATAGGTGTATATGGTAATCATTGTAGTGGCACTTACATGCCAGAAATTGGTATGTGGGATATGCATTGTAAAATATGGCGATATAATGGCTTTTCCTTTGGGGGATTCGGCGGATGTGTACGCTATAAATCATCACCCTACGCTGTAATGTTTACTCAAGAAGAAGCTACGAACTTAACAGCCAGCTTCCCTTACGTTGACATATTCATAACCCATTGCCCGCCGCGAGGTGTTAATGATGAAGAAGAGTTAGCTCATCAAGGCTGGGATTGGTTACGGGATTACGTTTTGAAAAGAAAGCCAAAAATACTATTACACGGACACACTTATCCAACTGAAGATAATATAGTTAAAAAACTTGGTAGTACAAAGATTGAATACATTCATGGCTGGAAAATAATTAATCTTTAGGCTAACTAGTTTACTTTTTAACTCATCAGTATTAAAATATATATACGTGCAATATGCACGAGTTTAAATTATAAACTATGCGCGAGTGGCGGAATTGGTAGACGCGAGGGACTTAAAATCCCTTGGATGAATAATCCGTGCGGGTTCGATTCCCGCCTTGCGCACCAAATTGGAAAAACTAAAACGTCGTCCTTGTGGACGGTTTTTTAGTTTATAAATTAATGCAGTTTAAATAAGTAATGAATAAAATACCTTTAGCTGAAATTATGAGACCCCAAAAAATAAAAGATATTATTGGGCAGAGACATCTATTATCCGAGGGTAAAATTCTATATAAAATAATCGAGCAAAAAGAGCCCGTTAGTTTAATTTTATGGGGGCCACCAGGGTCTGGCAAGACAACTCTAGCTAGAATTATTGCAAAAGAAACTGAAGCTAATTTCATGGAATTAAGCGCAGTAACTAGCGGTAAAAAAGAAATAAATAATATTATAGAAATAGCAAGACAAAATTGGAACCTGCAACTCAGAACAGTGCTTTTTGTAGATGAAATTCATAGATTTAGTAAAGTTCAGCAAGATGCTTTTTTACCACACATTGAATCTGGATTAATTACATTGATAGGGGCTACTACCGAAAATCCAAGCTTTGAAATTATTACCCCATTACTCAGTAGAGTAAAAGTAATGGTTCTTAAACCATTAGAAGATGAAGATATAAGTCAAATATTAACTAAAGCAATAGAAAAACTAGGTAAATCTAAGTTAGTTACAAATGAATCAATAGAGTATTTAGCTCACATTTCAAGTGGAGATGCACGAGTCGCTCTGGGTAGCTTAGAGCTGGTACTTGGAACTAACAAAGGAAAGATTACCCCAGATACCATTAACACCGCGCTACAAAAAATCCCGCCAACCTATGATAAAAATGGAAACTATCATTACGATACAATAAGTGCGTTTATAAAATCCATGCGAGGATCAGACGTAGAAGCAACCCTTTATTACCTGGCTCGCATGATTAATGCTGGGGAAGATCCAAAGTTTATTGCAAGGCGAATGATTATCTTTGCATCTGAAGATATTGGTCTTGTTGGCAACGGCGCACTTAGTCTAGCGGTTGCAACATTTCAAGCAGTCGAGAGAGTTGGTTTGCCCGAGGCTAGTTATAATCTATTCCATTGCGCTACCGCCTTAGCTAGAAGTAATAAATCACGCGAAGTTACAAATCTAATGCATAATGCTCAATCTCTAGTTAAAAAATTCCCAAACAGCCAAATACCCTTACATATTAGGAATTCTACATCAGCAATAACTAAAGACTTAGGTTACGGAGAGAACTATAAATGGCAAGCTGGTTTTAAACATGAAAAAGGATTTTTACCAAAAGAGATATTAGATTACAATTCTAGTCATGGCCAAGATAACGAATCTCAGCATTAGCCATAAAAGGAATCTTTGTACAATCTAAAGCAGGATGTATCTTTTGGTATACTGCCTGTATAGCTTGAAGATTATCGCCGTGCGAAACCAATAATATAGTCTTATTACGATGAAGATTTTCAATACCCTCAATTAAACGGATAGCTCTATTAGCAACGTTAACGAGATTCTCTACTCCATGTCCATATTCCCTGCCTGTAGAATCTACATGCCATACGTTTGCATATTTTTTATCAGATTCAAACTCTAATTCTCCAAAATTACGCTCCCCAAGTTCCGTAGATGCTATTGGGTTAGCAGCGCCTATTGTATCAGCAATTATCTGCGCAGTTTGCATTGCGCTAGAAAAATCTGATGAATAAATTATAGTTTCAGAACCAAGCCCACAATTTTTGGCAGCCATTTGTGCCTGGCTGATACCTTCTTTACATAAACCATTAACTAAGCTTTTACCATTTTCTGGCCAAGATATGATTATACCGCGTTCATTTGGAATACTTAAGGCGTGGCGCATTAAGTAATAATCATTTTGTAATTTAGATGGCATTTTTCGCATGACGTTTTCGCTCGTTTGAATCTAAATATCTTTTCCTTAATCGTAAATTTTTTGGAGTAACTTCAAGTAATTCATCATCTTCAATAAAATCTAAACATTGCTCTAAACTGAAGTCTGTAAATGGTGTGAGTTGTACAGATCCATCACTAGATTTACTTCTCATGTTTGTCAACTGCTTAGCCCTGCAGACATTAATTTCTAGATCATCTTGGCGATTATATATACCAACTATCATTCCAGCATATACTTCAGTTCCCGCACCGACTAACAATTCACCGCGCGCCTCAGCAGCCTGCAAAGCATAAGGGGTTGTTATTCCAGCTTCAAAAGCAATTAACACTCCGTTCCTCGTTCTAGGTAATTTACCAGATAAAGGCTGATATCCATGTGGTAAGCTATTCATAATTACCGTACCTTTTGTAGCAGTTAGTAACACGTTTCGCAAACCAATTAGGGCTCGAGTCGGCAAAATGTAGGTAAGTCTCACAGACCCACTAGAAGTTGTCTCCTGGCCACGCATTTCCGCCCGCCTGGCACCAAGCTCCTGGCTAATCGCACCAATAAATTCAGAACCAGTTTCAATCAAAAGCTCTTCTACTGGCTCTTGTTCAATACCATCAATCATTGCTGTAACTACGCGCGGTCGACCAACTTCAAATTCATAACCTTCACGTCGCATTGTTTCTATTAATACAGAAAGATGCAACTCACCACGACCAGATACAGTAAATCCTATACCATTTTCTTCAACTCTTAAGCTAACATTGGTTTCAATTTCACGACTTAAACGATCACCTATTTGTCTACTAGTTGTAAACTCACCTTCCCTCCCTTTCATAGGACTAGTATTTGGACCTAAGTACATACTTAGGGTTGGAGACTCAATATCTATAGTAGGTAAAGCCTCAGGAGATTGCTTATCTGCTACAGTATCACCAATATGTGCCTCAGATATACCTGTTAAGGCGACGATATCCCCAGCGACGGCTTCTTGTAGCTCTTCACGGTTTAACCCTCTATAACCAAATATCTTATCAATGCGCCCGTTAATCGTCTGATCCCCACGCTTTATGAGTGTAATTTGCATACCAGGCTTTGCATTTCCACGAGCAACACGACCAATAGCATATTTACCAAGAAAGGAATCGTACTGCAAACTAGTTACCAACATTTGAAAAGAACCTTGCTCAACTTTAGGCGCAGGAATATCTTCAATAATCGCATTAAATATAGGAGTTAAATCGGCATGTTCGCTTGGGTTGTCAGGCATTTTTTCCCATGCCTTACCATCACGCCCAATCGCATAATAAACTGGATATTGTAGTTGATCATCGCTAATTGCAAGCTCCAAAAATAAATCCGACACCTCATCCAAAACCTCATTAATACGGCGAGATGGCTTATCAATTTTGTTTATAATTACAACAGGCTTTAAACCAAGTTCAAGAGACTTTGATAACACAAATTTCGTCTGTGGCATAGGACCCTCTTGCGCATCAACAATCAAAAGTACTCCATCAGCCATATTGAGTGTTCGCTCAACCTCACCGCTAAAATCAGCATGACCAGGCGTATCAATAATATTTATTTTATAATCACCATAAAAAATCGAGGTCTGCTTTGCAGTGATAGTAATACCTCTTTCATGTTCCTGATCACCCGAATCCATAATAAGATCCTGACTCATTTCAGCTTGGTTATCGCGAAAAGTTTTACTTTGCTTTAAAAGCCCATCAACCATAGTGGTTTTACCATGATCCACATGGGCAATTATCGCAATATTACGAATTTTCTGTGAATTTTCCATAAAATTACTATTTTTATTAGTCTCCTTAGTGCGATTATATCAGTTGAATGGTTATATACAAAATATAGCTATTGCATTTTCTCTATTAAGTCTATATAATTATCCTTGTAGTATAAAGGCTATTAAATAGTGAGGGCGCTTAGCTCAGTTGGCTAGAGCGCTTCGTTTACACCGAAGAGGTCGGGGGTTCGAGACCCTCAGCGCCCACCATATTTAGTCGGATAATTCAATCAAGTTATATTGGTTGAATTTTTATTTTATACCAAAATAAAAAGCTACCTATTTACAGTAGCAATTTAAATTATTCAGATTTGGTGCGAGCGAGAAGACTTGAACTTCCACGAGCGCAATGCTCACTAGCCCCTCAAGCTAGCGCGTCTACCAATTCCGCCACGCCCGCATATCCATTCATGATTTTAATCCAACTACGGAGTTTTGTAAACACTATTTGTACGCACTGTCCAATTTTGAACATCAAAATAACGGTCAGTAGATAATATAAATCTCATATCAGAATTAACTGCTTGTACCCCCTTCAGTGACACATATAAAGCTGCTGGGCGATATAATCCGATTGCTGGAACTTGCTGAATCCACCTATTTACAAAGTTTCTATATTTCGCCTCTCGTAGAGAATCTTTAGGGCGCGAACGACCACTACTCAGGGCATCATCCGATATTCCATCTTTATAATTAGATAGATTTAGCCCTCTAGCTACAGCCTGAGAAGAATGCCAATACGCGTATACATCTGGATCAGCCCCAACAGATAGATTATATATTAAAACATCGTAATCACGCGGCTGGAGCACTAGACTTGCAAAGTTCTGAGTAGGGTCAGAAGTATCTGTAATACTAATTTGAGATTCAATACCCAATAATCGCCACTGATCTGCTATATTTTTTGCCACCTTTTCGTATTCATTATCTTTCTTTAGAGCAATTCGCAAAATGAGCTTTTCATTATTTTTTGTACGAACACCAGACACATCTCGTTTCCAGCCAGCTTTTTCAAGAATATCATTTGCTTTATCTTGATTATATTGTGAGATTTTTATATTCTTAAGACTTGCAATCTGGCTATCTAAAATCGGCAGATCGGCAGATAGAGGATTATAACCTATGTCTTTTTTAATTCTTTTAATATCAAGACCGTATCTAAGAGCGCTTCGCACACTGGCATCTTTTAGAATTTCAGAATCAGTATTTAATATAGCGTAAACGCCAGCATTTATTGTAGGTGCGTATCCATTAAATCTTGGATCATGAGTTAATTTACCGAAACTATCAGACGTAACATCTGCTGCAGCATTAATTGATTGACTCTTTAATGCAGCAACGAGAGATTCATTATCACTATAAGTGTGAAGTTGAAAACGCTCTACTTTTGAAGCACCTTTATAATATCTAGAATTACGAATCATATGTAGAACAGTATGTTTATTGGCTTCTTTTGTGCGCTGTAATAAACTAAACTTAAAAGGACCACTGCCAATAGGTGAATTACTAAACCTATCTTCACGCAAAGAATGAATTGGTACTCTCTCTAGGATATGTTTTGGAAGTATCGAAAAAGTTAAAGTATTTGGGAATGGCGTATATGCGCTAGGTAGTTTAAATTCTATTTTTGTATTATCTACCTTTTTAAACTCAATATTACGCCAACCCTCAGAATTAGGCGCACCAGAAGATGATCTTTTTATGATATTTAATGTAAAAATAACATCATCAACGGTAACAGGTGTATTATCATGCCATAACGCTCTTTGATGTAGCGAAACAGTATATATTTTACCAGTTTTATCAACATTATACCCCGTTGCTAGATCACCACTTAGACTCCCGGTGTCATCGTATCTAAATAGCGAAGAGAACATTAATCGACTAGCTGCAATCTCACTGGCAGTTGTAGCATAGATTGGATTCAATGTAGAAATATCTCCAACCATTCCTTCGGCATACGTACCTCCTCTAATTGGCGCTATATCTGTATAACCAGAACGAAGAAATATAAAGTGCGCTACCATAATAAAAATGAGCAAACCCACTCCGCTCAGCCAAATACCTATATTTCGACGAGCTTCGTATACATTGTCCCATCTATCCAAAATAAATCTACGCGCATGACCTATAGTAGCATCCTCTGCTTTACGTACACCCTTAGAAATGCCCGTCTTTGCATTCATGCGTAAATTTTGAAATTTTTGCCAAGATCGATCAATTCTGGACACTGTCTATACCTAGTTATTTACTAATTACTGGTAGCAATAAACCTGCTAAGATTGAGAGCACAAATATAACTGACATTACTATAGTAAACTCAAACAAACTCTTGTCTAATCCACGCCTTGTAGTATAAAGTTCACCAGAACTACCAAAACCAGCACCCAAACTTGCTCCGCGTTGTTGGAGTAGAATTGCTAGAATCATCAACACAGCAGAACCAAGAGTTATCATTTGCAAAAACGAATCCATAAGTTAACTTCCCTTCTTATTATTTAATCGTCTCAATTCCTGAGCGCTACTTACTATATAGTTTATCAAACTAAGTAACATTCCAGCAAAAATTGAACTTAAAAAAGTGAGATGAAGACCAGGCACTAGTTGTAATGCAAGCCAAACCATAAAACCGTTAACTATCAACATAAATAACCCCAATGTTAATAATATAGCCGGCAGAGAAAGAATCACTAAAACTGGTCTTAAAATACTATTCAATATAGAAAATACCAACCCAGCAGACAAATATATACCTACTTCAGAATTATGGATAATATCTCCTGTACCAAGCAACCTAACAGCAATCCATAACCCAAATGAATTAAGTAGCCAGCGCACAACAAAAACAGCAAATTGCTTTTCCATATTGGTTGATTATAGCATATTATTGAATTTATTTACATCTAAGCATCTCTTAGGCTATTTTTTATTTTTTTAGCAAGAGAATCATTTGTTATTTTGGAAATATCTTCAATACTAGCCTTTTTTATATTACCCAGAGATCCAAAATGTCTAAGTAATTTACGCTTGGTTTTTGGTCCTATACCATGGATGTCATCAAGTATACTTTTAGTCGCATTTTTACGCTTAAGTGTAGAATGGTAACTAACTGCAAAGCGATGCGATTCGTCACGGATACGCTGGAACAGTTTAATGATATCAGTACTAGCAAATAGTGTATTGATATTATCTGAGTTTAATACTTGAACTTGCGCGGACATCACTAAGCTATCATCCGCCGCCCGCAAGTTTTTTGAGTGCGAACTGGCGTTACGCTGGCCTGGGTGGAGATTGATGACATAGATATCTTTATCTTCAAAAACCGCTACATTTTGGTTCGGCGTACACTGTAGCTGTTGAATATACGACAGATCAACGCACGATTTAGTTTTATGAATGATGATTTCTTCCTCGCGCTTGGCGATACTGATAATCGGCACATCGACACCGCGCTCGTCTCGGGCATTGATTGCCGCCACCAATTGTCCTTTGCCGCCGTCTATCAGCATCAGACCAGGACGACCCCAGCTTTTCACATTGCGCTCGCTTAATCGGCGAAAAATCGTCTCATAGATATTTCCAGTGTCATCATTTTTCTCACTGACTTTGAATTTGCGGTACTCCGCCCGGTCGCTCGCGCCATTGGTAAATACCACCATACTAGCGACGACTTGCCGCCCGCTCATGTGTGAAATATCGTAACCCTCAATGCGTGCCGGTATATCTTTTAGACCCAACAATTTTGCCAAATCCGCCAACGCCTTGTCTTTAGAAATATCCAAAAACTCCTTGTCGCCGAAACAAACCCGCCGCTGCAACTCCCGCATGGCGCTGAGCTTATTGCGAAGATCAGCCGCCCGCTCAAAATCATGCAGTCCAGCCGCCGTTTTCATGTCGCGTTCCAGCTCGGCAGCGATGGCTTTACGATTGCCCTTGATGTAGCTGATGAGTTTGCGTAAATTAGCTTTATAGGCAGCTGGTCCATCACTCAGCCGCGGACTCAAGCCCAAATCTTCATCCAACTTCGACTGCCCCGGTCGCCTCTGCCTGGTCAAATACGGAAACACTCGCCGCAAATAGCGTAAAGCTTTTTTCAGAGCAAAGCCATTATAAAACGGGCCAATATATTCTGCGCCGTCATCGGCTGGATTACGCGTAAAGCTGACAGTCGGCCATTCGCTTTTCATATCAATTCGCACGAAAGTTTGTGATTTATCATCGCGCAGCAAAATATTGTAGCGCGGCATATAACGCTTGATCATCTCGCTTTCTAGGAATAGCGCGTCAATCTCGCTCTCGGTTTCGATCCAATCGGTATCATAAATTTCGGCTACCAGCGCCCGAGTTTTGGCGCCAAAATCTTTGCTGCTCTGAAAATACTGCCGCACACGGTTTTTCAGCACCGCCGCCTTGCCCACATAAATAATCTCGCCGCTGGCCGACTTGTGGAAATAGACACCGGGAGTGCGGGGCAGATTTTTGAGCTTCTGCTGTAGTTGTTTATTCACAAGTACTATTATATCTTATATCAAACAACTAGGCTGCTGATTATGTCAGCCAACCTCTTCTTCTATAGTCATTTTCTATTCCGTAATATTGTTTCAAACAACTCAGGAAAAGTATCGTCGGCCATATCACGCTTACCACAAAAATGCCCATACCCCGGAAATAATCGATAACAGGCAGACGGGAAAGATTTTTTTATAATTTTTATTGCAGTATCAACTCGCACCGAGTCATTGTCAGAGTAGAATATAGTTAGACTACGTACGCGATCAAGTAGCGCCTCGTCAATCTTAAAATCAAAAAAACCGCCACGAAGCGGCTCATTATATGGAGCTTCGGGGTTAAACTTATCGCCAAAAGCTGGCGCAACAAGATAAACGTCGCCTGCACAAATTTGCGGGTTCTCACTCATCCATTGAATCAAAAAGCCCCCGCCACAACTATGACCAACCAATATAGTTTCTGAATTTACATCATATTTTTCAAAAGTCTGTCGCCACAACGAGTAATCTGGTCGCCACGATTCGGGCATCTCGGGCGTCTGAGTGTCAATACCGCAAATTAGCAGCTGCTGTTGCAGCCATGGAATCCAAATCGAATTACTGGTACTCGGTAAATTTGGGTTAAAATATGACTGTTTAGACGGCTTACCGTGAACAATTATCGCCTGCTTCATATTCCAATATTAACACAATGATACATTAACTTATACATTTGACAAATATGCAATGTGTGATATTATAATAAACGAAACGATGGATAATCTAAGAAGGCCGATAACAACTTTTTGCATAGGCGGGGGTGGTAGTCATTTGACAAGAGGCTCAGTCGCTTTTAATCATATTAAAAATACCCTTTCAGAGTATAACATTACTCCTCATAATATTCACGGCGTTACCGATGATGACGCAATCGGCTCTCGTGTCCGTTCTCCCTCAGAACAATATGAAGAAATAATGGATAACATGCCTAGCGGAGCCAAAGAAAAAAGCGAAAAAAGTTCCGTATTATTAATAGCCCAATGTATGGGTACGATCGCCGCCCATCAAGCATTATTGTCCATGACAGAAGAAAACATAAATACAGCACTTGTAACCTTTTCACCTCCATTACCAACCCCCGACAAAGTAGTTCAATTGCCAAATTCTAGAAAACGACGGCGCCATAATGATAAAGAAATGCAATGTCCGACATTTCCGGACGAGAAAATAGGCGATTTTGATGCTATATGCCACGAGTGGCTCCCTATTCCTCCCGAGTATTTCTATGGCATCCAAGAAGCTCACGATCTAGAACATCAACTGCACCAATCAGTCGAAGTTGGCCGCGCAGCAGTAATTGCAGCAGAAAGAGACTGGAATACTAATACTCCGTTAATTGTTAGCAGCTGGAGGCGAAGTTGGCAACTGCGCGGATTGCACGGAGCCAGACAACGAGCTATCGTCATACCAGAAGCTGGCCATTCACTCCATCCAAGCGGCGAAAACAAGCATCTCGCTCCCCTCTCGCAACGGCAAGCCTGCCAACTTGTCGTCGACGCCGGCTTAAAAATTTTGAACACCAGCTTTCCAGGCAGAGAGTTGAAATAAACAAGAAGGTACTTCAACTACCTATCAACGGCGTAAGTATTCTTCCAAAAACTCGCTCCACTCCGGTGCATTCTTCTCGCGGAAATAATGGCGTAAGAAATCAACCATAATCTGCTGACGGTTTTTTGCCTCTATTCGCCCCGGCTCGGTCAGCATCAAGCCCTTCAGTTTCAGCAGCTTTTCAAAAAAGTGATTGATGAAGCCGTCAGTATCATGCGTATTGCCGTCAGCATTATATTCGTGCGCCGCCAGATTAACATTCGGCCAAACCGCGGGGTCAAAAATCCGCCCGCCGTGATGGCAAGCATAAACCAGCGCCCGCTCAATCCCAACCGCGCCAATAGCATCGCACATGTCAGCGTCAGACACAATTTGACCCGCCAGCCGCTGTGGTTGCCTGCCGTTCAGACGTTTGCTATAACCAATCGCCGCAATATTTTCCAGCACCGCCTGGCTTAGACTATTAACCACTTCTGCCTGCGCCATAATATTTACTGCGTTCGTCAATTTCTCTGCCTGCGCCTTGCCGACTAGTTTGTAGTCGTCGACGTCATGCAGCCAAGCCGTCAGCAGCACTTCTTGCAGATCCACCGGCTCGCTACATTCGCTAGCAAAACGCTCCGCCAGCAGTGCCACCCGCTTGACATGATCATCGGCGTGTCCTGAGGTGTCGCCACCAAGTAACTCGCGAACAAGCATTTTAACTTTATCAATCTGGGGCATCTGTAGCTCTTCCATGCTCTCTATTATAAATGAATTACTGCCCGTAAAAAAGCTTAAAGCGCCATCCATTTTTCCCTGAGCCAATTCCACTAAGGCAGGATTTCTTTCAAGAGTAGACAGGACATGCGCCTTCAGTCCGATTAATCCCAATCTCTTACGTTCGCTTTCAAGCTTATGATATTGCTCCAAAAACGCAAGATGCTGTTCACGATATTCCCCAGGAATATCACCCATTCTGTCATTTGGCATAATTACTTCACGCAAGGTCTCGACTTTTTCTTCATCCTTAGGTCTAACGCCAGTTATTGACCGATTTTTGTATACACCCAACTGCGCTACCGGATTAAGGATATTACAGACAACTTGATCGCCACGCTTAATTTGTCACGGTTCAATGCTTTTTTCCGGTAAACTTGTTTCCATTCAGACGCCAAAATAGATTGCCGTTACTGTCAACATAACGACCGCCAACGAAGTCAAGCAGGCCTCTCTTATTGTCCCTATACGGTCGCAATCCAAATACCGAGATGGTCATTTCCTCACCAATTACATCACCTATAACCTTCCCATGTGTGTCTATGACGTCACCATCTGGACTACAGACTAATGTATCAAAATCACAAACTGTTCCATTTTCGCGAAGCCTCGGGAGAGAAATACCATCGGGCACTGTTACTGTGTGATCGGCCCAGCTAACCTCTTCAGCGTTTACTACCGCATGCAACCCCAAACCACCGACAACACGATATAAACCACCCAGCCCCTCCAGTTCTTCATGAAGATTACCCTTCGCCAGAACATCATACACGTTATTACTCATAATTGTAATTATAACCTATTTCAATCAGTTATAGAGTCATATTCTTCAGGGATATATTGCTCAGCGAGCCACTTAGCCTCAATGATCTCAAAATTGCATTTTATATCCTGATTTATCGCAGTTGCCGCAAAAACTCTCACAGGAAAAGGTTTGTACGATTCATAAGAGTTTACTTTTCCAAGATATCGTAAATTTTCTATATTAATGCCAACTTCTTCTAAAATCTCCCTAGCTGCAGCTTTTTCATAACTTTCATTGCGCCTGATACCACCTCCAGGTAAAGCCCACTGCTGGCGACTAAATCGACCTTTAACAAGTAAAACCTTACCGTCATTGGAATATATAAGCACACGTACACGGTCTTTTCCTCGCTTGATACTAAAAATTAGCGACAACATGCGCGCAAGGAAACTATAAATCGCTGCTACTAAGAAAAACGATTTGTGTTGGTTTGAAGTATCTGACATATTAATTATCTAAAGAGCTACTCCGCCTCTACCAAAATTTCTTTCAATAACCGGAATACCGCCCAAGCTTTTGGCCAGCCAGCGTAAAAGCCAAGCTGAGTGATTACCTCGGCCAGCTCGCTGCGGGTGACGCCGTTATCAAGCGCCTTTTGCAAGTATACTTTGAGAGAGCTGTCTAAAATACCAGCACCAATCAGCGCCGAAACTGTCGCCAAGCTGCGGTCGCGCGGCGATAATTCTACTTCGCGCGCCCAGACTTCGCCAAATAGTACATCGTCGTTCAACGCGGCAAATTGCGGAGCTAGCTCACCCAAATTGTCGCGCCCAGCGGTTACTTTTTGACTCATATTCTAATCTCCATTCCGTATTTCAGCTTGCTATATTCTTCATCAGAAACCGGCTCGCACCATTCGTTTGATGTATCCTCACCTGGTACTTCAACCGCCAGATGCTGGAACCAGCTGTCTGGCGCTGCGCCATGCCAATGCTTTACATTAGCTGGTACGTTAATGCAATCGCCCGGTTTCATTTCGATGGCGTCCTTGCCCAATTCTTGATAATAACCTCGGCCAGCCACACAAATCAAAATCTGTCCGCCGCCGCTCGTTGCATGGTGGATATGCCAATTATTGCGGCAACCCGACTCGAACGTGACGTTAAAATATTAACTTGCTGCTGCGACAACGGTTGCAAATAGCTTTATCCGGTGAAATACTGCGCATAATCATCATTTGCCTGCCCAATCAGAAACGGCGTCTGAGCAGCGAATTCATCTTTATTCATAATCTTAAAACCCTAATTCCTTTAGCCATGCCTCGACAGTACCCTTCGCGGACTGAGTTCTAACATCAGTGCCCATAATCGCCAAGCCGTTAGTATTGACGTTGGCATCTGACAGCTTTTCTTTGATCGCCTCGTACGAGCCAGCTGCGCCAGAACCGGCGTGGGTATTGAATGGAATGATTGTTTTGCCGGCAAAGTCATACTTATCTAAAAAAGTATTGATGATCATCGGCGGCTCGCCACACCAAATCGGATAGCCCAAGAAAATAGTATCATGAGCAGACAAATCTACCTCGCCTTGGAATGCTGGCCGCGCGTTTTCGGTTTTTTCGCGCTTGGCGATTTCGGTGCATTCTTGATAAGCGTCGGGATACGGATTCACCGGCTCCAACTTGAAAACATCGATTTTATCACCGAAATAATCTTTGATATAACCGGCAATTACCTCCGTATTGCCAACTTCGGTGTCATCAACACCGTAATTTTCGCCCGCCCGCGAGAAAAATGTTAGTAGCATATTACACCTCCTTACGTAACCATTATAGCACTACGTAATGTGCGGCACGAATCACCGTTCCAGCCACTGCTGCAGCACTGCCGCCTGATTATGCTCAATATCTTTAGCGCTATATAACAGCGTAACAACTGGATGTTCTTGCCACTGTTGTTTAAGCGTGGCGGCTACAGAATTAGCATCTAACTCTTCGGTATAGCGCGACGCGAACTCTGCAAATTTTTCTGGATCATGACCGAACCATTGGCGCAGCTCGTTAGTCGGCGCAATATCTTTTGCCCATTCGTCAAGCGCCGCTCGTTCTTTACTTATACCGCGCGACCATAATCGATCAACTAGCACGCGGTAGCCATCGTCCGATTCTGGCGATTCGTAAATTCGTTTAATTTTATAAACTGTCATGACAACACCTCCTTAACTATAGTTTGTAGAACTGGAATAACGTCCGATTCAAACCATGGGTTGCGTTTGCGCCAGCCAATATTGAGCGGTGATGGATGAACCAATGGAAAATAATCTGGCAAATACATATTAAAGTCCGCCACAGTTGCTGTCAAATTCTGCTTGGCGCGGCGGTCAAGATAATATTTTTGCGCATACGAACCAACCAAAATTGTCAATCGAATATTAGGCATCTGAGCCAACAAACGCGGATGCCATTTTCTGGCAAAATCCAAGCGCGGCGGCAAATCACCGTGCACTCCCCTGCCTGGATAATAAAAATCTATCGGCATCAACGCAAAGAGATCGGGATTATAAAACTGCTTATCCGTTACGTTCAGCCATCGCCTAAGCAAACGACCGCTAGCATCATTCCACGGCTTTAGCGTCTGCTGGGCAATTCGGCCTGGCGCCTGCCCAACCAGTACAATTCGCGAACTTGACGAAGCAGAATATACAGGCGACCAACCCCTATTGGCAAAATCATCATTCATTGGATCGGCTGCGATCTGATCATACAAAAGCGGTTTAGCCTGCAATGTAATATACTTTCGTTTATAATCCGAGTTAATAACTATTCTGTCGTCACACCATCAAAATCTTCTTCGTTAGCTTCCGCTTCTTCGCGTGTCGCCCGAACAATGCCATCTTTGTGGTGTGCTGGACTATAAATCGTGTAGAGCTTAAGTGGCTCTTCGCCAGTATTTATCACATTATGCTCAGACCCTGCTGGCACGATAATAGCACTGCCATCGGATACGGCGTACTCATTATCATCAATCAAAACCTTGCCCTGTCCCGCTTCAAATCTGAAAAATTGATCATTCTCCTCGTGAATCTCTGAGCCAATCTCACCGCCAACTGGCAGACTCATCAGCACCAATTGGCAATGTTTAGCTGTATATAGTACCTGACGAAAGTTATTATTGTTTACCGTTAACTCTTCAATGTTAGCATTAAAACCTTTCATAGATTCTCCTTTTTGAAATTATTATTTATAATTATTAATCTAGTTTACAGCTTTTTCCAAAGCATCAATTAGTGTTTGTTTTGGCTTCATGCCAATCAATTCAGCGACTTCTTTACCATCAACAAAAATCTTCATATTTGGAATACCCTGCACTCTATATTCTTGTGCTAGGTGTGCATTCTCTGCGCTAGCTTCCGTATCAACTTTAACAACGTCAAACTCTGTCTCTTCAGCAATCTTATGTAAAATTGGTGCCATAGCTCGGCATGGTGGGCACCACGGCGCCCAAAAATCAACCAGTACTGGCTTATCGCTATTTAACGCCTTTTCTTCAAATTCTTGCTTTGTTGTCACTTCATATAACGCCATCACTCCCTCCTTTTCTGGCATGTTTTACACATTCCCGTTATCATCAACGGTCCATCAAAATAACAATCCCCTAATGCACGCGCAATTTGACGCCGCACCTCGTCAGCGATTGTAATGTCTCGCAAGTTACCACAATCACTACACACGAAATGATCATGCAATTTTGTGTAGCCGTCATATCGCAGACAGCCCTTTTTTGTCGGTGGCGCCAAGCCGATTAGTCCATCATCATATAGCCGCTGCGTAACTCGATGTACCGTCGTGTCGCTCACTTCAGCGTGAACTTTCCGCAACTCATGCGCAATCTCTGCATTTGTCGCATGCTGCTTGCTACGGACGATATTCAATACGTCATTAGTATATTTCGTTGAACGTCTGACAACTTGTGTCATATTATTATTGTAAACAATTTACAATAATAATACAAGACTTTATCTGCACTTTGTTGACGAAATCTATACTATCCCGTATAATCAGTAAATCTATGAACTCGTCAATGAAGAGTTCCTCTAATTTCGTTACTCAATCAAACAACTTGTAACTACACCGAATAAACAACATAAAGGCGAAAGGGATACATGCAATCAGATTTAAGAACATCGTTTAATTACGACAGTCAGAATATAGTAGCTGATTGGTATACTGTAACCGACAAAAGTCAGATTCCTGATTTACCCTGGCAACAAGTTTATGCGATAGGCAACTTGGACGGTCGAGTGCCGCTCATTACTGGTCTAACGTGCGAAAAAGAATTTAATTTACCAGGCGGACATACCGAGCCAAGCGAGACAATTGAACAGACTATTGCTCGCGAGATGATTGAAGAATGCAATATGCGCGTGATTGAATGGCAGCCGCTTGGATATCAGCACTTAACCGAACCTGATGGTAAGCAAATTTTCCAATTTCGCGTATATGCCAAATTGGAAAAAAATCGGCGAGCGAATGGTTAAATTAGTAAAAAAATATTTTACCGACGAAAGGAGTTATCTTGAAAAATAAAATTAGCAACAAGCAAATCTTAGGTCTATTCTGGCAAGCGTCAAGCCCATATAAACATCGGCGAAATCTGACCATCTTTTTTACAATCATAACATTATCAATGACAATTTTCGTTGGCCCGCTAATCATTGCGCAATTGCTTGATATTATTCAACACAATCAACTACAAACCGCCGAACATCTGTGGACGCTGATACTTTTGTACGGCGTTAGTCAAATTTGTTCGGAAGTGATTGGCTGGCGACTGGTGCTATATCTCGTCTGGACATTTGAGACTGCCTTGCAACACGACTTGTACGTGCGCTGTTTTCATAAGCTAACTAACCAAACTATGTTCTTTCACGCCAATAAATTCGGCGGTTCACTGGTTAGTCAAACGAACAAACTAAGCGGAGCAATTGAGCGCTTTTGGGACACAATCATTTGGTCAATTTTACCATTGGTGATCTCGCTGGTCGGCTCACTAATCGTTTTGGCGACATTGCTTTGGCAGTACGCACTGTTTCTACTCATTTTCTCAATCATCTTCAGTGTCGTTATTTATTTTGGCTCTCGGCCGATGGCTAAATTAAATGAAAAAGAAGCAAAAGCCAGCAACAAGCTTAGCGGACAATTGGCAGACACCGTTTCCAATATCTTGGCAGTGAAGTCATCAGGCTCCGAATCGTTAGAACAGGAACGATTCTCAAAAACAGTCAAATCATGGCGCGGCACCAGTCTCGCTACCATGCGCGGATTTCTGAAAGTTAGCACCGTTTATTCAAGTATCAATATGATCATTAAAATTGGCGCTATCGCTTTTGCGATCTATGCTGCACAACACGATTTAGTGTCAGTAGCAGCGGTATATTTAATCATCACCTACACCGGCAGCGTGGCACACGAGTTGTGGAATATGAACGGCATCATGCGCAGCTACAACCGTATTCTTGGCGATGCACACGATATGGTAGAGATTTTAGAGACACCAACAACATTGACTGATAACAGCGATAAAAAATTGGAAGTTAAGCGCGGTAGCATTATCATGGACAAGGTAACATTCACACATGACGAAGGTCAGGGTGATACGCTATTCCACGATTTCTCGCTTACCGTTAACCCTGGCGAAAAAATCGGATTGGTTGGCTCCAGCGGATCTGGCAAGACTACGCTCACAAAACTACTGCTGCGCTTTGCCGATATTGATTCGGGCGAGATTGCGATTGACGGACAAGATATTGCTGAAGTCACCCAGGCGAGTTTGCGCCAGCAAATCGCCTACGTACCGCAAGAACCATTACTATTTCACCGTTCGGTGCGTGAAAATATCGCTTACGGCCGACCTGACGCGACTGATGCTGAAATTGAAAAAGCTGCCAAAAAAGCTGGGGCTTACGATTTTATCGTCAATCTGCAAGACGGGTTTGACACGTTGGTTGGCGAGCGCGGCGTTAAATTGTCGGGCGGGCAGCGCCAACGCATCGCCATTGCTCGGGCAATCTTGAAAAACGCACCGATTTTAATTCTTGACGAGGCAACTTCAGCACTTGATTCAGAGTCAGAAGCGCTGATTCAAAAATCTTTGGAAACCTTGATGAAAAATCGCACTTCAATCGTCATCGCCCACCGCTTGTCGACCATTGCCAAACTTGATCGCATCATCGTCCTAGAGAATGGCCGCATCGTCGAAGACGGTACGCACGACCAGTTGCTTGCTAAGAAACGCGGCGTTTACGCCAAATTGTGGGCACGGCAATCGGGCGGGTTTATCGAAGACTAAACATGTTTGTTAATGAAGGGTAACTATACTATAATTGTAATATTATGATGCACGCTTTAGCTGAATTTATTACCCATCTCGGACCACTAGCGGTTATATTAGTAGTATTTGCTGAATCAGGTCTTCTAATAGGATTCTTCTTACCAGGTGATAGCCTTCTATTTATGTCTGGTTTCTTAATCCAGACTGGTACTTTTAAGTGGAATATTCACCTATTCTTTATAATTTTAGCATTGGCGGCAGTTATAGGTGATAATGTTGGTTATAGCTTTGGTCATAAAATTGGACGAAAATTATTTAATAGGCCAAATTCTAAATTGTTTAAGAAGAAATACCTAGAACAAGCTGAATCTTTTTTTGATAAACACGGCGCAAAAGCAATAGTACTAGCTCGTTTTGTGCCAGTAGTTCGAACATTCACTCCAATAATAGCAGGTGTAAGTAAAATGCATTATAAGACGTTTTTTGCTTACAATATAGTTGGTGGTACTTTATGGACAGCTGTCTTCACATATGCAGGATTTTATATAGGTAAAGAACTACAAGATTTAGGTGTAAATATAGAGATAATAGCTATTATTATAGTATTAGCTTCTGTGTTACCTGTGTTGTTGCATATTTTATCATCAAAAGAAAAAAGACAAACTATCTTACGGGGAACAAAACGTCAAATTAAAATACTATTTAAGAAATAATCGACTATATCTTTAGTAAACTACTAAAGTAATGTTTTTAGATATTTACCAGTGTATGATTGTCTATTTTTAGAAATACTCTCTGGAGTACCCTCGGCTACAACCATTCCGCCCGCGGCACCACCCTCTGGACCCATATCAATAATATGATCGGCTGATTTTATAACATCAAGATTATGTTCAATAATAATCATACTATTTCCACCTTCAACTAATTGCTGTAATATACTCAATAATCTTTTAACGTCAGCACTGTGAAGGCCAGTGGTTGGTTCATCTAGTATATATAATGTCTTCCCAGTTGATCTACGAGATAACTCTGTTGCTAGCTTAATACGCTGAGCCTCCCCTCCACTAAAAGTAGTAGCTGGCTGTCCTAATGTGATATAACCTAGTCCAACATCAACAAGAGTTTGTAGTTTTCTATGAATAGCTGGGACATTTTCGAAAAATTTATTTGCATTTTCAACTGTCATCTGTAAAACATCATTAATAGTTTTATTTTTATATTTTATTTCAAGTGCTTCACGATTATAACGTTTACCTCCACATACATCACAAACAACATAAACATCAGGTAAAAAATGCATTTCTATTTTTATAACACCATCGCCCTGACAATTTTCACAACGTCCACCTTTTACATTAAAGCTAAATCTACCAGCTTTATACCCACGAACGTTTGCCTCGGGTGTTCCCGCAAAGAGTTCGCGAATCTGAGTAAATACTCCTGTATAAGTTGCTGGATTCGAACGAGGTGTACGACCTATTGGAGATTGGTCAATTACAATAGATTTATCCAAGAAATTAATACCTTCTATACTGTCATGTTCACCAGAAACTGCATTAGCTCTATTAAGTCTAGCGGATAATTCCTTAGCAATAATATCATTCACCAACGTAGATTTTCCACTACCAGAAACCCCAGAAACAACCGTCATCACGCCAAGTGGTATTTCAATATTTATATTTTTTAAATTATTCTCACGCGCACCCTTGATTATTAATTTACGGTCTTTTTCTATTTTTCGACGTTTTTTAGGTACAGTAATCTTTTCTAATCCGCTCAAGAATTTACCAGTTATACTATCCTTATTCTTTGCAACTTGACTTGGTGTACCAGCAGCTATAATATTTCCGCCGTTAACTCCAGCGCCTGGGCCAATATCGAGCAGAAAATCCGCCGCTCTTATGGTATCTTCGTCATGTTCAACAACTAGAACAGTATTACCTAAATCTCGCAAATGCTTCAATGTAGCAATCAGTCTATCATTATCTCTCTGATGCAAACCAATTGAAGGTTCGTCTAAAACATAAAGTACACCCTGCAGTCCACTACCTATTTGAGTTGCTAGACGTATACGTTGCGCTTCACCACCACTTAAAGTATTCGCAGCACGACTAAGCTCTAGGTAGTTCAAACCTACATCGCTCATAAATTTAAGTCTAGCGGTAATCTCTTTTAAAATTAAGTTGGCAATATTTTTTTCTTTATCAGTGAGTTCTAGAGAATTAAAAAAATCAATGGCATCATCAATACTTAAATTACAGACATCCATTATATTATACCCGTGCACAGTAACCGCTAAAACTATAGGCTTTAATCTAGCGCCATTGCAGGTCGTACATTTTCTTTCACGCATAAACCTTTCAATGTCTTTGCGCATAAATTCACTATCCGTCTCTTTCCAGCGACGTTCCAAATTTGGTACCACACCCTCGTATGTTGTAAAGTAATGCCTACCATTACCTAGCCCAATCTTATATTTTTGATCGCCCGTGCCATACATAATCTTTTGGCGTGCTTCATCTGATAAATCTTTGATTGGAGTACGAATACTAAAGCCATTAAATTCAGCAACTGCTGAAATTTTTTTCATATAAAAATTATCTACATTTATACGATTGTAAGGTCGGATAGCGCCTTCAGAAATAGTTAAATTATTATTTAAAACCAAACTTGGATCAATCTCTAATCTACTTCCCAAACCAGTACAGTTAGGACAAGCGCCTTGTGGTGTATTGTAGCTAAAAAGCCGTGGCTCTAGCTCTGGTATTTCAATATCAGGGTTATCAATAGAAGCATATCGCTGACTTAGAATTTTTAGTTCATCCGTATCTGCATACAATACGCCAATTATGCCGTTACCAACTTCAAGAGCTTGCTCTACACTTTGAGCTACACGACCACGCATATCCGCAGCCATAATTATCCTATCTACAACGATTTCTATATTATGTCTATCATTCTTTTTCAATTCTGGAAATTCATCTAATGCATAAATAACTCCATCAACCCTAGCACGAGCAAATCCAGAACGTCGATATTGCTCAGGGATATGAGCAAATTCGCCTTTTTTATCTTTAGCTACTGGTGCCAATAAAATTAAGCGCTCGCCCATATTAATTCTCATAATTTCATCGACAATATCATCTTTAGTACGACGCGTAACTTCTCTACCGGTAATAGGGTCGTGCGGTACACCAATTCGCGCAAATAATAATCGTAAATAATCGTAAATTTC
The DNA here is from genome assembly GCA_007845485.1 of TM7 phylum sp. oral taxon 348. Classification (GTDB taxonomy): domain Bacteria; phylum Patescibacteriota; class Saccharimonadia; order Saccharimonadales; family Saccharimonadaceae; genus SDRW01. Next base: position 141,186 of record SDRW01000001.1, read on the forward strand.
AGTTACAGTTGCTACAGTACTGCGAGGATTACGGCTAGTTGATTTCTGATCAATACTTATAGCTGGACTTAGTCCATCAATACTTTCGACATCAGGTTTATCCATTATACCTAAAAACTGTCTTGCGTAACTACTTAAACTTTCAACATATCGCCGTTGACCTTCGGCATATATAGTATCAAAAGCCAGACTTGATTTTCCACTCCCGCTAAGTCCAGTAATAACTACTAATTTATCGCGAGGAATTTCAACGTTAATATTTTTTAGATTATGCTCTTTAGCACCAACAATCTTTATTACTTCTGGCATATTCAGTTATTATAACATAAAAACAGACTAATTTAGGTATAGGGGGCTATATATCGCTGTCGGGCAAAATTGACTCCATCCATAAATTCAGTTCTTCTAAAACATATTTCTGATCACTGCTTAAGTTTGTTATCTTAGATTGTTCTGTTAGATCTTTCAAAAATCCTGGAAGCTGCCTATTTAATCGATTCTTTCTATATTCATCATATTCAATTCGTTCATCGCTACTTAAGGCATTTGGATAATTACGTGCCTTATATCTAGGATAAATCTGCTTTAATCTAGAATCCTCAAATTCGGGATTATATTGCTTAATTTGATTCTGATCTAGATTTCTTACCACTTCAGAACGTAACTTATCTTGATTATTAATAAATCCATCATAAAGTTTCGATTCAGCATCAGCTTGCGGAGTAAAGTCTGGCCTTTTAAGTAAAATTTTAGCAATTCGATCTATAAAGTCTGGGTTTTGCTTTAATATTTTAATATTATTTTCTACATCATTAAGTTCAATCTTTATTTTATTCCATCCATCATTCTGTTCTAGCACTCCAATCGGCGCAACTGCTGGAGCACGATTAGGTTGAATTTTTTTAACTGGAATATGTGTATATTGTTTATCGCGCTCCAAAAAAGGAGTTTGCAGAATTTCTATAATTTCATCATTACTTTTGTTTATCCAATTTTCAGGATTATACCTTAAATCATAAACAAACATATTATCGTAATCCGCCATTGCTATAGGATAAGCTACGGTAGTTTTATTATATTCTGCATCATATCTACCACTTGCATACACAAAAGGTTTTGGATTTTTTACATTTACTAAATTCATGATTTCTTTCTTATTGCGCATTTTTAGTAAATAATTGAACAACCGATTATTAGTTTTAGCAATAAGTTTAGTTACAGCAATCAGGGCTTCAACATCACTCAGAGCATCATGCGCCTTTGTATGCTCAAGATTATTAATTTTACTTATTAATTCCAATTTATTAACCGCAACACCATTTACGGTTGGCCATTTTATATTTTCAGGTCGCAAAGCTCTTGTTAGACGAACCACATCAAGCATATCCCAGCGAGAACGGTTGTCTTTATACGACCATTCATAAGGATCATAAAAATTTCGCCACAATAATGCACGTATAAATTCATCATCAAATCTAATATTATTATATCCAAGTAATATAGTGTCTGGCGAGCAAATTTCTTCTATAAATATTTTTGCAAACTGAGATTCTGTATATCCATCAGAAACAGTTTTCTGTGGAGTAATACCCGTAACCATTAAAGCGGATGGGCTAGGTAAAGTGTCATCATTAAGAGCTACGAGTAGATTATAAGGTTCACCAATTATATTAAAATCCGCATCAGTACGAATACCCGCAAATTGCATTATCCTATCATCGCGCGGATTAAGACCGCTAGTTTCTAAATCATAGAAAAAATAAGTTGTCGCCATATTTAGACCTATCTATATTTGATTACTTTGTTAATACAATAGTAACAAAAAATACATAATTAAAAAACACAAGGATTACTGCTCAATGAAAGTAAATTCACTATCGCCAATACGAATTATACTATCACCTAAAGCTCCTTGTCGCACAAGTTCATGTGAGATTCCCATTCGCTTCATAATATAGCGCAAACGATTTACTGCATCAAACTGATCAAAATTAGTCCTACGTGCAAAACGTTCAATTTTTTCTCCACGTACAGTAAATACAGATACTTCTTCACCAGATTCATTTGTCTTACAACCTGTTTTATAGACGTCCCATATCTCAGAGTTTTGCTCCTCATTCAAAGATATAACTGGAACAGATAAATCCTCTTCATAAGCTTCAATATCTTTAGATCTCACTTCATCAACCTTTGTCTTTAATATTCGCAAGGTTTCTTTTAAGTTATGATGCGCTAAAGATGATATTGGTATTATGTCAGTTTTTGGATTAACTACTTTTCGCAACTCATTAATTTGCATGTTCAAAATGTCATTGTCCAAGCCTTCTGTCTTAGTTAGTACAACAACCTCTGGACGAGAGTTTAAATTATGAGAATAATTTTTAAGCTCATTACGAATAGTTGTATAGGACTTCGCAATATCATCCGAATAGACATCAATTAGATGAAGCAATACAGCCGTGCGTTCAACATGACGCAAAAATGTATCACCCAGACCCTTACCCTTAGAGGCTCCTTCTATTAGACCAGGTATATCAGCGATTAGAAGGCTAGTGTTATCAAAATCAGCAACTCCTAGGTTTGGTTTTAAGGTAGTAAATTCATAATTCGCAATTTCAGGTCGGGCATTTGTAACAACACTCAAAAAAGTTGACTTACCTGCATTAGGAAAGCCTAAAAGTCCAACATCTGCAATCAATTTAAGTTCTAGCTCCAACTCAAACATTTCGCCCAGCTCACCAAGTTCAGCAATTTTCGGTGCCTGCCGTACACTTGATTTAAAATGTGCGTTACCAAAACCGCCGTCGCCACCTCGAGCAATTATAGCTCTCTCACCATTTTTAACCAGATCAGCAATAATTTTATTATCACGCTTCACTAATGTCCCCATAGGAACCTTGACTATTTTATCTTCACCTGCTTTACCACGCCTTTTAGCCTTAGCCCCATTTTGACCATTTTCTGCTTTAATTTCTGGTTTAAATCTAAAATCAGCCAAAGTATTTAAATTTTCAGTAGCTTCAAATATTACGTCACCACCCTTGCCGCCGTCGCCGCCGTCAGGCCCACCTTTATCAATATAAATCTCATGACGGAAGCTAACAACACCGTCACCACCTTTGCCAGCTTGCACAAAAACTTTGGCTACATCTACAAACATACTTGACTTCATTATAACAAACTCACCCCTAACTTTATAGAGGTGAGTTTAGATAATATTTGAATTTAGTGAATAAAGTTATATCGTCCAATACTTCCAGCAGGAACTGTTCGGTTTGAGATAACATTAAAACCAGCATAGTTCATTTCACTAACAGTAATGGAGCCGTCTGGATTGATGCTTTCTACAATAGCCACATGTCCATAACCGCCACCATTTTGCATAATAGCACCCGGTGCAGGAGTTTTATTAACAAGCAATCCTGCAGCCGCACCACTACGTGCCCAGTCAGCACCATTTCCCCAGAAACTTCCGATTGGTCTACCCAATTTTTGTCGCCTTTCATATGCGTACCAGGTACAGTTACCAAACGCATAGGCATTACCAGCAGAAGCTCTCATACGTGACGCATAAGCGCCAGAAGTAACGCCGCCATTAACGCCATTAGACTGTGCAATTGATCTGTCTCTAATACCGGTGCGTGGAGCTACATATCCTGGACGTTGATCCTCTGGTAATTCACCATTAGGGATAATAATTCTCACACCAGGGCGAACACCATCGACCTCAAGGTCATTAAACGAAATTATTCTATCTACTGAACCTTTATATTTTTCCGCAATAGAGCTAGCTGTATCACCGTCTTTGGCCACATAAACAACCCCATCAACGGGAGGAATGATTAAATCACGCCCATCTTCTAATGCATCTGAAGTCAGGTTATTAGCCCATTTAATAGTCTGGTCAGAAACCTTAAACTGACTTGACACAGCCTGAACCGTATCACCAGATTTTGCCTTATAATTAATAATTGAGCGAGGTTGCGCGGTAGGTTGTACGATCTGTGGCTTAGACGCAACCTTTTCTTCTGTTTGTATAATTTCTTTTTCTTTAGATAAAGAAATTGATAAGTTAGAGACATTAGAAGCAATAGGCATATTAGTTTGCATAGCAAAATCTGCTGCTATATCCGTCGCAACTTTCTTATCAATAGATATATCGCCGATAACACCAGAAACACTATCTTGTGATTGAGTCTCACTAGAAGAAACATTACCCAAAGCAACATCATTGGATCGTTGAGGTGATCTATAATTAAGGGCTATAGTAGCGATTAGAACTGCAAAAACAGTAATATAAATCGCAAAAGGCTTGATAATCTCTTTAACACTGCGTTTGGCTACTCGCTGTCTGATAAAAGCTGTTCTGCCAAGCTTGCGTATAGTTCTTCTGTTAGAACTATACTTTAGTTGCTGAGTTGTAATTTTTCTTCTCCCGTGGAAACATTACTGCACCACATCTACCATACTCAGTCTTACTTCTTATTAGAAAAGGACACCCGTCGACCAAAGTTTATTTTAATATTATTGATTACGCGAGAGCAAAATGCTGTGTCCGTACGACTTTTCTGGCAGGCTCGTTCATATAAATAGTGAAGCTTTTTGTTATTAACTAATTAACCCCACCGATCACTACATACAAACGTGCTAAAGTTCATTATACCTAACATTGACAATATTGTCAATACGTATTATAAATATGTTTTATAATTATTTTGTGACCCATAAAATCCCCCTATACACGACCAAGAGATTTTACCCCAAAAGAAAATGCGACAAACTCGCTTGTCGCATATACTGCTTCTATTATGCCATATTGATGATTAAAGCAAAACTATTTGTTTTTACACTGTTTTTTCAGCTGTTCGTCTAAGTATTCAGAGTCCATCTGCCAAGTTTAACATAATAATTTTTAATTTTTAGATAAGTAAAAGATAGAAACCTTTATTACGTTACAACCTAATGATGTAAGCATTTTAATTATTAATATTCAATTACAGCTTGCACAATTTATCACAATGATCCTTGGTATTTTTCTCGTGCTCCTGATTTGTAACCGCAAAATAAGTTTTGCCATCATCCCCAGCTACAAAATACATATAATCCGATGATGCTGGATTTGCTGCCGCACGTAAGGCACGCAATCCAGGGGATGCAATAGGCGTTGGAGGTAGACCTTTATGAATACGCGTATTATATGGCGTGTCAATTGAAATAGCCTCAACAACACTAACCGTCCTACCTAGAGTCTTTACACCATAAGCAGCAGTAACATCAGAACCTAAAGGCATACCTTTTTTAAGCCTATTATGAAAGACACTAGAAACAAGAAGCATATCATCTGGATTAGAGACTTCGCGCTGGATTATTGAAGCTAGAATTATTCCCTCATATAAAGATAATCCATGTCTTTTAAATGCAGGTTCAAACCCTTCTTTATTGATATAATTTTGTAATAGACTAAAAGGTTCATCTAATATATTTTCTACAGTATGTTGTTTAGTTATTCCGTAAGTTTCACCTAAAATAAAACCCTCAATATTCGAACCAGCAGGGCGTCCGCTCATCATGGAATATTTAGAATACTGTCTACTAAACGCCTTTTCTATATCTTTATCAGAGTATCCAGCTTTTCTTAGAACTTTTTTGGCATCAAATATATTCTCACCAGGTTTAAATGTTATTTGAAAATTATCAACCTCACCTTTACTTATTTTTGATAAAATTTGAGCAGGTGATTGCTGTTTAGAAATTGTATATACTCCAGCATGAATTTTACTAGTTTTACTAGTTTTGTAATAGATTTGAAGTGCTAGAGAATTTCTAATCAAACCTTTTTTCTCTAAATCCATAGACACATCTGATATATTATCACCATCAGAAATAATAATCTGACTTGTGTCTGAAGAAGTAGGATCAACAGGCTCTAGCTGTGACCTATACCAAATAAATATAAAAACAACAATCAAGACTACCAATAAAAAAATACCACAAACCGACCATAAGATAATATTTTTATATTGTTTGCTTTTAGAATCTACTAACTTAGTATCTTTAGTAAAAACAGGTTCAATATCCATATTTTGTCTCCATATAATCTTGTAATATTATTGTAGCAGCTTCAGAGTCTATATCACCTTTAGTATAATTTTGACCTCTTGATTTTAACCGTTGCTCAGCCTGAACACTAGTTAGAGACTCGTCCTGAAATTCAATATTTATATACTCCTCCAGAGGTTTAACAAATTCTTCAACAAAAACAGTTTGTGCAGTAGTCTCCCCTTGCTGATTACGAGGATATCCAACCACTAAAGTCCTAGCATTTTCCCTGCCATAAAGACGCAGGATTTGCTCAATTTCGGTTCCATCAACTTCTATAGTAGTTAGAGGTATAGCTATTTTTACACCTAAATCAGCAACAGCAACACCTATACGCTTTTCGCCAACATCAAGACATAGTAGCCTATTTGCCATTAGCGGCCCGTGGTATCTATATTAAATTTTATAGTGATTTTTGACGTATCATTAGGTATAGTGTTTACCCAAAACGGAGAAAGCTCAACAGAAACGTCACGAACTCCCTCAATCGACTGAAGATCAGCTTGGATATCGCCAAACCTTTTACCTTTAACTCTGTCCTTTATTTCACTATCTAGAATTTTTGGACCAACCTGACCCTTAGAGGTGATGTTAGTAGTAATACTATCACCGCTCTTTTTAAAATCGGATATTTTAGCAGTTTTTACACCACTATTGTAAACACGACGATTATTCTCCTTAGATATCTTATTCTTCAAAGCAGAAATAAGGAACTTATCAAGATCAGATTGATTTACGCCATACATAGAATATGTAACAGAGGCAATAAGCTTGGCCTTACCTCCTTGAGCTTCTTGATTAACTTGAGGAGTAGTATTCGTTTCACTTCCGGTAGCAATAAAACTATCCTCAATCGCACGAACATTTTTACCAAGTTTTTGGATTAAAATATTTTTCTGTTCATTGTTATTATTTTGAGCTATCTTCTCGCTAGCATTTTGAACATCGGCTTGAGTTACAAATGTTACAGTACGCTTACTACCACCCTCCATAGCAGAGCCTGTAGCAGTAACTTTATCAATGGTAGATTCATACTTGCGTGAGCTTAGATTACATTCATCACCGATCTGAGTTGCCTCAACTTTTACATTAACCTTACCTGGTACCACGCTAAATCCACTACCATTCCAACCTGGCGATACCCCTGGTAATTCAACTTCAGATTTAGTAGTAAAAGTACAATTTCCATTACTAAAGCCCGTTCCTACTGGTATTTTAACAGAATCGGGAGTAGTACTATTTAATGTCATCGTACCGTGTGCTTTATCGCCTTCTTCACGCTTACCACTTGCAACAAATTCTATAGATGTCTCTTTTTTATCAGTTACATTCACAGCTTTTAATATAGATTTATCAACATCAGTATCAGATGTAGTAGACAGATTAACAGAAGTAGATATAGATTCTGGACTAGTCTTTGCAGATATAATTACTGTGCCGCGCGGTGCAAATATTATAGCCCAGATTAAGAATATAATTAAAAGGACTACACCTCCGCCAACAATTAAGAGTTTTTTCCTGAAGTTATTAAAGTTCGGAACTCTTGGCTGTTTATTGCTTTTACCTCTAGATGAATTCTGACCGCTAGCAGGTTCTTTATAGCCTTCAATTGGAGTAGATTTTATTCCAGAAGATTCATTGCTACCTTTTTTATTGTAATTAGGTAGCTTTTTAGTATCTGCTAAACTAGAGCCATCAATAATATCACCTCCATCATCATCAACTTGAATTGCTGGCACCTCAGGTATTTCTGGTTTAGATTGAAGACTTTTAGCTACAGGTATATTAGCAGCAGCAGCAAGTGGAATTAGTGTTTGATCACTAGTTATTATAACTATATGCTTTTTAGAATTACTAGCTACCTTCTGCAAAATACGCAAATTTACAGCACTCTGAAGAATTCCTATTCGCTTTGGAGGAACTATAGCTATTATCTTAGCCTCAATTGATTTAACTTTACTAATTATGGAAGTAATATCATCATCTACATCTATATAAATAACTTCTTTGTTCATATTAAATCCGTAAAATTCTATTTAATTTTTCTTTTATATTATCGTTATCACTTATGCTTATTATTGTATCATAACCTACACGCAAGAGTCCCATAGCTGTAATAAAAGTATGATCAGTTATGTTGCCAGTTTTATCAATAATACCCATGACCTCGTCTGGTTTTATATGATGAATAGTAGGCTTACGAGTAAAAGGAAGGTTTTTATACCAATTTCCAGTGGATAAAGCGTCAACAAGCTGTTGTAAACTTGCGCCTCCTCCACATAGAAGAATTTTGTTTGGCAGATGATCAACTGAATCAAACTCACCAAGAGCAAGTTCAACTCCCTGTAGCCAAACCTCTAATGTCTTATCTATTGATTTCGAAATTTTTTCCTTAACAGAGGGTTTTAAATATTCATGATCAAAATTAACTTTAAGTTTTTCAGCAGCATCATAGGTTAAATCAAGGTCATTTGCAATAGTACGAGTAAAGCTACGCCCACCAATACCAAACATCTTAGTTCCTTCGACTCCACCATCATTAACTACAGCAATATCCGTAGTACCGCCGCCAACATCAGCTAAGATAGCAGTAAAATTACTACTAGCATCATTGCCCAATACGCTACGACTCACCGCAAAAGGCTCTGCAGCAACAGCAATAAGTTCAAGCGAAAGTTCATCCGCAACACGCTCAAGAGCACCAATATGAAGCATTGGGGCAAACGCAGTATAAATCTGAACAGCTACATCCTTACCCTGAAATCCAAGAGGATTAGAAACTTTATAACCATCTATATGAATACCGACCAAAGCACTATTTACTAATTTAATTTCTACATCTGGATTACCCGTTTCTATACCTATCTGCGAACGAGCTTTTTCCTGAGCTCTTTCCTGGACTTTTTCTATAATAAATTCCATCTCATTTTCATCAAGAGGACGAGAAGGCTGTGGTCTACGATAACGTATTGTGCTTGTAGTACCCTTTACAAGTTCTCCAGCTACACCAATTACTACTCTACGTGCCTGTAAACCAGCTTGATCTTCTGCTTCAGCTAACGCCTCTTCACAATTCTGAACAACTCCTGCAATATCTGCGATTGCGCCAGAATACATATCACCTATATCTTGCCTAGAACGACCCACGCCAACAACTTGAAGCTCTTCTCCATCAATCTTTGCTATCATAGCCTTCACAAACTCGGTACCAATATCAAGCGCTACCATATAGTTGCGATCTATTGATTCATTTGCTCGTTTTCGTAATTTATCAAAAACCATAAGTATAACTTATTATAACCTAAAAAACGAAAAATCTTAAGTTATGTAGCATTTTTTACTTCAAAACAGCCTTAATCCGCCGAATACCTGCCGAGCTGGATTCCTCTTTGTTTATTTTGAAGCGTTTACCGCCTTCAGCCAGAGTGCCAGTATGCTCGACGTGCGGACCGCCGCAAACTTCGAAGCTAACTCTGTTTTCGCCCTCGCCAATGGAATAGACCTTGACTTCATTGCCATAACGCTCGCCAAACGCGCCGATAGCACCCATTTTTAGCGCTTCATCAGTAGGATAAATTCGGTAGCTTACCGGCAAATCAGCGTCAATCCAAGCGTTCACTTGATCTTCAACCGCCTGTTTTTCCTCTGGTGTCAATTTATTGTGATTGAAATCAAAGCGCAGGCGCTCAGACGTGATATTACTGCCGTGCTGTTGCAAATCCGGAGCCTTCAAAACTTTGCGCAGCGCCGCACCTAGCAGGTGTGTTGCCGTGTGGTATTTCAAGTGAATCGGCTCTGCACCCTCCAGGCCGCCATGGAATTGACCCTTGCGGGCAGTTTTGGAGCGCTGGCGCTGTTCATCCATCTTAGCATCAAACTGCCTACGCCAGTTTTTATCTAGACTTATTCCTCTTTTGTGAGCCTCCTCAAGACTAAGTTCAACAGGAAAACCATGCGTATCATATAGCTTAAATATTTGATCTCCTGATATACCAGCAAAACCAACACAATGGAACATACCGTCAGGAGGTATGGCCATTCGTTTTTTATCGTCTGCATATTTCTCAAACTCTTTAAGACCTTTGCACAGCGTCTGGCGGAAAGCTTTTTCTTCCCTGACCAATACGGCGATAATTTGCTCGCGATTTTCTTTAACTTCTGGAAAATCCGCTTCGTACAAATCGGCAATTACTGGCACCACTTCCTCGAGGAAATTCTGTTCAATTCCTAGATCAAAACTGTAGCGAATCGCCCGGCGCAGCAGACGGCGCATGACGTAACCTTGCTCTTTATTGCTCGGCACACAGCCGTCGACCGCCAGAAAGGCCGCCGCGCGTAAGTGGTCGGCAATCACCCGCATCGATGCGGTATGCGTAGCATATTCCTTGCCGCTTAAACTTTCCAACTTTTTAATAATTGGCTGTAGTAGACTAATCTTAAAGACATCAGGACTATCAATTGCCGCCGCGGCAATCCGCTCCAAGCCGCCGCCGAAATCAACATTCTTGCGTTTCAGCGGTTCAAAGCTGCCGTCATCCAGCCGGCGATACTGCATGAACACTTGGTTGCCGATCTCCATAAATCGGCCGCTATCGCTAGCTGGATGCGCCTGCCCAAAGCTGGCATCATGATGCTGTTCGCCAAAATCATAAAACACCTCGCTATCCGGCCCGCATGGATCGCCGATCGGCGTACTATCAATGCCGCCGCCGCGGCTCCACCAGTTCTCTTTATCGTTGTAAAAGAAAATCCGGCCGCCCTGCATACCCAGCTTGTCGCCATTTTCAGCGCTATCCAGCTCGACGATTTTAGCTTCAATGCCTTTTTTGGCAAAAACTTCCTGCCAAATTTGCGCTGCTTCATCGTCGCGCGGAATGTTGTTCTTCTCATCGCCAATGAAACAGCTGACATAAATCTTCTGCGGATCCAGTCCGACTTGCTCTGTCAAAAACTCAAAAAACCATTCAATTTGCTGGCGCTTGAAATATTCGCCCATACTCCAATTACCCAACATCTCAAAGAATGTCGTATGACGATTGTCGCCGACATCCTCAATATCCTGCGCGCGCAAACACGTCTGACTATCAGCCAACTTAGTACCCTGCGGATGATCCTGACCAAGTAAATAAGGCAGCAGTGGCTGCATGCCTGAGCCAGTAAACAGCGTCGTCGGGTCGTTGTGTAAAATCAGCGGCGCCCGCTTGATGACCGTATGACTATTCTTTTGACAAAATTCGAGATATTTTTTGCGGATTTCTTGTGCATTCATATCTGTTAATTATAACATATAGCAACCTTGCTAGGTTGATTTACTTTTCAAATACTTGTTAAGTAAATCAATGTCTTCTAAATCTTTAGATCTCCCTAGGCGTTCCTTACTTTCTATTAGGTCATTAATTCCCATAAAACGAACTCCATTTTTGATAAACGAATATTTAATCAAACGACGCAAGTCACGCCTCATATAATGCATCATTATTTTGTATCCGCGTTTAGACAAGATTTTCTTACCATCGTCTTGTATATATTCTTTCCAACCTAAATCCTTAAATTTCCCGTAAACTGATTTCGAAACCACTAAATCCACATCGACAGTTTGACGCAAATCTAACACTTCTAAAACTCCACCTCCAATAACTACATAATCATTTATATTTAGACCTAAAGATTTTACCATCTCTACTACTGGACGGCGCGTTCCAGGCTGTGATCTGACTGCTTCACGTAAGCTTTGGTATATAAAATCACTACCCACAATTTCAGTTACACCGTAATTATCAAATAAGACCTGTAACCCTGGTGAGACATGGGCTATGCTAAATTTGATATTATCCCCCATACAGCGCGCAGCAATTTTTTTAAGAGCTGCAGATCCAGTATAGTCAATATCGCTTATAGCTCCTGCGTCCAAAATCAGCGTATTAACTGGCTTTTTCGCACCATCAATAGATTGTTTTATTCGACGAATAAAATAGTCAGCGTTCTCGAAAAATATATCACTGCCAAATCTATAAATCAGCACACCTTCTGGACTTGTTATGTCACGATGATTACCTTGAATTCTAGTTGCAGCCCATTCAGAAATTTTTTGATCACGCAATAATATGCCATCTTCTGGACGATATTCACGACGTAAACGTTCTACTAATGAAAAGAATACGGCTATAACGATACCTTTTTGGACACCTAAAATAGCTACCGAAACTAACGCTACCATAGCTATTAAAAATTCAATTTTATGAGTGTGCCATATATCTCTAAGACGACTAAAATCAAATAATCTAAAACCTATCGAACATATAATAGCCGCTAAAGCTGTATTGGGAATATAAGATAAAATATCTGCAGTAAAAATCAAAACCATAGCCATAATAGCTGAAACAAAAATATTAACCATTTGCGATTTTCCACCCATAATTTCTGCTGTTAATGTACGTGGTGGACTACCATTTATCGCAAATCCTTGAGTCAGAGAAGAAATTATATTTGCAAACCCGAGCGCCGCTAAATCTTTGTTGTCGTTTGTTGTATCATCATGTTTCTCTGCCGATGATCGAATTGTAGCTAAGCTTTGTGCCAATATAACAGTTGCAATAACTAACGCTGAGGTGAAAATTACCGCAATATTCTCAATAGACAAATCTGGTATAGATACAGTTGGTAAACCAGAAGGGATTTTACCAACTACACTAATACCAAATCTTTCAAGATTAGCAATTTTCATCGCTAACACTGCAATCACAAGACCAATCAATTCTCCTGGTAATCTACGCTTATTCGCAATAATGACTATTACTAGCACAAATAATGAAAAAATTAATGACAACCAATTAATATTATCTAAATTGGATATAAGCATATTCAAACTAGCAATAATATCACCATTAAAGTTAATGCCTATCATTGAGGGCATTTGACTAATTATTAGTTGCAAACCTACTCCAGCAAGAAAACCTACTAAAACTGGTTTTGATATTAAATCAGCTAAAAATCCCAAACGCAATATACTCATTGCTAATAGAATTAGTCCAGTCAGCAATCCTAAAAGTGCAATTGCACTAGGATATTCAGGCGAACCAGCTACAGCTATAGCTGTAGCGCCACTCGCCACAATGGCTGCAGTGGCAGAATCAGCACCAACAATCAAATAACGCGATGATGTAAAAATAGCAAATATTACGGGCGCAAATAAACTACAATAAAGACCCGTTTGTATAGGAAGTCCAGCAATAGCAGCAAATCCCAGACTTTGCGGAATTGTTATCGCTGTAATAACTATAGCTACTAAAAAATCCTTTTTAATATATTCTCTTTTGTAGTTTGCAAATCCAGAAAATAATACTCTATCTCTTTTTAAAAGCTTCTTCACAGGCTAGACCTACACTATTATTCCGCCACCCAAACATTCCTCGCCATCATATATAACTACAGATTGTCCTGGGGCAATTGCCCGTTGCGGTTCATCAAAAATAACCTTCGATCCCAGTAATGTAATCTTTACCAACGGTGCACGATGACGAATTCTAGCCAAATAATTGCCATCTTTTGGAACATTATTAATCCAGTGTTTTGATTCAATTTTAGTTTCAGAACGCCAAATTCCATTATGATTTATATCATTTGAAACATAAACTTCATTAGATTGCATATTTTTACCAACTACATAATATGGCAATCCTCCACCTATATTCAAGCCATGACGCTGACCTATTGTGTAAAAAATTGCACCATCGTGAGTACCGATTTTTTTACCAGTTTTTTGATCAATAATATCTCCTGGTTTAGTGTCTACATACTGGCTTAAAAATTCGCGAATACCTATTTTTCCAACAAAACAAATACCCTGGCTATCCTTCTTTTTAGCTGTAAATAAATGACGATCCTCAGACATCTGACGAACTTTTTGCTTAGTATATTTACCAAGAGGAAAAAAAGTTTTACTTAATGCCTGGCTAGTTACCCTATATAAAAAATAAGTCTGATCTTTATTAGCGTCACTAGCCATAAATAGCCTATTATCTCTAGTTGTAGCATAATGTCCAGTCGCTATCATATCGGCGCCATCCACTAAGGCTGTTTCTAAAAATAGTTTAAATTTAACCTCTTGATTACACATTATATCTGGATTTGGAGTATAACCCTGACTATATGCACTAATCATATATTCTACAACATTTTCGCGGTATTCTTTCTCAAAATCATACACCTTTAAATCTATACCTAGTTGCACAGCTACGCGTTTGGCATCTGCCAAATCATCAGCCCAAGGACATTTCATACCAGGAAGATCTTGACTCCAGTTCTTCATATATACGCCCGCTACATTATATCCCCTCTCAATTAATAATGCAGCAGTTAAACTACTATCCACTCCGCCGCTCATACCAACAAAAACTTTCATATTATCTTGAAGCTCCTGCATATGTAGCTATTATTTTGATAATTTCACTCATTGCCAACCACCAACCATTTGGACTTATCCACCACCAATTAGACCATTGTTTATCCTGCGCTACTGGATGATTTATAACCTCAACATTTCCGCCAGCAGCCAATCTAAATTCAATTCCAGCGCGACGCTGATGATAAGCTGATGTCACTAAAATTATGCGTGATATTTTTCTTTCAGAAAAAACATTTCGACTAAGTCGCGCATTTTCTTGTGTAGTGTTTGAATTTTCTTCTATGACAATCGCTGAATCTGGCACGCCCTTTTTAAGAGCGTGTTTTCGCATTGCTTTAGCATTACTTGGTCCAGTTTTATCTGCGGCGGCACCTGAAAATATCAATAAATCAGACCAACCATTCTTATATAACTTAACCGCTTCGTCTGTTCGTGCATCTGTATCTCCACCGCTAACTGCAACTATCGCGTCAACTCTTTTACAAGCTAAATTACTTGATTCTTTACCCTTTAGAGAAATATCACAACCCCTTAGATCATCTGGGCTAAGATACGTGCCAATTAATAAAACCATAAACGCAAAAACAATAACTGTAATAATCGCCTTAATCATGAATTTCATTTCCCGTTCTAGTTAGTTCTAATTTTACAGCTTTTACAATTTCACTGATTGCAAAATCACATTTCGCTCTATCGCTATCTCTACCAAGTGTAATTCGTAAACTACCATTTGCTAAAGATTCATCCATTCCAATCGCAGTAAGTACATGTGATACTAGGCCTTTTTTAGCAGCGCAAGCACTTCCTGTAGCTACTAAGATATTTTTATTTTCCAAGATAAAGACTAGTCGCTCAGCATCAATATTTGGGAAAGAAACATGTAAAAAATTAGGTAATTTATGTTTTTTATTTCCTGAAAATATAGCACTAGGAAATTCTTGCATTAAGCGTTCTTCCATATAGTCTCTAAGTTGACTCAAGCGCTTACTTTCACCTTTTCGCCTTTTATCAGCTAAACGGATAGCCTCAGCAAATCCAATTACACCAGCTACATTTTCTGTTCCACTTCTTATGCCAAGTTCCTGCCCGCCGCCATGAACATGAGTTTTCAATGAAACGCCAGGACGAACCCACAATAATCCAACTTGTTTTGGACCGTAGATTTTTGCAGCGTTCAAAGTTAACATATCAACACCCAATCTACCAACATTAATATCAAGCATCCCGCAACCTTGCGAAGCATCACAATGGAGCAATAGACCAGTTTTATTGCCAGATTCAATTCTAGATTTAAGAATATCTTTAATCAGATGGGCGATTTCTTTTATTGGTTGGATTGTGCCTATTTCATGATTTGCTAGTGCTACGCTTATTAGTTTAGTATCGTCTCTGATACTACTTTTTAAAGCTTTAATATCAATTCTACCATCTTGTAAAACTGGGATAATCGTATGATCACCAGATTTTACTGTATTTATTACACTATCATGCTCAATTGCAGAGCAAATCTTATGTCCAGCAATACTATTAATAGCTATATTTATAGACTCTGTAGCACCAGCAGTCATAATTATTTCATCACCAGTAGCACCAATGATTTGCGCAATTACTTTTTTAGCTTGCTCGTAATCATGCCTTACCCCAACAGCTGGCAAATAAGGACTAGATGGATTATAAAATTTATCAGTAAAGTACGGAGTCATGACTGATAATACCCTCTCATCAAGAGGGGTAGCTGCCGCATAGTCAAAATAATAAAAATTCATACTCTATCTAGTATATCGCGAACTACAGAGTTAATCCAACTAAAGTGTGTAAAGATTCTGCACCACTCTTTCATGATAAGTTTTTACTGCCGCTAGAAAATTTTCTAACTCGTCGCCTTCTAAAAAGCTATATCTAGCACCTTCTTGGACCTTGAGGATGCCATTTTTATGAACTTCATACCGAACAGTAGTAGATGTCTTTTGCCTAGTTGCATGATCAAAATTCTCTTCGTGCCAAATCCAAGTTGAATGATCAAGATTAAAGAAATCTCGCTGGCAACCTCTTGGGGGCTCACCAAATATCATGGAACCAATTTCGCTCTCGCGTTGAATTAATTCACGCTCAGTTAATTTTCTATGAGTCAATTTTTTAGGCATAATATTGGCACTATGTGGTGAGGAAGGCATAGGCTTACTAATTGGCTCTGTTCCAATTACTAATTGCAAAGCTTTCTGAAAAACACCAGACACGACTAAGACTCCTGCATTTCTAATTTATGTTGCCTATGATAATCCAGGTCGTAGCCTATTGCCAAGACCTCTTGTGATTCTTTACATACTTCGCGTTCTGATTTTTGTTCTGGTGTTAATATCTCATCTAGCATATCATAATACTCTTCTGGTGCATCAGTCTGTTCAGTAAAAACATTATGATTATCATTTTTATAACCATAAAAAGTATTACCAGCAACATTATTTGCATTATACATACTCTAAACTCCACACTTTAGATTTGCTATATGCCAAATAGCTCTTCAGCATTTTTGGTAGTGAGGTTAGCCATTTCAGCAAACGAAGTCCCTCGTATATTCGCATACTGTTTTGCTATCTCACTCACCATACTTGGCTCATTCATTTTACCACGAAAAGGCGATGGTGTCAAGAAGGGAGCGTCTGTCTCAAAAACCACTCTATCTAGTGGTATATTTCTAAACATATCTTTTTGCGAAGAGTTTTTAGTAAAAGTACTAATACCATTAACTCCAATATAAAAACCAAGCTTTAAAGCTTTGTTTAAATTATCAATAGAGTCAGTAAAACTATGTAATACTCCTCTTATTCCACTAAAATTATTTATAATAGGCCAAAAATCATCAAAAGCTTCACGAATATGAAACGATACAGGAAGATTATAGTCTATAGCAATTTGTAATTGAGCTTCTAGCTCACGGATTTGAATATCTTTAGGGCTATTATTGTAATAATAATCTAAACCAATTTCTCCAATAGCAACAATTTTTGTTTTATTTACCTTCAATAGATCAATTATTCCACTAATACCATCTTTTGTATCGTGCGGATGAACCCCTATTGCAGCAAAAATATTATCATACCTACCGGCAATACTCACAGCTTCTCTGGAATTCTTCAAGTTTGTGCCAATACAAATAATTTTATCTACAGAAGAATTACGGGCACGCTTAATTAGCTCATCAATAGAAGGAAAATCATAACTAGAATCTTGAATATGACAATGAGTATCAATTAACATAGACTAGCGACCATGCTCAGTTCGGGGATCTTTTGTATGAATGTAGATCTTTGGAAAAATAGGATCACTACTACTCACTACACCCTCTGCAAATATGGCCTTAATTTTGCTAGAAGCCTCTGGTAGAAACGGTACCAAAAGATCGGCTATTTGCATAATACTACCAACTGCATCTTGCAAAATATCACTCAAATGTTCAGTTGATTCTGGATCGTCCTTATTCTTTGCAACCTCCCAAGGTTTAACCTGTTCTAGATATTGATTAGTTGCTCTGATTTTACCCCAAACCTGATCAATAGCATCACTAAATCGCATTTCATCCATAGCATCTCTATACAATTGAATATCATGCTCACCACGATTTAGCTCACCAACTACACCAGCTTGATAACGCAACACCATTTTTGCAACACGCTGAACTAAATTACCTAAATCATTTCCAAGCTCGTTGTTATAAGCTTTTTCAAATTTTTCCCAAGTAAAATCACCGTCATCAAGTGTAGGAATATGGCGACTAAAATAATATCTAAAAGCGTCTGCTCCGTATGTATCAATAACTTCATTAGGACTAACTACGTTTCCTAATGATTTACTCATTTTTTTACCATCAAATCCGATATGACCATGAACTAATATTTGTTTTGGTAAAGGTAAGCCTAGCGCCATTAATATTGCAGGCCAAATAATGGCATGGAAACGCAAAATATCTTTACCAACAACCTGAACATTAGCTGGCCAATAATCGCGCCAAGATTCATCATCTGGATAACCAAGCACGGTTATATAATTAGAAAGAGCGTCAATCCAGACATATATCACCTGGTTATCATCACCAGGAACACTAACTCCCCAAGCCAAATTCTTACGCGGACGCGAGACGCTCAAATCCTCAATTCCATCATTCAAAAGATTAAGAACTTCTTTTTTACGTGATTCAGGGAAAATCTTAATTTCATTACTTTCTATAGCGCTACGGATCTGAGGTACGAAATGTGTTAATCTAAAATAATAATTCTCCTCACTCAAACGTTCATAAGGAACACCGTGATCAGGTGATATTCCGTTATTAGCCGCCGCAACTTTATCACTAACAAAAGACTCTTCACCCACAGAATACCAGCCTTCATAAGTTCCTTTATAAATGTAAGGCGATAACTTCTTCCAAATATACTGAACAGCTTGTATATGATGGCTATCTGTAGTACGAATAAAATCAGTATATTGTGCACCGATTTTGTTCATAATCTCCTTAAAATACAGATGAGTTTGATTAACATAAGCAATTGGATCTAAACCCTCTGCCTGAGCCTTAGCAGAAATCTTATTACCATGCTCATCAGTACCAGCCTGAAATCTTACTTCTTTACCTAATTGCCTATGGTATCGAGCCCAGATATCAGCCAGCAAATAATCTAATGCGTTACCTATATGAGGCTTAGAATTGGCATACGGAATAGCAGTTGTTATATATAATTTCTTTCCCATTACAATTCATTATATCACGTGTTTAATAATTAATAATTATTTACAATTATAAAAATTTTTAGCGATTGCCTTCCAGTCTTCAACTGAAAGATCCTCGGCTCGATGATCAGGTGAAATACCAGTTTGCATTAATAGTGTTTCGACTGAGTTTTTATTAATATTTAATCCTCCACTTAAACTAGACCTTAGCTTCTTGCGCCTAGAACTGAAACCAGCCTTTACTATACGAAACAATTCTTTTTCGCTAATGTCTGATGGTAATTTTGGATCTATCATATCAAAAATTAAAACTTGCGAATCAACTTTAGGAGGGGGCGTAAAATAACAAGCAGGAACTACATCGCCCAAAGAAACGTTTGCATAAAGTTGCGATGAAACAGCTAACAAACTCATTCTGCCAGGTTGAGCCACAACCCTCTCTGCTACTTCTTTTTGTACCAACAACACCATTTTAGAAGGTCTATTTTTAGATGTGGTAAACTTCTGAATTACCTTAGCAGTTATGTAATACGGTAAATTAGCTACTAATTTATATTCTTTAGGTAGGTTATCTGTATCAAACTCCAAAATATCTTGATTGATAACAGTCAAATCTTTTCCTGGAAATTGACCAGGTAATTTACGTGCTAGATCAGCATCAAATTCAATACTTATAACTTCTTTAGCTCGGAAAAGCAGAATAGAAGTTAAAGTACCCAAACCTGGCCCAATTTCGACAATTGTATCATTTTTATTAATATCAGCACAGTCAGCGATATGATTCAGGATAAATCTATCTCGTAGCCAATGCTGTCCAAGGTGTTTTTTATTTTTTAACATACAAATTAACGCCCGTCACCATTAGTCCAATCAGTTGCTAAATCAAATCCATGAGGGTGATACTTAGCAAAGCCGCCTGTGTCATAAACTCTGCCGGTCCCCATGCTAGTTTCAACTAATGAACAACGCGGATAGTTATTATAGTTTGCAGCCACAAGCACATAGCCATCTTTATCAATTTTAGCCCCATCCTCACGCACACTATATGACCCGCCACCACAAGAATTTAGAGCGACCTTCATTGGTAAATCATAGTAAGTTTCACGATGGGAAATTCCCTTAGAATCTTTAAAGATATGTGCACTTTTCGCTTTAGTTAATGCATTTGGTAATCTAGCACCAACTATTTCAATTTGTTCAACTGGTTTCAATACTATATCATCAAATATTTTATTTCTAGAAAGTTCCAAGCCGTCACCACGTGTTTTTATAGAGTATTTTACTTCTCTCACACCAGGTGCGCCAGCTTGTTTTATCTCCTTATAATCCACAGTATGAGCATAGCTTTTTATCTGTTTTGTATCAAAGTTAATTATTTTCTTAATGGTTTTTTTATTTTCATTTACAGTTGCTAGTATAGTTTTTATTGTATTGCGACGTTGAACTTCAGAAATTGCCAACACGCCGATAGTCATAATTAATATTATAGATGAACCAATTAAAATAAGCTTTGTATTAAAACATCTCTTTATAACAAATTCTTTTTGTTTAGCCACAAGTTTACCTACAATATACCTTGTGCTTTCATCTTATTGGCACAGCCTGGGAACTGGGTATAAATACTTGATCTAGATAATAAAGTCTGCACAGCTTGCATTTGGGCCTCAATTGGAGCTTGGTGAGGTAATACACCTTTGTATTCAGCAGGGGCGGAAGATCGCCAAGTCGACGGTGAAAATTGAAATGCCCCATAAAAACCGTTTCCAGAATTCCTGGTGGCAGTCATTCCACTTTCACATCTACCAAGCGCATTAATTTGTTCTTCACTCAGCTTACCCCCAGAGTATTTAAATTTAGCACCAATAACCTCTACTTGCTCAACTGGTTCTTCAATCATAACACTCTGAATTTCTTTACGCTCTATCTCCGAGCCGTTTTTCATAGTTACTTCATATGTAATCGATTTTTTGCCATTTTTACCTTTAACTTTTAAAGATTTATAAGAACTATCTTTTTCAGGATCTTTTATAGTTTTAACAGAAAAAGGCACTTCTTGTTCCTGTGCGATCGTCTGCTTACCATTTCTCCAAATTTCTATATTTAAATTAGCAATAATTTTATTTGACTTATTTATAGATAATGTGTCATCTTTACTAAGTTTAACATTTTTTTGATTCAAAAAATCACCTACAGTCTTTGCATGGGTATAGACAACCATAGGTTTTCCATAGAGCATTAGTCTAACAGGTATAGCTCTATCTATATAAAGACTCGCACTAGCGCCATCAATGGTTATGCTTTCTGGTTTTTTAATACTCAAATTATCTTCGGGGCGCACTTTAATACCAGCTTGGCGCACAATATCACGTGGGTTGGTGTGTGTTGATAGGATTTGCTCGCGGCGCATACCATCAACAATAGTAACTGGCCAAGAGCGATATATATTTATAATAAATTCATTACCTTCAATTTTAGTCTTATAGTCAGGCTCTACTTTATCCCCCTCTAAGAGACGAATTTTAGCTGACTCAATGGCTCCTAAAACAGTAACCGCCTTTGTTACAACTGATTTACGCTCGCCTTGATCATATATAGTGACAACTCTGCGATAGTCCCCGCTTTCCCCATTTGTTGCCTGAACTACAGCATGAGTTAGTAATAAAAAACCAGCCACAAAAGTGAAGATCATTAAACGAGCTACACTTATAAAATTAGATGTCTTTTTAATTATTTGCATAATCAAACTTATATAAATACTTTTATAATTATAACAATAAGTAAACTATACTGCAAATTATGTAATAATTTCTAGCTGTGCATATTCTATATTAAGTTTTTTACTTTGCCCAGAATCAAATCTAACCTGCACAGCCATACCATCGATATCTTCTACAGTACCTACACCAAATACAGCAGATTTTACCCTAGCGCCAATCTCAAGGTTTATATCATCATAGAATGTATCATAAGATTCTACATACGCCTCTTCCTGAGATTCATTATTTACAATAAACAACCCAGCATCACATAAAAATCTCGAGGGGTCATTGTATTTTCTCTGGTTAAATTGATATCTACTAGCAGAGTGACTAAGATAAAGTCGTTCCCGAGCACGTGTCATACCTACATAACAAAGACGACGCTCCTCCTCTAGGTCATCAGGATTGCCATCAAGTGTGCGTGAATGCGGTAAGATACCTTCTTCCATTCCAGACATAAATACTACTGGAAATTCCAACCCCTTAGCGGCATGTAAAGTCATCAACGTGACATAGCCTTTTTCACTTTGCAGATCAGAACTAGACATTAAAGACACCTCCTCTAAATATGTCTCTATATCAGCATATGGACGGGATTCATCTATTAATGTCTTTAGATATTCATTATTATCTTCAGCCTGAGGAGAGCCATCCAATATATAATCTCTATAACCAGTTTTATCTATAACTTTCTCTAAAATATCACTGGGAGCAGTATTATTGAGAATCTCCGATCTAATGATTTGAAGTTTACAACCTAGTTCTTGCAGAGCATTACGCGCCCTAGCGGTTATCGTAGTAGCCTCGCCAGACTGCTTTAAAGCCGATATAATATCCATTTCAGTTTGTCCTTGCCAAGAGATAAATTTTGCTAAACTAGTTGAACCAACTCCGCGTGATGGTACATTTGCAATTCTCATAAAACTCGACATATCATTTGGCTGGTAGCATAGCCTAACGTAAGCCATAATATCCTTAATCACCGCCCTATCAAAAAATCTAGTTCCACCAACTATGTTAAGTGGTATTGATCTTTGATTTAACGCTTGCTCAATCGTATAACTCTGTGAATTTGTGCGATAAAGTATAGCAAAATCATCAAAATTATACTCACCAGATTCAACTTTATTAGATATTATGTTTGCTATCCATGCCGCTTCACTTTTATCATCAAGAGCACCATAAACTTCTACTGGATCTCCCTGATTACCAGCTGTCCATATTTTTTTGTCTGTACGTTGATTGTTTTTAGTAATTACATTCTGTGCAGCCTCTAAAATAGCACCAGTATTGCGATAGTTTTGTTCTAATTTAATAATTTGGGCGCCTGAGAAATCTTTTTCAAAATTCAAGATATTTCTAAAGTCAGCGCCGCGCCAACTGTATATAGATTGCCAATCGTCACCAACAACACAAATATTTTTCTTATCATTAGTTAGTAATGAAACGATTAAATATTGTGCGGCATTAGTATCTTGATATTCATCAATCATAATATATTTAAAGTGATCTTGCCATTTTTTGCGGACTTCTGGGTGATTCTTTAAAAGATTTACAGTTTCTAGCAATAAATCATCAAAGTCAAGAGCGTTAGACTCACGCTTTAGCTTTTCATACATCTTATAAATTTCACCAATTTGTTGCTGATATGGAAAACGAGCATTTGCAATTACAATTTCAGGCGTATTCATTTTATTTTTTTCAGCAGATATAATTCCGCTTGCGGCACTAGCTTTTATCTGTTTATCAGTGATATTAAGGCTCTTCATAGCCTGTTTTACTACGCCTTTTTTATCAGATTCATCATAAATTACAAAATTAGATGGAATATTAATTACACCACCTTCAATTCTTAGAATTTTTACGCAAATACCATGAAAAGTCCCCATCCAAGGCATAAAATTACGCTGAGTATAGTCCTGATTTAACATGGAACCCAAGCGCTCACGCATCTCACGAGCAGCTTTATTAGTAAAAGTAACTGCCAAAATCTGAGACGGCCACGCCAATCCGCGAGATATTATGTAAGCAATCCTATGAGTTAAAGTCTTTGTCTTACCGCTACCAGCACCCGCTAATATTAGTAGTGGACCTTCTGTAGTTTCAACGGCTTTTTGCTGAGCAGGATTTAATTTATCACTCATACCTATACAACTATACTCTACAAAAAGCTAGTGCGCTAGGCGTAAATTATTTTCCATAAAAGTATAATAGAAATAATAACTAAACCAATCAAGATTACAATGAGAGCAACCCATATATTGAACTTATTTTGTTTATTTTGTGTAAGTGGTTTTGTATATGATTCAGTATCAAATATAGGATGAACATCAGAGTTACTATCTTTTGTAGAATCTATTACATCAACAGTTGTATTATCGCCAGTTAGATTAGGTGTATTATATTGATCGACATAATTATCATCTATAAAATCGTAGTTAGAACTCTGCTGATTATCATCTTGCTGGTTAAAATTATCGTTATTATAAGTATGTTCCGTACTCAAATCTGTTGTGGAATCTAATTCTTCAGAATCATCACTATGTGATTTCAACTCAGTCTTTTCATCTACCAAAGATCCGTCATCTATTGTATTCTCAGAATCAGATACCCGTAAAGAATTATCATTGTCGCCGACTTCACTATCTAAGTTATCTAAATTAGTATCATGAAAATTCTCAGCACCAATATTATTGGTATTATCTAGATTTGAAGAAACTGAAACAGATGGTTTTATTGAATGAGAGTGTCGCATATCCATAGCTGGATGCATAATATCCATAAAACGACCAACCTTACGTGTAGAATCTCGGTGATGACTAGATTGATTTTGCTTTTCAGTATCAATAGATTGATATTCTTTTTCTATAGAATTATCGATAGTAATTTTATCCTGGGCTTCAGAAATAGATTCATTTTTGATTGCATTAAGTTCTTCAACCATCTTAATGGTCATATCTTTGACTATGCTATCATCAACATCTGTATTATTCTCAGACACAACATCTTCTTTATTTACCGAAGAAGTTACTAATTTAGTCGGCTTATTAATAATTACCTCTTCCGAACTATCGTTAGATAATTTTTTACTACCACTAAAACTAGAAACGCTAAAATTCCCAACGACATCACGAGAATTCTTTAATGCATTATTTTCCATAAAACCAGAATCATACTTAGATATACTAGCCTCAGACTGAGTAGATTTAGCTATTGGAGAGGCACTATTAGCACCACTAATATTTTTATCAATATCTAATTTTGTATCTCTAAAAATAGCACGTGATTGAACACTTGGCCTACTAAACACACTGCGAGCATGCAACGAAGACTGAGTACCAGATCGAGAATAACTAGTTCTATGCGGAAGTACTAACGGAGGAACTATATTATTACTATGACTAACTTTATCTGCACTAATAGAATCTTTGTCGGATTTGATTTTATCTAAATCATTGTCGTTATTATCATGACCACCAATTATACTATTAAAATGCTGAGGTATATCAACAGCACCAGTTTTAATATCTTCCCTAACATCTTTCGAATGGTTAAGATCATCTACATTTGTTTTACTATCTTGTACAGTAGAGCTACTTAAGTTGTTTACAATAATATTATTAGAATTATTATCTTCTGCTTTAATCGGTTTATCATCTATAAAATGATTATCTTTTTCATTATTATTTTTTGATTTATTCTTATTAGAGCTGAGATTTTCATTCTTAAAAGATTTATTCTTCTTTGCAGGGTCATTCTTAGCAGACGCTTTTTTTTCATTCTCACTTAATACTGAGTTAATTGCTCTGTCTAGTTCTTCAAAATCTATATCATTCATAAGTCTACCACCCTATTCTCTATTTTATTTCTGCATATCGTGTGCTTTTTTTATTATCTCGCTAAATTCATACAATTGCAGGCTTGCTCCACCAACCAATAAACCGTCAATACCAGGTATAGACAAATAGTCCGTGGCACTACTAGATGTAACACTGCCGCCATAAACAATTTGCACATCTTTAGATACTTTGTCTCCATAAAGATTTCTAAGTGTACGTCTAATTACAGAGCCAGCTTTTACAACATCGCTAGATTTAGCATTATCACCAGTACCTATAGCCCAAACAGGCTCATAAGCTATGATCACATTACCTACTTCATCACTCGTTATATTAGCTAAACTTGCAGTCAATTGGTCATATAAAACAGCATGTGTTTCTTTATTTGTTCTTTCAGCCCTAGTCTCACCAACACATAAAATAGGTTTGAAACCATTCCTTACTGCAGCTTGAACTTTGTAACGTATATCCTTTTCTTGTTCATGGAAAAGATATCTTCTCTCAGAATGACCAACTAAACCATAATCGACTATTCCACGCAACTGCGTAGCTGATGTTTCACCAGTATAAGGACCAAAATCACGCCAATAAAAATTCTGCGCTGCCAATTTAACTTTTCGCCTATTAACTTGAAGACTTAAACTCTGCAAAGTGAGCGTTGTTGGAGCTACAATAACCTGTACATCACGCCTTTCTGTGATAGCCTCTTGTAACCGATGCAAATATATACTCGCGTCATGAGTATTAAAATTCATCTTCCAGTTGCCAATTATTAATTTCTTTCTACTAGGCATATTCAATACGTTTATGGTTATTTACTAATAGTTTACATCATTTTTTTAATGCAAGCAACGCCTCAATACCAGGAAGTTTACGACCAGCTATTAAATCTAGACTAGCGCCACCACCAGTCGATATATGATGAAATTTACCATTGTTATATTTACACCACTTTAATATAAAATCAGCAGTATCACCGCCGCCAATAATTGATACGGCATCCGGTATATTTGTTATAAATTTAGCCAAAACCGATGATCCATAACTAAATGTTGGATTCTCCGCGAGACCCATGGTACCATTCCATATTATCGTCTTAGCGCCATCTATCTCTTTACAGAATTTATAAGCAGTTGCATCACCAATATCAAAAACCATTTCGTCCATATTTATAGACTGTAATGGAACACTCCTGCGACGAAAAGCGCCAGGATTTGTAGCTACTGCAACATCAATTGGTAATATTATAAACTCATCAATATTATCAATACCTACTCTATCTATAGCTAGTTTATAGATTTTGTCGAGTGTTTTTTCTTCATTAGGTTCAATTTTAGTCGAACCTAAATTTATTCCTCTATAGTTCAAAAAGGTATTCGCCATTGCGCCACCAATCAAAATTTTGTCAGCAGATTTGACTAGCTTTTCAATAACAGATATCTTATCACTAACCTTAGCGCCACCTAGAACTGCAACCAGCGGATGTTTTTCACTATCAATAGCCTCACTTAACGCAATAACCTCTTTTTCTAGAAGAAATCCAGCTACACTCGGAATAAAATGAGTAATTGCACTAGTAGTGGCATGCGCACGATGAACAACACCGAATCCATCCTGCACAAAATAACGCGCGCCAGTAGAATCAGCAATAGCTCTAGCGAAGTTAATGTCATTTGCAGTCTCACCTGGGTAAAATCGTACATTTTCAAGCATAAGTATCTGCCCAGGCTTTAGTTTTTTTACGGCGTTGGTAATTTTGTCACCAATACAATCACTAATAAAATCTATTTTTATACCCAATAACTCGCCAAGTCTTTTAGCAACTGGTAGTAGAGTATATTTTGGATTAGGCTTGCCATCTGGTCTACCAAGGTGACTAATAATTATAATCTTACAGTTATGTTTCAATAAATATTTTAGGGTAGGCAAAGAAGCGCGAATACGTAAATCATCGCTAATCGCGCCACTAGAGTTGATTGGAACGTTATAGTCAGTACGTACCAAAATAGTTTTATTATCAACTGATATGTCTCTTATTGTTTGTTTATCAAAACCCATTTGCCCACCCTATTATGATTATCTACTAAAGCTTCGAACGCGGATTGTATCAGTTTCGCCACTCACACCAGGCTGTCTACCACTAATAACAGCTACTGTTATATTATCAACATCGCCAAACATGCCATTATCAAACAGTTCTTTAGCCAACTGCACTCCAGCTCGTTCGCCATCTGGCCTTATAAAACTCCTGTTTGCGTAACTGAGAGCCAACTGTTGCGCTGAACGTTTTTCGCTAGTCACGCTAATTATAGGTATATTTGGTCGAAATGCTGCAACATTAGCAGCAGTCGCCCCTGTTTTAGTTTCAGCAACAATTGCATCAACATCTAGTTCTTTTGCTAAATTTACAGCAGCATGGCTAATTGCATTGCGCCAGTCACCTGATTTAATTTGATTATCTGCAGGTATTATATCTATATGATCTTGCGTATATAAGATAACATCTCTCATAGCCTTAACGGTTTCGATAGGGTAACTACCATTGGCTGTCTCATCGCTTAACATAACAGCATCAGCACCGATAATTACAGCCGTAGATACATCGCTAACTTCTGCTCGGGTTGGCTCTGGGTTATCAACCATACTACCCATCATTTGGGTTGCAACTATACTCAGCTTGCCATACTTGCGGCAAAGAGAAATAATCTGCCGCTGGACAATTGGCACAACCTCAGCACCAGCTTCAACAGCTAGATCACCACGAGCTACCATCACACCATCAGAAGCCTTTACAATTTCTTCTAGAGTTTCAGGCTTAATAGCAGATTTAGTCTCTATTTTTGCAATGATCTGAGCTTCAGAGTTATGAGAGACTAGAATCTGGCGTAAGTTATCAATATCACCTGCATTCTGAACAAAACTTAACGCAACAAAATCTATATCTTGAGTCGCACCAAATTCAATATCTGCTAAATCTTTCTCAGTTAGAATATCACCACCAAAATCTGTATCAGGCAGATTAATTCCTTTTCTGCTCATTAAGGTACCATCATTTTCTACTCGTACACGTATAGCAGTATCGCTTTCCTTAGTAATAACTTTGGTTCGAATTTTACCGTCAAATATATAGAGAGGCTCACCAGGTTTTACCTTTTCTGCCAAATTATATTGCACAGGAATATTATTAGAACCATCATGTTCGATACCATAAGCTAGTACTATCTCATCGCCAGCTTTAACATCCATTCTCATATCATCTTTAAGCATACCTAGTCTGATTTTTGGACCTTGTAAATCTTGCAAAATAGCAACGGGCCTACCTAATTTTTCACTAGCCTCCCTAAGCCAATTAAATTGCTCTACGCGCTCCTCAAATGTACCGTGGCTAAAATTAAATCTAAAGCCGTTTGCACCAGCTTTTATTAATTGTTCCAGCTTCTCATAACTATTAACAGCTGGACCTACTGTTGATAGGATTTTTGTACGTTTAAGTAATAGTTTCTTCATTCTAAATATTATACTCTAAAATCATTACTCATAATAGACCTTCGGTAGTTTTAATATTATTTGTCGTTTTTATAAATACACTATGTACAATTTCACGCATTACTGATATAATCAACGATAAAGTTTTATTTTAGAAACTTTATTTTGGCCTTATCGTCTAACGGTTAGGACACCAGGTTTTCATCCTGGCAATCCGGGTTCGATTCCCGGTAAGGTCACCAAATATAGAATTTTTAAATTGTCGCCAGAGATTGGCGTTTTTTAATGTTTTAACTTAAATATAATCATAAGAAATTTACTTGTTTTAATAATTATGATATAATTTCGGAGATACATTTTAGAATAATAACCAATAATTTATTAGCTTTAAACAGGAATTTTTTAGATTATAGATAATATAAAGTTATTGTATTAAAGAGAGACTGACCGCTCATAAACTAGATAAAATATGACAAAGAAAAAGAGAACTAAAAAATATCAAGGGGCAAAATCTGACTCCAAAAAACCAACAATAATTCACGTATCAGCCGTAAAACGTAGCAAACACGGACAATGGTGGTATGACAACAAAAAGAAAGTGCAAATCGCTGCTTCCGTTATAATCATATCCATTATTATGGTGTGGTTAATTGTTGATTTTTTACATACCATTTAACTTAGCCTGACGATAGGCTGCTAAAATAGTATTATCAAATAATGCGGCGACCGTTAATGGTCCAACGCCACCTTTATCTGGTGTGATTATTAGATCCTTACGCTCACGAACATCATCAGATAGATCGCCTTTTATAATACCTTTCTCACTCGCTGTCCCAGCATCAATAACTACAGCACCAGATTTTAACATTGAGCTTTTTATAAGACTCGTCACTCCTGTTGCAGTAACTATAACATCGTATTTGGGGATTTCTATATACAAGTCATACCCATCCCCCTTTTCAAAAACATCTACATTATAACCAGATTCTTTCCAAAGACGAGTAAGTGGAGCGCCTACAAGTTTACCTCGACCAACTATAGCAACATTTTTGCCAGATAAATCTATACCATAGCCTGACAATAACCAATTAATCGCCATAGGTGTAGCTGGTGTAAAATTACCCCCAGAAAGTCCGTCAACATCCTTATTAGGATTAATATGTGATAATATTTGATCAGTATCCAAATCGCCAGGTAGGGGTAGTTGAACAATAATACCATGAATACTATCGTCACGAGAAAGTGTATTGAGTCTCTTGATTATAGTATCGGCATTTTCTTTATAGACACTAAATTCTACTAAAATATCATTAGCATAAGCTTTCTTTAGATTAATATACGTATCTATTACTTTATTGCCGCTATCTACATACACAACAGATAGTTTAGGTATGATCTTTTTTGATTGACGCAAATTTCTTACTTGCTTAAGTTGGCGTACTTTTACAAAACTAGCAAGCTCAGCCCCATTTAAAATCTTCATAGTCTTTATTATACTATGTAAAGTGTGATAAAATGAAATTGTAAGCACCTGTAGCTCAGCGGATTAGAGCACTGGTCTTCGGAACCAGGTGTCGTACGTTCGAATCGTACCAGGTGTACCAAGAATTTATTTACTACATAGTATATCGCCCATATTTGTTGGCGATATATTTTATATTCACTTAATATCTTACTGCATTACTCAAATCTAAAAGACCATTTGTTTGGGTAGGTACTATTGAATTAAAAGATGAATTACCAGGTGAGATAAATCCTCCGTCCAATCCCCAACAATATATGCCATAGCCTGTAGCAGCACAAGTTCTATTTTCCCCAGTTGCTATCGATCTAATATATTGCCCATGTAATGGCGTGCCATTTGTTTTAACTGCTACGGGGCTAGACTTACTTGTTTTAGACCCATCCCCTAACTGTCCATAGTTATTATTTCCCCAGCAGTAAATAACATTATTTGCAATAACACATGTATGGGTAGAGCTAGAGCTAATAGCTCCTATTGATTTATCTTTTAATACAGAATTGGTGCTCTTGGCATTTATAGCACCAGACTTAGGAATGCGAACATTTGTGGAACTAGATCCATAGCCAAGCCTATTTTCTGTTCCCCAGCAGTATAGTTGAGACTTAATATCAACTGCACAAGAGATACCGTTTGAGACTGTAATTAAAACTTTAGAGATATCATTAACAGGATCACCTACCTCAATGAGCTTAGGTGACTTAACTAAACCAGTTCCACTTGATTCTCCTTTTAAATTTTTACCCCAACAATATACTTTTTTATCAGCCAAGGCACAGGTATTATCACCTCCAGCTACTATATCAGTAGTTTTTCCATGAAGTCCAGAAGCAGAGTCAGCACTCACAAGTACAGCTCTGGAACTAGAACTGCCCAATCCATTTCCTAAAGTTCCAGCAGCTCCCCAGCAATATACATTACCCTCAGCTATAGCACAGGCATGTGACTTTCCTACAGTTACCTTAGTAACTTTCTTGTGAGAAAAAGTGTCGCCTACATTAGCAATCACTGGGACTGGTTTTGATCTATTAATACTTGTTCCGTCACCCAAATTAGAGTAAGTATTCTCCCCCCAACAATATGCTTTACTACTGATTACAGCACAACCAAACGAAGGGCTATCGCCATCACTAAGATCAACATTAGTAGCTCTACCATTAACTACAGCTCTATCATCTTCTCCAGCAATAAGAACCGGTCTCTTTCTAATATTAGATGTGCCGTCACCAACTGAACTCTTAATATTTCTACCCCAACAATAAAGCTTATTATTCGCAATAGAACATACATTGCTAGACACTGCTAAAGAGGTACGGAAATTAGGAGTATTTCCTCCACGTAATGCACCATCATGAGATATGGGACTTACTGGATCAGGAGCTTTTCTATAATTACCAGTACCAGTAGATCCTGCGTCATTTCTACCCCAACAATATATCCAGCTATTTAAACTAGCACATCCGCCAAAATCACCAGCGGATATAGATTCTATTTGTTTACCATATAATAAATTCTTTGAAGGAGTAGAACTTGCGTCAACGGGTTTATTATATCTTTCTCCACCTGATGAACCACCATGTCGGGTTCGCCCCCAGCAGTATGGCTTAGAGTCAGCGACTACACATGTATTAATATGCGAAGTGGATACATCTGTTACTTTTTTATTTTTTAAAATACTGTTATTACTTATATCTACAGGGCTAGATCTATCATACGTATCACCAGTACCCAGTTGACCATCATCATTTCTACCCCAACAATAAAGCCTCCCTTCAGCTATAGCACAGGTATGTTCACCTTTTAGGGATATTTTCTCAACTCTTTTTCCTTCCATAGGACTGCCTGCGCCCACTTCAAATGGTCTAGGTCGGTCATTATTATCACCAGTACCCAGTTGACCATAGTTATTCTTTCCCCAACAATAAAGTTTATCACCCGCTATAGCACAAGCGTAATTGTTCCATACAGATGTACCAATATCAGTGACTTGCTTATCATATATACCAGTATTAGTACTTACAGGCAGTGGCGTCTCTGAATCCGAATAAGATCCATTACCAAAAACTCCATCTTTATTTTGACCCAAGCAATAGGCCTTATATTCTGCTATTATGCACGTGTAACCGTATCCCGCAGAAACCTTATCAACTCTCTTATTATTTATACTACCAAGATTAATTCTAGTAGCAAAATTATATTGGCCTGGACCACCAAATCCGCTAGAATTGCTCATATTACCCCAGCAATACATTTTACCCTCAGATGTTGCACAAACATGTAATCTACCCGCGGAGACTTGATCAACTTCTTTATCCTTTAGATCGCTATTAGGGTCACTAGAAGTATCAGCTGGAACAGGCCAATCATAATAGGAACCATATTTAGCTTTTTCATCATAGTAGTAATAGCCAACACCTATACGCATAGCACTATTATCTCCCCAGCAATAAACCTTTTTGCCAGATACAGCGCATACTACATCATCACCGATATCCATCTGAATAGGCTTGTAATCTGAAACTACAGGAGTTATGGGAATGTCCACTTTTTCGTTAGCTTTATATGTAGTATGTCCAAATTGAACACTACCATTAGACGATAAATATATGTTTGAAGAGCTTGAATTTATCTTATAATCATAAGTTACATTTGAGCCAATACTACCGCTTCCTATCAATGATGAGCCCTGTACACTATCGTCAGCGCCTTTAATTGCAGCCATTAGTCCTGATCTCGCAGAATTACGTGCTGTAGATATATTATCAAGATCACGCGTAGAAACTGATAAGCTACTAAGATATTGTAAAACGATAGCAAATATAGACATAGCTACAAAAGATAAACCTACAACGATTGAAAGTATGTAACCATCTTCACTCTTCTTGCCTACCATGATATATCCTTTCTCTTATGTACGGAATATTTATACTCTTTGTCATTTATATTATATTTAGTTGTTATTTTTATAGAGACAACTTTGTTGTCTATTACAGATAGGGAAAGCGGCGGAGAATTATATTTGTATGCATAAGAATCACTATCTGGCGATAATGACGAACCATTATGATAATTAACCTCAAACCCATCTACATTGTTTAATAATAAAATATCACGAGGAGATCCTTTATCTGGAAATTTTGTAGTAGATTCATATGGATATTTACATATAATTTTATCTTCTGGCGGCTCCACGATAGATCTTCTATAAAGCCTAGAATTATGCACATAGTAAACTACATTATATTTATATGGTTTGTCTGATTTACCACAGTTTTCTGTTTTATCTGCAATAGTCGAAAGTTCTCTATCCTTACTCTGAGGCGGCTTTGTAATTGCAGGAAGTGTTAATATTAACGTACGCATAGAACTACCAGCTCCACGATAATTCCATCCTCGCAAAGGAGCTGGATAGTCTATATTATTGGAAAGAGGAGCCCTTCTAAATTCGATAGTACGATCTAAATCTGAATCTATTACACTAATAGCCTTATGAGAATCATTAATCTGTTTAGCCCGCAATATTTGGCCATATTGTAAGCTAGAAAATTTTACTAATGTAGGCACTAACCCTATTATCACAACAGAAGATATAGATATTACCAATATAAGTTCTACGACAGTAAAACCATATCTATTGCGCATATGTTACCTGCTTCACAGTCTCTATATTAGTAGCGTTGGGATGATTTTTATACTCTACGACAGATTCAACCACCACATAGTTATCGCATCCTTTGCTAGGACTTGTGTATGCCACTATTTTCTGATTTATAGAAGAATTTTTTATTTCAGTAAGATTGGAGTCTTCATTAAATTTATCACCCTTATTAATAAGACTCTTCTGAAACTTAGTCACAGAGTCATTTATTTCACATTCAAAACCAGCTTCTTTTAGATTTTTTATTCGTTTATAGCGCTCTAGATTAACATTAGCTATCATAATAGCAACGGAACGAAGTTTTCTCCATTCAAACGATCTAGTTGCATAAATATAAGACTGAGCTAAAACGCCGATGACAATTGATGCAACAAATACAGATACTAAAACTTCCACAAGAGTAAACCCACCTTCTGATTTGTCCATAGTTATTATGGATTATAACATGTTAAAACTAATAATATCAAAGATTTATTTAAGTTATATTTTATTCTTCCATACTTGAAAAAGTACGCATTATTTAGTACAATTACATAGACTTGGGTCAGTAGCTCAGCTGGTTAGAGCACCTGCCTCTTAAGCAGGGTGTCCTGGGTTCGATTCCCAGCTGACCCACCAAACAAAGATTTTATCATATCGATACGTTAATGTATCGTTTTTTATTTATATTTATATTAGTGCACAATTTTAGAGACGAGAGTATAACAGCTATTTACAAAATATCATATGTGATATAATCGTAATATGAAACTAATTGATAATCCTTCTTTATCTAACTACTTAACTATGAAAATTGGTGGTTCAGCTCTGATGATGGCTGAAGCGTATAATCTAAAAGATATTCAAGACATAATACAAAAATGTAAAAATGAGAAACTAAAATTCTACATCCTAGGAGGTGGAAGTAATATAATTGCGCATGATGAAACTTTTAATGGCATAATCATACAAAATAAAATTACTGGAATGAATGTCATTAAAGAAGACGGAGAATCTGCTGTAATAAAAGCTGGCAGCGGTGAACCATGGGATGACCTAGTAAAAATGTCTATACATATGAACCTCAGTGGTATTGAAGCTATGTCAATCATACCAGGAACTTGTGGAGCAGCACCTGTACAAAATATTGGCGCCTATGGTCAAGAAATAGCAGACACCTTGATAGAAGTGGAGGCTTTTAATACTGATAGCGGCGAGGTTGAAACTATCGCAGCTAAAGATTGTGAATTCAAATACCGAAGCAGTATTTTTAGAGATAAACTACCTGGGAAATATATAATAATATCTATCACTCTACGCCTTTCAAAATCTAAGCCAAAACCACCATTTTATGCGAATTTACAAAAATATTTAGATAATGCGCATATCACAGACTATAATGTATCGGATATACGCCAAGCTGTCATACAGATTAGGCAAACTAAACTTCCCGATCCTGCGAAACAACCAAATTCAGGCTCTTTCTTTAAAAATGCCATAGTAACAAAGCAAAAATTAGAACAGCTATTAGCTAATTATCCAAATGCACCATATTATGATATGGGAAATAATCAATATAAAGTACCGACTGGCTGGCTCATTGATAACTGTAACTTAAAAGGTAAATTAATAAAGGGTATGCGCATAAATCCAGCAAACGCCTTAGTTCTAATTAATGAATCTGCTAGTGGATATAAAGACTTAGCTGCTGCCCGTGCAGAAATCACAGCTACCGTATATGATAAGTTTGGCATAAAAATAGAGCAAGAGCCCCTTGAAATTTAATATAAAATACATATTATATTGCGTTTATTAAAACAATGGTTTACAATTGCGATATAAATAATTAATTTAATAGGGGGCATTCATAAAAACATGAATCTTCAAAAATCAAAACAAGCTGGCTTTACATTAATAGAGCTTCTTATAGTAATAGTAGTTATTGCAATCTTGGCAGCCATTTCTGTGGTTACATTTACAGGGATTCAGCAACAAGGTCGCGATTCTCGCCGAGCTGGCGATTCGGCAAATATTGTTAAATTAGTTTCAACATGTATGGCTTCTGAAAGTGGCGCTGAGTGGAAGGATATTTCTACTTTAGCAGCACTTAAAACAGCCGTTAAATCTGGTGGAAAATGTTCAAAATCTAGCAATATTAATGATGAAACTCTAGATACATTAGTAGTTTCAGATCCTGCACATAGTAGCAAGATAGAAATGCAGTATCAAATTTGTGCTCCTACAGGAACTTCTGACGAAAACATTAAAGATAATATTACTGGAATTAAGATAGCTTACTGGCACGAAAAAGACAACAGAACAAAATCTGTTACTGCTGGTGAAGCAGGTAATTGTAAAGCACCTGATGCTTAGTATAAATAATTATTTTACTATTTAAGATTAACAAAACACCCCATAATGTATAATACTACGGGGTGTTTTGTTATTTATAATCAACTAATAGAATAAGATTATTAATTACAACCTGAATAGATACATTACAACAACACTATATATTAATTTAATTTAAAACTATAAAGTAGATAACCTATCTACAATATTTTGTGCAACTTTTCTAAAATCATCTTCCTTATATCCTTTTGTAGTCATAGCAGGCGTACCAAGTCTTAAACCACTTGGCTTAAACGGAGGAAGCTGATCATTAGGTATAGCGTTAGCGTTGGTAGTTATATTTATTTCTTCCAAAGATTCTTGTGCACGTCGACCATCAATGCCAAAAGTCTTATACACATCGATTAATAATAGATGGTTACTAGTACCACCAGTAACCATTTCTACATTATTATCTTTAAATATTTTCTCCATAGCTTTTGCATTTCGTATAATCTGCTTAGCATAGTCCTTAAATTCAGGAAGTAAAGCCTCGCCAAAAGCTACTGCCTTGGCTGCAATCGTATGCATATGAGGACCACCTTGAGTTCCAGGAAATACCGCCCTATCTATAAGAGTGGGCAAATTTTGCAATGTCTTATTTGGCTTTTTTAACGGATTAGAGACTATACCCTTACTTAAAATTAAACCGCCGCGCGGTCCCCTTAGTGTTTTATGTGTCGTAGTAGTTACTACATGAAATCCATAGTCTAATGGATTTTTAGCAACACCAGCTACAATCAGACCTGCAATATGGCTCATATCTGCCATTAGCATAGAGCCAACCTCCTTGCCAATACTAGCAAATTTAGCATAATCTAACTCACGTGGATATGCACTAAATCCTGCCAAGATTATTTTTGGCTTGTATTTTAATGCTAATTTCCGCAATTCATCATAATCCACTTCGCCTGTTTTTATATCCTTTATGCCGTAGCGTATAAAATTATATTCACGAGCACTACGCGTCACTGGCGCTCCATGAGTTAGATGACCACCATGATCAAGAGACATAGCTAAAATATTATCTCCAGGTTCGCACCAAGAATAATAAACCGCTTCGTTAGCCTGAGCACCACTGTGCGGTTGAACATTTGCATGATCCGCTCCAAACAATTCCTTTGCACGATCTATAGCTAATTGCTCTATTTTATCTGTATTTGTTTGCCCACCATAATATCTCTTACCTGGATATCCTTCGCTATATTTATTAGTAAAAACACTACCAAGCGCCACTAATACATCATTAGATACATAGTTCTCACTTGGAATTAATTCAATTGCACTATCTTGACGTGCCGCTTCGGCATTAATTAGATCTTCGACTTTCTTGTCAT
The DNA here is from genome assembly GCA_007845485.1 of TM7 phylum sp. oral taxon 348. Lineage (GTDB taxonomy): Bacteria > Patescibacteriota > Saccharimonadia > Saccharimonadales > Saccharimonadaceae > SDRW01. The sequence goes on from SDRW01000001.1 coordinate 179,382, forward strand.
TCATTAAAAAAGTCCTCCTACTGCTTTAGTTTATCATAATTCAAAGAAAAACACCGCCCTTTTAGGGAGCGGCGTTTAATTGCTCAACCTTACGGGCGGTGATGATTCACCAATGAGGAGGAGCTTAGATTAGACAAATTTATCATCAACATACCGGCCATCATCTTCATCTTCATCTTCACTAGGACGATCATCACACAAATCTTCATACTTGGAATTGATCATTTCCTCTGTAGAAACTTTTTTATTTACAGGATCTGCCAAATACGAATTGATTTCACTACGAAAATCAGCATCAAATTGCAAAAGTTCAATAGCATACATACTGCATTCTAGGTCGCAACCCAGATTTAAGTATGTGAAAACTCCATTTGGTGATGTGAATTGAATACCCCAATCATCATCATTTGGTTCAATAATATCAATCCGATACAGCTCACCCTTACCACGGCTTGGTTTGCTGTAATACTTTCGATACATTAGGCGTTTAGCAGCAAACGCCAAATAGCCGATACCCAACATACACATTGACGCAAAGTAGATTTTCGCAAAAATCTCAAGCACAATATTTGGACAATCGCTTGAATCAATAGCAAAAAGACCAACGAACCCAACGCAAGCTGTCACAATGTAAAGTACACAGGAAAACCAAAGCTCTCCACCCAACTTGTATGATTTGAAGGCTTGTTCAGCATGCCAACTTTCATTCCGCATGGGAACATCAGTTGCAGTATAGTAGATAGATGAAGTGCTCATTATGAGCATCCTCCTTAGGTTGGAAATGTACAAGTACAGTGGAATTACCGCACTCCAGTTGCTATATTATCATAATATTTGTTGTAAGTCAATAGTATTAATTTTTATATCATTTATGGTATAATGCAACCATGAATAGTGATACGTATCTTGAAAAAATTGGTAATCTAATTCAAGAAAACCGCATTATGCGCGGCTGGACACAGGCACAATTAGCCGAAGCATTAGACACTAGCCAATCCGCTATCAATAGAATTGAAAAAGGCGGACAAAATATCAGCCTAGAAATGATCGCAAGAATAGGAGAAGTGCTAGCTAGACCAATTGTGAATATAAATGAGGAAGGGAAAATAAATTTTAAGGTACGCGGCGGTCATGAACTTTCTGGAGAAATTAATGTAAAAACAAGTAAAAATGCAGCAGTAGCACTGCTCTGTGCAAGTTTACTGAATAAGGGAACCACTACTCTCCGTCGAGTTGCTAGGATTGAGGAAGTTAATCGTCTTATTGAAGTTTTAAATAGTATTGGCGTAAAAACCCGTTGGAAGGATGGTTCTGATCTAGTAATAAATCCGCCAAAGACACTTGACTTAAAAAACATAGATGTAGCTGCCGCAATGAGAACCCGATCAATTATTATGTTTATGGGTCCGCTACTTAATCAATATAATAAATTTGAATTACCATTTGCTGGTGGGTGTAACCTTGGAGTAAGAACGGTTGAACCACATTTAACAGGATTGGAACCGTTTGGGCTTTCTGTAGATGCGTCACAAGACGCATATCGCGTAAGTGTGAAAAAGACATCTCCAGATCATGCAATTTTACTAACCGAGCGTGGTGATACAGTAACCGAAAATGTCATTATGGCAGCAGCATTGCACCCAGGTACAGTAACTATACGTAACGCTAGCCCAAATTACATGGTGCAAGATCTATGCTTCTTTTTGCAAAAATTAGGTGTTATTATCGAAGGTATCGGCACTACAACACTAAAAATTACTGGATTAGAAAGTATAGATCAAGAGGTTGAATATTTCCCTTCTGAAGACCCGATTGAAGCCATGAGCTTTATAGCGGCTGGAATTGTGACAAGTTCAGAAATCACCATTAAACGTGCTCCAATAGAGTTCCTAGAGATTGAATTAGCAATATTATCTGGGATGGGATTAAAGTATGAAATTACCCCTGAATATAGGGCAGCTAATGAACAAACTCGTTTAGTTGATATAAGCTTAAAAAAATCTAAATTACACGCACCAAAAGATAAGCTACATAGCATGCCTTTCCCTGGAGTTAATATGGATAATTTACCGTTTCTAGGTTTAATAGCTACTGTCGCAGAAGGTAGAACTCTAGTGCATGATTGGAGCTACGAAAATAGAGCAATTTACTTTACAGAACTTACAAAGCTTGGTGCAAATATAGAGTTAGTTGATCCGCATCGAGTATATATAGCTGGACCTACCCACTGGAAATCTACAGATATGATAGCTCCTCCTGCTTTACGACCAAGTGTAGTAATTTTACTTGCTATGCTTGCTGCCCCAGGAGTTTCCACTCTTCGTGATGTTTATTCAATTAATCGTGGCTATGAAGAGCTTGCTAAAAGACTTAATAGCTTAGGCGCAAATATTGAAACAATCTATGAATTATAACTAAACAAAATAGTAAGTTTGCTCGCTCTGTGATATAATTATTAATATATTGAGCGGGCGTCGTATAATGGCTAATATACCTGCCTTCCAAGCAAGTGATGCGAGTTCGATTCTCGCCGCCCGCACCAATTTATTAATAAGCTTTAACCAGAATAGCCTCAAAAGCATTTAGCGTGAGGCTATTTTCAATATCATATTCATCAGTAGTGTTAGTGCTGGCCACAACCCTGCCCCTACTTGGTATGTTTGTATTAATTTGTCTATCAGTAAAGTTTATAAGTATATAAAAAATTTCGTCATTATAGTTACGTTTGAATGTCATTATGTCGTCGCTAGTATCTTGCCAAGTTGAATATTCTCCATATCGTAAAGCAGCATACTCACTCCGTAATGCAAGCATTTTTTTATATAGATTAAAAAATGAATGGTCGGTACTTTGTTCGCTTTCAACATTAAGCCAATCTAAATTGTCACCAATTGGAAGCCATGGATTAGAATTAGAAAATCCAGCATTATTAAGAATATCAGAGTTCCAGCGCATTGGTGTACGATATTTATCACGCGCATCCATACCTGCGCCGCCAGCGAAATTATCATGTTTATAATTTTGCGGGATGTCAACATCAAGCATACCCAATTCATCACCATAATAGATGGCAGGTATACCAGGTAAACTTAATTGCATGAGAGCTAAAGCTTTTGCTTGCGCCATACCAAATTTAGAGGCTATACGAGTCTGGTCGTGATTGCCGAGCGACGCAACTGGTAGCTGATCGTACCAAGTTCCAAAAGCATTAAATTTTTCTTGAAACTTGCGTGCCCACCACTCTGTTTGAAAAGCTTCAAAATAGAATGTAGATGACACCCCTGGCGCAACCTTTTGGATAGCAGAATACTGGTCAAAGCGACTCCCGAACCTATCATCTGGATAAAATTCATATACTAAAAATTTATTTTTATATTCTAAAGCTACATCGCTCATCATACGCAAATATTCACAGAGTTTTGGGCCGCCCTTACTATTTTGATGAATATAAGAACCATAGTCTTCGTCGCCAGCATAATACTCAGGATTTCGGGGATTATCACCAGCCGCAAAATTCTTACTAAGAGGCCAGATGGCGTCAACTCTAAATCCATCAACACCCTTTTCAAACCAAAAACGCATGATTTCGAATATCTCTTGACGCACTTCAGGATTATCCCAATTTAAATCTGGTTGACTTGGCAAGAAAGAATGTAAATAATATTGACCCGTTTTATCATGCCACTGCCAAGCACTGCCGCCTGACATACTGAGCCAATTATTCGGCGGGGTACCGTCTGATTTTGCATCACGCCAAATATAATAATCACGTTTAGAATTATCGCGAGATGATGAAGATTCTTTAAACCAAGTATGCTGATCTGAGGAGTGATTCGGTACTAGATCAAGCATCACTTTAAGATCGCGCTTGTGAGCCTGAAGTAATAATTCATCAAACATCGCCATGCCACCAAAAAGAGGATCTATTGATCTATAATCACTAATATCATAACCACAATCAATTTGTGGAGAAGAAAATATTGGTGAAAGCCAAACTGCATCAACCCCAAGAGATTTATCTTCCCCTTTAAGATAATCTATTTTCTCTATTATTCCTCTCAAATCACCAACGCCATCGCTATTCGTATCTTTAAAACTACGAGGATAAATTTGGTATATTGCATTAACATCACGCCAGGACTTTGTCATACCTATATTATACACTAGAAATGATTATGTTTTAATTGAGGACTAAAAATATGCTATAATATATGATATAAATTTACCAGAAATGAAAAACACATGAGTGATATAGTAAGACGCCAAATGCAAGCCGAAACTGAGGCGAATGGTGAGGTTAGGGCTAAAGATTTTAAACATACCAGTGCGTATAGAATCGTAGCAGAAGGGATTGATCCAGAAGTTTCTATACAAACCAAACTATCTAGTGGAGAAGCCATTCGGCAACAACTTATAAAACGTGCAAAAGCCCAAAGTATGGGTATAAATTTATCTTATGAAACATCAAATCTAGCTAATGGTTCGTATAGAAATGAAGCTTTTGACTCTTATAATAAAGAAAAACGAGATATATTATTAGGAAAACGCAAAAAAAAGCATAGCACTAAAAAATACTCACGAGACTCCAATAATTCAAATCAAGACAATACATCATATAAATCACCCTACAAGAAAGATTCAGATTCTAAGCAAAAAAATGATAATTCATCTAATAATCAATCGCTTAATTTTAGAAATCAAGCTCGCGAACGCTTTGGGTCGGCACCTAATAGTAAACCAAAATACAATCCTTTTGCATAAACCTCCTAGAAAACAAATAGAGTATCTGCTATAATATCTACAGCTATGGCGGATGTAGCTCAGATGGTTAGAGCGCCAGTTTGTGGCACTGGAGGTCGTGGGTTCGATCCCCATCATTCGCCCCAAATATAGCAACCAGATGCGGCAGAATCCGCGGTCGATTTAGAGCCCCAGTAGCTCAGTGGATAGAGCAAGAGACTTCTAAGCTTTTGGTCGTAGGTTCGATTCCTACCTGGGGTACCAATAATTTGATTAGTTATTAGCCGTTTTGGCTTTTTATTATTAATATAATATCGTGAGCAGTAATAATTCGCTAAGTGAACTTGGAAATCTTCTAGTTTCTTCTCTAGAATATATTGATAATTATGATAATAATCAACAGCGCAATAAGCAAAGCGATATATTTTATATAAATACAGCAGGAAGCAAGTTAACTCATGCCTATGAACAAATTCGTAATGCTTCTGAATATGCTGACGATCATCTATTTAGACAACGCGCAATCCGTCGTTTTCTAGCACGAACTTTATCGTTTCACGAAAAGACAGATATTTCCAATACGGGTGAAGAACTAGTTACTGAATTAACCTTGGCAGGATATATAAATAACGGATCCATGTCAAATCAGGACTGCAAAAATATCCAAAGCCAAATTAAACGCTATTATGGAGCTTACTGGCAATATGTAAAAATTGAGCATTCACATACCAAATGTATGCAATTTAAAAACTGGCTTTTGGATGTTTTAAGTGTGCGCTGTGAACAAATCATTCAGCCAAACATTTGCCAAGTTTCCTTTACTCAATTTGCTTTTACGTATCTAAGGAATAATATAACTAAAGATAATATATCTAACTTAACGGGATCTAGTATTAAACCTGAAGAATACTCAATTATTTTATATATAGCAATACAACAAGCGCTTCTTAAACTAGGACAGGCAACAATCCGCACTTCTCTCATAGATAGTTACCATCAAGATATTACGATTATCGCGCGTTTTGAATCCTTCAACGAGATAATTGATGATTTATTTGGAAGTAAAGCTGTAGCAATTACCGAGAGAATTATCAAAAAAAATGGAGCTACTCTAAAAATGATATACACTGCATTCTACGCTCCTAATGCACAGATGAGTATATCCGACCTAGAAAGTGAAAGCATATTAACATATTCACTTGAAAAACACATTAAGCGTGAGTATGCTACACTCGACAAATTATTAGATAACGCAATTATAAAAAGTATCGTATTTCTTATCATTACAAAAAGTATTATAGGTCTTTCGATTGAAGTTCCATACGACTTAATAGTAGAAGGTCATATAGAGTGGGTTCCATTAATAATAAATCTTCTATTTCCTGCCCTATTTATAGGTTTGTCCCGATTTACTCTTACAATTCCTAACACACGCAATACAGATACAATTGTAGACCAAGCGGTTGCAATGATTTTCAATGATCACCCCGAAATGAAGATTAGTATTCGCCAACAAAAAGCCTCCACTGGATTCTCGATAGCGTATGGAATCTTATTTATACTAGCGTTTGTAGGGCTTAGTTATATTTTATATTTACTTAAGTTTAATATAGTACAAGGAATAATATTTGTAATATTCTTATCAACTGCTAGCTTCTTAGTATTTAGAATGTCAGCTCAGATACGTGAAATTGAAGCAGTCATGCAGAATAAACCGATTAGCTCAGTCTTACGTGATATTATTTATTTACCATTTATATATGTCGGCCAACAAATTTCATCTAAATATGCCAAAATGAATATAATAGCTATGACTCTAGATATGTTAATTGAAATGCCCTTAAAGTCAGTATTACGAATATTTAGACAATGGGCGACTTTCTTAAATAATAAGCGAGATGACCTACTTTAAATTATTAGTTTTAATTTTCACGAGTGAATAATATATTATTACGAGCATAGAAACCGCTATTAAATGTAGGATTTGAATCATGATGCCAACATTCTTTTGCGCCAGACATTCCTGCTAAAACACGGCAAGATGCTGTATAAGCTCTAAAATTATTTAACATATTTGATTCTTCGGCGCATTTACGACCACTCATCCAATCCTGATCCACTGTGCTACCCCAGGCTCTACCATAATATGCTGAAGGAACTTCTCTTTTTTTAGTTGGATCATCCGAACTATCCATATATTCTATGTATGTACCGCCATATGTACGTCTGACTGGATTTTTAGTTTTATCCTCTGCGTCAGGTGTATATTTTTCATCTTGGTATTCAGTAGCTAAACCAATACTCCCCCAAGGGTCTTTACGGTTAACACAAAACTCTAAGAATTTAGCGTATTCTGTATATTTATTAGGCTTACCGGTCTTTGGATCTATATAAGATGATTTAGCACCCTCTGCAGCCTCTTTTTTCATACGATCAGCTATATTATTATCACCCTGCATATCACGACTATTAACATCATTTAAAGACTTTTGAGCTTCCTCGGGATGCGGTTGTGTCATATAGTTTAGCATATTATCTATGGATATATCCATATCCTTCTTACTCATGCTGTATCTAACATTACAACCAAAATCTGGATTTATAAAGTTACCGCTTTCAAGACTGCAGTCACTCATTGTTAGAAAACGCTCTTTAGCTGTATTTACAGGCTGTGAATATGCTGCGTTTACAGTTTTAGATAAGCTTTCTAACGATCTAGGAGCTAAGGTAAAGATACTTTTTATAGTTTGAGTAGGCGTTATCGCCAGAGTACGCGTATTACTGTATCCATAAATTGAACGCGCTATTGAGGATACAAATTTACGTGTTTTATCTTCTTCAGATTTATTTTTATTAACAAGTCCAGCAACTTCACTACCGTAATTTATGTAATTATGATATTTACGCAAGCTCTCTTTTGTAGCAGGACGCATTCCGATAGATTGCGCAGCATCGCCCAAAATAATACCAGCACCAGAAAATACCGCATCTTGTGTAGCTATTCCAAGACCCAGCTCAGCTGTTTCAGTAGTTTCCACTCCAGCAGCCAAATATGAAAAATAATCAGCGTCAGTCCTAGAAGCGCTAGCCATTTTATCTGGAACAAAAGATGATACTGATGGACGTATTTTAGTATTAACATCTCTTACTAGACTTTCAAGAGCTGGACAAGGATCATTCTTATAGCCCTTCAATCGCATATATAATTCCATGGCATATACGGCGGCAACTGCTGGACTAACAAGCGATGATGCGGCAATTGCAGATGGAAGTGCGCAAGTTTTTTCATCTTTATTTTCATTAGAAGCCGCACTACTAGAAATACCGCCAGCACACATCTTATAAGGATCTAAGCTAGGAATACCCGCTAATACCGACGTGCTATATAAACTACCACGCAAGGAAAGAGTTCCTGCCGTACTTCCAATAGATCCAGTTGCTAATTGGCTTATAATTTCCCGCGCATCATTCATATAATCTCGGTTGCGTGATCTTAATTTATTATAATTTGCCGCTTCAAGACTAGCAGGAATACGATAAGAGCTACTATCAAAAGCATTCTTACCTGCTTTATTAACCACGGTTAGCCTGTCGGTTAATATATTAATTGCAGCTTCAAAATTTGAGCTATTTCCAGATTTTATAGCATCAGCTAAAGCCATGTATTGCATAGCAAAACGAGCTAAAGTTACAGCGCGGGCATTTCTAACAGCATTATCCGCTAAATCTGCATATGTATACATAGAACAAGCCAAGGCTAAATGAGTAGATTTTGCTTGATCCATTAGTCTATCCACTATATCTTTTTTCCAAATTTCTTTGTTTTTATCATTTCCCAAAAAATGTAAGCCGTAAACACCTTGAGCATTAGCATCAATATAATCGGCATTTTTAATTAAGGCTTCACCAAATGATCTTCCTACATCCTTAGGAGTATATCCGTATACAGTTGGGCGATGCTCTAGATGAAAGCGCTTATATAAACGATCAGAAAATTTTCTATCATGATAAAGCCCGCCGCTAGGTGTTATTACATTATGAATACTGTAGCTATCTTTATTATTACGACGAGAAATATCTAAAAGCTGATTCTCATTTGTAACAACATCCTTACTGGGAAGTGTTAATCTAGCAGAAGTAAAACGCCCCTGGGAATTTTCGCGAGCATCAACCTTAACTCCGTAATTTTCAAAACGTTCTTTTAGCATATTACTCATGGTTTTAAATTTACATTTTATACTTTCCTCGTCACAATTTCCCCCAAGTTGCGAACCTAAGACTTTGTGTGTAAAAACATAATATGCACCAGCAGCGTCATTTAAATCATTACTAATTTGCTCCTTCATATTTACAAGCATTAAGGATGGAGCAAGAATTACAGACACAACAACTCCTATAGCTAAAATTAACACAGTACTAGTAGCAATAACAATCGCTCCTCTGCTTATTTTAGCTTGATTATATTGCCGCCCATTCTCGGCAAAACTAAACTCATCGTCATCAATAATATTAGACTGCTCTGCCTTCTGTTCAAGAGATTTTATATCATCTGCCATTATTCTGTTGTTTTACATTCTTATTTTTCTGATTGATAGCATTGTTAGCCGCTGCAATTTTGAGATCATCATCCTTAGATGTAGAATCCGAATTCTCCTGCTTAACCTTTTTACCGGCTTCAAATATATCGTTGATATCACCAGCTTGAATCTCTTGTGAACTCATAACAAATTTAGCAGCACGAGCCTTAGCTTTCATTTCAGTATCAGTTTGTTGATGATGAGGAGAAGAGATACCATCAATACTATAACCTGTAGAAATTGAACTGTCCGCCAATGATGGTCCACCTTGAACAACTACAACATTATTGGCAGACACTGGCCCACCTTGAATAACCGCAGACGAAGCACCAGTAGAGCCTGATGACACCGAAGGGGAAGATAAGCCTGAGCCAGTCAACGCACTTCTTGCAGCCCGCGCCTTCGAGTCTATATTTCCGCCGCCGCCAGATATTTGATTTCCAGCTAACTTAGTTATAGTTGAAGCCGATAATTGATCTTTCCCACTAGCAGAAAGACCCTCATTTTGACCCGAATTAGATATAAATCTATTAGGATTGTTATCAGACGCACTATATCTATTCCTATCATTATTCTGATTTTGATCTTGATCTGAGTTTTGATTGCCAAAACTATTCCTAGTTTGGTTAGAACGACCCAGTCCATCCCTAGCCAAATCACCCTTGCTTATATTCTCTAGAAGATAGGCCTCTGCCGCCTTTAATTCAATACTATCAAAATTATTAACATTCAACTGTCTAGAATCTGTCGAAGACTGTATTTGTGAATTCTGATATCTCCTAACAGTACGAGCATAATGATCTTGCGCCGAAGCTCCGCTAGCTCGCAATTCCTTTAGGCGAGATTCAACTTGACGCTCAAATTGAACTTGTTCCTCACTTTTTTGTTGTTTTTTACGGCCGCGGCGTAACCCCATTTTATTAGATAAATTATCAGAACCTTCCCCAGATGCCATATTTTGCAAACGCCGCAAACCTTGACTAAACATATTACCTGCTGGATCTTTTTTATTAGCATTTGCACCTTGTTGTGCGTTGGAATAATTATTTGGTTTACCACCACGGCGGACATACATACTAGCCATACTGGCACCATTTAGCACAAATTTAAATACATACCAAGTCGCAGCCAAAGGCAACACTGCAGCCCCCGCCGCAACTAGATGAACCGTTGAACTCGCAGTAACCTTTCCGCCAATTGGTTTTGATAAAGTATACTGATCGTTTTCAATCTTGTAATTTGAATCACCAGACTGTACAATCGCGGAACTTACTATCTGGCCAACACCCAATAGAAATGCAATCACCGGAAAAAGCATAAGAGTCTGTATAAAAAGATTTAACCATTTTTTAAAATATTGTTCTGTATTAGGTAATAGAAATGCAACAAGAGCAAGCGGAGCAGCTAGAACAAGGGCAATTACAAAAGTTTTACGTGCAATCAAAACCACGATCATAACTGAGCATATTAAAGCAGCGAACAATACTACAGCCGCTACTGGAGCTAGCAAGGCCCAGGCCACATCAACTTTACCAAGTATACTAGAAGTTACTTCTGTTAGAACTGGCATAGATTCACTAGCAGCACTATCGGATATAGGCATAACTGAAGGACCAATTGTGTTTGCAATTCCATTCAATGAATTTATTATGCCATATCCTATAATATTAGCTATGTCTATCATGGCCTGACATAAATAGAATGATATATTAACCAATATCGCCATAACCAAAAAGCGCGGAACAACTTTCATCAAATTATATCTACTTAAGCCTGCACCAGTGAATAATGAATAAACAACCACCAAGGCAGATATTACAAATATACCGTTTGCAAAATTACGTATCAAAGACCATGCACTTTCCGTTCCACCACTACCATTTTTGAAAAGACTAGTTTCGATAACCAAAAAACTCTTTGTAATAAAAGTGAAGGCATAATCTGCAGCTTTAGCTGAAGACCGCAAAACAGGACAAACAAGCCAACCAACATTATCAAGCGCACAAGTCATTACTGGTCGACTCTTATCAACTAGCCCTATTATATCAATAGGTGAAGATGGATCTGCATACACAGGCTCTTCAAAAATTAGATTCACCATAAAAACCATTGCTATAACAGCAACTATACTAGCTAAAAATATTTTTATTTTACGCATACACCTCACCCATTTATACCTAATGCTTCCTCAATTTGACGCTTATGTATTTCTATTATACCACCAGGAGCCACTAAACCGCTTAACATTTCTTTTGCAACTGTATTTTCTACTGTTTTCTGAATGATACGGCGCATAGGTCGGGCCCCAAGTTGAGGATCATACCCGTTTTCTACAAGCAAAATCTTAGCATCATCATCAACCTTAACTTGAACTTTTTGCTGAGCTAAAGTTTTATTTATACCTGTCAACATAATGTCAACTACCTGCAAAAGCTCTCGTTTGCCAAGTGGGCTAAATACAGTTATTTCATCAAAACGGTTTAAAAACTCAGGTTTAAACTGTTGTAATTTTATTAGTTCATTTACGATTTGTGACTCAAACTGTTCAACTTTATAACCTCTCTCTATATATTCACGAATTCTATCTGCACCAGCATTGCTAGTTGCGATTACTATTGCGTCTCTAAAGCTAACTTCTCTATTGTTAATGTCGCGCAAAATACCTTCATCTAAGAGTTGGAGTAAGGTAGTTAACACATTCGGATGAGCCTTTTCTATCTCGTCAAGTAATACTACACTAAATGGCTGCTTTAATATTTTGGCAGTTAGACTATTTGGGTCGCTAGAAGCATCAGCTATTAAACGCGATACATCTTCCAAGCCTACATACTCATTAAGATCAAGTCTAACGATATTATCTTCGCCACCAAAATATACTTCCGCTAAGGCTTTAGCTAGTTCAGTTTTACCAACTCCAGTAGGACCTAGAAATAGAAACGTACCAATCGGGCGATTTTGATTTCGCACGCCAGCCCTAGCTCTGCGCAATGCATCGCTTACAGCTTTAACCGCATGAGTTTGATTAATCATTCTCTTGTGAATTCTGTCTTCTAAATTTAATAACATTTCACGATCATCGACCGAGCTAGCCACACTAACCTTTACATCCATAGTTTTTTCAATCGCCTGCTGAACAGAATTCATCGTTACAAGACCACCACCTTCAGCATAGTTTGCTGCAGATTCTAATAATTTAACAGCTCTTCCAGGCATAGCTAAATCATGAATATAACGCTCACTCAGTCTGTAAGCCTCAATTAAAGACTGATACATATAAATAACTTTTCTTTTATACTCAATCGTTAATATCTGATCTTGCATGGCAGTTATAGTATCTTTCTTTTCTGGTTCACCTACTACAATTCTATTTAACGCATTTGATAAGCTTGGATTGCGATGGCTAATTTGCAAGAACTGCTGATCATCCATAGTTAATATAACGCGCAAATTACCAGCTTCTAAAATTGGTAAAAGTACATTAGATATATCAATCGAACCAACTCCCTCCTCAAAAAATAACTGGGCATTATCTAGACAAATTATAATATTCTTTGCAGTAAAAGCCTCACCTAAGACTCTCATAACTAAACCCTCTAGCTCACCACGACCAGGTGCAGCCGAAATTAAAGCAGAAGAATCAAGTAGAAAAACCTGCCTAAATTTTAAATTATTTGGTATATCCGCCGCCGCATCTAAGAGACGGCTGGCGAATGAATGTAAAATCGCAGTTTTACCAACTCCCGTCGGACCAACCAAGGCAGCATTTTGCCTACCCCCTGTACCAAAATTGTTTATCAGCTGATTAATAATCTCTTGATGCCGGCCTGATTCCATACTAAAGTCAAGCCCTCTACCAGCACCTAGTCGGATACCAAATCTATCTAAAAGTGGCGTATACCCAAATGACCAGTCTCTAGCAATGCCACCAGTTCTCTTTGGTGAATCACCACTATCAACAATTTTCTGTAGACGATTATACCAACGGATACATTCCATAACATCATTTTCATCTACGTGCATATGCGCAAGTATTGTTTCACAGTGTGGATTTTGTTGCAAAATAGCTAAAGCAACAACCCCACCATGCACAATTTCACTACCAGTTTTTTCTTTTATATATATGACTTTTTGCCATAAATCATCTGTTAATTTTATATCTTTTGAAGCAGTGTTAGCCAATAAATTCGGGGTCAATCCACAACGCGCAGCCATAAATTGACAACTTTGTGTTTGGGCGACAATATCGCCAATCTGAAGAGGAGACATTCTATTAGATAAATGTGACAATATATCAACTGATAATATAGAGTCTATGGAGTTACCTTTAGCTGGCGGGAGATTCTTAAGATCACCATCATACCATTGATAAACCATAAATGGCAAAGCTGCTAAACAAATCAAAAACCAACCAATAGAATACCCAAATATTAAAATAGAGAGACCACCTACAATAAAAACCCAAAATAAAACCCTAAATAAGGCTACAATTTGAATACTAAGCCATTTAGTAACCCTGGCTTTGATGGCGCGCTCACTATTTAAATTTACCCCTATAAATGCCACGGTACCCATCCTGATAACGTAAGAATTACACCGATAAACGGAAATACTGGGATAACAGCCCAAACAATCAAACTAAATAAACTTGTGATAGCTAGTATCGTAATTACAAGTAGTCCAATAATTAAAACTATAGAACGTATACAGGCACCAATTAGTCTAGATACCAATCGCTCGAAAAATCTTCTAATTCTAATATTTAAGGCTCCGCCAGAACCAACAGCTCCATCTTGACGGAATAAAGAAAACATCGTTTTCAAAAGTAAGTCAATAGAAAAGTAATCAAGCGCACTTTCTAAGTGAGTCATCCAACCCCTGGCACAACGAATATATCCAGCACTATACCACCATTTCAATAGACTAGCAATAAACATAAGCTCATTCTACATTAAATTTATTAAAAAATCCACAGTCCTATGCGTTTTATGACTAATAAAATTAGTGTATAATTATTTAAAATATGTTTAATTTTCTTACTATACTAATAGGCAAATTTATACAAAAATTAGCCAGATTGCGTGGCGGAGGATCAGCACTACCAGGGTTAGTGATTGAAAAAATTAATCCAAATTTTACTCGCAATATTATCTCAAAATTACCTTACGGCGTAGCAGTAATTAGTGGCACCAATGGTAAGACAACCACTACTAAAATAGCTGTTGAATTACTATCTAGCCAAGGTCTTAGAGTATTTACCAATCGAACTGGTAGTAATTTTGAACGCGGAATTACAGCAGCATTGTTAAATGAGGCAAGTTTGATTGGAAAGCTTGATGCCGATATTGCAGTATTAGAACTTGATGAAGCTCATGCAGTTAAATTTATTAATAAAATTAAGCCAGATCATTGTTTAATTTTAAATGTTATGCGCGATCAGCTTGATAGATTTGGCGAAATTGATAACACAGCTAGAATGCTTGATAAAATCGTTAAAGCTACTAAGAAAAATGTTGTACTAAATCGTGAAGATCCGCGAATAGCAAATCTTGCAAAAAGTACACAATCTTCAGTGCAAGTAAACTTTTTTGGACTAAGTAAAGAAATGCAAAGTACATTTCCAAACGATAACGCGTCCAAAAAAAATATCGATAGCATCAATCAAAAGCCTATAGTAGTTCTATCTAATTTTGATAATACTGACGCTAATGCTACTTTCAATATAGATGGGCAAACTTATGCAACTAGTCTAAAATTAAGCGGTGTATATAATGTATATAATTCAGCAGCAGCATTAGCTTTAACGCGATCTATCATAGGAGATTCTATTGATTATTCTAAATTATTCAAAAAACTTTCCTGTATTAAACCAGCTTTTGGGCGAGGTGAAATAATAAAAATTGATGGAAAAATCATAGAGCTAGTGTTGGTGAAAAACCCAAGTGGATTTCAACTATCTTTAAGTTCCTCACCTGCAAAAAATACATCGATAATGATAGCTATAAATGATAATTATGCTGACGGACGTGATATGAGCTGGCTATGGGATGTTGATTTTACTACCTTACGATCATACGGGGTTGATATGGTGAGTGGAGTTCGGGCTTACGACATGGCGTTGCGTCTTCAACATGATGATGTATATATTAGTAAAATTGACACTAATTTAGAGTCAGCTTTAGGATATTTTTTATCACAAGATAATCCAAGAAAAAGAATCTACTGCACGTATACTGCCATGCTTAAAATCCGTAGACAATTATCAAAGAAAGTAAATCTGGAGAAAGTTTTATGACAGATAGGCTTAAACTAAGAATATTACAACTCTATCCTGATGATATGAATATTTACGGAGATAGAGGAAATTTATTGGCATTAGATAGACGGCTAAGACAGCATGGTTTTGAACCAGAAATTATCAATCACAATGTAGGTGATAAATTTAATAAAGATGTAGATATTATAATTGGTGGCGGAGGTCAAGATAGTGGCCAAGAAAAAATACAAGAAGATTTAAAATATATCTCAAACAAATTAAAGATACTAGCAGAAAACGGCACACCTATGCTAGTTATTTGTGGAATGTATCAATTATTTGGTAATCAATTTATTACCAGTCAGAGTAAAACCATAGAAGGTATTGGAATACTTAACATAGAAACAATCGCTGGCAATGAACGTCTAATCGGTAATATAAAGATTACTAGCGATAAATTTGGCGATATTATCGGTTATGAAAATCATAGCGGGCAGACTTATTTGGGCGAAAATACAGAACCATTAGGCTACGTCACCTTAGGAGAAGGTAATAATCTACACGATAAAAGTGAGGGAGCCCTTTATAAAAATATCATAGGCACATATCTCCACGGCTCTCTATTACCCAAAAACCCTAGAATTACAGATTTCTTAATTCAGCAAGCAGCAATTAATAGATATGGTAAATTTATTCCAGCTGAAATAAATGATGGTTTAATTGAAAAAGCGCGTGTATCTGCTATGAGTCGTCCACGTTAACACTAAGGGTTGGTATATAGTTTAATGACAGAGGAACAAGTAAATAACCTATCCAAAAGAAGACGTATATTTGAGCTAGATCTACTACGTGGATTTTTTGTAGTTATTATTATTATTGACCATCTTCAATTATGGCCAAGTCCACTACGTTATTTAACTGGTGAAGGCAGGTTGTGGGTTACGGCGGCAGAAGGCTTCTTTTTGATATCAGGTCTATTGGTTGGATATATACGAGGCTTCAAAAATAAGGATAAATCGCTTAAAGATATATCTATAAAATTAATTAAAAGAGCAGGAATACTATATATATGGGGCGTTGGTATAACTTTGGCGATTATATTTTTTACAAAAATGTACGGTGGTGGAAGTGTAATTCTACCAGACCTACCAAATAAGGAGCAGATGGAATCCATACCACATCTTCTATGGGCGATTATATCGACCGATTATTTTAGTCCATGGATATATTTCCTACGGCTTTATGCGATCATGCTGTTGGCAACACCGGTGTTTATATTACTACTTAGACAAGGTAAGTATCATATAATAATATTTTTAATGGCAACTACTTATTATTTAAGTAAGTATATTCACGAAGCTGCTTTAGAATGGCAACTTTTATTTTTTGGAGCGGCATTAATTGGATACAAATTGGATTCAATTATAGATTGGTTATCTAAACATAGAAAATTAAATGTAGCTATTAATACAGCCATAATATCTTCAACAATTATAACTATATGTACCAGCTTCTTTTTTACTCACGGATGGGATAAAGTTGAGGACTCTAGCTGGAAGTTAATGGATATTAATACATATACATCGATGCGTGAAATTATCTCTCCATACGTAACATCTGATCCCTTAGCGTTAACCAGAATAATTTTATCTTATATATGGTTCGCTGGCTTTTTAATATTATTTAAAACTTTTGGAAAGTGGATTAAAAAAATATTTGGCTGGTTACTAACACCATTAGGACAAATGTCTTTAAGTGCATATTGCCTACAAGCTTTGGTATTGCCAGTTATTGTAGCCTATATAGAGCCAAGTGAAGACGGATGGCGAAATATGCTTATATCCTTAGCTATAGTGATTTTGATTTGGGGAATGCTAAAAATAAAAATTGTTAGACAATTAATCCCACAGTAATACTTTTATTATTATTTATTTTTTGCTATAATACCTATGTGAAACTTTACCGGGGTGTGGCGCAGTTTGGCTAGCGCGCGCGGTTTGGGACCGTGAGGTCGAAGGTTCGAGTCCTTTCACCCCGACCAAATTAATTATTACAAATTCCCCTTGTGGGGATTTTTATTTTATCACAATACTAGCATTCTACAGTTTGCTCAAAGTATCCAATATTTTCACCTTTTGCCCAAATCTGAACTGCACCACCATAATTATTTAAATTAATTAAAACTTCCTCCCTAGATACAAACTTATAATCGTCAATCTCCTCAGGCTGGAGTTTAATTGAAGTAAAATCATCAATCATACCTGAATATTCAAATATAAACTGATAGGACTGCATTATATTACTAACACGGTTTATTATGTATAAAAACTTAAGTCTCTGAGGGACAATTAATATACCAGTTTCCTCACTTAACTCACGTACAGCCGCCTGAATAGGTGTTTGATTATCTTCAATCCATCCTCCAGGAAAAGACCAATATGGTTTATAGTTAGCCTTTAAAACTAACGCTTCTTTCTTATCATTATAGATAACTACACCAGCGCTAGCAGGGCGAGCAACGCGGGTTCTTAAAAACTCTTGAATATCTTCCCTATTGTACACGGACTATTTTGCGAACTCTATGGCACGCGTTTCACGAATAACATTAACTTTAATTGTGCCAGGATATTGCATAGTACTTTCAATTTTATTAGCAATATCACGGGCTATTTTAATTGCACTTAAATCATCAACTGTTTCAGGGCTAACAATTACACGTATTTCACGTCCAGCGCTAATAGCATAGGCTTTATCAATTCCTTTAAAACTAGTAGCCACATTTTCAAGATCACGCATTCTTTCAGTAAAGTTCTCAGCACTAACATTCCGAGCACCAGGTCTAGCTGCACTAGCTGCGTCAACTACACGAACAATTAGAGCTTCTGGAGTAGTTGCTTCAATATCATCATGATGAGCCTCAATTGCATGAGCAATCTCTTCACTTAAACCATATTTTCTAGCTAATTCAGCGCCAATATGATGATGTTTTCCTTCTACTTTATGGGTTACTGCCTTACCAACGTCATGAAGCAAAGTTGCAATCTTAACCGTACGCACATTTGCACCAATTTCCTCAGCAATCATACCAGCAATTTGAGCCATCTCTGTACTATGCTTAAGTACATTTTGACCATAACTAGTACGAAACTTTAATTCACCAAGCAAACGCAACATCTCTTTAGGAATTCCTACAATACCAGCCTCTCGCATTGCATCTTCACCAGCCTGTTTTACTTCTTTATCAATTTGCTTCTTCGCCTTCGCAACAACTTCTTCAATGCGACCAGGATGAATACGTCCATCCTTCATTAGCATTTCTAATGTCAAACGAGCAACCTGACGGCGTACAGGATCAAAGCTAGAAAGTACTACCATACCAGGCGTATCATCAACCAAGACATCAACACCAGTCTCACGTTGAATAGCCTGAATATTACGTCCCTCCTTACCGATAATTCTACCTTTCATATCATCATCAGTTAGTTTAAGAGCAGTAACGGTTCGCTCAGCTGTAACTTCTCCACTCATACGTTCCATGGCTGTGAGTAAGATTGTTTGAGCTCTTTCTTCAGCGTCTTCCATTGCATCATGTTGAAGTTTACTAATTAACCCAGTTAGATCTTCTTTTATGTCACGCTCCGTCATTTTCATAAGCTTTTCAGCAGCTTCACTCTTTTTGAGTTTAGCAATTTTTTCTAATTTTTCTTGCTGACGTAAACGAATGTCGTGAATTTCACTCTTTAACTTATCAATATCATCTTCTTCGCTACGTAGCTTCTCTGAACGCCTGTCTAAGTCGTCAAGTTTGCGATCTATGTTATTTTCGCGCTCAGCTAAACGTTGCTCAGTCTTCTTAATTTCACGACGAATTTCAGATTCCTCTTTTTTTGCTTCATCAACAACCGATAAAGCTTTATCCTTGGCTTTTAATATAATATCGCTAGCTTTATTTTTTGCCTCAGCAATAGTTTGTTCGCTTTTATTTTTGCCGTTTATGCGCTGCATTCTGTCGTAAGCAAACATTCCGCTTACGCCAAAAAAAGCACCCGCCATAATAGCAATGACAATTTCCATGTTATTTACCTTTCTTTTAGCTATCTCGATCAGCCTATAACAGAAACTTTAATTTAAAAAAATCGGCTATCAAAATAAGTAATCATTCATCAAGTGTAGTTAATTAAGTAACTACACTTTTAATTGTAGCGCAAATCTAAGCAAAATACTATTTTCTAGGAAGAGTTATGCGTGCAGGGCGCCCATAGTATGGTATAACTATTTTATCATCTTCACCGCGGCGTAATTTATCGATGGATTCATTTTGCCAATTATCCCCCTTGGCAGATATAATAGGTTTTTTCAAAAAATAGCATATCGTATTCACGGTTGCAGAACCTATTCTTAAACCCGTAAAGCTGCCTGGTCCAGCAAAGACAGACCAGCCAGATACTTTACCAATACTAGCGCCATGTTTTTCTAGACATTCTTCTATATATTTCAATAATCCAGCAGCCATTTGCCTCTCGGCTAGCCATTGATATTCATATCTATTTTCTTCAACAATTATAGTCAGCTTACAAACAGGAGTACTTGTATCTAATAAAACGTACATTAAAGCTCCTCCATTTTAAAATCTATATAATCATTTGTATTAGGTATAGTAATTTCAACATCACGACTATTTTCATCATTTGATACAGGCAATATTTTTATAATAATTCGGTTGTCTGGCAACACTTCTTCTACTGCACCAGACCATTCAATAACCGAAACAGTATTAGTATCCTTTAAAGTTTCATCAAGCTCATCTGCCATAATTCCTGGCTCGTTCAATCTGTAAAAATCATAGTGAACTAATCTAAGCTTCTCGCCTTTATATTCACGACTTATTGTAAAAGTTGGACTCTGTAAAGTATCTTCAATTCCTAGAGACCTGGCAATACCGCGCGTTAATGTAGTTTTACCAGCTCCAACATCGCCAATCAATTCAATGATCTCACCACCACGCAAACTATCACCGAGTCGCTTTCCTAGCTTTTTCATAGACGATTCACCCTTTATTATCATAAAGGTGATTATAACATATAGCTTAGCAATAATCATGTGAAACTATTTATTGGGGGATCGTTAGTTTAACTAGATTTTTTACAAAATTAGCTCTATAATAAGCATAATTATTATGCATATATCAGATAAAACATTTTTGGCGATGGTGGAAATGCACGAAAGTATTTCGCCAGAAAATTTGAAAGATCTTCAAGTGGAAGGCGAGTCTTCGCGACAGCCATTACAAACTCTAGCTATTAAAAAGAGATTAATTAGCGATAAGCAGTTGACTCGTCTGTTTTCAGAATATGCAAATATTCCGTACATCGAAATTGACCCAAAAGAGATATCTATAGACGCAGTAAATATATTGCCAGAATATATAGCCAGACAATATAACTCTATCGTATTTAGAATAGATGAAACTGGGCTTGTTCATTTGGCAATGGAAGATCCAGATGATGTAGAAGCTCTTAGCTTTATTCAAAAACAGGTAGGATCAAATACCAAAGTTTATGTTTGTACGCGTGAAAACATTAGTAACGCGATTGATTCAGTTTATAGCACGGATGTAGATAAAGAACTTGGTGAAATTATAAATGATCAAGGTGATAAAGATGAGAATGAAATTATACGAGAAGAAGATGTATCAGAAGATTCACCAATTGCTAAAACCGTTAATTTATTGCTTGAATATGCTGTCCGCTCAGGGGCTAGTGACATACATATAGAACCGCGAGAGAACTATATACAATTACGCTATAGAATTGACGGTATTTTGAAGGAAACAAATCAATTACCAAAAAATATCGCTAATGCACTAGTGAGTCGAGTTAAGATCTTAGCTAACCTAAAGATTGACGAAAGACGTGTACCACAAGATGGTCGCATTAAAATTCGCTTAGGAGGTCGTAAGTTCGCTTTTCGTGTTAGCACATTACCTATCACCGATGGCGAAAAGGTTGTTATGCGTGTGCTTAATGAATCAAGCGAAGCTTTGCCACTAGAAAAACTAGGATACTGGGGTAAATCGCTAGATACAATTAATAATGCCTTGACCGAACCAAATGGGATGGTTTTAGTTACTGGACCAACTGGTAGTGGCAAATCTACTAGTTTATTTAGTGTACTTTCAAAACTTAATACACCTGATGTAAACATTTCTACAATTGAAGATCCTGTGGAATATAAAATACCTGGCGTCAATCAAACTCAGACCAATAATAAAGCAGGGATGACTTTTGCCTCTGGATTACGAGCACTACTACGCCAAGATCCAAATATTATTATGGTTGGTGAGATTCGTGACAGTGAAACTGCAAACCTAGGCGTGCAAGCAGCCTTAACTGGACATCTAGTATTCTCCACGCTACATACCAATAATGCAGCTACTACCCTTCCCCGACTATTAGATATGGGTATAGAACCATTTTTAATAGCCAGTACAGCAAAAGCTGTAATTGGTCAACGTTTAGTAAGACGACTTCGACATGAAACTCGTATAAAATACATACCAACAGAAGAAGAAAAACAAACCATGATAAGACTTTTTAATTTACGCCCTGGTCAAACATTTGCTTACATTCACGAGTTAGAAAAACAAGCAGCTGCAGCAGGAATTGGGGGCGACTCTCCTCTAGCAACAGATGAAAATGGAATAAATTTCTTGTGGAAGCAGAACGAAAATGATAATGACGATGGCGCCCATGGAGGATTTAAAGGTCGCATAGGTATTTATGAAGTACTAGGCATGTCAAACGAGCTACAGAGACTCATTACAGCAAATGCAACTGCCAATGAAATTCAAAACCAAGCCATAGAAGAAGGTATGATAACAATGCAAACCGATGGATTAATTAAAGCTCTAAGAGGAGATACCACCCTCGGTGAAGTAATGAGAGCGACCAAGGAATAGTATGGCGACATTCCAATATATAGCAACTAGTAATGGTAGTAATAAGATAGTTAAGGGTGAGATTGAAGCACTCGGTCGTGACGATGCGATTAAATCCATAACAAAACAGCAACTGACACCTATCAGCATTAAGCCAGTAACAAAGTTATCAAATGAAATAAAATTTAGCCTTCTTAAGCCTCGTAATATTAAACAAGATGAGCTATCCATATTTACCCGTCAACTGAGCACCATGATTAACGCTGGTGTTCCCTTAACCCGTTCGCTCAATTCTCTACAAGAGCATGCAGAGAATCCAGTTTTTAGAGATACATTAGAGAACATTAAGGGCGACGTAGAATCGGGAGTATCCCTTGCTGACGCTCTCAGCAAACATCCAAAAGTATTTTCTGATATATACGTAAACATGGTTCGTGCTGGAGAAGCTGCTGGTATTTTAGATGAAGTACTTAATAGATTAGCAGTCCAACAAGAAAAGTCCGCAACAATCCGCAAGAAAATCAAAAGTGCAATGACTTACCCCGTGGTCTTGGTTGTTATATCGGTACTGGCTTTTTTTGGATTGATGATTTTTGTAATTCCGAAAATTGGTCAAATAATTATTGATCTAGGAGGGCCCGATGCAGAACTGCCGCTTATTACTAAAATAATGCTCGGCATTAGTAATTTTATAATTTCATTTTGGTATATACTATTTCCCGTCATTGGTGTTTGTTGTGTTGGTATTAAAAAATATCTAGCAACTCCCCAAGGAAAGACTAAGTTTCATATTGCCATTTTAAAACTTCCAGCCGTAAGTACAATTATCAAAAAAGTTGCCGTCGCCCGTTTTGCTCGTACCTATGCATCGTTAATTGGTGCTGGAGTTTCGGTAATTGAAGCTCTCTCAATTACATCGCGTACGGTAGGAAATAAAGTTTACGAAAGTGCGCTACAAGAAGCATGTACCCGCCTAGAAAATGGCGAGCAACTTTCTAGAGTAATAGAAGAGAAGAGCGATTTATTTCCGTCAATCCTCGCTCAAATGTTGGCAGTTGGCGAAGAAACTGGTCAAACAGACACAGTCTTAGCAAAGGTTGCAGATTTCTATGAGGAAGAAGTTGACACAGCGATAGAAAGTATAAGCTCGATCATTGAACCAGTTATGATTGTATTTATGGGAGGAATGGTAGGATTAATAGCAGCAAGTGTTATGCTACCTATCGCCAGTCTATCACAAAATGTTAAGGAGTAGATATTACAAAAAGCTTATGTTATAATTCACTATAAATTGGGTGGTTTTTGAGAATGCAAAGATTATTATATAAAGACAAGGCTTTGATTGGGCTTGATATCAGCACAAGTGATATTAAAGTTATGGCTATTAACAATAAAAAAGATGTTATTGGATATGGTGCAATTGATATAAGTAATGAAAAGTTTCATAAATCCCTAGAAGAAAACGACGATTATTTATTACTTCAGCTAAAAAAGCTGTTCTCGGAAAAAATTCATGGTCATTTACCTAGTCCCCAGGTAGCGGTTAGTATACCAACCTCACAAACGTACTCGCGTACTTTTTCCGTACCCGCAAGTACGAAGAAAAATCTTCGTGAAGCAATTGAGTTAGAGATTAGCCAATATATACCTATACCAGTAACCTCTCTGTATGTAGACTATGAAATAATTAGTGAATCAGAGGAAAATATCAACGTATTAGTTTCTGCAGCTCCAAGATTACTGATAGATAAAATAGTAGATGCTTGTAGTCGTGTAAATCTAACTGTTAATCTAGTAGAGCCTGGAATAAACTCAATCGCTAGACTTCTACGCGACATAGAAGAAGGCGATTTACCTACTGTCATTGTTGATATAAGTTCAACCGCAACAGATGTAGCCATTCTAGAAAAAGGCATAATTAGAGTCACAGGCAGTACAGCAGTCGGTGGAAATACTTTTACGTTAGATATATCTAAAAAGTTAAACATACCACTAGAAAAATCTCATCAACTTAAAGTAATTCACGGTCTAAATCCAGGAAGTCGCCAAGAAAGCATAACACAGGCTCTTAATCCAAGCCTCAAAAAAATATCTCTAGAGATTAGAAGGGTCATGCGATACTATGAAGAAAGAATAAAAGGCATAAAAGTTGAACAGTTAATAATTGTGGGTGGCGGTAGTAATATACCTGGAATTGGTGAATTTTTCACTAACAACTTAGTTATCCCTGCTCGTGTAGCTAGCCCATGGCAGTCACTTAATTTCGGTAAACTACCCCAACCCGCTAAACAACTTAAACCTCGCTACATTACAGTAGCAGGTATTGCAAGCTTGACTAAAGAGGAGATTTTTAAATGATAAATCTACTTCCCGAATCGCATATAAATCAATTACGCGCGGCCCAACATAACACATTAATACTTAAGTATATATTTTTAAGTCTGGTTACCCTTGTATTATTTGTTGGTATTCATGTATTTACTTATACTATTCTTAAAATATCAGAAGATAGCAGTAACTCCATAACAGAGGAAAACAAATCCAAAATATCAGAATATACTAACGTCAAACAGACTGCGCAAAAATATAAAGCTAATCTAAGTACAGCTAAAGCATTGCTCAATCAGAATGTTTCATACACTACAGGATTATTTAACATAGCGTATTACATACCTAAAAATGTTATCTTGCAAAATATAGATTTATCACCAGAATCAATAGGCGTTCCCGTTACGCTTACAGCTCGTGCTAAATCATACGATGATGGAATTAAATTAAAAGATAGTTTAATAAAATCTGATATAACAAAAGATGCAAGCTTGTTGAATTTAATAGACGAAAGAGCCAATACTAATAATGGCGGTGACACAGGTTTTAGTGGCATCCAAAAAGATTATCCGTTCTCAGTATCAATAAATGTAATATTTAATGATAAACTTTTTGAACCCAGAAGTGATACTAAGAAAAGAGCAACGAAATGAAAATAAGCAATATAACTCCATCTAAATTCCGCATTATCCTAATATTAATGCTAGTTCTAATAGTTGGCGCTCACGTAGGAGTAGTTTATGTAGGATTAGAAAAACTAAAATCTAGCTCAGAGAGTGTATCAGAGTCAGTAAAATCATCCTTATCTAGCGGAAACGAGCTAAATGAGTTAATGCAGGCAGAAAAAATATTAAGTACCAAGTCAAAATCTATAAAAGCCTCTGAGGATCTTGTAGCAAAAATTAAAGATCGCGCTTACCAGAATGATATAGTATATGACACAATATCTTATGGTAATAAAGCTGGCATAGGTATTAAAGGATTCACCTTTACAGATGACTTAGCTAAAAAGATACCAGGTGCAAGTAGTACAGGTAGTTTATCGAAGAAAAAGAAAACTATACCTGGAGTAACGTCCCATCCAATTACTATAACAACCATATCTCCAGTAGATTATATGGACCTACTACGTCTATTAAAATATATCGAAGGCAATTTAACGCAAATTCATCTTCAAAATATTAATGTTTCGGCTCCACAAGAAGGTAAAAATAAAAATCTAGTTGAAGCATCGACTTTAAATGTAGAGGTATATACAAAATAATGAGTAAGCGAACGAGTTCAACAGAAAAATTTATTAAGAATAATAGTTCTTTTATTTTTATAGTAGTAGCTGCGCTTGGTATGTCAGTAGTTATATGGCTAAACTATCAAGTATATTACAATGCAACAAATCCGCCAGAAGAATCTTTCATTAACTCCTCAACACCAACTAGTTTCGATAAGGCTACAGAATCTAAGTTAGATTCCCTACATACCCGCGAGGATCATTATTACAATGTCAATATCCCAAACAATCAACGCGTGAATCCATTCTCTGAATAAGGTATAATATTAGCATGTTATTGAAAACATCTTTGCTAAATAATATGCCCGTTATGAGCTTACAGGTTGGTAGTGAAATTGCAACTACTAGTCGCTGTTTAGTTTCACCTACTAATCTAAAAATTATAGGTTTTGAGCTTACCGGGAAGAATTTAGTTACTCGACCAAGCTTCTTAAGAACAGAGGATATACGTGAGCTAAGCAATATAGGATTCATCATTGATTCAGATGAAGAATGTGTTGGAATTGATGATGTACTACTTATAAAAGAAATTTATGAACTTGATTTCTCGCTTGATGGAATGCAAGTGCTTGATAAATCTGGGCAAAAATTAGGGAAAATATACGATACCGTGTTCGCTACGGAAACATTTACTATCGAACAATTATGTATCAAAAGACCCTTTTTGAAAAGTTTTAGCGATGCAGAACTTTTAATACACCGCAACCAGATTATTGAAATCAATCGTGATTCTGTAATAGTCAGAAATCAAACAGAATCTAGTGATATTAATAAATCACATACAGTTTTACAAAACCCATTTCGTTCTCGGAGACAAAACTCGCCACAGACAGGCACAATCAATCCTTCCATGAAGTAGTTAATCTTTAAGACTATCTAAGCCATCTTTTATATCCTCATATGAAAATCCTTGTCTAGCTAGATAAGCTATCATCTTATTTTCATCTGGATATCTTGAGCGCTTTTTATTAATTATTTTTATAATTTCACAATTATCATCTCTGTCTGATTGGGCTAAAGCCATATCTATAATATCATTACTAACTCTTTTAGCTGATAATTCTTGGCGTAATTTACGAATACTAATTCCTGTATTTATTTTACGATTTCTTATCCACCAACAGGCAAACTTTTCATCATCCACATAGCCTTTGTCTACGAGACGATTATATACTCTGTCTGAAATTTTACTATTAACACCTTGCCGATTATTAATCTCGCCTGTTTTATAATTTTTAACTTTTCTATCTAAAGTCTTCTTAAATAAATAATCTTTAATTTCTTGGCTAGAGTGCGGTCGCATCAAACAATATTTTAGAGCTTGAGCGTAAAGTTTACCAAAAGAGCTCTCTTCCTGAAGTTTATCTATATCATTTTGCGAAACAACGCCACCAACCTTTATACCTAAAATCCCCAGTTGATAAACATCTAAACTTAGTTTATATTCCCCGTCAATCATAATATTAACGCGGTTACTATTTTTGGTTTGTAGATTTATTGCGGTTATTATCATGGTATTTAATACGCAGCCATAAAATCATAGCTGCGTATTTAGGCTAGTTTTACATTAGAGTTCTTCGGATGATTTTACAGCCTCACGAACTTTATTATCAATTTCAGACATAATTTCTGGATTGTCCTTTAAGAAAGTCTTAGTTTTATCGCGACCCTGCCCGATTGTTTCGCCGCCATATTTATAAAATGCGCCCGACTTTTCAACAACACCATATTGAGCAGCTAAATCCAAAATGTCACCTGTTTTAGAAATACCTTCATTATACATAATGTCAAATTCAGCCAATCTAAATGGCGGTGCAATTTTATTTTTAACAATCTTAACTTTAGTTCGGTTCCCGATTATATCGTCGCCAACCTTAATTTGACCAGTCCTACGAATATCCATACGTACACTGGCATAAAATTTAAGTGCATTACCACCAGTTGTAGTTTCAGGATTTCCAAACATGACCCCGATTTTCATACGGATTTGATTAATAAAAATCACTGTAGCCTTGGATTTATTGATAATTCCAGTAAGTTTTCTTAAAGCCTGGCTCATTAATCGAGCTTGTAGCCCCATATGAGAATCACCCATATCACCATCAATCTCTGCCTGTGGCGTAAGCGCAGCTACGGAATCCACTACAATCAAATCAACAGCATTGGATCGTACAAGTGTTTCGGCTATCTCTAAAGCTTGTTCTCCGTTATCTGGCTGAGCTATTAAGAGATTCTCTGTATCAACACCTAATTTACGCGCGTAAGAAGGATCAAGAGCATGCTCGGCATCAATAAAAGCCGCTGTACCGCCCTGCTTTTGAATCTCAGCAATGGCATGCAATGTTAAGGTTGTTTTACCACTTGATTCTGGTCCATAAATTTCAATGATACGACCTTTAGGATAGCCACCACCAAGCGCTAAATCTAAACTAAGTGAACCACTTGACAAGAGTTCCACATCAACTTTTTTAGCATCGCCTAATTTCATAATTGAGCCATCGCCAAATTGTTTTGTAATTTGTTCCATGGCCAAGTTAAGAGCTTTCATCTTGCCTTCATCTTGCTTAGGTTCACTGGTATTTTTTGCGGCTGATTTGCTTTCTTTTGCCATGTTCCCTCCTGGTTACTTTCCTATAATTATACGCAATTAGTATATAATTTGCTATAATGTATTTATGAAAAAAGATTCTGGGTTTACGGTTATAGAGCTTATAGTAGTTATAATTATCTTGATGGTTTCAGCATTTTTATTTTCGACCCAAAAGCAAAACTTAGAAGCATCAATGCGGGACAACAAACGTAAGGTTGATATTAACACAATTCATCATAATCTAGAAAAAGTATATTTTGCAAAAAATAAATCCTATCCACGTGAACTTAACGAAGGAACTCTGCCCGCAGTACAACCCGATACATTCAAAGATCCAAACGGAATAGCTATAAATGAATCACGTCAAGGATTATTGGGCGAGACTCCTTCAGATTACAAATACGAAGCTAAAGGCTGTAACCAAGAAACTGGTGCGTGTAAAAGTTACACTTTACATACTAATTTAGAGCTTGAGGCTGATTATACTAAAAAATCAACCAATAAATGATAACTAGAGTTTTAGATTATTGCTTTTATTTTTATTCTACAGGTCGACCATTCTTGAATGATTCAACTGCGTTATTTAAGCGAGCAATTTGTTCTTTTGGATTAGAGACAAAATAAAATCTATAAGTAGTCTCCTCACCTTCCGTACTCAAGCGAATAGATCCATAATTCAACATAGTTTGAAGTACACCGTTTTGTTCAAAACTAGCATCTTCAATACTTCCCAAGCTGACAGTTTGTTCATGGCGTGAAAATAAACCGCGCTGAATCTCTTGAATAACACTTTCATTTGTTAGGAAAAATTGATTACGCATATAAACCCAAGCATTTATATAAGTGAATAGCCCAATCAAAAGACATATTGGTAAAGAACATAGGAAAACAACTTCAAATCCCGGCAAATTGGACATCCCATATTCAGATATAAATATGGGATATATAAATACCATAGAAAGTAAAATGACTATGGAAAATATTCCTCCTATTAACGGTCCCCATAGACCAACTGGGTGTCGTTTAATATCTAAAATTACATATTCTCCCTCAGACAAGTTAAGGTATGGGTAATCCAATTTTGCTTGCTCATGTTTAGCTTTAAGTTCTGGACTAATATGGAATTTTTGAGGTTCAATGGGACGAGTAGCATGTACGTAATCTGGTTCATTGGCGTACTGAGCCCTTATTTGCGGATCAAAATTATATCCAGATATTGAGTCTGGCTGAATAGTCACGTAAGATGAGTTTCGCTCAAAACCAGTATTATCTTCGTTTTGAGATAAGTTACCGTTTGATATATCTCTTTGCGAGGACTGTTTAGGCTTTGTATCTTGCGGATTCATATTAATGATTATATCAAACAGTCTATAAAAGCTCTAGATGCTTGCGCGCCCTCGGAGTTACCCTGCGACCACGCGGAGTACGCTCTATAAAACCAATTTGTAATAAATATGGTTCATAAAAATCTTCTATAGTAGTAGCTTCATCTCCTGTTAAGGCGGCTATAGTAGTTAGTCCAACTGGATTATCTCCATAAGATTCAACTATACTGCTTAATAAATGGCGATCAGCTGGATCAAGCCCAAGTTCATCTATTTCTAGCATTTCTAGAGCATTCATAGTAGTTTTTACATCGATAATCCCATCTCCATTTACGTCCGCATAGTCGCGTACTCGTTTAAGTAGACGGTTTGCTATACGTGGAGTAAGTCGAGCACGTGTACTTAATATTCGAGCTGAATCATCATGGATATTACTTTTCAAAATCGAAGCTGCTCTTTTAATTATATTACTGACTTGGTCTGGAGTATAAAACTCCAGTCTATGAATAATTCCAAATCTATCACGCAAAGGTGCAGCTAAACTACCTGTTCGAGTAGTTGCACCAATCACTGTAAATTTAGGCAAATCCAATCTCACACTACGAGCTGCAGGACCCTTACCAATAATAATATCTAGCTTATAATCTTCCATTGCACTATATAAAATTTCTTCTACAGCACGGCTTAACCTATGGATCTCATCAATAAATAAAATATCATTGTCTTGCAAATTCGTTAAAATACTAGCCAAATCACCCGCACGCTCAATAGCTGGACCAGAGGTAACGCGTAAATTTGTACCCATCTCATTAGCAATCACACTTGCCATTGTTGTTTTGCCCAAACCTGGTGGACCATAAAGTAGTACATGGTCAAGCGGTTCGTTACGCTTTTTAGTAGCCTTAATGGCCAGTTGAAGATTTTTCTTTAGTCGATCCTGACCTATATATTCAGAAAAATTTTGGGGCCTTAAACTGACCTCAATTCTTTGTTCATCAATATCATCCACATGAGAACTAGTATCAACAATTCTTTCTATTGCCATATATTTTATATTATAGCATTTTTACAGACTTTATTTTATTAGCGAATATTATTGCTGTAAAGCTTTGGTTACTCTTTCAGCGATGGATAAATCTGTGTCAATATTTTTTAAAGCCTCAGATGCATCAGCAAGCGTATAACCTAAAGCCATCAACGCTTCAACCGCTTCATCTGAACTATTCAACTGGTTATTTTCTATAATTTCATTACTATTTTCATATTTAGTTGGTAAGCCTACCTTATCATGCAAATCAACCAATACTCTATCAGCAGTTTTCTTGCCTACACCACTAGCTTTTTGAATAAAGCCAGCATTAGAATTTGCTATTGCATTTCGGACAGTTTCCACATTGCCAAGGCTTAATATTGCAAGTGCAGCCTTGGGACCAACTCCCTGAACTGAAATTAACATTTCAAAAATTTTTTTAGCAGACAAAGTACTAAATCCAAATAATTCTTCAGATTGTTCACGAACATGATGATAAGTATAAAATTTAACACTTTCGCCCAGGTTAACTAGATCAAAATCTACTACCGAAACAAACAGCTCATAGCCCAAACCATTTACATCAATAATTATTGATCCGTTGAACTTTTCAGATATTTTACCCCTAACATGAGCAATCATAATTTAACGCCTTTACTTAGACTATGGAACCGTTGGCTGAGCAGGTTGAGTATTACCCGAATCTGACCCTGACTGGCCAGAACTATTAGAATTATTATTACTACTACTGTCGCCGCCGTTTGTACTACCATTATTACTATTATTGGTACTGTCCGAACCATTACTACCTGAAGATGTATTCTGGCTACTATCATTTTCAGAATTATTGCTGCCACTAGATTGTTGGCCACGTGGTAGAGTACGCGGAGTTGGTGTAGTTTCTGTCTCTTCTTTTGGCTTTACTTCGTCTGTTTTTGTTTCTTTTTTATCCTCTTCTGACTTAACGTTACATCCAACAGAAGGTAATGCAGTAGATAGATAAACTTCCTTGTAAGTATTCTGACCAGATCTAGATGCTAATCTTCCTGTACCATAACAAGTATCGCGCTCGACTATTCCGCTAGGTTGTGTAAAAGGATTCCCAGATTGTCTGGCTGAAAATTTCTGCATTGCTGATCTCCAGATAGGACCTGCCTGTATGCCGCCACCGCTTAACATAGGCGTATTATCATTATTGCCAACCCAAACGCCTACAGCCAAATCTGGTGTATATCCAATTGTCCAAGCATCGCGCTGATCATCGGTAGTACCTGTCTTTACTGCCACTTTTTTACCAGGTATATTTAGTGAACTTCCAAACATACCAGAACGCGCTGAATTATCACTCAAAATATTAGAGATCAAGTAAGCGCCTTCTTTACTTATAACTTGTTTAGGCTTGTTATTATCAATTGTGACACGCTCATCATATTTACTTTTCATATCTTCGATAAATTTAATCGGTTGTTGATCCCCTTCATTGGCAAAGGCAGCATAAACATGAGTCATATCAATCAATTTAGCCTCTGCAGCTCCCAAAGCAAGAGAAAGTCCATAATCGCTAGTGCTGCCAAGAGTCGTTACACCCATACGTTTAGCCGCCTCGACTGATTTGGATACACCTAATTTTTGCATCACCTTAACAGCTGGAATATTGAGAGACCAATTAAGAGCCTTCCGAACTGTTACATCTCCATTATAATTACGTAAAGCATTTTTTGGCTGATAGCCATTAAAGTTAGTAGGAGCGTCTTCAAGAATGGTTGACGGCGTAATTACACCGTTAGCTAAAGCTTCTGCATAGTAGATTGGCTTAAAGCTACTTCCTGGCTGACGACGAGCTGTAGCCATATTAACTTTACCGAATTTCTCATCGTTCCAGTCATAGCTACCTACCATTGCACGTACACCACCAGTTTTTGGATCTATAACTATAGCACTAGCATTGCTTCCACCATTTAGTCTGATTGATCGCATGTTATTTGAAACCATTTGCTGAAGTTCTCGTTGCATGTTTAAATCAAGCGACGTTGTTATCTGAAAACCTGATCGCGTCAGAGTTTCCTCATCATATTTCTTATATAAATCAGACATTACCATCTCAACAAAATGAGGGGCTGGACTTTTATCTTGCGGAGACACTTTAGGAGCATAACTCAATTGCGTATTAATAGCATCTTGCTTTTGCTGTTCCGTAATAGCACCATTATTAACCATACGCGTAAGAACAGTTTTCTGCCTCTGTTTGGCGTATTTAATATTACCGCTAATCGGCGAATACGCGCTTGGAGCTGGTAGCAATCCAATCAGCATAGCACTTTCAGCAAGATTGAGCTCTGCTGGAGTTTTATTAAAGTATGTTTTAGCTGCATCATGAATTCCAAAAGAATTCTCACCATAATATACAGAATTAAGATACATTTCTAAGATTTCATCTTTACTATACGTACGCTCAATTGCTATCGCAATCGAAAGCTCCTGATATTTACGCAAGAAACTTTTTTGGTTTGTAAGTAAGGTATTCTTAGCCAATTGTTGAGTTAAAGTTGAACCACCAAAATTTTTACCGCCAGTAATAATATTGGCATAAAGCGCTGCCACAACACCAGTTAATGAAACACCGCTATGTTTATAAAAATCTTTATCTTCACTAGAAAGTAAAGCTTTTTTTGTGTAATCGCTAATATCATTTAGCTTAACGAGATCGCGATGGCGAGCATTACCAGTCTGGTATATTACCTCACCATTTTTATCAAACAAAACTACTCCCGTGTTATTACGGTTCATTAATCTTTCTTTATTCGCAATATCGCGCGCAAAATATACATAAGTTATAAGTGGTACAATCACCATTATTATAGCGATTGGGCCAATAATCACTGCTACTTTCTGCCAAGCTTTAAGATTCTTAAACCATAATACATATTTATTAGCAGTTAGCTTAGCTGAACGAATTTTACTATTTTTAGTATATTTTCCTACTCGTCGCATTGAGATAATTATACCATTTTTACAAACTGATCGTAAAGTTAAACTAAATTGGCTAATTTAAGCGCATAGAAGCAGCGTGAGTAATTGCAGCCGCTAAGGCATCTGCACAGTCATCGGGTTTTGGGATGTCGCGAAGACCTAGATTCACTTTTACCATTTCCTGGACCTGGCGTTTATCGGCCTTACCATAACCTGTTAAAGTATTTTTGATTTGGAGTGGCGTATACTCTGCAATTTTAATTCCAGCCTGCTTTGCAGTAAGTAAAACAACACCCCTGGCATGCGAAACACTGATAGCAGTAGTAACATTCTTGGCAAAAAATAATTTCTCTACTGACATAATATCAGGGTTTGTTTCATGAATAATTTCTTTAAGAGAATTATAGATTTCTTCTAGTCGATCAGGTAGCGGTGTATGAGGCGGAGTTCTAACTACTCCCGCAGAAACCATTTTATATTTACCATAATTCACACAGTCAATCACGCCAAATCCAAGGATTCCCGTTCCTGGATCAATCCCTAATATCCTCATATTATTTACCGCCAGAAATTATGTTTTTTATTTTATAAAGAATCTCGCCAATTTCGCGCCGCCATTCCCATCCAGCATATCCAAGCGCGCTAATTCCTATGCCACCAACAGCCCACCACGCAGCGATCGTGTCTTTACTTGCAGCAACATCTTCAACTGCAAATTTATTTTTATCTCCCGAACTACCTGTTTGTATTTTGCGGCAACGGCCAGTATCTGGGTTTCGTTCTTGTCCAGCAGGACAAGAATCAGGTTCAGATTTATCTTGAATTTTGCGGCAACGGTTTGTTAATAAATTTAATTCCTGACCAGGTGGGCACGACTTAATTATATTAGACGAATCAGGTTTAAGATTATTTTCTTGAGGTGGAATTATTTTATTTTCTCCATAAGGATTTGGTGTTGCCCAGTTCCATCTTCCATCCGCGCCAAGAGCCCAAGATATACCTTTTCTAGAACCATTATCAGGATACTCAATTAATGTATTTTCATATATCTTTACACCATTAACATCTTCTAGCCACACAAATGATCCTGAATTTATTAGTTCTAAATTATCGCCATTAGAATCAATATTGAACACTACATATTCATGTGGATTAATAATTCCACCAAGAGGTATGGCAGCGCTTTTCTTTCCCGTTCTTAACCTCACACCACTAAAATCAATTGGATTATTTGTATTATTATAAAATTTTATATAATCTCCACACTCAATCTCATTTTGTAAGGGAGAACAATCCTTAGCACGCGACAATACTTCAATAGGACTAATCTCAAATTTATCTAAAGGAAAATAAACTTCGTCTGCTACTAAATCCTCTTCTTGATTTTTAATCTTAGTATAAACTGGATCCTTATTTTTGGAGGTAGATTTTCTATACCTAAAACCAAATTGAAGATTTATTAAGGATACCACTTCTTTGTTGTAATAGTTATCGTTTTTATTAAAAAGTATAATTTTATCATCTGGGTTTAGTTTATCAATATCTCTGCCAAATTTTTTAACTGCCTCACCCTTAACAGATTCTCCGTCACTTAATACTATACATTTTCCAGATTCAAGCCATCCATTAGGCAGGGTATATTCATGTATTACAGAATTAGTATTACTTTCTATATTAATCACCCAACCATTTAAATTAACTATTGACTTTTCGTTATTACAAACTTGCATAAAGGCCAGAAATCCATCTTCTGTTATTTTTAGTTCGGAAACAGCCAAAGGTGAGGTAAGTCTGGTGGTCGTATTTGAGGGAGAAGGTATTATATTAATAGCACCGACTTTGCAAAACGCAATAACAGATATAATTAAAGCGAATCCGATTATAGTAGATAACCATATTGCAAAGTTTTTCATATAAATCCTACAAGTTATTTTATAACTCTACTGTAATATCAGCGTTTGTATATACGTTTACAATATCATCAACTTCATCTAGTACGTCCATCAATTTGATCATCTTACGGGCTACTTCTGAATCATTAATTTCGACTTCATTATTAGCAATATATTGCAATTCTGCTTCTATAACTTTTAATCCAGCATCAATAATTGACTGGCGAACCTTTGCTAAATCTTTTTGGTTAGTATAAACAATAATCTCATTCTCTTCTTCGTTTGCATCTTCAGCTCCAGCATCAAGTACAGTTAGTAGAGCTTCTTCTCCCGTACTATCTACACGAATGACACCACGGCGCATAAATTGAAACATAACGCTCCCAGAATCAGCAATCTGGCCACCATTTTTAACAAGGGCAGTTTTAATCTCTGGTAAAGTTCTATTACGATTATCAGTAGCAGCTTCTATTATTAAACCAGCACCACCTGGACCGTAAGCTTCATAGGTTATTTCCTCAAGCGCAGCAGCATTTTTATCATTCACTCTATCAATTGCGCGCTGAATATTGGAATTGGGCATATTTGCAGCCTTTGCCTTTTCAATTGCAAGAGCAAGAGCAGGGTTCATACTAGGATCAGTGCCTTTACGCGCTGCAATTGCGATTTGCTTACCGATTCTTGTAAATATCGCACCGCGCTTGGCATCATTTGCACCTTTATCTCGTTTGATTTTTGCCCATTTACTATGTCCAGCCATATATTTTCTCCGTAATTTAGATGATTTTCTTTACATTTACCACTATTATATCAAACATTCACTCTACTATATTTACATTGTTATAAGATATTCTACTACGCCTATAAAGCCAGGTTGTTAAAATACCAATTAAAAGATAGCTGACTATCACCATCGGTAAGCTAAATTCAACTTCAACCGAAGCCCAAGATAATTCAGAGAATATATCAACAATACCAGTCATATATTGCAATAACCAAAGCGTAGGTGTAGCAAATAGTGGCGAAATTACAGGCAACCAAAGTGATGTAATTGCAGTTACAAATACCATAAACATTGCTAGCGGAATAAATGGTAATACTAATAAATTAACAATTAACGAAACATTAGAAAGTGTGCCAAACATCATTAAAATAATAGGTAATGTAAATAATTGCGCTGAAAAAGTCTCCCCTAAAATTTGGCGAACTGTACCAGGAGGTTTTTCACCGTAAAAGTACGCCTGCAAAACTGGAGCAAACAGCATAACTCCAGCAAAAGACGCAAAACTTAACATCCAGCCAACATCACCCCATATATAAGCAGGTTGTACTATAATTGAAATAGCAGCCGTAAAAAATAGCAATACAATAGGATTTAACTTACGGCCATAATACCAAGCTATCAAACTCAAAAGCGAAACCAATCCAGCACGCATCATACTAGGACTGATACCAGTTATACCGATAAATGTTAATGTCATTGCCACACCTGAAATAGCAGCCGTATAGCGCGAAACTCTCATGAATAACCGCCGCGC
The DNA here is from genome assembly GCA_007845485.1 of TM7 phylum sp. oral taxon 348. Lineage (GTDB taxonomy): Bacteria > Patescibacteriota > Saccharimonadia > Saccharimonadales > Saccharimonadaceae > SDRW01. The sequence goes on from SDRW01000001.1 coordinate 216,850, forward strand.
TAATCTCACTAAAATAGTTAAATTATAACCACTAGCAACCACGACATGAGTTAACCCAACTATTCTTAGGGCTTCGTCAAAATCAACTGGCAAGGCTTGCTTTTGCCCTAAAATATAACCTGCACCTAAGGCCGCTTCTTTTTCTGGTAAGTGTTTGTGAATTCCGCCACTAAGCCAATCACGTATATCAACAAATGGATCTTTAGCAGTTTCACGCTTAACTTCAATAACTTTAGCTCTATACATAGATCCGCTAAAAGAGCCAAATCCTTCTTTTAGTTTTCCTTCCAAGATAATATCATCACTGCGGCGTAAATTTACAGCATCAGCAGCTCGCACAACAACCCAAAGATTACCAGAAGCTGTTTGGTTTGCAATAGTTTTTATACTTAACTTCATAGCTCCATCACCACTTTTTGCTTTACTTATATCTTCTGTAATAACACCAGATATTTTCACATTTTGATTATAAAATTTAGTAATTGGTAGATTTGCAAGCATTTCGCTGCTTCCTCTGGTATATCCCATTAATATACCGATGATAAGCATAGCAACCACACACCAAAAACGCCCAATTCTTAATAAGATAAAAGCTATAAATATGTAAATAAAAAACCAAAAATAGTTAACCAGCCAACCGCTCAACCAAAATCTTGCAAAAATAGCCCCCAGCAATACTCCAAAACACATAGCAGTAATACCATAAACTGGGTGAAATTTCTGATCTGTAGATATCATACTGCCAGTATAACAGACGCCAATTTACGTTTTAAATATTAAAACTTCCGCCAAACACGGAAGCTCTAAATCATTAAAACCAATTATGGTGGGTCCAGTGAGGCTCGAACTCACGACACCCTGCTTAAAAGGCAGGTGCTCTAACCTGCTGAGCTATGGACCCTAAAATAGGCTCTATGAAAATATAGCATATATACATATGCCGTGTCAATGCTTAGACATTTTTGCTTTAACAGTAGATCCAACATACATATAAAGCATATCAATTATGGCAGCCAAAATCGCAAATGTAATAATATACTGCTTGTAATACAGGATATTATTTACAAATAAATTTATATTATTTAGGTCTATGGATTTAGATAGCGGCTCGATACAAAGCACAGTCGCAATTGCCGCATAGCCAATCGCCCCAAAAATTCGAGAATATTTATTTTTATAGACAGATCCTCCAAAAAATAAAATTAAAGAAGGGACTAAAATCACAGCCAATTCAATAAGCGTACTAGCCGTAATTACAAAACTAGATGGTAATACTATAGATTGCGCCCAAAGTGATAGCTCCGAGCTCCACATTTGATGAAGACAATACCCCATAATCAAGGCAGCCCCTAGCACGCCAAAGCGACGCTGAGCCACAAATGCTAGACAAAAAAATATAACCAAACAAGCAATTAAAATAATCATCTTATATCTATTTTTACTTTACTACCAATCTTTAAATATGAACGCGATGTAGTTGCGGCTGGAAATTCAATGACATAGCGAGCTGTATTTTTTGGTTTATAGATACTGCGTGGATAACTATTAGGATGCATTGACTGCTCAATATGCACCACCTCATAAGATGAGTTAAGCCAAACCACATCAATGGGGTAATTCATATCTTTCATCCATATACCCCAATTATCATCGTGAGGGAAAATCATTAGAAGCGCACTATCTGGAGCAAGATATTTTGTTTCACTTAAACCTTGGGCTCTAGCTTCGTATGTCTCTGCAATACTGGCTGTGAATGTTTGTACACCAGTTTTTGACTTGATGTAGATTTTTGCTTCTTTATGTTTAATTATTACCCCAGCCATAAACCAGATAACTAAGCCAATCACGATAATAAGTAGAATTATCTTTATGATTGTCATTGGTTTTTCATAGATAGCATCATCATGCATATTTGTAGCGCCTTTTTTAAATTATAGCACATGCATAATCAAATCCTAAGCAAAAGAAAAGCGCCGCAAAAAGCGACGCAAAAAGTGGCATCAAGAAGAAACGTAGAATCAAGAATTATTCTTATTCATAGATTTTTTATCACGCTTTGCACGTTCTCGAGCAGCTTTTTTCCGCTCTTTGTACTCACGTTTGATATAATCTTTTGATTTTTCTATTATCTCAATATCTGCTTGAGCCTCGGGCGTAGATTCTTGGATAAGATTCTGTCGATTTGTAATTTCACGGTCGTCATTAACATTTTCAATTAATGCCGCAAAAGCAAAAGCAACTGCCCAGTTAGCAACGCTATACCAGAAAAATACATATTCAGGTATTATCGGCATGCCAAATGTCCACCAAGGTAGTGGATCATTACCCATGATCAAAATATAGCGTAAATATGCAGGTAGGAAAAACCCTAAAAAGTAAAAGAGTCCAAATCCAAACATAATGTACGCAACAATGTTGACATTCAGAAACTGGAGACGCCCAGAGGCATACTGACCAGATTTGCCCTTAATCCAAGACCTGTATTTATAGGCTATTGCATATTTTTTATACACTGCCACCAATAACCCGATAGTTATGATCATTACTAGAATCATTATTATCGTCAAGGCTACTACACCATCCTTTCAATATACATCTTACCAATCTGATAAGAACATTACATATTATAACATATAATGTATATATCTACAATTTGCCATCATTGTTTTTCATTGCTTCTTCAACTTTATCCCAAGTTTTTTGATCAAGTTTACTAATCTCAACCTGTACCTTCTTGGTGTTATCACGAATCGAAGGTCTTAATCTCTCATTAAGTAATGCCTCTCCTGCTATTCTGATAAATTCTTGGCGATTAGCATCGTAATTGACTTTATTTGGTTGACTAATATTACCATAGTTACCCTCATCAGCAATCACATCATACACACGTTTCAATGCTCCAGCATCCCAAGTAGTAAAACTTTGCTGGTTAAATTTACCCTTTAAGATAAAGTCGCGTATAGCATTTTCCATGCCAACTGAATCTATTCCAGAAGTTTCAATATCATCTAGAGTTTTACCGCCCAATTGAGGTGCAGCACTTAACATAGTACTTTTAACCCCTTCTGCTATAGTGCCACGAGATCCAGCAAATTCAGGCTGACTACTCATAGCAACAAGTTCCATCTTTTGTTCAATATTACCCTTAGATGTCATAAGCATATTAATCGCAGTGTCATGAACATAGCTATCATTATAATCAAATACCATTGTATTGCCATTATCATCCTTAGCTTCAATAGTAGACCTGCGCTTTGCTAGGTTATCAATATCAGCACCAGTTAGCTTAAAGTGCTTCATAGATTCAGCAACGGCAACGGTGCCTTCGCCAAAATCTTTACGTTTAGTTGCAATAGCACGCGATGCAGCAACAGCCACACCTTTATCACCCGCAACTCCAGCAGCTTCCTTTTGGAGTGCTGGACTCTTCAGCATACTATCAGCATACTCAGACCTGGAGACATCTTTAGCAAATGCATCACGCGATTCGTTAACATATTCTTCTTGAGTCATTTCTTGCATTCTTCTACCCAATGCAGCTAGTGCAACATTTTGAGTCGCATATTGTTCCTGACCTTCTCTAGTTTGCAGCTCGTTCATTGAAGCATCAAGATCTCCCTCGTGAATTCTACGCAATTTCTTACTAATACGATTTCCAGCCTCTTCAACTTGCATACTTCTATCAGAAGTTCTAAGTTGTGCATAAACCGCACGGTTTTGATTCTCTATAGCCTCAGATCTATCATCCGCACGCCATTGTTCAATCGAAACGGCCTGGTTTCGCCTATTAAAATCGGAGTCAATCTGCTTTGCATATCTAGACTTACGAGCCTCATTATGACGCTTGCGATCATCAACCATACGAGCCAAACCCGAAAAAGGAGCGCCTTCAGCCAAACGCTGTTGCCTTTTGATTTGCATCCTCTCGTTTGACCAATTCTTAACCTGATCAAATGCACCCTTGGTAGGATTATTAATCATACCAACAAATTTACCGAGCATTTTACCACTAAATCTCACCAAAAATGGTGTAATAATCAAAGGTGCCGCCGAAACGAGCATAGCAATTAGTAAAACTTCATAACTATCGGCAGTTTGTGCAATAACATAGGAAGCTAGCTGAGACCCCCCGAATAGCAAAGAAAACATAGGGAACATTAGTAGCATAGTTTGTAAAACATCGCGCCATTTATCAAAATACTTTTGAGTTCCAGGTAAAACAAAAGCCAAGAAAGCAAATGGTGAAATTATTATAAAAATCACAATGATAGCTTGACGAGCAGCAAGTACAGCTACAGTAACAAACAATGCTAATAATACAACCGTTAATACTGGAATTACACCCCATACATTCGCACCAGCAGAAAGTTTAAACACACCTACGCTAACAGCAGTAGCACCAGCAAGTCCAGCAGAAATAACCTGTTGCCAAGACGGTAATCCCATATTGGCTATTTCTTGAGATTGAATCATTTCTTGACGTATATTCAAAAATAATTCCTGAATTGATGTACCTAATATATTAGATACATCAATAAGGATTGCGCACAAATAATAAGATATGTTAACTAAAAACGCAGCTACAATAATACGTGGAACCATATAACGTATATCATGCTGTTTTATGCCGTAATTAGTTATATATGAATATGTAACAGCTAAAAATGCAATCACAAAGGCTATATTAGCCATTCCAACCATAACAGACCATGCCTTGTATAGAACGGCGTTACGATCGCTAAAAATAGGCTTAACTTCCAGTAGGGTTTTTAAATAATCATAAAATTTATCAGTTATAGCAGCCATGAGTCCCATAATTGGACAAACTATATAACCCAACTGATTAACCGCACAGCTTTCTACAGTATCCTCATTTTTATTTTCATTACCATTAGCTTGGCTATTGTTCTTTTGGTCAATTGTAATTATCTTAGATGAACCCTCTTCGATGTAAACATCAGGTGGGCTAAATTTATAAGTCGCGACTCTTGCTCCAGTCGCGGTATCAATATTTGTTCCATCAGTAAAATATATTATCGTAACTCTGCCATCACTACTTGGCGAAGACTCGTAATATTCAGAACCCTCTGGCAATTTTAAAGGAGAATTCGATTGGGATTTTTTAGGACCCTTAAGGACCATATCACCATATTTAATATTATTACCATCCCACGAAGCATCAGCTGCAAAAACATTATTACCCAAAATGATTGTATACAAAATAGCCACAAATACTGCAGCTATAATTTTACAATACCAGTTCATAGGCGTCATACCTACTGGTAAGACCTTCCTGAAAACATCCCACATGCTTAATTTATATTAGCATATAATAGCGTAACAGTCAATCTTATTATATGGCATTGTTAAGATAATTAACAGATATAAACCTAGAATATTGAACGTTTTTTAGACTTTTTAAAATCCTCTAGCAACTCTTTTTGTTTTTTAGATAATTTAGTTGGTGTCTCAACAATTATACCAACTATATGTGGACCACGCGTATTGCTCCCTGTATGAGGAACGCCTCTACCAGATAATTTAAAATCAGTGCCGCTTTGTGTGCCAGCTGGGATTCTCATTCTGATCGGTCCGTCAATTGTGTCAACTTCTATCTCGCAGCCTAGTGCAGCATCAACCATACTAATTCGTTCCTCGCTTAAAATAATATCTCCCTCGCGGGTAAACTTTTTATCTGCTCTGACACGAATATGGACATACAAGTCACCTTTTGCTCCACCAGCAATTGCTTCGCCCCTCTCACGTAAGCGAATAGTAGCACCATCATCTATTCCTGCTGGTATCTTGATTTTCAACTCCTGTTTACGACGCTGTGTTCCCGTACCCTTACAAACCGTACATACCATTTCTGGCACACTTCCTCTACCTTGACAAGTTTGACAGATTACAGACTGTTGAATTTGTCCAAACATAGTATTCATTACCCTAGGTATCTGTCCGCTGCCTTTACACGTTTGGCATGTCTTCATTCCATGTCCAGGTTCAGCGCGACTACCATGGCAATGTTCACATTCGTCCATCATATCTAAGTTTAATGTTTTCTCAGTACCGAAGACAGCATCTTTAAAATCTAACGTAATCTGAGTTTCGACATCCTTTCCGCGACTAGATTGAGTCCGTCGAGAGCTACCGCCAAAAAACTGCCCAAAAATATCATCTAAACCACCACCAAAATCAAAGTGAATATCCTGACCACCAAAATTAAATCCTTCAAACGGATTTCCGTCAAAGCCACCAGAAGATCCACCGACACCAGCATGACCGAACTGGTCGTAACGCTGGCGTTTTTGCTTATCTTTTAAAACTTCGTAAGCCTCATTGATTTCTTTAAATTTAGCTTCGTCGCCGCCTTCTTTATCTGGATGATATTTAACAGCAGCTTTTCTGAAAGCTTTTTTGATCTCATCTTCGCTGGCATTTTTTGAGACACCAAGTACCTCGTAATAATCACGCTTACTCATATCAATAACTATAATAACAAATTAGCACTCTATATTCAAGAGTGCTAATAGTTAATTTATTGGAGTCTATTTCTTACTTTTAGCAATGTCCTCAAATTTGGCCTGCTTAGCAAGCTTAATTAAAGCTTCTTTAGCAGCAGTTTCAGTTATACCAATACCTTCATTATAATTTTGAAGAAGAGTAAATACATAAATAGATTTACCTTTAATTACCATTAGTGCAGCGCGCCAATCTGCTGCTACAGGTGCAAACATATAGAATCTTGCGCTATCACCCAAATCTTTAATAGAAGTTCCCTGACCTTCAATTATAGGAATATTTTTCTTTAAATCCTCTTCTTTTTCATAGGTAAATTTATTAATATGGATAGACGCCGCTACATTATTCTTAGTCATAGTCATACCATATTTAACACCTTCACCAAGTGAATCTTTTTGCGCAACTAGAACACCAGATACTTCTGGCTTACTAAAGTCCTTGGCTAAATCTTTAAAGGAATCCTTGACTTGATTTTCTGTTACAATCTTATCAGCGCCAATCGTAACACTTCTATTGAAAACTCTTTCGTCTTGAGTTTTCTCGCCTGATTTAGTTTTATTCTGACCCGCAAGTTTAATAATTGCCCAACTGATTAAAATTAAAAGCAATATAATGCTTACAACTATAAATATTTTTCCTTGTACCTTCATTTTATTATCCCCATTCATCAATATACAGTATACGACAGAAAAGCATAAGCAGGCAAGTGAAAAGCACCGCTTTATTTTAAACGGTGCTTTTTCTTTATAATCAATAGTCTATTTATTATCTACAACTTCTCCTTCAACTGGCTCATCCTTATCTCTCTTTTTAGAGTCGTTTTGAGATTTTGAATCATCTGCAGACTTCTCTTCATTAGCAGCTTGATAAAGCTTTGCGCCTATAGGCATAATTGTATCTTGAAGTGTTTTTGTTGCTTTTTCTAATGCATCTTTATCAGCTTTGTCGTCGTCCTTAACCTTTTTAGCATCTTCTACAGCGCTAACAATAGTTTTCTTATCCTCGTCACTAATTTTATCTTTATACTCGTTTGGCATTTTTTCAGCTTGATAAATTGCGTTCTCAAGAGTATTTCTAGCGTCAACTGATTCACGCTTCTTTTTATCCTCTTCTGCATGAATTTCAGCTTCCTTTTGAGCCTTTTCAATATCTTCTTTACTCATATTACCGCTCTCTTGTATAGTAATGGACTGTTCTTTACCAGTACCCTTATCTTTAGCTGTAACATTAAGCAAACCATTTGCATCAAGACTGAAGGTTACTTCTATTTTGGGAACTCCACGTGGAGCAGGTGCAATGCCGTCAAGAATAAATCGACCTAGTGATTTATTATCGGCTGCCATTTCTCGCTCACCTTGCAAAACGTGAATTTCTACCTGAGGCTGATTATCAGCTGCCGTGCTAAATGTTTCAGATTTACTTGTTGGAATTGTACTATTACGATTAATCAACTTCGTAGATACGCCTCCCATAGTTTCTATTCCAAGAGACAAAGGAGTAACATCCAAAAGTAGAACATCCTTCACGTCGCCAGCCAACACACCGCCTTGTACTGCGGCACCAATCGCCACAACTTCATCTGGATTCACACCTTGCATAGGATCTTTGCCAAAAATTTGTTTTACCTTCTCAATTACTGCTGGCATACGTGTCATACCGCCGACTAACACAATTGAGTCTATATCTTTAGCGGTTAGCTTAGCGTCTTTTAGCGCCTTTTCGACAGGGTCAGCTAAACGATCAATTAAATCTTTTACTAATTCCTCTAATTTGGAACGAGTAAGAGTATACTCAAAATGCTTAGGACCTTCTTCATCTGCAGTAATAAAAGGTAAGTTAATTTCAGTTTGATTTGTGCTCGACAGTTCTTTCTTTGCTTTTTCCGCTTCATCTTTAAGACGCTGCATAGCTGCCTTATCATTGCGAAGATCAATACCCTCTTCTTTCTTAAATACATCAAGAAAATGATTTACAATCTTGTTGTCAAAATCCTCACCACCTAAGTGAGTATCACCATTAGTAGAGCGAACTTCAAATACGCCATCGCCAAGTTCAAGAATTGAAACATCGAATGTACCACCACCTAAATCAAATACAGCGATTTTCTCATCTTTACCACCTTCAAGACCATAGGCAAGCGCAGCAGCAGTCGGCTCATTAATAATACGTTTAACTTCAAGACCAGCAATCTTACCAGCATCTTTGGTGGCTTGACGCTGAGAATCGTCAAAATAAGCTGGAACAGTGATAACTGCTTCAGTCACCTTTTCGCCAAGATAAGCTTCGGCATCAGCTTTAATTTTTGCCAAAATCATCGCCGAAATCTCTTCTGGACTATAACTTTTATCACCCATCTTTACCTTTACACCCGAACCTGCCTTCTCGATTGCAAAAGGTAAGATGTCTATATCTTTCTGTACTTCTTTATCACTAAATTTACGACCAATCAATCGCTTGACTCCGTAAATAGTATCCTTTGGATTAGTTACTCGCTGACGCTGAGCAATTTGACCAACTAGACGATCGCCCTTTTTACTAACTGCTACTACACTCGGTGTAGTACGGTTACCTTCAGCGTTCGCAATAACTTCAGGTTTACCTGCCACCATATGGGCAAATGCACTATTGGTTGTGCCTAGGTCAATTCCTATAATTTTACTCATATTTAATCTCCTTTTCTAATTAATTATTTCAAAATAATAAGCAATTAATTCTAATATTATTAGATCTGATTTATTAGCACTCTTTTTACTTGATTGCCAATATATTTAATTATAAATTAGTTAGCACTCGCATGTCAAGACTGCTAAAATAATTTTATTTGGATTTTTACAAGCATATACGTTATTATTATATGTAGTATTAATATTATAAAAGTAGTTTAAACATTATGGGACATTTGAGAAGTATTAAAAAACTAGGTTTAATAACTTTAAGCTTTGCGTTAGCTGTATCCACTTTATCGGTTGGATACACACAAAAAGCAGAAGCACAGTCATTAGCAGACATAGAAAAGCATTTTATTAACGGTAATAACCTGCCATTTGTATCTGGTAACGATACAAAAAACGCTTATTTATTGCGGGACGCTTATAATAAATCCACGCCTAATCTTAAAGGTAAAGAAAATAAAGGTGCCGACAAGAATGGTCCTGGCACAGCAAAACTAACCAAAAACGGTATTCACGGACGCTCTCATTATGTAGATAGCGAAGGTAATGAACAACTAATTGAATACACTCATCCAGATAACAAACGCCGACCAGCTATTATATTTGTTTATGGAGGTGGCTGGCGTGTAGATGATGGCAACTACAAAGAGAATTTCCGCGAAAAAGCGGCTAGCCACGGATTTGCATCATTCCGACTTTATTATAAATTGGGACCAAATCGTATTTACGCAGCATTCAACGATATTATGAATGCCGTAACTCACATACGTAATAATGCAGATATTTACAATGTTGATCCAGGTAGGCTAATAATGTGGGGCGACTCTGCAGGTGGATCACTAACTGCACGTGTATCTGCATCTGGAAAATCAGGCTTAGCTGGAGCAGTTTGTTGGTCTGCACCAGTTAACGGTATTCGCGACTTGTTCTATAGTGTACCAACTGCACTTGATGGATTAGACCACTCTACATGCTTAAACACTCAATGGTCATCATTATTTAATGATGTTATGGAAGTATACCGCGGTCAAGAATACTTAGTACAAGACCCTTCAAGACTTCTCAAACTAAGCCCAGATGAGCAGATTAGGTTACTTGAATCTACAGGAAAAGCCCTCGGTATAATAGGTGAAAGACTACCAAAGTTGGCAGATGAATTCAAAACTACAGTGAAAGAATTTGGTATCAATGTCGATAAAGTTATAGAAACATACTCTGTAGCTCGCGATTCCTCTAATAAACTCAAAAGTGCTGCAGACAAGCTTGATCCAAATAAGGCTAAAAACCAGACAAACGTCCCTTCAAACAACTCAGATCTTCAAGAATTTAAAGACTCACTAACCAGAGTATATAACGAACTTGATAAAATTAATGATTCTAGCGACATGGCTAAAAATACCCAGAATCAGATAAAGGTAATTTTAGAAGGTCTTCCAAAAGCACCAGGCGAAAAGAGTGATATACCGCTAGAAGAGGCTAAAGGTCAAGTTGAGCAGATTGCCGCATCGCTTAAGGAGGCTGCTAATAAAAACGATCCTAAAGATAAAAATTCTTTAATGTATAACATAATACAAAAAACTAAGAATGACCCATCAAAGAAAACTAATGCCGAAATAAGCGATGATGACGCTTTACGAGGCTGGATTGGAACTATGAATGATAAAGATTCTAATCTATTGAATAATTTTATGGGTATAATAAGTAATATAGGTTCAAATTCAAAGCTTTCTAGCGAGCAGCAAGAAAAGATTTCACCTTATAGAAGTATATCTTCGTTAATATCTAGCAAACTGCAAGGTCTTTCCAGTAAAGTACAATCTTCCCTAAATGGATCTAATAAGGATATATTATTAAATAAACTTTCTGAATGTGTTGATAATATTATACATATGTCTCCATCGATTTTTGCTAGCCCGCAAACTCCACCGATGTTTATGGTAAATGCTGAGCACGAAATTATTGTTCCAGCTACAGATGCTTATGAAATGAGAGATAAAGTACGCAGCTATGGTACACGTGCAGAAGCATTGATACTTCCAGGTAACAACCATATGGGGTACGATGAACGTGCCGTAGAGCCAAGTTTTGCCTTCGCAAGATCTGTGACTAACCCAGAACCAGTAGGTAGATAAGCGTACTTACAAAGCACAAATAAAATACCACCATATAGGGTGGTATTTTATTTAGTTAATTATATTTTATTATTTATTTACGAGTAACCTTCACCATGGTATGTCGCAAAACTACACCATTATGCATGTAGCCCGCCTGCAATTCTTCAGATATAATTTCACGTTCACCGCTGGCATCTTCATCAACTTGGACAGCATAATGAAGCTCTGGGTTAAACTCCTGTCCAGGCTTTGCATCAATTCTTATTACATCAATAGATTTTAATATTTTATTCAAATTCTTAGCTACGCCACTCACACCCTTAACCCAACTATTTTCAGCAATATCTGATGGAATATGAGAAATAGCACGCTCAAGCGTGTCAATCACTGGCAAAAGTTTTAGTATCATAGCATCACCGCCATTACGTCTCGCAGATTCAATATCTAGTTCAGTGCGTTTACGATAATTTTCGAAATCTGCACGAATACGTTTAATATCGTTAGTTAATTCTATAACCTCTGGATTTTTATCACTAGTATTAGCAGTCTCTTTGGTATCTTTTTTATTTAGATTATCTTTAGTTTCTTTTGTCATAAAATCTCCATTACTCTATTATTTAATTAAAGTGTTTGCTCTAACATCAATGCAACCTCTCGTACAAGCCTAATAGTACGAGCATAGCTTTGTCTTGTTGGACCGAGTACACCTATATAGCTACGGTTACTATAAGGGGAACGAAACTTACTTATTATTAGACTTGCTTCACTTGATTTTCCAATTGGGTTTTCTTCTCCAATATACACATTAAGAGGCTCATCCGGTGATGCTTCGCGTAGCCAAGGCTCTAAATTGTCAAGCAATCGCGCTACAGATTGAGGAGCAGTGCCTCCATTCATAAATTCCGGCTGACTAAATAAACTACCTATACCGCTCATATATAGCTGCCCATCAATTGTAGCTATACCAAGATTATGAGTCAACTCAACCAAACTATCAACGGCGCTACGTATCATCTTATCCGCTCGGTCGTGATTGCTAGCAACTCTAGCTTCTATAAATTTTGTACTACGATCCAAAGACGGCAATTCTGGCGTGTAGGATTGTTCTGTAATTTGATTAACGTAATATCTATATCCTTTATCAGTAGGTATACGCCCAGCACTAGTATGAGGTTGCATAATATATCCCATATGTTCTAATTTTACCATCTCACTACGGATAGTTGCGCTACTTACGCCAAATAATTTTGCTAGCATAACGCTACCAACTGGCGCAGCAATTTCAGCATACTGCTCAATAATTGCAATCAAAATATGAGATTGTCTGTCTGTCATATCAATATTATAGCATAATTTAGCACTCCATAAAAGTGAGTGCTAAATTAGTTTTTGTAAATCATTAAGCAAGCTACGCGCTGTTATTCTAGCATGGTCGTCTCTAGAGTTAAATAAATCACCACGCTTAATAATCTCACAACATGTCTGCACTGCATTATCTAAATCATCATTAATAATCACATGGTAATAAGGCACTTCTAATGCATGCTTCAACTCTTCAATAGAAGATTGACGACGCTTTGGCCATTCGGCCTGAAAATCTGCTTCTGTTTTGTATCGTTTTTTTAATCTCTCGATCCAAGTTTGATAAGTTGGCGGTACAATAAAAATTGCTATCCCACAAGGAGAAAGTTTTTCATACTCTGCCACGCCTTGAACATCAATATCGGTAATTGCTACTTTGTTTTGATCATAAGCTAATTTTATTTCTGCTACTGACGTACCGTAAATGGTACCGTGGACAAATTTTGCCTCAACAAATTCACGCTTTTGCAACATTTCCATTGCCGTTGGCTGATCAATAAAATGATAATCAACTCCATCCTCTTCAGCCTTACCGTTATTAACTCTTGGTAGACGAGTCGTATGCGAAACAATATCTCGAAAATATGGCATTTTTAAAAGCCGCTTTTTTATAGTATCTTTCCCTGCGCCAGTGATACCAGCAAGCAACACAACCTTGGTTGACCGAACTAGCTCAATGGCTTGTTTATTCGGTTCATAATCCTTGATTAGCTTTTCTATATCTAACATAAATATCTATAATAAACTATTAAGTACAGATTGCCAATTAGGAAATTCAGAACTACCAAAATGGATGTGTCGACCTAAAAAATCACCTGCGCCATTTGCTGTCCGATCATCAATTAAAATATCGCCGCGGTTCAAGTGTTTAACAGACGAAAATATAACTTTGCGAAAGAAAATATTTTCCTGACCATCGCCACCAAAATACTTTTTTACCCACGCTAGCTTATCGCCTAACGCTGTCGGATTCTCCCATGGCGATGATGACAAAATATACAAATCATATTTTTCTTTCAGTCTATCGACAGCTTCAAGAGCTCCTGGCACCGGATCCATCAAGGCAAAAATGCCTGGGATATTGTCGTACTCACCGGCGAATTTCTCCAACATCTCGGGCGAAACCTTCGTCAAGGCAGACTCAAAATCGACCAGCACGCCGTCCATATCGATATAAATGATCGATTTGTCATTTTCGTTCATCTTTACCCCTGCCAGTAAAGAATGAAAAATCACGATACACAGCACTTCCATCACCAGGTGCACTGCCCTTATTTCGATGAATAAATCCCTGCTTACGGGCAGCTTTTAGATCACCGAGCGTAGGGAATGTTGTCACTTCATTCCATTCGTTTGGTAAGCGGCGTTTGGTGACAGCAAAGCAGCTATCAACCCCTCTAATCACTACAGCCCTAATTATTTTTATACCCATACGCCTCGCCAGTGTTGTTCGGTGCATTCCATCGACAAGCAGCAGCCCTTCATGATCATCTTCCTCAATAATAGGCGGAAGCATAACTCCGCCTCCTCCATTTTCTTCATCGACAATATCAATTCCTCCAGTTCCCATATGAAGTGTGTCTTCACCGTACGGCAACACAAGCTCTCTTAGCTCTTGCTGTTTGTCCACGCCAGAAATACCGACCAACAGCACGATTTTAGTTCGCTGCACCACATCACTGGCTGCTTGGTTCGGTTGGTAGTTTTTGATCAGATTTTTTAGGTTATTTTCAAGCATACTTAATTATAACACCCGGCAGACGCGATGAAAAATTCGCGCCGGTCTAAAGCCGCAGCCGCAACACCCTCGCTCGCCCAAGCTTACTCAACGCCCATCAAAAAACTAAAAATCACACTAACGTACAACTCGTACGCCAATGGCTGATTACCGCCATCAATTTTCGAAAAATTATGATTCGCGCCGGGGACTATCTTTTTGACAGCAAGCCTCGCCGAGCTGTACGCCGCCAGCAATTCGTCCTGCGACGCAAGCGGCACGACCACGTCCTTTTCGCCCTGAAGCAGCAGCACATCGCCCGTGAAAGTCGCCGCCGCGCTGGTGACGTAACGCTTGGACGGATAAGTCGAAAGAATCGGTTTCGTCGCCGAACTAGAGCCGGTGCCCGAACCGCACAAGACAATTTTCTCGACGTGTGAGAAAACCTCGCGCAGCGTGCTCGCCATAGTGCCGCCCATAGAATTCGCCACGATTTGATAACGCTTTTGCCGCGCGCCAAAAACTTCCGGCGCGCGCTCACTTAAAACGCGAAATATATCCAAAATATCGCGGCGCTCCTCGTCGAAAGTTTTCTCGCAAAAAGCCTTCTTTTCATCGCCCGATTTATAAATTTTCCAATCCCGCGACGAATTAAGATAAGCCACATTCGCTACGCCCAAACGGCGAATTTTCTCGCCCAAAATGTACGACTTCGAGCCCCTATCGCCCGCCGTGCCGTAAAGACCGTGAATGAATACGACCGTCAAATCCGTTGTTGACGCGCTCCTGGCAAACTTAATGATATTGTGATTTTTACGATAATTTCCTGGGGTGTGAATCTTAATCATTTCTCCGTGCTCTCTATAGTTAATGCACGCTGAATTCCGTTATGACATTCTTATATATCAACCTCTACATAAGCGAATCGATATTAAATAGATCATCTCATAAGACTAATTTACCATAATAGCTATCAACTATTAACATTTCTGTGGTACAATTTATATGTAATTATATGCAACTCTTAAATTATTAAATTGAATAGGATACGTTAGTATTATGATACGAAGAGAGCCAAAAGCACTAACGGGAGTGCGACCTACAGGTGAATTAACAATAGGCAACTACCTAGGCGCTATACAACCGGTAGTGAATATGCAAGAGGAATTTGATGGACCTATTGGCGTCTTTGTGGCGGATATTCACGGACTAACAGATCAGGAGCCAAAGACAGTTTCCGCCACTCGACTAGTAGCTGCTCGTGCCCTTCTTGCTGCAGGTGTTGATACGAGCAGAACATCAATATACCTTCAGAGTCAGATAGAAAACCAAACTTTATATTTGGCAAATCTTTTTGATAGACACACAACTCCCGCAGAACTAGAGAGAGTACCGACGCTCAAAGATAAACTTAAAAATGATCAAAGCGCGTCAAACGTTAATCTTTCGCTTTTTAGATATCCTGTCCTCATGGCTGCTGACATAGCCATACAAGACGCCACTCATGTTCCAGTGGGAGAGGATCAGCTTTCCCACCTCGAACTTACCCGTAGATTGGTGCGTAGATTCAACACCAAGTACGACGCAACTAGCGATGGCATTCTAGTAGAACCAAAGTCCCTAGCGCGTAAAGCTTTACGTATAGCAGCCTTAAATGCACGAGATGGCAAGATGAGTAAGTCTCGACCTAAAAGTGCAATACTACTAAGAGACTCTGCAGACGAGGTGGCAAAAAAGTCAGAAAAGCCCAAACTGCCCTACCAGGTGAAATGAACGACACTCTTGATAGCCACTTCATGGTGGCAGAATTACTATCTACAGATTCAGAAGATAAGGATGAGGTCTTAAATCTAAAAAAAGCACATCTTGACGGAGAAATGGTGATGGCCGACTTTAAGAATCTTCTTACTGACAGACTTAATGATTTTTTGACCGATTTTCGTGATCGCTACGAGAATATTGATGAAAAAGACGTAAAGCTTGCTCTTGCCGAAGGTGGCGAACAAGCACGTGATAAAGCTAATGAAGTGACACATAGGGTTCGAAACTCTCTAGGGCTTGATGAACTATAATGCTAAAAATCGTGCAATCTTATCAATAGTGTCCTTATTTGGCTCACCGTAATCATATAAACTAGTAATAGCCCCTGGCACCGATACCTTATTATACTTTAAATGGCTTCTCACTATACTACGTAAAGTTTTAAGTAACCTTGCATTAACTGTTGTCGCCGATACATCACAATGACTTTCTAAGGTTGCTGACCTAACTGCATTAGACAGATGCTCATGAAGCAAATCTGACCTTAATTTTGCGTCTCTAGCGAGTAGTATATCAATAAATACTTCAACTTCAATAGGTATAAACGGCGATAAAGCGCATACTATATCGTCACGCTTTAATCTACCGCCAACGCCGTCACCGCTTACATATGACTCTGCTGATATCGCATTCATATAGGGCATGGTTTTCAAATTACCCACACCGCTCGACTTAGAGCCCAACATATTTAAAAATACTTTTTCATATTCGCCCGTAAGCAGATTTTCGCCAGGC
Organism: TM7 phylum sp. oral taxon 348; assembly: GCA_007845485.1. Classification (GTDB taxonomy): domain Bacteria; phylum Patescibacteriota; class Saccharimonadia; order Saccharimonadales; family Saccharimonadaceae; genus SDRW01. The sequence goes on from SDRW01000001.1 coordinate 233,793, forward strand.
TCTTTAAAAGCACCAGACTGTTCGAGAATAGGCAAAACTTTTGAAATAAGACTCCAGCCAATGAGATAATTAGTTTTTAACAATACATCAAACATCACTGGAGTATCACTGAATTCCGCGTCCTCCCAGTCGATGAGAAATATATTACTATCCGTTACTATAGTATTTCGCGGCAGAAAGCCTGAATAGATTACACCTTTATTTGCAAACTCCTCCACTATAAGCTTAACTTCATTCGCCGATAAAGTAATATTGCTACGCTGTAGATAAAAGCATCCATTATAGTCAGCACTCTTGTATTCAGACACCAGATAGCAGGTTTCGTTATCAATCATCACTAAAGAACTTGGCACAACCACCGCTATTGTGCGATTCCCAATAGATGTCCCATCTAAGCGCTTAAAAGCTTCTTCTGCATTATCTTTTTCGCGTACAGCTTTAGAATATGATGTTCTTTTGGCTATATACTTTACCTCACCGTAAGTAAACGCTCGTATATAACCAAAAGGGTCGTACATCCAGGCACTATAAGGCCTATACCCACCTCGTGACCTATGCACCCTTAAAACCGCTTCATTCAAAGAAGAGCCTTGAGCCTCTGGAAAAACTCTCTCTTCTTCTGGCTGATTTGTCATGATAAATGTTTGTGCATATCTTGACATTTTCTTAAAATTATCGTATGCATGGCTATCTGATCTTACACGTGTCAGCAGGATATTATTTGGTATTATTTGCCGAACAGCACTTGCATAGCCTTGCGGATCTCTCGTACCTTGAATAATGAGGATTCTATGTTCTTTTGATATATCTGCAATAAGTGAGCTTATATCTACTTTTCTATATCTAGCATATTCTAGAGGTAAACCAAATCCCACAATTGACACGGGAAACAATACACCATTTCCAACTCCGATAAGAGATAGTAGCAGTCCAGCTGATTTCGCTACAATAGAATATTCTTTGATATTATTTCGTTTAATGAACCTTTCAAGTCTAGCAAGTTCTATATCAAAATCTATATCGTGATCAGCGCCCTTCCAATGTAAATACTCGTGAGTAGCTACGTTAAAGTCTGGATTTAAATGCGCGCACATGTCATCAACCCAAATCTTATTACTTGCACTATTTCCACCAAGTATAATTACAGTATGTGAAGTCATTTGTTAAACCTACGCAAACCCTCAAGTGCTACATTGGTGATTCCCTCTTCATCGAACCCAAAATGACGTATTAGGTCACTAACCGACCCTGACGTCCCTTCAGTAAAGCCATGGCCTATGATACCACGAGGTTTAGATATATCAGGATTTTCCAAAATGGCCGAGCTGACCGAATTCTTTAATATAGAGGGGTCGCCGTTATACACCGTTAAAATTGGGGCATCTGTATCAAGTATTTCTGGCAACCTTTGGGATAATGATTTCTGGTCAACTACATTGATGACAGACGTTGGTATACCGTGCTCAGTCTCTAATGTTTTGGCCGCATCAACGGCATTTTGGAGCATGAAACCACTGCCTATAATAGTTAATTCTGGTGTTTTGTCGGTTTTATGTACATAGTATGCATCAGTAGCGCCCTTATCTGATTCATCACGATCAAGCTTTACCGTACCGCGATGCAACCTGACATAGCTAACACCCTCATTCTCGTATAGAGCTTTAGAAAACACATTGTATAGATCATTGATATCCGACGGCTCATATACACTCATGTCTGGCACATGAAGTAGAGCACCCTGTTGGCCAATAGATTGATGAGTCTTGCCATTTTGCCCCTGGAAAATACCAGCATTTTCTCCAGCTATAAGAATATTGCTACCGGCTTGAGCAGCTGCATTCATTTGGTCTAATGCTCGATAAACAAATGCATCACCATAACAAACATATATTCTTGCCGTCGGGTCTTCAACCGAAATACCATGCGACATAGCAATTGCGTGCTGTTCGCGAATACCAGTATCGATAAAGTTAGCAAAACTCTCAAGACCAGTTTCCTTAACTATGTCTGAGCGCAGAAGATCTAGAGTAACAAAGTAGAACGGGGCTGATGGCTCAAGCTTCTCTATATTCTGTCTTAACTCATCAAAGAAAAGTGATTGAGCCATCTCAAGATTAACACCCGATTCTCCATCATATCTCAAATTAAACACCTCTTCATCTATTACACTGCTACTGTCAGAAGGGCTAGTAGCATAAGGTCTAGTCATGTGCTCCATTGCATAAGACTTAATATCTTCCAATGACACACCTGCATCGCCAAGTCTATTCGCTATCTTTCCTATAGCCCTTCCGACAACCGCTCTGTCCGGGACGGCACTCAACGTATGATATCCACTGAAATGCTCTTCACTTCCTTCAACACCATACCCCTTGATTGTATGAGCAATAACTACAGTGGGTTTGCGCAAATCCTGCAATTCGTCATATACGTCAATTATCTATTCTATATCGTGACCGTCTTTTATCTCTTTTACACCCCACCCGTATCCAGACCAAATTTCCTTCAAATTTGAAGCTGAATCAGAATGATTGGTTGGTCTAGACAGCTGCTTACCATTTTTGTCTATGATACATATTAGATTATCTAGATTGAGCGCAGCCGCATGCCTTGCGGCTTCACTTACATTACCCTCCTGCTCCTCTCCATCGCCCAAAAATACTATCGTCCTGTTATCTCGGTTGTGTTCTTTTGATGCAATTGCAGCACCAACTCCATAAGAAAGTAGCATGCCAAGCGATCCACTTGGTGTAATATCTACACCAGGTGTCTCGTGCATATCCTCGTGACCTTGCAAACGAGACCCTAGCTGTCGATACATCCCTAGTTCATCTCTATCAATATACCCTAGTAGCGAAAATATAGGATATCGTATCGGCCCCTCGTGTCCACGAATTAATATTCTATCACGGTTTGGGTTGTCCGGATCATCCGGATCAAAGTTAAAACGACCGCCAAAATACATCGCAGTCAGTAACTCAACAGACGAAAGACTACCACCTATGTGACCGTTATTAGCAGCAGTAATGACCTCCAAAGCATCTTTTCTTAAGAAGTCGGCTACTAATTGAAGCTTGTCGATATGAGTCCTTTTTGTCTCAGTATCTGGACTGGCTACAAACTGTTCTCTATTTTTATACATAATTATCCTCCCCTATTCATGCAACATATCCACTTTCAACATCGCCATTAATAATATACACTTCACCGTCTCTTAGTTTTAAAATATCTTTGCGTTCTTTAGTTATATAATCTACGTAGTCAGGGACATTTTTAGCCCAAGGTTGCTTGCTTTCATAATGACACGCTATATAGTGATCAATGAGCCCTAATGCTTTCATGGGCGGCGCCTGTTCTTGGTAGCCAAAAGGAATCTCATGAGGATCGTCTATTAATTCTGATCCCAATAAATCAGGTGCTGCAACTATAGTAGCAGCACTATACCCTCCAAAGACCAGGCTATCGTTTCGTATCATCTCAGATGCAACTTTACTAAATCCTGATTGTTCCATGGCTCGAACCAGTGTATATACGTTACCACCTCTAACCCACACCATACCAAATTGCTTCAACCTATCCTTCAAAGTCTTCGAATCACCAAAATATTCTCGTAAATCTAGTTCTTCTGTCTCTAAGCCAAGCTTATTTAATCTAGCCTCTTCTTTTTGTAGTCTATCAGCTCTATGACGACCATCAGACATATCAATTGCATTGGCTATTACACCCACCCTCTTTTTGTCTCCAATCATTTCAAGCAGTACATGTGAAGCAGACCCCATGTGCTGAGAAGATAGATAAAGTTTCATTGCGAATACCCCATAAGAGTCATTTTACCATACAGTAATTTAAAACCCGAAATAGTTTAAGCCGACTTTTATCATCAAATTTTCTAAAGTTAAGATATCTTATTAAATTAAGTAGCCCAACACAGCCTCCCAGTCAGGAAAATCTCGGCTACCAAACAATACGTGCTCGCCCTCGAAATCGCCCGCGCCGTTTGCCGTGCGATCGTCAATTAAAATGTCGCCACGACTCAGGTGCTTAACCGACGAAAACACAACTTTTCGAAAAAATATATTCTCCAAACCATCGCCGCCAAAATATTTTTTCACCCACGCCAACTTGTCGACCAGCGCCGTCGGATTTTCCCACGGCGACGACGACAAAATGTAAAGGTCGTATTTTTGCCGCAGCTTCTCAACCGCCTCGATCGCGCCCGGCATCGGCTCCATCAGCGCGAAAATCCCCGGAATATCATCCGGCCGCCCGTCATATTCGCGCAAAATTTCCGGCTCAACCCTATCAAACGCCGACACAAAATCCACCAGCGTTACGTCCATGTCGATGTAGAGAATCGGCTTCTTCTCGTTATTTTTCAACATACCGCCACTAATTATAACAGACCTCCAAACAGCACATAAGCAGGTCGCCCGAAAGCACTAAAACTACAAACTCTCGTAATACTCTCTCAGCATTTGCGCCATCAAACGCTGCCGCTGCCGCAGAAAATCTGCATAATCATCTGCGTCTGCCTCGATCAATATTTGCGGAATTGCGTTATCGTTAAAGTTATCTGCGAGCTCCTTTTCGCTCGCAATATCACTGTGATGATTATTGTCTCCGCTCAAAATATTACTCAAATATTTATTCGGAGCAGCGTCGCTAACCGAAACATTGATGTCATTTTTCAAATGGACAAAGTTGGCGATTCGGTTATATTTTGTCTTATCGTAGCCGTTTTTCACCAAATAATTTTTCGGGAAAATATGATGAATTTCGCCCGTTGCTAAATCACGCGCTAGGTTGCTTTTTGACAAAAAGCTTTGTTTGAGCAGCTTATTCTGTGCCGCCACGAACATATGCCAAAACGGATTATTGACCGTTGGCTTATCAAATTCATCAACCAAAGTTGAATTCCAAAAAGCATCCGAAAGTTCCTGCTCTTCGAGCGTGGCGATAAATTTCGTAATATCGCCCGGCTGATTGATGCGCTTAATATCTTGCTCGAACCGCGTCTCAAAGCTGCCAGAATGGCGACCGGTCATCAACGAAATCGCCAGCAAACGCCGCACCGACGAATTAACCATAGCATGATTTTCGCCAACATCCAGCAGCCGCAAATACATCGCGTACGCATAATTTACAGCGTTACGCGCGATCAACATGCCAGGCTCATCATAGCCGCTCGCCCGCAAAACATTTTGCACGAAATGCTTGAATTTATTTTCGTTCGTAAATTGATACAGTCCTTTTTCTAATTTTTTGAACGATTCATCGGCAATTTCTTTTTCGTTTTGGCGGGTTTCAAAATTACGCCCAGAAAGCAGCGCCACGATATCACCCAATTTACCGCGCGCAAATTGCGTCAAGCCAATGACGCGGATGATGTCATTGTAAGTCGGGTCATACAAATCGTCTGTCTCGTTTTTGAGCCACGAAATCTTCGCAAAATAATCCGTCGCGGCAAAATGCGTATCGTTCTCTGCAATAGTTTCAAACTGCTCCGGCGCAGCCGATAGGTGCGCAAAGTAATCGATGAATTTACGCAGCTTCATACCTATTTCATCGCCCGGCTCTTTTTCGTAAACAGCAATTCTACTCATCGCAAAATCCGCATTGCTCAAATTTACGCCGCTAGCATTGATGCGTACAAAAATTTCATTAACAACATTGATATCAAGCGCCGGACTTAATTGAATTTCGCCAATTTGTTTATTTTTAATTTGAATGAGGCGATTCAGACGCGAATTAATTTCCTGGCGCGTCGTGTTTGGATTTTTGGCAACATATTCATCGACAAACGTTAGCGTATCATAGCCATTCACCATAACTTCGGCGATATCGCCAATCCATTCTTTGCCGCGCTCCGTCGAACTTGTGCGCGTACGAAATTCCTCTGTAATCGGATTGAACGAAATAGCAATGCGGCGTTTTTTATAATTTTTATCAATCACATTCAAGCCACTTATCGCCGCTCGCAAAGCAGTGATTCGCTGTTGCCCATCGATCAAAATCCGCTTGCCTTGCGAAGTAGAACCGTCCTTCAGCCTCACATCTGGATTCTGCCAGGTTATTATATAGCCAACCGGATAGCCCTGATACAGCGAATCCATCAAATCGCGCACTTGACTGCTAGTCCAAACAAACGGGCGCTGAATTTCCGGAATAGCAATCGCCCCACTCTCCACCCAAGCCAAAATCGTGCTAATTGGTGTTTGATTTAGAGAAAATTTCGTTTCTTCCATGTGGTTTATTATACTATGCGCAGTAATTTATGTCTCAGAAATTAAGGCACGTTTGATTTTTATGGTGTGCATTTGGTACGGCTTTAATCCCTCTTTAACATCACCATAAACGCTTCACTCGGAATGTCAACCTTGCCGAAGCGTTTCATGCGCTTTTTACCGCGAGCTTGTTTAGCGAGGAGCTTCTTTTTACGGCTGACATCACCGCCGTACAGATAGCCAGTAACGTCTTTGCGGTAAGCGCCAATGTTTTCGCGGGCGATAAACTTGCCGCCGATTGCTGCCTGCAATGCCACTTCAAAGCTCTGGCGCGGCACCACTTCTTTGAGTTTTTTGACGATCTCCCGGCCCAAGCCTGGCGCCTCCGAACGATGGCACATCACACTCAGCGCATCGACCATTTCGCCCGCCACATAAAAATCAACGCGCACCAAATCTTCCGCCTGGTAGCCCGCCAGCTCATAGTTAAACGAACCGTAACCGCTAGTTACCGACTTCAATTGATCATAAAAATCAGTCAGTAAATTTGCCAGCGGTGCCGTAAAGGAAATCAGCGCCCTCTCGTCGATGTAGCTAAGGTTTTTCTGCCGGCCACGCTTGGCGACAATCAACTGAATCACCGCACCGATGTAGTCCTGCGGCACCACAATTTCACCATCAATCCACGGCTCGCGAACCTCGGTAATTTGCGCTGGGTCAGGTAGTTCGCTGGCTGATTTGATATCCAACTCCTCGCCGTTAGTCAGGCTGACTTGATAATCAGTGCTCGGATTAGTGACGATGAGATCCAAATTATACTCGCGCTCTAAACGCTCACGAATAATATCCATATGAAGTAACCCGAGGAAACCGATCCGCACGCCGTAGCCCAGCACTGGCGAATTTTCCGACTCAAACTGCAGCGCTGAATCGCTCAAACTCAGCTTCTCGATCGCTTCTTTCAGATCATTATAATCTTCGTTGGACACCGGGAAAAACCCCGCATAGACGAAGGGTTTGACTTCTTTGTAGCCAGGAAGAGGCTGGACAATAACTTTATTTGCCATTTTGTAAATTATAACATTTTATAAATTTAGCGTCGATAATCCAGTATATATCAAAGTAAATCCCCGTATTTTAACTTAATACGGGGTATATTCCTCCTTACTTTAAATAGTTAAATTGGGTTCGTTTTAGGCTACCTAGCCCTGCCCTGTTAGTTTAACTGGGCGCTGCCGATAAATTACCTTGCCTTTTTTGTTCATGACATAGTAACCACAGCCTTCACCTTTAGGTCCGCCTTTTCCACCAAAGTAGAACATAACAGAATAGTCCGAACGGATTTCGACGAACACACCACTACGACGATACCTACTGGGAATGCCGATCTTTTCGGCCAAGTAATTACGATATGTAGCGAACTTTCGAGCTGAATTAGAATAATCCAAAACAGCAGATTTATGCTCTACTTGAGCATCATCCCTTTTCTCTTTGGCTGAATCAAAAATTGGTTTAAGCTCTTTGCGCTTACCCCTGTAGTCTCGAAGAGTATGCAAAACTTTGTCAAGTTCAGCTTGAGCTGCAATAATCATATTATTGTGATGACAAATGTCTTGATCATAGCAAGAATATTCTTCCTCATACTCGCGAATCTGAATTCTCAGAGTAGAACTCAGGTGGCGACTTTCAGATTTCTGAAGTTTCTCTTGCAGTCGCTCTATCATTTCTAGTAAGTTATCTAGAACTCCTTCGATGAATTTGACATTACAACCACACAAACTACGCATACGCTTGAAAGATTCTTTATCATCCAGATACTTTTCGTACTCACCTTGCTCTAAATACCATGCTTGATTCAAGGAGTCACGTGCAGTAACCAGTTTATTGCCAGCTTCTTTCAGTTCTTTATAGGCATCTTTTTTGACTTGCCTTGATTCATTCATAGCTTTCATCAAAACGTCAAGCCTCTTGCCTGGCAACATTTACATCACCTATCCTATACTGTAAGGAGCGAAGTTATAACGGGATTGTTATAACCATAACTTATTATACATATTTTTAATATTTTGTCAATCAGAAATTAATTTAATCAAAATACTTCTTTAAACTAACCGTATCACCAACCCGAGCCTCACGGGTGGTTTTAAGATTAGTGATAATATACCCAATCTCACCAGTATCAAGTAATGGGTCAGAACACATAGTTGGACTTAGATGCCCAACTTCTAATGCTAAACCATTAGCATTAGTAGCAAGCATATGAATCGCCTCACCCTTTTTAATTTGCCCATCAACTAGTCGCACATATAGAATCACGCCGCGGTAATCATCGTAGTAACTATCAAAAATAAGTGCCCGTACTGGACTATTTAATTCACCCTTTGGTGAAGGAATTCTCTCTATAATTGCATCTAATACCTGGTCAACATTCTGGCCAGTTTTAGCAGAAATTTGAATAATATCACTTTCATTACATCCTAGCAGATTGATCACCTGCTTAGAGACACGCGGTACATCGGCAGCTGGTAAGTCTACTTTATTTAGAACGGGGATTATTTTTAAATCCTGCTCCATCGCTAAATAAACATTAGCTAATGTCTGCGCCTGAATACCCTGGCTAGCGTCAACCACCAACACCGCGCCTTCACATGCCTGTAAACTACGCGATACCTCATAACTAAAGTCTACATGCCCTGGAGTATCAATCAAATTTAAATGAATTCCTTTATAACACATTCTAACAGGCGCAAGTTTTATAGTTATACCTTTTTCACGCTCTAAATCCATACTATCAAGTAACTGTGATTTCATCTCACGCTTAGCAACCGTCCCCGTCATCTCCATCATTCGATCAGCCAACGTTGATTTACCATGATCTATGTGGGCGATAATACAAAAATTACGAATTTTATCCTGCATATTAAGGCATATTATAACATAAACTATTAAGCCCTAAAGAATACCTTGCGCAGTTTACGCATCACTGGCTCAGATTCCTTAATCTGTAATAAACGACTAAGCATTAAGTATGTACTCAAACTAACTAGCACTATAAGTATAAACTTTGGTACAGCCTCATAAAGACTTCTTGCTCCAGCTTCAAAAGGTAGCCAGTGTACCATAAAGTAACATATTATCGACATAAACCCAGCCGCACTAGCCATCCTTAATATACCTTGCCAGAAATATTTATTAAGCACTCCAGGGGTTCGCATCTCCATCATTGTAAACAGAATTACAACCTCGACAATTGCTACTATTGCCTGAGCAACAGCCAATCCATATGCGCCATAGCGCAAGCTAAAAGTAAACCAAATTGCTAAAAATACATTTAATGATATAGCCACAATTGATATATAAAGTGGCGTCTTAGTATCCTGCTGGGCATAAAAACTTCGCGCCAAAATATGATAAAGACACCGAAATAGAATAGCCACCGCAAAAACGCCAAGCAATCCAGCCATTAAAGAATTACCACGGTGACTTATAAAACTCACTACATATCCACGAGTAAAGTATGTAATTATAGCAACAGGTAAAGCAAGCCATATAATTGCTCTAATTACAGAACGGAGTTCATCTTTAAACAGGTCTATACGGTTTTCGGATAATCTTTCAGTTAGACGCGGAAATGCCGCTGTACTTATAGATACACCTATTAAATTAATCGGTACAACATGAAGAGTAGTAGCCTGCTGAAAAATTCGCACGGTGCCTTCAGTCATGCGACTAGCTAAATTAGTTTCCATTAGACTAACTACGTAATCCATACCCTGATCAAATGATCGAGCAGGTAATAAGTTAAGTACTTTTCTAAAACCTTTATTTCGCCAAAAAATCTTAAATTCATAATCAAAACCAAGACCTATTAAGCCAATGGAACTGACTACCAGTTGTAGAATAGATCCAAGCACTACACCAAGCGCCACACCCATTATGCCCCCTTCAAATATTTGAAAACCAAATATATTTATACCACCAGTAAATACTGTAGCTCCAATTATAATACCTATATTATAGATAGTTGGAGCCAAGGCGTAAAAAGCAAATCGACCAACCGCCTGCTGAACACTGGCTATCACAGTCGCAATAGCAAACAAGAATGGGTTAACAGCTATCACACGCATCATACTAACAGCTAACGCCATACCAGATTCACTAAGACCTGGTGCAATAATATAGCGCAATAACGGCTCGGCAAATATTATTATAAGAATACTAGTTACCAATGTTATTAGCGCCATAAAATTAATCAAACTGGCGCTAAGTTGCCAGGCGGATTTCTTATTACCTGTTGCTAACCTTTGATTAAAAACAGGTATAAAAGTGACGCTCAATGCCCCAGAGACTAATATGAAAAACATAAAGTCAGGTACAGTAAAAGCCGCTGTATATGCATCAATTCCAACAGGATAACATGGACCCTCGCAATTCAGATACTGCGAATTTAAAATACGATCTCTGTACAATCCAAGCCCACTAGATAAAAGGGTAGATCCTGCTAGTAAAGTAGCTGCCAGCTGTACTGTTATACGCTGGTTCATCTTCTGTACTACGCGTCTAACCCTACCCATAGACTAAAAACCTATTTATGCAAACGTGCCGACTCTGGCAGATGTGCATTTTTCAAAATTTCGTTAACTTCTTTTTCTTCAAGTGTTTCTTTATCTAACAAAGCATTTGCCAGATCATCTAGACTCTTGCGGTTCTTACTGTCTGTTAAGATTATCTCTGCACGCTTAGATGCCTCTTTCACTAAGGCCTCAACTTCCTCATCTATAGCCTTAGCAGTAGCATCAGAGTATGGTCTAGAATGGGTTATCTTATCAAATACCATACCGCCATTATCATCATGAAAGACTTGGTCACGTAATTTCTTACCCATACCCTGTTCGATCACCATATCACGAGCGATTTCAGTAGCTTTACGTAAATCAGAACCTGCGCCAGTCGTAATTCCATCATCACCATATAAAATCTTCTCAGCTATACGACCACCCATGGCTCTAGCTAAAACGTCTTTAAACTCATAAACGCTAGTGTAGCTCTTATCTTCAGGTGGCAAGAACCATGTTACACCACCAGTTCCACCACGTGGGATAATTGTAACCTTATGGACTGGGTCAGAATCTGGCAAGACATGGCCGACTAAAGCATGGCCTGCTTCGTGATAAGCCGTAAGCTCTTTTTCTTTTTCATTCATAACTTTAGCTTTTCGCTCTGGTCCAATCGCTACTTTCTCAAAAGCTTCTGTTAAATCTGCATTGCTAATTTTTTTAGCATTACGACGTGCAGCAATAATTGCAGCTTCATTAGCAATATTTGCCAAATCCGCACCACTACTACCAGCAGTTTTAGCAGCCATTTTATCTAAATTAACATCTTCCTCGGTAGGTTTATTTTTAAAGTGAACCTTTAGAATTTCTTCGCGATCCTTTCGTTCTGGAAGAGTAATATTTGTACGCCTATCAAATCGACCAGGTCGTAAAAGCGCTGGATCAAGAACATCGGCTCGATTAGTTGCCGCCAAAACAATTACATTTGTACCAGTTTCAAATCCATCCATTTCAACCAAAATTTGGTTTAATGTCTGTTCACGCTCATCATGACCGCCACCCATACCGCTACCACGCTTACGGCCAACCGCATCAATCTCGTCGATGAATATAATTGATGGAGAATTCTTCTTGGCTTTTGAGAATAAATCTCTCACACGGCTAGCACCAACACCTACAAACATCTCCACAAATTCAGAACCAGATATAGAAAAGAAGGGTACATTGGCCTCGCCAGCAACAGCTCTTGCTAACATAGTTTTACCTGTACCAGGATTTCCTACTAAAAGAACACCTTTTGGTATTTTGGCACCTAGTTCTTTATACTTTTTAGGATGCTTCAAGAAATCTACAACCTCTTCAAGATCCTGCTTAGCCGAATCATTACCAGCTATATCACTAAACAGAACTTTTTCTTTATCAAGTCCGTAGAGTTTTGCTTTACTTTTACCAAATCCCATAGCCTGATTATTCTGACCTTGAGCCGAACGCATCATAAACATAAAGAATCCAATAATCAGTAATGTAGGCACAAGAATAATAGCCAAATTCCATAAAGTATTACCTGTTTGTGAAGGTTCTTTATCTTGGATAATTGTTTGCTTTGCTTGGTTGTTTAAATTATTATCACGAAGTAAAGTAGTAACGCCGCCTTGAACGTAAGATTTCTGTGAAGGTTTTTGCTTATTCTTTTCCGTAATCTTAAGAAGACCGCCTTGACCCTCAATCTTACTAATTTCACCCTTATTAGCACGATTAATTACATCAGATATTGGTACTTCTTTTAAATTCTCTGGTGGATTAAAAATTGCAATTAAGGCCAAACCACCTACAATAACGATTGCCCAAAACAAACTCAAACGCAAAATGTTAGCAGCTTTACCTGTATTTTTAGATCGGCGTGGACCTTTTGGAGGCATAGATTTTGCCATAAAACTGTTATTATTCCTTTCTATCTTGTCAAACGAATATTCCCACTCGTATTATTATACCATCTTTTAGCAAAACTCTAACCAAAATTCTGATATCGAAAAACACATACTAACCGATGAGTTTAATGTCCTTTTAGAACCAGCTTTGGCAGTTTTTATAGAAATCAATATATCGTTTAGTTGTGGGCGAGTTTGCGCTATACCTTTATTAAGCAAAAAGTTTCGCAAGATTTCAACAGCTACATCATTTGATATCATCAAATAAAAATACCTAGAATTTTTAGAAAATTTAGCAGTTTCTTTATTGATATCTCTAGCAATTTTAGTCTGATTACGCCAGAGTTGAATTAGATTTTGTTTAATAGACGGATTTAAGGTTTTAATTCTTTTACGCAGACGATTGCGCAAATATAAATCACTACTATTTGTACTATCTTCTCGCCATTCTAATCCGTTCTTTTTAGCATACAATAGTAAATCATTCTTATAAAAACAGGTTAAAGGACGGTAAATATCTTTAGCGCTCATAACAGCTAATCCACGCCAACCAGTTCCTCGTACCAAATTTATGGCAATAGTTTCTATAATATCGTCAGCATGATGAGCTGTTACTATCTTGGCATTGAACTCTTTAGATAATTTACGTAAAAAAGCATAGCGTTGATCACGAGCAACCTCTTCACTAGCATGGAGACCTAAATTTAAATCTATTTGGCGGTATTGCATTCCATATTTAGCTGACATTTTCCGTACAAAATCGGCATCCTCTGAAGATTCCACACGAATGCCATGATTAACATGAGCTACTATAATATCACTAGTTTTATAACGCTTTGATAATAAGTCTAGCAATACTACAGAATCAACCCCACCGCTGATTGCTGCAATTAACATAATCTTACCAGCCGCCGCCTCCTCCGCCGCCTCCGCCGCCGCCAGTAAATCCACCACCACCAGAACCACCATCTGATGATGAGAAACTACTGACACTAGACGCCACGGATGACAAACCACTCATACCAGAAGCAAACGCAGCTGCGTTAAATGTTCCCTGACCATAATACCAATCAGGATTACTACCAACTTGTTCGTAATATTTGCCAAGTTGTTTTGTCCATTCTTTTTCACTACCAAACAAAACAGCATAAGGCAACACGCGCTCGTATAATTTTACAAGTTGCTTTTCATCATTTGTATCAACCTTAACTTTATCAGCCCCCTCTGGACTTTGTAACATTTTTAATCTTTCAGTTTCTGCTACTTCAATATACATTTTTAAGCCAGCTAAATAGCGTCGTAAGGCTAGACCCTTATCTGTTAGAACCTTCTTCTTGGACATACCAAAAGACACAGCTGAAGCAAATAATATAATTGGAGAAAGTAATATTATTCCAATAATTAGCAAGATTTTAGATCGTTTCTTGAATGTATCACCATGAGTCTGATTATATTCCCTTAGATCATATTTACCCTCCATTAGGTTAGATAGATTACTCTCATCATCAAATGTACGTCTAGTATACGACAAATTATTCTGCAATTTTTCTAATTTTAATTTATCACCAACCTTAGGTAATAACCCGTTGAACATATCGCTTAAGACTTCTCTTTCTTCATCTAAAAGATCTTGTGGATCACGTGTAACTTCAATTTCATAATGCATAGTTCTTAAAATTTTACTCTTGCCTGTCTCGTAAATTTTAATGTAATGACGCACAGCAAAATCCAAAATCTGGGCAGCCATAGTAGAGCCTTTTAGAGTATCATGGCGGCGTAAAATATTAGCTGATACTTTTATACTAGTGTTTTTAGGTGGAATATATTCGGGTGTAATCGGATCTAATTCAGACTTTCGACCAATAGAAGCATAGTAAGATATTGACAGCCAGATGATAATAATTATCCCAGGGATACTAACAAGTATCTGCAAAAACAACCAATTCTCAAATAACTGTTCGGCTAAAGTTTTCTGATATGGAGTAAAGGTACCTGATTTAAAACCTAACGCTATAGTTACTCCCTCGCCTCGAGATAAAGCACCTCCTAAAAATTTAATATCGTTTTTATCATCAATAAAGTCGCAACGGGTTGTTGATCCGTGGCTACCTTTATAACAATTAGGCGCAGATTGACGGGCAGCAGCAATTTTATCACTGAGTCTTATATTAATTCTTGAATTTGAAATCGGAACTCGCCATTCATTACCAATCACATCCCAATAGAATTCATCTCTCTTTGTATCACTATAATATTTAGTCACGTCACGTTGGCTATATTTTATAATATAGGTTTTTTTACCCTCTACATAAGTATCTTTATCACCAATCCTAAGCTCATCATCCTTCCATTTATATTGCAAGGCGTTACCGTTTTCATCCGTAACTGATTCAAGTATGAAATTAGTTGAATGACCATCATAACTTTTTACAAAAGTTGGCGCAATTCCATGATTTTGATTTGGTGGAAAATCGGCAGTTATACGCCAAGTCGCTTTTAGTGAAGAGCGACCTTCATTGTCACGCCCAAGCTCATAATCGGCATCAAAAGTTTTTATATTAAAATTATCAGCTGATGCGACGCAAATTCCACAGTTTACGCCAAAAGCTATAAAACTTGCAAGTATCAAACCTAAAAATAACTTCTTCATATACTATATTATATATTACATCATGAGCAATAAACCTAGTTTTAATTAAAGATTTATATTTATCGTAAAAGTGTTATAATTAACGTAATATGCTCGGCAGAAACTCACGCTATTATAGTTTATTCCTGCTACTAGTTGATAGCTTTGTAATCTTACTAGCACTTTGCTTATCTTATATTTTGCGGGTTTTATATGATGCTAGACCTTTAGCGTCAGAAGTGTACGCCTTAGAATATTTATCTGGATTATTATCTGTAATTCCATTTTGGATTACTGCATTAGCGCTGCTTGGCCTATACCAATCCGAGGTCTATAATCGCAGATTACTAGAATGGAGTAGATTGGCAGCTGGGTCAATTATAGGAGTTTTACTCATTCTAGGATGGGAATTTATTACTAAAAATAGTCTATTTCCAGCACGTTTAGTGGCTGTTTATTCTCTGATCGGTAGCTTCACCTTGCTAGTTATTGAGCGTGAATTCTTACGCTGGTTACGATCACAATTATTCAAATATAACATAGGCACAAACAGAGTTTTATTAATTGGATCTTCTTCGGCTGTAGCAGATATAGCTAAAAATTTAGCAGATACAAAAAAGAGTGGCTATAAAATAGTAGCAATTGCTGGGCCAAAAAGCGCTCTCCCAGAAGACATAAATGTAATACACTATCCTCAAGTTGAATCAGCTCTAAAATTTATTGATTCTAATCATATCACAACAATAATTCAAACCGACCTGTATGATAATCATTCACGTAACCAAAAAATACTCGCCGCGGCACAAACTCGCCATATTAGCTACAATTTTATCCCTGGTGAGCCAGAGTTCTATTCTGGTAAAAATACTATTGATGTATTTTTAGGGTATCCGATGATTTCTGTTAGTCAAACACCTTTGGTAGGCTGGGGAGAAATAGCGAAATTATTTTTTGATACGATAACCAGTTTTATAGCTATTGTAATATTATCTCCTGTTTTTGTAATTCTGTATATTTTACAAAAAATCCTTAATCCTGGACCAGCGCTCTATATATCAAAACGTTTAAGTCGTTTTTCTGAGCCAGTTAATTTATATAAATTCCGATCAATGTCTGCAAAGTATGGCAAAAAAGATGCTGCTGATGAATTTGAGGAAATGGGTAGACCAGATTTAGCAGAAGAATATCGTAAAAATCATAAAGTTTCAAATGACCCGCGCATAACTAAATTTGGTAAATTTTTACGTAGTACCTCATTGGATGAATTACCACAATTATTTAATGTACTAAAGGGTGATTTAAGCATGGTTGGCCCGAGACCAATCTTGCCGCAAGAATCTAAATTTAATCGCAACAAAACAGCTCTACTGCACAGCGTAAAGTCAGGCGTCACTGGTCTTTGGCAAGTTTCTGGGCGCAGTAATTTAAGTTTTGAAGAGCGTATTGAATTAGAACTTTTTTACGCACAGAATTGGAGTTTTTGGTTAGATATTAAAATCCTATTTAAGACGGTTGCTGTAGTGTTACGTAAAACAGGGGCTAAATAGATGAATAAACAATCACCAAAGATTGCCATAGTTTGTGATTTTTTATGTACTATGGGAGGCGCTGAAAATGTAGTTTTAGCACTACACGAAGCTTTTCCTGAAGCACCAATCTACACTGCTATCTATGAAGAATCTAAAGTACCAGCATTTAAAAATATTAATATTAGGACATCTTATTTACAAAAGCTGCCTCATTTATTGCGTAAATATAACAAACTTTTTCCCACACTTGCGGTTAAAGCAATGCGCGCTCTCGATTTAAGTGATTTTGATATTATAATTACAAGCTCATATCTTCATGGACATCAAGTAACTAAAACAAGACAAAATCAAGTTATAATAAATTACTGCCATACTCCACCACGATACTATTGGAGTCATTATCAAGAATATCTAAAAGATCCAGGTTATGGAAAATTAAATCCTATTATTAAGTTTTTGATGCCTTTACTTATACCTCGTCAGCGTAAATTAGATTTAGAAGCCGCCAATAATGTCGACATTTTTATAGCAAACTCTACTGAAACCGCCAAAAGAATTAAAAAATACTATAAGCGTAGTTCTAAAGTAATTCATCCGCCAGTAGATATTGATAGATTTAAACCAAAAAAACAACGTGAGGATTACTATGTAACAATTGGACGCCAACTTCCATATAAGCGCTACGATCTGGCAGTGCAAGCAGCTACAATCCTAAAGAAAAAGTTGATTGTTTTTGGCAATGGTCCTGTACACGATAAACTCGTCGGTATGGCTGGTGATAGTATTGAATTTAGAACTGATAGGTTTGGGGATGCATCCGATTTAGAATATGAAAAAATTATCACCAGAGCCCGTGGCTTTATTTACCCAGCAGAAGAAGATTTTGGTATAGTAACAGTAGAAGCACTTGCCGCTGGAGCGCCAGTTATAGGATTAGGTAAAGCAGGCACACTTGATATAGTAAAAGATGGTGAGACTGGTGTTTTATTTAGTAGCCAAGATGTCAAGAGTATAATAGATGCTATTACAAAAGCGGAATCTACTAGTTTTTCACAAAACAAAATACGAGAAAGTGCCAAAAAATTTGATAAGAAAATTTTCTTAAATAAAATAAGAGAAGTTGTTAAAGATAACTGTAAATAATTTAATTATCAATATTGTTGACACGTCTTTACTATCTTGATACAATTACTTAAGTAATATCGCGGGGTAGAGCAGTCTGGTAGCTCGTTGGGCTCATAACCCAAAGGTCGTAGGTTCAAATCCTACCCCCGCTACCAAGAAAGATTTCAAAGGTTCCTCGGAACCTTTTTTGTTTAGGAACACCCTACAAAGTGCGCTGATTAACTACAAAATAGATATTTATCGCTCAAGGCAAGATACTTCTGTCTCAAGCCTACGAGATTCTTCGTCAAAGCGAGCCTGAGCGGAGTCTTTATCGTCATAGAATTCTGACTTCGTTTCAACATAATTACCCAAGCAAAAGGCTTTGTAGTAAACAACTTGATATCTATTATCGTCTAGCTCCTACAACTCAAGCGAGGCGTGTGTTTAATCAACCCACCTAACCCCAACCTATACCGTAAATATCATTCATTAATCAATATTACTTTAGGGATGTTTGAGTGGTGATTATTTACTACTTCTTTGGCAACTTTACCATTCTCAATAAGCTCCGTTAGGAATATTACTCTCTCGCTTGGGTTAGTATCCTTGTAGCTAAACTCTTTGTCGGCTAGTAGTTGTTGAGTGTCTTCTATGTTTATATATATCTCAGATAGATAGATGTTGTTATTTTACCATTAAAATATAATTAGAATTCAAAAGCGTATTATTAGCGTATAGCACGAGATGCCGCAACTCGAATTGCTTCACTCCAACTTAAAAATGCATGCGGCATATTAGCCAAATCTTCTACTGTCATATTTTGCCGAATTGCTAGCGAAATTTCATGTATCATATCTGAAGCATTCGGGGCGACTATCGTACCTCCGATTATAATACCTTTTTTATTGGCCACAATCTTTACAAAACCATGTCTAAAATCACTAGTGTTACTACGAGCAACCGTATGAAGAGGTGCTAATCCAGTACGAACATGTAGATCTCGCCTAATACACTCATTTTCTGTTATACCAGCAGATGCAATTTCTGGAAAAGTATAAGTTACACGAGGCAGCCCCAGGTAATCTGGCTCTACCTGGCTGCGTGGATGTAAAATATTGTTTGCAACCACCCTGCCTTCAATCAAAGATGCGTGGGTAGATCTAGCGCCACCCTCTAACACATCTCCAGCAGCATAAATATTTGAAGAATTAGTTTGCAGATATTTATTAACTTCAATACCATCTTGATTATATGTAACCCCAACATTACCAAGCCCTAAATCTGTTTCTGGTACGCGGCCAGTAGCTACTAAAACCGCTTCAACCTTTACAGTGTTATTCACACCCCCGCGGACATAAGTTACACGTTTATTTACACCATCTTTTTCGATTAATAGCGTACGAGTTTGCGTCAGAACTTCTATATCTCTTTGTTTAGAAAAAATATTATCAAGTAAAACGCCTACATCTTCATCTTCGTTTGGTAATAAACGACCAGCAATATCTGAAATATACACTTTTATACCAAGCTCAGACATTAGCTGAGCTAATTCAACTCCAGTCTTTCCAGCACCAACTATATACAAGCTTCGGGGTGGTCGCACAATATCAAACAGGTTGCGGGGCGTCAAATAATCAATACTTTCAATCCCCTGAATGTCTGGAATTTTCCACTTAGATCCAGTCGCTACAATAAAATACCTGGCAGTCAGACTCTTACGTCCAGCCATAATCTCATGCTGAGATATAAAATGTGCTCGCCCAGCAAAAATATCGATTCCTTCTTCTTGATAGAATTCCTTATTTTGAGATGCACCAGTCCGCTTTATCGAAATATTTCTCCAATTCTGAAGTGCTGGAAAGTTATAACTTAAAGCAGAACTTCGAATACCAAATCGAGTGGCACGTTTAGACTCATCATACAAATGTGCAACATTTAGCAAAGCATTAGTTGGAACATCACCCCAGTTAGAAGATTCGCCGCCAAATTTATCATATTCTATGATAGCAACCTTTTTACCACCATGGGCAGCAATTGTAGCCGCCGAACTGCCCGCTGCGCCCGATCCTATGACGATAATATCGTAATCATACTTCTGCTTTATTGCCATAACCCCTCCTTTTTTAGATGATATTCTTATATTGTTTATAGATATATGCAGCGTCTGGTTGGTAAATTAGTAACTTTTCGTACGCAGCCTGTCTGATATCTCTTGATGTAATTACTTCTTTATTATTTAGCCACTTATTAACGTCATGAACAACTAAATTAGAAATCTGCCTAGATTCACCTTTTGGTAAATTTATACTTAAACAGGCTGAATCAATACTTTTTTGTAACTTTTTAGAATCAAAATCCTCCTGATCCCGATTAGATATTTTTATAACCCTTACTATTTTATTCATAGTAGAACTCTAACCGCTAAAACCTCACTCGCATAGACAAAAAATCCTACTGCCAGCATTATCGATCCAGTCATAAGCTGAATGAAACGCTTATTTTCTTCACGCCATTTTTGGATTCGGCTAAGTTTATTTTGTTTATTTACAAGAATACAAACGACCACAAGTGGTAATACTGAAATCAATATATAAAGCGCTACTCCACTAATTTGTAGGGCTATTGGCATATTTATAATAAATAAAATCGAAACGACAATCGGCGCGAGTAAAAATATAATTTCACCAACTACACTAGAAATTCCAAGAGAAAACGCTTCGCCGTTACTTTTGGTTTTACTACATCTCCTTGTTAGATATTCAGCCATAAAACGAGGTATCCACAAAATAGTACCCTTACCTGGACGAAAATAAAACAACCAAACAGCCACGCCAATTATAATAAGCGCTGAACATGCAGTTGCCCATAGTACAATCTGTAAAATACCATAATGAATCATTGTATTAGCCATGTAAATACCAGACGTAAGTAATAAAAAAGTCATGAAAATAACTCCTAAAACAAAAGATATTACCAAACTAACTAATTTCTGGTGTGATTGCTGAGTCCCAAGCGAGTGTCCGCTCATTAAAGTTAAAGTACTAATACTAAGTTGAAAACTAGCATGAATAGTAGCCGCTAGTGCAATCATGATAAACGAAGTTATGTAATCCATGTCTGTTTTCCTATTACCCTTACGTTTATTTATACCATAAGTTTACCTCTATAGTCAAAGATTATTAAGTACCAACTTTCATATTACTCTTGATTTTTTATAAATTTTATGCTTAAATAGTATTGTTAAAAAATAAAATAAAAAGGAAATTTAAAAATGAAACTCCAATACGAACTATTGCCTAGTGATAGTCAACTAAATGGCGACTTACATGTGCGAGATATAACTAGTGCAGATCGTCACGAAACAAAGCGAAGACTAGATTTTATTACAGCAAAATTAGCAAACAAGGCACTTCGTGATATTGAATTATCAGTTGATATCAATGCTTAAGATCTAGCTTGTCTACTTGAATTTACTCTATAAATCCGCTATACTACCATTTATATGGCAGCGTAGCTCAGTTGGTTAGAGCGTAGGACTCATAAGCCTAAGGTCACAGGTTCAATCCCTGTCGCTGCTACCAAGTTTGTTTATATTATGTTACCAGAATTAACTGGTAACATTTTATTTATAACTTAATAACTCCCGCTACTTACGAGCATTACCTCCAAATAAAAAATTCATCCATTGTTGCAAATTGCTAGGAGGAGGGGTTTCCTTTTTTTCTAAAGGAACTAAATTCTCATTGTTATTATCTGGGGAATTTGCAGGCAAAATTAGTAATTTTTCACCAGGATCACCATAACCAATACGTTGTCTAACTGCTAGTTTCTGGTATTCCTCGCTTTTTAGATAACTCTGCTCATACTCCAGCGTCTTCATTTCAAGTTCGATAAGCTTTGCTTCTCTCTGTTTATACTCAACTTGGCGTCTAAGTTCATAATTTTTCTGCATTGACTGAACAGACCCAGCCAAAAAGCAAAACACAACCATAGCTGCGCCTATTATTGTTAAAAACTCACGCGTAGGATAACGGTATTTTATCTGATACCAAAGTCGCCGCATTTTTACACTAAACATCTGTTTTATTATAGCTTAATTGAAAATTTTGCGCTATAATATGGTGCATGGGGGTGTAGCTCAGCGGTCAGAGCAGCGGGCTCATAACCTGTTGGTCGCTGGTTCGATCCCAGCCACCCCCACCATTTCAGAATTTTATAAATCATATTAGATACTATAATGTTTATTGCAGAGCTGTTTTCTACTGGATTAAATCAAGATAGTTATAAAATAAGCATAAATTCTTACATTGAATCAGTTAAACAGTTTATAGATAGTTTAATCAATCCATGGAACACGCCACTCGGTTATATTTCTTCTGAAGATATAGTGGTGTGTTTTTTATGGATTTTTATATTATTTATTTGCGCAGCTGTCTCTGTGCGAGCGCTGCTTAATAATAGTATAGGATGGCGCATTTTTGGCTGTATTTTAGCTATTATTGGTATAGCCATACTAGTTAATCTCTGGAGATATGGTGATTTATTAGAAATTATAAGATACTGCGCAATTGCTAGCATGTTTTTTGGTATATTCTTTGGTGTATTTAAGACTAAGTTACCAGGATCAAATACCAATATTCAGCACTAATCTGTTATAAGCTTTTTTTTGATGACTTATATACAAATCGGCGCACCTCATCACTAGATAACGCTAAAAGAACACCAATATGTAGCGATACACTTACTAAAGAATTTCCAAAAGTTATAGGTTCATGATGTATAAAGAATTTAATACATTGATTTAGAATCATAAAAGTAGCCACAGACATAGATGCTAAGCGAGCCATAGCGCTTCCCCGAACAACAAAGAATATTAATGCCGCTTCAATAGAAACAATCAAAATTACTATAGAGGCAAATAGCATTCCAAATTGTCCATAATCCATAATTTCTTGAAATACCTGGAAAACTTCCATTACCACAATAGCAATCATAACTATAGTACCAGCTACAAGTTGCAAGGGACGTTTTCGCCAAAGTGCATCACCAATTTCGGCTGCTGGAGTTAGTTCAGATTCAGGCAAGACTAGGTGCGTATTATCCAATATTAAACCAGCTCTTTGTGGATGATCATTATCTTCCTTTGGCTTAATATTTTTCAGTTCTACAATTGGTAGATTACCGTCAGTCAAAAATGAGTCACCACCACCATTACGTGCATGATACCCAGTTGAAAAATCTTCAATTATTTTTAATCCAACTTTTTTATTAGAGGCAAGTACTGAATCAATAATATAATCTCTTTCTATATCGGTATTTTCATCTATCTTGTGAGTAACTTGTAGTGTAAAAAGTGAAAGTCCAATACTCTTATCGTATGTACCAGACGCGAGCCAATCAACTTTATGACCACCTGGTAAAAACCATCCTTTAGGACAATGCCAAAATCTAACATGATGGCGCTGACTAGGACTACCATCAACTTCTTGCTGATAAGCAAAATCTTGTCGTCTACCAAATAAAAATGCCGTAGAAACTGGTGCGTTTAAATAGCTTTTTCTGCGTAAGGTTGATATTATCATTTTCCAAGTTGATTTAGCAGTGATTTCATCTGCACATACCCAGCCTGCTGCTTTCATGGCGGCATGTAATTGAGACTCACTTCCTCTAAAAGCAAGATTTACAGGATCTCCCAAAATCCCATCTGTCGTACGTGTACGACCAATAAAATAGTCAGGCGAATAAATATAGCTTAAAATTCTATGTAGCCGAGGTAGTCCCAAATATGCCACTACAAACCAAAAAACAACAAAATACACCCAGTAGGCCCAATGTACATTCCACCCTTCCATAAATAGCAGAACACCCAGCCATAAAGTAGCTACTCCTGAAAACACAAAGAAAAATCTATCTAGTAGCTCAATAATGGATATATGCCGACGCATCTGAAACGAGCTCTTCTGTACAGCCGTGCGCCTTTTAGGTGCTTTCATATTATAAATAATAATCGCACAATACGTCACTAAAATCAATTACTCCAGATTGATTACTGGAGTAATTTAGAAACTTAAAATAAATCAAACTAACTAGACTAATAAATTATTTTTTCTTTGCAGCTGTTAAAAAGCCGTTGCGTGGATTTTCTTTTACAATACGATCTTCTGGTAGATCACAAGGTTCACCTTTACCATTCTTCTCATTTTTACTAAAGAAATAGATAGTCTGCGGTTTACCGCCGCGTAGGGAAACCTCAGATTTATGCAAATAGTAAGTTACTCCCTTTGAATTTGTGTGACTGTAAGCCATAAGAATTTATACCTCCTATTCAATATAATCTTACATCAATTAGGTTAACTGCTAGAGGCACTGATGTCAATAGTCTAGATATCACTATATTTAAACTTAAGGATTATTCTTAGTACCACCAGGCTCACAAGACGTGCAATTATCACCATGATTATGACTATGCATATCAAAATAGAAAATCCAGCAAAATCTGGTGACCAAACTACCGAGACAAAATCATACCTATAGAGTTCAATATCTGGCACCTTAACACTACTAACTGGATCCGTACCAGGAGCATATTTTGCATACTCACGCGCAAAACAACTTACATAACCTTGATTATAACCACTAAACTGAGGTTTGCATATATCATCAACTTTTTTATTGATAACATCTTTATTGGCATTATTATTTTCGACTGCTTTTTTTATTAACTCTGCCTTATCTCGGTTATATTTTTCATGTAGATAAATTCTGGCACCAGATGTATTCATATGATCCGAAACGTATCTCCGTAGATCATATAAGCGATCTTGCACCGCCTGCATATCACCCTGTTTATCCGCTTGTTCCACAGCTTTCTGGCGCTGCACCATACCTATATTATTAAGCCGCAAAAACGTAGCAGACATCAACATCATAAAGACTAAAATAACCACAAGCTGCCAAGTTTTTAATCTCCGCAGACGATTAATTTTCTGTTTTACAGAACGCTTATCCTTCACACCCGCCCATCCTTTATGATAGTATAACAAAAAAAACTTTCTACTCATAGGTATAGGGTTGTTTATATAGATGGTATCTGATGGTATAATTGCGCTATGAGAATTTATTTTTCTGGAATAGGCGGCGTTGGTATTGGGCCGCTGGCAGAGATAGCTTTAGATGCTGGCTATAGCGTATATGGATCTGATCGCGAACCCAGTGTTATGACAAGATCTCTACAAGATAGAGGTGTTAATATATCTTTTGATCAGTCTGGGGATTTTCTACAGACAGAACACAAAAAATCCCCCTTTGACTGGTTTGTGTACACATCTGCACTACCAGATGATCACCCAGAATTAACTTTGGCTAAAAAGTTAGATATTAAAACAGGTAAGCGCGACGAACTGATAGCTAAAATCATTTCTGATAAAAATCTTAAACTTATCGCGATTGCTGGCACACACGGCAAAACAACAACTACTGGTATGTTAATTTGGGCTTTCCACCAGCTCAATATACCCGTTAGTTACTCTATAGGTTCAACTATACAATTCGGGCCAAGCGGTCGATTTGATAAAGATAGCCAATTCTTTGTTTATGAATGTGACGAGTTTGATAAAAATTTCCTCCATTTTTACCCTTGGCTATCAATAATTACATCAATAGATTATGACCACCCCGATACTTACCCATCAAAAATAGATTATACAAATGCTTTTAGGCAATTTATCAACCAGTCAAAGCATTGTATTATATATAAAGATGATTTTGATAATTTAAATATTAAAGATACTGTACTTGATCTAATCGACAAAAATGAACACAAGAATAAAATTAATAGCATTAATCTAGCTGGCGATCATAATCGTGAAAATGCATATTTAATTTTGACTGAGTTAGAGAATATGGGTATTCAGACAGATAAAGTTCAGTTAGCTATAGAATCATTCCCTGGCACTGGACGACGATTTGAAAAAATAGCTGATAATTTATATAGCGACTACGGTCATCACCCTATTGAAATAGCCGCGACTCTACAAATGGCAAAAGAATTAAATGATAGAGTTGTATTGGTATATCAGCCACATCAAAATATCCGTCAACACGAAATTATAGATCAATATACAAATTGTATGGATAAAGCAGATACTATATATTGGCTGCCCACCTACCTAACACGCGAAGATCCTAAATTAGAAATACTAACCCCGCAAGATTTAACTAAAAATCTTATAAATAAATCAAGCTTGGAGTTTGCAGAATTAGATAATAATTTATGGGATAAAATCAAAACCGAACGCAAAAATGGTAAGTTAGTATTATGTATGGGTGCGGGCACAATTGATGGATGGCTACGTGCAAAAATATCTAAAAACTAACGATTGTCTCCGCTACCATGTAGAGTATGCCTAGACTGTCTACTTGCAAGTTTTTCATTGTTAGTTTTGGCAACTTCTTCTAGATTTGAACCGAGCAGATCGGCTGCAACTGAAACATACCAGAGTATATCACCAAGCTCTTTTATTAACTCTTGTTTATCTTTGTTATTTATTTTGCCCTTCTTATCACGCAAAATTTTCTTAAATTTTTCCTGAACCTCGCCACACTCACCACTTAATCCTAGTATGATACCCATCATCTGAGGTGTAATATCACCATATTGATAATCGTCAGTCAAAGTTGATATAGCTTTTTTACTGTAATCTTTTATATTCATAGTCCCCCTTGATTATTGTATATGATTATATCATTAATATTGACTTTTGTAGTAAAAAACTTTACAATATAAGCACAATAACAATCAAGCGAAAGTGTAAAGAAATGAACGGTAATGGTAACTTTTTAGTAAACAATAACTCTAACCGTGAAGCACTAATTGGTGTAGAAACTGGGCAAAACGAAGAAAGTTACACACCAAAGATATCAAGTGACTTATTTCGCGAAAGTAATCATAATAGCTTGCGAGATTTCTTTAACGAATACGAAGACGAAAAGCGCATTAATGCGACTATTGATTTCATAAAAACTATGCGCAACTATATGAGTGAGCAAAAATATATGGATATGTCTTTTGGACACGATAATGAAGGAACAATTTCCATAATCATGGAACCTTCAAGTAGTAAATCTGCTCCAAACGATATTGAAGTAGTTAGATTTAATCCTCTTGATTTAAGCGAATTAGATTTAGAATCACTAGATAAATACGATTTAATAATGCAAAACAAAGAACACTACACAGGCGAAGATGTTCAAGTAAAATATTTAGATAGCGGAAATCAAGCATTTATTACGGTAACAACAGCTGCCGATGATAAAATAAGATATAACTTAGACAGCAGGAAAGGAAACTCCATTCTAAAACAATCGTACGATGGATTCTTAGAAGAATCATATATTTGCGATGTGCGACATTTGGACACTATTCTAGAATGGGATCATAGACCTATTGAAGATAGATTGCGCAGCGAAGAACGGTCAAAAGAATCTGCAAAAAGAGCTTACTATAACTTATAACCTATAAAAATCATGATAAAGGCGGCAATGCTTTGACAAAGTTTATAGTCAAGCCGTCCTCTAGCCAACGAGTTTCATAGGTGGTTTTTATCTTATAGCTGTCCACCAAATTTGATTCATGCAAATCAAAGGATAATTCTTCTATTCTCCATCTATTAATGACTAGCTGCTCTAGACTCCAACAAAAGAAATCACGATTATCATGCTTTAAATAAAGCGCACCATTTGAGTTTAAAATTTGCTGATAAATTTTAAGAAAATACGAATTTGTTAGTCTACGCCCCGACGATCGCCGACGCAAAAAAGGATCAGGAAATGTTATCCAGATTGATTCGATAGATTTAGGATGACAAATACTTGCTAATTGATCCGCCCTAGCTCGCAAAAAATATATATTATTTATATTTTGGTTAGTTGCTTCATAAGCTCCTTTTTGCAACCTATCACCCTTGACGTCCAGTGCTAGAAACTGAATCTGGGGAAATCTTTTTGCCATCTCAACACTAAAAAGACCATTCCCTGCCCCTATTTCAATAACATCGACTGGGCGCTGACTCCATTCATCGAGTTCATAACAAATTGGAGAATTGGCAAATTTAGCAAATTTGTACTTTTTACGTTTTCGCGTAATAATAAAATCTTCTGGATTAAGCATTATTCCGCCAAAATACCTAAACTTTCATTTCCTAAAGATGCACTATCAAAACTATTCTTATAATCACTGATAATCTGGAGTTTTTTATTAAACATTTTATCAAATTCTTTGATAGAATCATCATTAAGCTGACTAGAAGTATCAAACCCCTCAAATGTATCTGTTTTTTGAGCATGTTTGCGAACTGTCTGATAATCTGGTCGACTCAAATCAAGTTGCGCAGCACCACTATAAGAATACAAAGCCATACTTATTACAACTAAAACACAAGCAGCCGCAATTGATAGAATAATCATCATAAAAAATTTCGACGGTAGTATATTAGTTTTTAGATTCATTTAGATCACTCCGCAAGGCATTATTTTTGTAGTTTTTAGAAAACTTTTTTACTTCGTTATAATATTTAAGCGCTATATTATGTAAACTAACTACCTCTGAGTGAATTTTCTGGCGCGATTCTCTAACAGACTCAAGCATATAGTAAAAATTTTGAGGATAAGCGTCACAATCAGCCTTAATTAGCTGTACCATATCAGTTTCGTAGGTACGATATTGCTCGCGAAAATTCACCAAATGTTTATCAAATTCGGCAGCATAATTAAACATTTCACCGCCCTTTAAACGATTTTCGGCGATCTTAGCGTTAAAACGAGCCATCAACTTTGTAGCTATCAGATCATACTGCTGACCAGAATTTACTCTTATTAATCCATCGTTTTCATGAATTTTTATAAGCTTAGCCTTGACGGACTGGCAATCTATAATTATAGAATTATATAAGGCGCTGTCTCCAGGCTTAAGTTGCCCCGAAACACCAAAAGAAGATTGAGCCCTAGCGTTATCTACACATACAAAACTTACCAACAATAAACAAACAACGACTAAAAAGCTAATCAAACGCATATTTAATATTATGAACTAATAGAGTAAATAAAGCAAATTATTTTAACTTACCTATACTTCTACCAACTTCCTTTGTTGTGCGGGCAGCTGAATTAGAAGCTTTTCCTAAATGTTTTTTAGCCTCACCACCAAAGCGTTTAGCCTCTTTGCTAATTTGACCTGCAGAAGTTTGCGCTTCTTGAGCTATAATAGTCATCTCATCGCTAATTTCGCCAGCACCTTTTTTAACCCTATCAACACTTTCGTCATAAATGTCTTTAGCGCTATCTATCTTTTCTGATGTAGTTTCTTTTAGATTGTCTAGTCTGCTTTTAATATCTGATCGGGTTTCTTTACCACTCTTTGGTGCAAAAAGTAATCCTGCCATATAACCTACACCCGCTGCTGCCACTAAACCTAATAATTTTTTCATATTCCCCCTTTATTCCCTTTATTATTTTTTACGAAATGCTCTTACCGCCGCTGAAAATACAGTAGTGGGCGAAAACCAAGCCGTAAATGATGCAAGATTTTTTGCCGCTTTTTCAGTTTGTCTAGCAATCTTATTTAGCCTAGCAAGCAAAGTAGCTATCAAGGCTAAAAGTGTGATTACAATAACTGAAAGCATCATTACTGTAATTGTAAGTAAAATAATTGCGATTTCAACTTGGCTCATTAATATAATTCCTCTCTTGTACTTTCATTATAGCATAAACAATATCAATGAGTAGCCATTATTACATCAAGATTTATATAAGCCCAGTATTTATAATAACGGAATTTTCTAACTATTAGATCTATAAGAATTATAGCTGGCAATAAGTTTGATTATTTTACTAATGCCGCGCACTGATTCTTGGCGCACCGTTTCACCGTCCAGATAAACACGCCGATTAATCTCCAGCATAACTGAGCGTAGCCCTGGAGTTTTATTACGGTAAAAATCCATCGGCACCAGCGCACCCGCATACGGATAATTTAGCGCGCAGCTATAGCCCAGTTTTTCTATATAAGTTTTCAGTTTTAAGGCATCATTTCCACTAAACCATTCATCGTCATAGCCCAGGCAAATATCAGGCAGACTTTCCGTATAGCCGCACCAAATCATCACTGTAGCTATGCAGATCAATCATCATACACGAGCCATACTGATTAACAATTTTTTGGCTCAATTTGTTTAGCTGTATATGATGATACTCATACGCTTGCCTGATAATTTCCTTGCGGCGCTCAGGTGTTACCTGGCGATACTGCACGCCGCCTGGCAAATGCGTATATACCGCGCCCATACCCAGCCTCGCCATCGGTTCATCGGCATCATTTTGAAACCGCTCAACATCGCAATATAACCGCGAATACTTGGCTATTACTTTATGGCAATCAATATCTCTGGCAAGTTCGTCCACTTTATAATCAGCCATAAAGTGTAGATTATTCTCGATAATTTTTCGATCAACCATAACATCGCGCCAAAAATCTGGCGGTAAACACAGCGAAGCGTGCGGGATATGAATAAGGAGATTAGCCGCCATTTTTCCACCGCCTAGCACGTTGTAATAACTTATCGACATAAGCTGTTTTAAGTTTTTTATACGCCGACCTGTCGTAATTTGCTTGCTTGGCATATTGATATTTTACGCTTGAATATTGATCAGCTTCGTCATTGTGAGACCTTAGATAATCTCTGATAATTAAGAAGCTATCATGCGTTTTGGTATTTGCGACCGCGAGGTGAATATGGATATCGCCCTCGCCAGTTTCTTCTTGTCGGGACGCCAGGAATATATAATCTTGGCGGGGACTTGGGTTTAATGAGGGAAAATATCCAATTGCTACCAATTTATCCCGCAGCTCGTTCATGTGTTCGCTATCTTTAGCAGAAATAAGGATATCTAGGATATTTTTACCGTCCAAACTAGGTACCGCGGTACTGCCGACATGATAAATCTGCGAACCATCCGCAAGCACTAGCGCTAATTTATTGTTCACGCGCGCAAAGACAACCGGCATGTCTTTTCTGGATTTTTTAATATTGACTGGCATTTGGCTAAAATTTCAACTGAGCAGCATCCAACAAGGCAAAGCCGCGTTTTATCAGCTGGATTTCTTCGTCAGTTTCATCTTTACCATTCCCAAATACCTTCGGCAGCTCGTCAAACGATAGCCATTTATATTCGCTGTGGTCTTTCGGATTTAGTTTAATATTGCCGATGTCGTCAAATTGTGCAAAATATACTACTTCAATTGAATGCGAACCTTTCACCGAATTATGATACGTAAATGCGGCAAACGGATCGCCAACTGTAATAGTCTTGCCGAATTCTTCGCGGATTTCGCGCTTCAATCCAGCCACGATATCTTCTCCAAAATCCACATGACCGCCAGGCAGTTCAAATACGCTTGGCATAAACTTCTTCGTCGCAGCACGCTTAGACATAAAGATTTTCTCAACGCCGTCAAAATTGTGATGAATAAACGCGCAGGCAACGATCACTTGCTTGCCTACCGCAGACACTTCGCTATCGTTCATAATCTGTATAGATTATACATATTTGCCTAAAGCGGCGCAAACATACCGGCAATTATCCTGACGCTAATTTACATCTTTGATACTAAAACCAAACTTACTGGCGACAAGTGTAATATCCGGCTTGCCAAACTCGTCTGCTAGCGCCTGAAATTTGGCTTGTTTATCGCTGCCAAATTTTTGCACCAGATTATAATACCATTCAAACGTGCAAAAATATGGCGGCTCTTTGGGAGGTTTGCTTTTGGAATGGAATTTGTCGGCGTACATTAGCAGCCGCTCCTCGGGCGCGTTAGCGGTATAGTCGGCTGGTGGAATGGACAAGTTTTGGTTAATTACATCCTGCTTGGTCAAACCTACGCCAGTATGATGCGAAGCGAACCGCCAAATTTGTTCAGGAAAGCCTTCATTTCGCAGAATCTGCTCGCCAATCACGCCGTGGCGAACGCCGTCGACAAATTTGCCGTTTTCCAGAACATCATACGCGCCGATATCATGAAGCATGCAAGCAACATGCAGTAAATCGCGATCAATTTGCGAATTCGGCTTAGTATCTAAAAGCTGCGCCGCAATCGCGTCAACCACTTGGCAGTGAGTGTAAATCAGCGCAAAATCAGCATCAGTTTTGGCGTATTTTTTGTGTAAGTTTTTGACTTGAGCTTCGGTTGGTAGTTTCGTTTTATTCATATTTATTCTACCTATATTTGACACGAAAATCCTTTTAAATCCTCACATCGCCGTCTAAACTAACATAATTCTTAGCGCCGCTATGACCGACGAGCTGCTTGCCGTATTTAGCTTGACGGCGCGTTCTAAGAATGACATATACTACTTTCAGTATAGCCGTTTCGCTATGATTCGGCAATGTATTCGTGCTACAGTAGAAATATGAGCAGTCATTCTCCCTCACCTGCCATGCCTGGCGTCAACCTAGGCGGTTGGCTGGTGCTTGAACGATGGATGACGCCAAGCATATTTGCCGGAACAGACGCGACCAACGAATATGAATTATCTAAAACGGCTGATGGTCGAGCACGCATCCAGCAGCATCGACAAACATTCATCCAGGAAGCTGATATTAAATGGCTAGCGCAAGCTGGTATACGACTACTACGATTACCGATTGGCTACTGGGCGCTTGATGATCAGTCATCGTATATATCAGCAAAACCGCAACTTGATTGGCTGATGGACATGGCTCGGCACTATAACTTACAGGTTCTTCTCGACCTCCACGCCGCACCTGGTGCTCAAAATGCCAGCGACCACAGCGGTAGTGGCAAAACTGGTAGAATTCGATGGTATCAACGCGCCAATCAGCGAAAAACCACACAGATACTGCTAGACATCGCCGATGAATACGGCGGGCATCCAGCGCTGTGGGGCATCGAACTTCTCAATGAACCGCTGGTGAACACCCGACGTGAGCGATGGCAATTGTGGTGGTGGACACGTAAAACGAGCCGGAAATTGCGTAGTAAATTTCCATCTCATGTGCGCATCGTGGCATCTGATTGCTACCAGCCAGCCTGGTGGTCGGGGTGCGTCGGGTCTAATACGCTGGATATACATCACTATCAATGCTTTTCCGACACAGACAATCAAGCAACCTCACTAACCCACCACAGTCAGGTTCTTGACCAACGGTCTGACAAGTACCGCGATTATGCCCAGCAGCAGCCGCTGATCATTGGCGAATGGAGTGCTACTTTGCCGCCAGGCATTGCTAGCGACGACACTGAATACGCTCACTGCCAATCACAACTTGCCGTACCAGCAAATGTTGACGCCTGGTTTTACTGGAGCTACAAGACCGAAAGCCCTGGGGCTTGGAACTTTCGTGATTGCCATACTAAGGGGTGGTTTGACGGTATGCTTAGCTCACGGTAGATGGTATAATGAATATATGTCTTTTCCTAAATTAATTTACAGCATTGCAGTCCTGGTTATCATCGCTTGGGTATTGAGCATGGTATTTCGCCTTGCCGCTTGGTTGATCAACGGGTTGCTTTATGTTGCAGTTCTGGTTGTTATCATTGGGCTTATCTCACAATTTATCAGCCAGAAAAAACGACGCAAATAACTCGCCTGTCACTATAGAATAATCACGGCAGTTTATTCCGCCGTGATGTATCTTATAGCCCTAATTCTCGTAGCTGTGCTGGATCAACCGTTGACGGTGAATCCATCATCACGTCAACACCCGAGCCGTTCTTTGGAAAGGCTAAGGTCTCGCGAACGTTCGTTTCGTTGATGAGCTCCATGAGGATGCGGTCGACACCAAAGGCGCAGCCAGCGTGTGGCGGTGCGCCGTATTTGAAGGCATTTAGCATGGCACCGAATTTTTCCTCAACGTAGCTTTCGCTAAAGCCCAGCAAATCGAATACTTTGTATAGCACCGCTGGGTTGTGGTTACGCACACCGCCGGAGCAGATTTCGTAGCCGTTCATCACCATGTCGAATTGATCAGCCACGATGGCCAGTTTGTCGGCATCGGTCGTCGCCGACTCCAGCGCCTCTATGCCACCCTTTGGCATACCGAATGGGTTGTGTCCAAAATCAAGCTTCTTGCCGTGGTCGTCCCATTCATAAAACGGAAAATCGATGATCCAAGCCAAGGCTACCACGCTCGGGTCTTTCAGGTTGAAATGGGCGGCAAATTCGTTACGCAGGCGACCAAGCACGGCGTTGACGACTGGGCGAGTGTCGGCGCCAAAGAACACGGCGTCGCCATCAACTGCACCAGTTTTTTGCTTAATCGCCGTGAGTTCTGCTTCGCTCAAGAACTTGGCGATTGGTGATTTTGCCTCGCCATCTTGGTAAGTGATGTAGGCTAAACCGCCAGCCCCTTCACTCTTGGCAATGTCAGTAAACTGATCGATTTGCTTACGGCTGAGGCTAGTGCCATTTTTGACGCAAATCGCCTTGATACACTCAGCGTTCTTGAACACGCCAAATTCGGTGTCGGCAAAGACATTAGTAAGCTCAATCAGCTCCATACCAAAACGTAAGTCCGGCTTATCCGAACCGTACATCTCCATGGCGTCGCGGTAGGCAATGCGCGGAATTGGACTGCCGTCACCGACCACGAGACCACTCAAATCCAGCAACTTTTTGCCAGCAAAATCAGTCGCGAGCTGCCTCATCAATGGCTCAACCTCCTGGCGAACTTCCTCGCCGTCCTCAACGAAACTCATCTCCAAATCCAGCTGATAAAACTCACCGTACAGTCGATCGGCTCGCGGATCTTCATCGCGAAAACAGGCTGCCAGCTGATAATACCGCGGCACGCCGCCAACCATCAGTAATTGCTTGAACTGCTGCGGCGCTTGCGGCAGAGCATAAAATTCGCCTTCCTGCAGACGACTGGGGATCAGAAAATCGCGCGCGCCCTCGGGACTAGAATTTGCCAAAATCGGCGTCTGGATCTCAATGAAGTTGCGATCGTCCATATACTGATGCATGCGCTGGTACATTTCGGCGCGTTTTTGCAGCATGTCCTGCATTTTTGGACGGCGCAAATCGAGATAGCGATATTTGAAACGCAAGTCCTCGCCCGCTTGGTTTTCCTCAGCAAACGGCTGGATTGGCAAGGTTTCAGCACGGTTCAAAATTTCCAGGTTTTTTACCACAATTTCTACATTACCACTGGCGATATTTGGGTTCTTCAAACCTTCGCCGCGCTCAGTCACCACACCGCTGGCACGAATCACAAACTCATCGCGCAGACTTTCCGCCAAATGAAACGCCTCCGCCTGCTCAGGATTAATCACCAGCTGCACCAGCCCAGTATGATCGCGTAAGTCAATAAAAATCAGTCCGCCGTGATCGCGCCGGGAATGCACCCAGCCCGCCACCGTAATATTTTTTCCAACTTCAGCAGAAGTTTCCGCCGCCAAAACTCTATTTTTCATATCTGTTATTATAACATGTTATAGCATTTACAATGTAATTATTGAATATTCATCAAACTAATGCACAATTCTACGATTTAGAAATCTTATTCAAATCGTCATACCCATCATAATCACTAATTATTGAATAACCAAGAACAGCACGAATTACATCACCTATAGTCAAAATACCTACGGTTCGCTTCTTACTATCAACAACCACGAACATATAGTTATGCACCTTAAGGAATGCTGCGATAGCTTGCTCAAGATTTTGAGTATTTTTTATATAATATACAGGTGTTCTCATCACTTTGAGGGCAATTTTGATTTTATCTGTATCAATAGAAATTACATCACTCAGATAAATAGTTCCGACCACATTGTCTAAATTATCTTTGATAACAGGGAAACATACATTACCAGTTTTATGTAAATTATCAAGTAAAAGTGGTCCTATCACATCATCATAATTAACTGTTTTTAAGTCAGACCGTAAAGTCATAATATCTTCTACTTTTTTATGCGCAAATTTAAGACCGTTTAATAGCAATTTCTTTTCATTTGCAGTCAACACACCAGAACTCTTTGCAATAACGTGTGCAATCTCATCTCTTGATACTATTTTAGGAGAGTTTTGAGATTTTGGATTTAGTTTCTTTGATCCACCATATAAAAATCTTAATTTATAACCATTACGGCGAGCAAAATGCAAAACTTTTAATTCATAACTATTGTATATTCTTTGGCAAAAATTATTAAAAAATTGCCAATTAGAAATCATCACACAGCTAATCACACCCAGCATGGTTATAGCAGCCCCTATATAACTATGTAAATAAAAAAGAACAGAAGAGACAAAACTAGCAGAAACAATTCCATAAATTAGCTTAATCCAATAATAGATATCCACAAAATATTCTGCACGTAAAATTTCTATATCGTTATAATCAATATTTTTATTAGATATATTTAAACGGCGCCTGATTTCAAAATCACTAAATTTACTATAGTTCGGATTAATCGCACCCAACACCAGCATTGCTAAGTAGCTAATCATCGCTATAAATATAAAAACCATTTACATTTATATTACCATAAAAATTATTGCACTCATGTTATTTTTTTATTATAATAAATTAAGTATTAGAGGAGATTGGTAAATTATTATGAATGCAAAGACTTGGATTATTTTCGGGGCTGCGTCAATTGCAATTTTGGCGGGTTTAATATTTCTTTCTAAGCAAAATTCACTTGATGTAAGTAATGTTGATAAATTTAAAACTATTATCAGTCAGCAAGATGCAGATAATGTAAAGTCTGGAATTCCAGACAGAACCAATGGCAATAAAGATGCAAAAATAGTTTTAATTGAGTATGGCGACTACTCTTGCCCAGGCTGTACAACATTAGAAGGCAATATAAAAAAAGTTTTAAAAGATTACGGTAAAGAAATATCAGTAGTATTTAGACATTTTCCTATTACAAGTATTCATCCTAATTCAAAAATAGCCGCAGCTTATGCCGAGGCAGCAGGATTGCAAGGTAAATTCTGGGAGATGCATGATAAACTATTCTCTAATAGAACCGAC
This sequence comes from TM7 phylum sp. oral taxon 348, assembly GCA_007845485.1. GTDB lineage: Bacteria > Patescibacteriota > Saccharimonadia > Saccharimonadales > Saccharimonadaceae > SDRW01. Next base: position 270,828 of record SDRW01000001.1, read on the forward strand.
TGGTCAGGTGTTTCGGCAGATAAGCGCGATAAGATATTTGATGAATATGCAAAACAAATTGGTCTAGATATGGATAAACTAAAAAAAGATATTTCTAGCAATAAAGTGGTACAAAAAATCGCTTTTGACCAAGCTATAGGTAAAGCTAGTGGAGTTAGTGGCACACCTAGTGTATTCTTAAACGGCAGATCACTCAAACAAAACGAATTCAGCAATGAAACAGAGCTAAGAAATACCATTAAACAAGCAATAGAGTCTACTAAAAAGTAGCCAGCCAATAATAATTTATCCTACTCAGAATTCTAAAATAAATATTACGAAACTATATAATTTTGCCAATCAGCCGGTACAACATCAACTGTAATTTTCTTATTTCGGCTTGATATAACCTTAATATCAATAGACATAACTCTTATTTTCCAGCCTTTAGTATTTATAATTAAAAAGGCACAAATTGTATAGTATCACACAAATATAATTATTGCAATAGTGACTTTACAAAAGCTTAGAGCGACGTACCAAAATTACAATTAGTAGCATAATAACTACAGTTATTCCCAAAACAAACCAATAGGCCCATGGCTCATTAGCAAAAGGTAAGGCTACGTTCATGCCATACATACCATAGAAAATATTGGGTACAGTTACCACTAACATAACAATAGTAAGAGTTTTCATTCTTAGATTTAGAGTATTATTAGCAACTGTAGAATATACATTATATAAACTAGCAACCGAATGCTCCGATGACTCGACACTAGCAAGTAATTGGCGTACATATAATAAAATGTCATCAATCGCCTCAATCATATCATGATTGGAAGCAATATCTTGATTATCACGCAAACGCTCTATTAAAGAAATAATAGCCCTAAGATTATATTTATAGATAGCTATATTATCTTCTATTGTAATAAATCTATAAAAATCCTTATTTGTAATTTCATGACTGCGCAATCGATATTTCATAGTATGAACAACTTCACTCGTATGGTTTACAAGGCCGCCATATTCAGAGACTATCGTATAGATCAACGAAAGCAACAAAAAATACTGACTTTGTTGCAGTGAATAGGTTTTTATATCTATATTATTTAATGGCAAATTCGAATGAGCTTGCGAAATAGTGATAAAATCTTTATCGCCAACTACAACTAATAGCGGCAATGTTTTTATCTGATCAGTTTTTGACCGCCATGCCTTACGCAAAAATACATAAAGAGTTTTACCATCCTCGCTATACTCAATATGAGGTAGTTCATTTGGATCAAATACGTCTTTTATTATATCTGCATCTAAATTATATGCCTTAATCAATTTATCAGCGTCTGCTTTATTAGCTTCATCCACATGAATCCAGACATTACCACCGCGCGGTGGCGTATCTACTTTAGTAAAATTTCCAGAATTAGATTGACGAGAATAATAATTAAGCATAACTAGCTCTATTATAACATCAAAATCTAGTCTGCGACTAAACTGGCTTTAGACGATGAGGATAATTTCTTGTGCGGCAATAACAAAGTAATTGCACAACCTACTACCATTAAAGAAGCACTGATAATAAATATACCATGCAAAGAATCGCTAAATGATTGTAGTATTTTGCTATTATATTCATCTTGCTGAGATTTAAACTGATTAATAGACTGTTCACGGATCGGAGTGGGTATATTTTTAAATCCCTGTTCAGCACCAGCTAAGATCTCTTTATGTTGACTATTAATCTGTAGAAGTTTATCTGAGTTTAGTTCGCCATCAAGTATTTTAGAAGCCTGTGGTGATTTATGTAATGTTTGAATATAGGGTAAGTTATTAGCATCACCAATATTATTGATAATCCCTGCAGTTAGAACACCTGCAAAAATCGCAGTACCAATAGTCGAACCAAGCCCACGGAATAACTGAACACTTGATGTAGCGGCACCTAGATCCTTATGGGTAAATTCATTTTGCACAGCCAAACTAAGTATAGGTAAACACATACCCATTCCTAGGCCAATAAACACCATAATAACTGCTTCGTGCCAGTATGGGGTGTTTGGTTGCAATATGGTTAGTGAAAACATACTAATTGACACTAGCGCATATCCAGCAGTAATAAACCACTTATATGACCCAATACGGCTAACTATCTGCCCCGTTGAAAGAGAGCTTACCATCATTCCAGCTACCATTGGAAGTAGCATTAAACCAGCTTGCGATGCACTAGCACCAAACACCTGCTGATTAAACTGAGTTAGGTATAAAATAGAGCCAAGAAAAGCTGCACCAAATAATAAAGCCACGATTATTATTAAGCTATAAGTTTTATTTTTAAAGAAACGAAGAGGTAATGTTGGCTGCTTGGCACGCTTCTCTATATAAACAAACACCAAAGCAGATAATGCAGATAATATAAACAGCATATTTTTAATAAGATTTAACGATACGCCATTATTAATAATATCTTTAAAAATTAACTCTGTATTATCAACCGCAAGAACCAATGCTGCTAATGAAACAGTTAATAAAATAGCACCTAAGTAATCTGGTTTATGTTTTGCATCATGTTTAATTTTTGGACAATAGCGCACTAAAGCAATGGCAGCAATTATACCAATTGGCACATTAATAAGAAAGGTCCAGCGCCAATCAGTTACTAAACCAGCAATATTTGCTCCATCTGTTAACCAGCCACCAAGCAGCGGTCCAATTACAGAACTCATACCAAAGACTGCACCAAACATTCCCTGCCATTTGCCGCGTTCTTCAACAGGAAATAAATCACCGATAATAGTAAAGGCATTCGCCGTTATAATACCACCACCAATTCCTTGCAATGCACGCCAAGCAATTAACCATTCAACACCAGGACTAGCTCCGCTTAAAAGTGAACCAATTGTAAATATTGCCACACCAGATAGCAGTAGTGGCTTACGGCCATACATATCACTAAGCTTGCCAGCCAAAGGCACTGTTACTGTTGTGGTTAACATATACGCTGTTACAATAAATCCAAGCGATGAAAAACTATTAAATTCCTTAACAATAGCCGCCAAAGCAGTTGAAACTATTGTTTGATCAAGTGCTACCAAAAATAGCGCACTCATCACTGCGCCCATGACTATTAATTTATTTCTTATTGATAAATTGTGTAACATTATCTACCTCTCAAACCTAAATTTATTAGATATAGATAGCCTATATATACAGCTTATTCCATAACACCAAGCAAATATACCCAGACGTTACATTGTATGCCTTATTATAAAATACGTCAAGCGTCTAAGTAATATTAATCAATCTTAATTATTTAAAATAGATGAACTGCAATCACTATTTCTATCTGATTAATTACCAAGATATACCTACTTTACTACTTTAATAGCCGTAATCTATCAATCAGCCAATCTCGCGGTAAAATCGACAAGAACCAGCCAGCACGCGGGCCAGAATCTTTGCCGATTAATACGCGGTAGATAGTGGTAAATAGTTCCCGCGGCAGCAGCAAACCGCTTTCTTTGTAGGCGTAAATCGCTTGGTGAAACCAATTGCCGTCAGCTTCGGCTGGCGCCTTGGCAATATCGTCAGCTAGTTGCCGCAGGTATTCTTTTTCTTCTGCTGAAAACTCGTCTGGATTTACCTCATCTGCGAGGCGAAATTTCAGCGATTCAGGCGCCCACTGATCCAGCCACCGACTGACGTAGTCTAGTTCCGTGACGATAACCGCCTCTTCCTCGTCGACGATGCGGGCATATTCCGCACTACGCCGCAAAATCTCCACCGTTTTTGCCGTGTCGCACAGAGCCGCTTGGTATGAAATAACTAGATGCGAAAATGGAACTGAACTAACCGCTGACTGATTCAACCCATCAGTACACAAGAATAGTAACCGTTCATCAAGTTCATTTTGCGGATGCTGCCTCATCGCTGCAAAGTCGTCAACCAACCGCACTAGACTATCGGTCTCGTCAAAATACAACCGCTTGGCTGGCGAATATCGAAGGATAAAGTAGCGCACTACCTCAGGTGGCAGCATATCGACAACATTGTGCGCGTTCACGCCGGTACCCTTGCTGGCGCTCATCTTTTTGGTATCGCCAGTGCGATTAATAAATTCATATGGCACTGGTAGTGGCGCATCAATATCGTAAACTTCACGAGCGATCCGCTTACCAGTATCGTACGAACCGCCCTTCGTCGCGTGGTCACGGCCAAACGGCTCAACATCAACACTGAGCAGCCACCACCGCCCCGGCCAGTCCAGCCGCCAATCCAACTTTACTTGCCCGTCATCATACCGAACCATATTCTCCGAACCGCCATGACTACGATAGATAATTGTTTTGGCGTCGCTATCCATTCTGACAAACTGACGATTTTTAAGACGACCATGTTCCATGATCTGAATTGGTGACCATTGATCATCCAGCTGCCGGCCCGACACCTCCTGGATGGCTGATTTAGATTTGTCAATGCGTCTCAGTGAGCGCTCGATGGCTGGCACAAAAAACCCGCTGCGATACTTATCACTAGCATAGATCACGTCCATGGTTACACCAATCTTACTGGCACTGTCGAGGAATGGCTTCAGGCAAAAATCCGCCCATGAATCATATTGATCATCTGGTGATGGTACCGTGTAGAGCGGCATACCCAAGTACTGCTCATAGTCCGCTGGCATATTAACTGGCACTTTGCGAAAAGCATCTAAATTATCCGAGACGTGAACATGGCGCGCCCGGAGGCCCGCCCGTTTCAACGCTCGCACCACGGCGTCAGCGATGACAATTTCACGCAAGTGCCCCACATGATACACACCCGACGGCGATGCACCCGAGGATACTAACACTTCTTTATCCATATTCCGAAACTGATCTACTATGTCATCAAGCCACTTCATGTGTTATATTATACACTAGTTTGTTGCATTTAAATTTATAGTCTGTTAGGGGTAATTTAAGTATATTAGATGAACAATTTCGAAAATTATTAGCAGATGAAGGCTTCATGGAGATTGACACCCCTCTCCTTCATCCATTTCAAGGAGATTCTACATCTCGCCCAATCTTTGCAGAGACAGCAACATACGATGGGCTGCGTTTTGTCCTAGCATCTTCACCGGAATTATACCTAAAGAATCTTTTAGACTTTTCCAAGCCATGGAAACGGATGTCTATTCACGACACACTATTAGAAAAATTCGGTAAAGATTTATATGAGTTAGACTATGACAAGCTAGTCAATACTGCGAGGACAGTAGGTATAGAATATTCCGAACCAGTTTCAAATTATTGACATGTTTGAAAACCTTTATCTTTCACACTTAATAGAACCCGCCTTCATTTATTATGACTTTCCGAAAGAGGCTAGCGTCATGTGCTATGATATAAAAATAGCTAAGGATTATAGGGATAATAACTTAATGCTTGAAAGATTTGAATTATATCTTGGTGGCATGGAGCTTGCAAATGGATGAAACTTTCTACCACACACTACGCGTTGGCATGCCTCCAGCAGGTGATGTTGGATTTGGCATTGATAGACTTCTCATAATTCTAACAGACTCCAGCGATATCATTGAAGTAATACCCTTTTCTACCTACCATGAGAGTCAAAAAAGCAATTAGAATATTTGAAAAGATCCGCGACTTACCCTACGGAACAAGTGGTAGTGATGAAGTGTGGTCGTGTTACCAAAAATGCGTACTCTTGAAACAAGAACTGCAAAACATCGGCATTACCAGTCAATTACTAATCGGCGTTTTCGATTGGCAAGATTTGCCGATTCCCGAACACACCCTCAACCTTCGCCGCCAGCGCCATGAACGACACGTGATACTGCGCGTATTTATTGACGGATCGACGTATGATATTGACCCGTCAATTGACATTGGACTTGCACCAACCTTACCGATAGCTCATTGGGACGGCACCTCAAATACGGCAACCATGGTGTCACTCAAGCATTTACGCGTCTACCGACCACACTCATTGCATGAGCGTATTTTGTCGCGATTACGACGCAAGCTTTTTCGGGGTAACCCCAAGGAGTTTTACACTGCAATTGACAAGTGGCTAGCAGACACACGAGCACATCAGTCATCCTAACGATCACCGTACAGACTGGGCAAGACACTGCCCTATCACTTACTGTCATCGCCAATAGAAAATCACCAGCCCGAGCTCCAAAGAGACACTGGCTGGCGATTATCGTAATTGTTGGTTAATCTATGAAGCGTTATTTCAAATACCCTTTTATATTTATGGACGCTTTCTCTTTTGATCTCGTTCTCATTTTTAGCAAAGAAAAAACAGTAAGCCTGTAATTATTAGGTTTGCTGTTCTGTGTTAGTTTTTATTAAATTATTAGTTTAACAAGACCCGAATTATCTACTTGTGATACTCCCTTATTTTATGTTCATACTCAGTCAAAAGATTCTTTGAATAGATTTTTTCCTTTTCTGAATTTCTAACTTCTTTCCAAAGAATAGACGCTACTTTTAATTTGTTCGAATAGTTGCGACTATTTTCGTCTGCACTAAAATCCTTTAAAAATTGATTCCATTGACAAACCGAATGATCATACTTGGCATAATCTGATTCGCCATAATACACCTTTAGCAAATCTTTGATTGTGAATTTACCATCCTTTTCTCTTTTTACCTTCCGCCAAGTAGTCGCCATATCAGCAGTAAATTTAAATGGCGAAACATCTGTTAAAATTGAGAAATATTCTCTAAATTTTGCGTTAAAGGAGAATCCGCATTCAAGTAACGGCATATCTAATGTAATATTTTCAACTTGCTTCTTCTCGTTTTTTATTGATGATTTTTTAATTAAATTACCCTTAAAGTACTGCTCAATAATATAATTGAGTTCCTGTTTTGTACCTTTATATTCTAATCCTAATGACTTACATATCTTTGAAAGTTCTTCACGATACCAATAGTGTTTATTAAACTCATCAAACGATGTAATTTTATCAAAATCAGGTCTATTTTCTATCAATATCCCATATCCTCAAACTAATTTACTTTTTCATCTCTGAACAACGAGATACCATCAAACTTTTCAGAATACTTATTCCCACCTAAACAGCTTGATCGCCGCAATATAAATAACAACAACCCACGCTGCGATGGTGCCAATTTGTGGTAACACTTCCATCAAACTAGCGTGTTCGGTCATGACCAGACGAAAACCGTCGGTAATTGGCGTCATCGGGATGAACTGAGCAGCACCACGTAACCATTCTGGGAAAAGGAATACTGGAAAGAACGCTCCAGATAAAAACATCATCGGGAAAGAAAGCAAGTTACTCAGCGGAGCTGATTGATTTTCATTCTTTGCCCAACCGCCGATCAATAGACCCAGGCCTACCATCATAAAGGCCGCCAGCACCGCCATAAGGACGAACAACCCCCAATCGCCGCGCATATTGAAGTGGAATACCGCCATACCAACAACGATCATCATGATAAGACTCAATAATGAGATAATGACATAGTGAATCGCCATAGAAATAATCAGCTGCCCCGAAGTAAACGGTGCCGCCCGCAGTCGGCGGTAAGAGCCGCGCTGTTTTTCGGCCGGCATTTGGTTAGCCAGACCAAAGATACCCATGCTCATCAAGCTAAAGGCGAGTAGTCCTGTAAATGTATAGTCAAATGATTTCAGCTGTTCATCACCGACAGCTTTACCGGCTGCCTTGAGTGGCGCTTCTGGCTGGCCCAGTTGCTTATTCATTTCATTGGCAATTTGGTTCATCACCGCTGTCAGAGCGCTACCAGTTTGCTCGGAACCTTTGGCGTACAGCACGTTGATTGTGCCAGTAGGTTTAGTGCCATTACCCTCTCCTTTGAACTCGCCAAAATCTTTCGGCAGCTCAATAATACCATTCAGTTCTGAACGCTTCAACTTCTCGCGAGCCTCGTCCATATCCTTGACGTCTTTAATTTTAAGAATCGAGTCTTTGGCGTTATCTTTGGCACCCTTAACGAATCCTTTAGCAAATTCCGTCTGCGAATTATTAATAATCGCGATGTCAAAGCTGGTCGATTGATTATTAAAAATCGAACCGAATACTAACAAGAAGATGAGCGGAAACAGGAAGGTAAAGAACAGCGACATTTTATCGCGGACGAAACGTTTTTGCTGGGCGCGTACTTGCCCGAATACACCAGTCCAATATTTTTTCATACTAATCCCGAATCGCCTTTCCTGTTAAGTCAATAAATACGTCTTCCAAATTGGCCTGCTCGACAACTTGCTTTTTCTTAAAACCGCGCGCCAGTAGCTGCTGGATCAGATTATGCGGCGTATCAATGGTGATGATTTTACCATTATCCATAATCGCCAAACGGTCGCACAGCAATTCAGCCTCGTCCATATAATGCGTGGTCAGCACGATAGTGATGCCCTCATCACGGATCTCTTTGATCAAATCCCATAAATTGCGGCGCGCCTGGGGATCAAGACCAGTAGTCGGCTCATCAAGGAATAGTACCGCCGGGTTATTGACCAGCGTCGAAGCGATAGCGAAGCGCTGCTTTTGCCCGCCCGAGAGCTGCTCGACGTAGCTTTTGGCTTTGTCGGTCAATTGCACCTTGGCCAGCAGTGCGTCGGCGTCGACCGTTTGTCCGTACAGGCTGGCAAACATTTTCAATTGTTCACGCAAGGTTAGCTTGTCGTAAAACATTGTCGATTGCAGCTGGATACCGATGATGTTTTTAATATGCTTCGGCTGCTTAGCAACATCAATTCCGTCGATAGTCACCGCGCCACCATCAATCGTCCTTAAAGCCTCCAGCATCTCCAGCGTCGTTGTCTTGCCAGCACCATTCGGCCCGAGAATACCGAAAATCTCGCCTTTCTTGACCTCAAATGATACGTTATCAACAACATTCTTGCCATCGTACGTCTTGACGAGTTGGTCAACTGTTATAATTGGTTTGGGTTGAGCCATATAAATTCCTTTCTACTCCCTAGCAGAGAAACATCGCGCACGGTGATCGCTCGCTTTTGAGATTATTATAGCACAAGAAACCCTATTTCATCGGTGCAGTTTTGAATAGAGTCCACGCTGCTAGAATAGAGTAATTAACAATCCGACCGTCAGAAATCATCTGCTCAAGTTTGTTAATTTCTAACCAACTGCTAGAGATAAATTCGGTTTCATCTGGTTGGAGTGAATAATTATCTCGAAAAGTGCCGCGCGCACAGACAACGTAAAGTTTGGCATTGGTACGGCGATTGTCGGCATAAAACCAGCCAATTTGCTGAAAATCTTCCGCCAAAATATTAGATTCTTCCGCCAACTCGCGCTGGGCAGCTTGCTCGGGAGTCTCATCTTCTTCAATTTTACCGCCAGGAAATTGATATAATATATCATCAACCGGATACGAATATTCCCGCTGAATAAGTACTTTGCCGCCGTTTTGGCAAATGATAATCACACCGCCTTTACCCTGGTATACTTGCCGCAAATATAACGACCTTTTACCATCTGGCAATTCTACCTCGTCTTCCGCCAATATCATCCGCGGATGCGTAAAAATTATTTGCGACGACAAACGGCGCCATTTCTGCGGTTTGCTGTGTCTATTCATCTTTATGAAACTCTGTTAAATGATTTGGCTTGATATTTGAAAGGTATGCTTCGCATCTTATCCATTGCTTAAACATAACATTTGCCTCAATTACATTTTAACAGTCAAACAGCTTTCGCGATATAATTATTACATGAAACACCAGCAGGCGGCGCCCAAATTTTTCCCAAAGAAACGCTGTATTATTTTAAGCGTAATTGCGCTGTTGCTTATCGTACCAATCACAGTCATTACTCAACCGAAAATTGCCGATAAATTATCGTCTCTCATTAATTCCACGAGCTTCGACAGGTCACCTGGCGAATCGGCTTTTCCAGACATTGATACGGCAAATTTAAGCCCAACTCGCCAGAAAATTATCAGCCTAGCGAAGACCGAATTCGAGGCGCAATCTGCCGGCACCAAGTTCAGCCAAGGAGCCAAGGAGCCGTGGTGCGCCAATTTCGTGAGCTATATCATGAACCAAGCGGGCGCGCCGCTGAAAAACCCGCACACCGGCGGTTGGCGCATTCCGGGGACGTTTACCTTGCGCGAATACTACGAGGCGAACGGCCGGTTCAAGTCTGCTAATTCCGGCTATCAACCGCTTCCTGGCGACGTAGCAATTTACCGCAATTCGCCAGTGTTTGGAGACCACACTAACATTGTCTTGAAAAATGACAACAGCGTGCTGACCACTGTCGGCGGCAATGAAGCAAACCGTATCCGCGTGTTTGTTAATCGCGACAAGCAATACGACGGGCTGCTGGGATACGGCGTACTAAATTAGAATACAACCCCTCTAAGCCAACATTTGCCTTTAGCCAAGATATTTATCGCTTGCGCAAGAAGAATCCGCCCAGCGCGCAGGCCGCCACGATGCTCACTATAGTAATTTTCCAAAACATTAGCGGGTCTTCAGCGCCAGGCACTGGTACATTCATACCAAATAAACCAGCTATCATAGTTGGTATAGTTAAAGCCACGGTAATTACAGTCAATAAACGAATTGTTTCGTTTAATCGCGTATCCATTACCGCCCGATAACTGTCACGTACATTAGTAATAGTACGCAGCAAACTCTTACAGCGAGCAATCAACTGTTCTAGTTCAATCGAAAGATCTTCCACTAGATCGCGATCGTCTTCATAAAGTTTTAAAACTCGCCCGCTAAGCATTTTTTCTATTGCAGTATTGGTTGGTTGCAAAGCGTCTAGATAATCATTTAATTTGCGTTCATATTCAGTTAATTTCATAATATCTTTACTAGTTAAGTTCTGAACATTACTAGTAGTTGCGCGCATTTGGCGATTAATTGAAGCAACCCTGGTCTGATATTGGCGCGTAATAGCTTCCATCATTAGCATAAAAAATTTAGTTTTTTGAGTCGTGGGCGCGTGAGTTCGTTCAATAAAAGGCTGCCAGAGCCTTGTTAGATTATCACGACTTACAGTAATAATATACCGCTGACCAAGCAAAAATAAAACAGGCGTTGTAAAGTCATTAAACTCATCATCTGTATCTGGTAAGCGCGTAATAAAATAAGTCTGACCTTCTTCTAATTCAACGCGAGGAATCTCATGAGGATCAAGAGCGTCAAGCAAGATATCTCTATCAACACCAAGTTCAATAAGCCGATCTTTTTCTGAATCGTTTGGTTTTTCGCAACGTATCCAACTACCAGGCTGGAGTTCTATACGCTTTTTTATACTCGGCCTGTAGTGCGTTGAGCGCAGATAATCTATCATAGCCCGCCCTTTCTTTTTTATATTTAATAATTTAGTATTTAATTTATATAATCATATAAGAATATAAATTGCAAGACTATAAAATAATTTAACCTAATAATCAAATTAGACTCCCTTCATAGTGGGAGTCTAATTTAGTATTAGTAATTCTTTAACTTTTAATGATAGTACCAGCCTGACCATCAATTGCTTCAGAAGTTTTTTCCAAAGATGTAATGATAGCAGTGCGATCCTTACCAGATTCTAGAAAATCTAGGGAAGCCTGAATTTTAGGCAGCATAGATCCAGCAGCAAACTGATTATCAGCTATATGTTTTTTCATCTCTTCAATTGATACTTCTCTTAAAGATTGCTCATTTGGCTGATTGAAATTTATCTTTGCAGCATCTACTGCTGTTAATATCAGAAGTGTATCAGCTTTCAGCAAATCTGCGAGCTTAGCTGCACCAAAGTCCTTATCTATAACTGCTTCCACACCATGTAAAGTACCATCTTGTGCGCGCAAAACAGGTATACCGCCGCCGCCAGTTGATACTACTACAATACCAGCTGATACCATGGCACGAATTACAGAGGATTCCACAATCTCTTGAGGTTTTGGTGATGGAACAACTCTACGCCAACCCCTGCCAGCGTCTTCTTTTACTACGTAATTTCTTTCTACTTCAACTTTTCTAGCTTCTTCTTCAGTATAAAACGGTCCAATTGGTTTAGTAGGATTTAAAAATGCAGGATCGCTAGAATCTACCACAGTTTGAGTAACAACACTAACGGCATATTTATCATTTATACCCTTTGATTTAAATGCATCATGAAAAGCCTGCTGAAGCCAAAAACCAATTAAGCCCTGGCTCATCGCACCACTATCTTCAAGAGGTAAGCTGGGAGTTTCAGTCGTATTTATAGCCTCTTCATGCAAAACTATATTACCAACCTGAGGACCATTACCGTGCACAATCGCCACTCGATGACCAGCAGTTATTAGAGGTAGAAGTTGGCGAATAGTTTCATCTGCAACGCGCTGTTGCGCTACAGATGAAGCTTCACCTTGTTTTTGCAGAGCGTTTCCGCCCAGTGCTACAACAATGGTTTTCTTACTATCATTCATTATAACATTGCCCCATAAACTAAGATTACAGCCATACTAATTAAGGCAAATATTACCATAATAGGAGCTGTACGCTTTAGCCAAGTTCGATAAGATACACCAGCCAAAGCTAATCCACCCATAAGCGAAGCAATTGTAGGAGCTATCATGTTAAGCAAACCAGAAGCAGTAGCAAATGCAACTATAATTATTTCCTTATTAGCCCCCACTAGTTCAGCTACTGGAGCAAGCACCGGCATAGTAGCTGCGGCTAGTCCAGAAGAAGAAGGAATTACAAAAGTCATAGGTATATAGAATAAGAAAGCTAACACACCAACAAGACCATGCCCTACATGACCCAATAAACTTTCGCCCCAATATATTATTGTGTCTTGAATGGCACCGTTCTGCATAACTACAGATACACCTGTTGCTACTGCAATAATAAGCGCTACTCCTAACAAATCCGCTGTACCCTTTAAGAATGTATCAACAACAAAAACATTTTCTTTCTGGAATTCACGATAATATATTGCCGCTATTATCACAGTAGATATAAGGAATAAAGTTGATATCTCATTAAAGTACCAATTGCCAAACGATACAGTGTGACCAACACCAAGAATAGCGCCAATTATAGGCAGATCTTTAGCATGATTATATATGTCGCTAAATAGAGTTATGTTAAAGTCTTCCCAAGGAATAAGCGATACAATCATCAGTATAAAAGTTATAGCAAAGACAGTCATAACAGCCTTACGTGGCGCAGTAAACTTAGGGACATTCTTCATATCCAAAGTTGTCGTAGCAGGCTTATAGCGCACATCATCTTTATATCCGCCAGCCTTAACTTTAGCGGCATAGCGCATAGTAAACGCAATTGCTGCAGCTAAGCACAACACTAAAATAACAGCTTGCACACCCAAGACATTACCAAGTGGCACATCCGCTGAACCAGCAGCAATACCAGTGGAGAATGGATTTATAGTTGAACCTAACACACCAACACCACCACCTAATACTATCACCATAACAGCAGTCATGGCATTATAGCCAGCTGCAAGCATAATAGGTACAATCAAGGCATAGAATGCAACCGCTTCTTCTTGCATTCCGTAAGTTGTTCCACCAATAGCAAAGAATGTCATCAAAATTGGAATAAGCCACTTCTCTTTGCCTTGCATTTTCTTAAGTAACGCACCTAGCGTGGCATCAAGTGCCCCAGTTTTCATGGTTACACCAAGGAAACCACCCAAGATTAAGACAAAAACAATCACATCTAGTTTTTCAGCCATACCTTTGACTGGAGAAATAAATGCATCCCAGAAACCTTGGCGTACATCAGTAGTTACAGTTTCACCCTTATCATTAACACTAGTACTTACCTTTGAATCTTCCTTATAAGTACCATGAATACGAACGGTTTTCTCTGAGTTATTTGGATCTGGTTTAGTCATATAAGACCCAGAAGGAATAACCCACGTTAGTGTCGCCATTAAAGCAATCACCACAAAAAGAACCGTAAATGCCGATGGAGAGCGAAGTTTTTTCTTAACTTTTTTAGCTTTTTCTACCATTTTGGAGCCTCCTTATAACTCCTTTAAATTACAGCGTCAGCGCAATAACCGCTTTTATTGTATGCATGCGGTTCTCTGCCTGATCAAAAACAATACTTGCACGACTACGGAAAACATCATCAGTAACTTCCATAGAATCAAGTCCATACTTTTGCTTAATATCTGCCCCAACAGAAGTAAGTGTATCATGGAAGGCTGGCAAACAATGCATGAATTTAACTTCTGGATTGCCAGTCAAACGGAGCATATTGGTGTTAACCTGAAAATGTCGCAGTTGATTTATACGTTCCTCAAATTTATCTTCTTCACCCATAGACACCCAAACATCCGTGTAAATAACATCTGCGCCGCGAAGAGCTTCTTCAAAGTTATCGGTGATAGTTATCTTTGCATGGTTTTCATCGGCAATTCTATAAGCTTCATCTGTCAGATTCTGATCTGGGAAAAGTTCGCGAGGAGCCAAGATTCTAAAATCCAAACCCATCTTAGCCGAGCCTATCATTAGACTATTAGCCATATTATTACGTCCATCACCCACAAAAACTAACTTTTTACCACGCAAAGCACCAACGTGCTCTTCAATCGTCAAAAAATCGGCCAGGATTTGTGTTGGATGGAACTTATCAGTCAACCCATTCCAGACTGGTACACCAGCATATTTAGCCAGCTGTTCAACTGTCTCATGTGCAAAACCACGGAATTCAATTCCATCAAACATGCGGCCCAATACCTTAGCAGTATCCTCAATCGTCTCTTTTTTGCCAAGCTGAATATCGTCTTTGCCTAAATATTCTGGTGCTACACCTAAATCATTTGCAGCGACAGTGAATGCACAGCGAGTCCTAGTAGAAGTTTTTTCAAATAATAGCGCAATATTTTTGCCCTCATGGATGCGATGAGGAATGCCAGCATACTTTAAACGCTTATATTCCCTAGAAGTATCCAACAATAAACGAATCTCATCTGAGCTATAATCCTTTAGTGATAGAAGAGATCTACCCTTCAAACTTTGTGCCATTTAAATATCCTCCCTTACTATAGGCATACTCATACAGCGTGGACCGCCACGACCGCGACCAAGCTCACTACCCTTAACTTCAATAACTTCAACACCCGACTGGCGAAGCTTTTCATTGGTTACATAATTTCGATCATAAGTTACCACTACACCTGGAGCAATAGCTAGTGTATTTGATCCATCATTCCATTGCTCGCGAGCCGCTGCAATAGGATCACCACCGCCGCATTCAATTAGATTAACCTTTGGTAAGCTCAAAGCTACGCGCAAAACATGTTCAAGGTCAGTTTCATGAGTGATCTTTGGATATTTTTGACCATCAACCTTTTCCAAAACATAACAATTCATCTTGCCACCGCGATCACGAATCTCTGGATGGATCGTAAATTTATCATAATCAATCATAGTAAATACCGTATCTAAATGCATAAACGCGTGAGATTTTGGAATTTCCATGGCAATAACTTTTCTAAAGTTAGAACCAGCAAACAGCTTAGTTGCCATCATTTCAATCGCCTCAGCGGTAGTTCGCTCAGAAATACCAATTGCCATAACCTCAGAATTTAAGACTAATTCATCGCCGCCTTCAATTGAGAAGCGCTTATCACGATCATACCAAACAGACACATTATTATTCGCAAAGCGCGGATGGTGATTAATAATATAGCGCATAAATAACGATTCTCGTCGACGAGCAGGCCAGTGCATCTTATTAATAGTCAATCCATTACCAATTGCCGCCGCTGGATCACGCGTAAAATACAAATTAGGCATTGGATCAAGATAAAAAGGATAAGCACTCTTAAGATAGAAGGATTGACTACTTTGTGCAACCAACTCATGTAATTGCTGGCGATGATGTTCAGGCGGTAAAGCCACCTCGTCTTTTCGCACACCAGACATAATCTTGCGCACCATATCACGTGTACTCATACTAAGTAGATACTGACGCAAAGCCTTGGTAATACGGCGTTCAGACTGCTTTGATGACGCTAGCATTTCATCAACAAACTTTTCGCGCAACTCATGAGTAGAAATTGCTTCAGAGACTAACTCATCAAGATATAAGACTTCTACACCATGTGAACGAAGTACATTAGCAAATTCGTCATGTTCATTTTGAGCATCCTGCAAAAACGGAATATCATCAAATAATAAGTCCGTTAGATATTCTGGTGTAAGGTTTTCTAGCTCAGCACCAGGCCGATGTAGTATTACTGTTTTTAATTTTCCTATTTCAGACGTGATGTGAATTGGATCGTACATCACAACCCCCCTAATTTACTTTATTGATATCTTATATTGTAACACGTTTATGTTTTTGGACAAGAGGAAATAATCGCCAGGCTGGCCTCGGTTCTTAAGACAAATTGCTGGTTGCGTCTCAGCCACTCGTCAACCGCCCGCGCCGCACCCGGCAGTGCTTCGTTAGCGTAATCATCGACAATAATCGTTACCTTTTCGTGAAATTTGCCCGCGCAGACGCGGAACGAATCAGCAATCGACTCATAAAAATCACCGTCAAAAAACGCAAATATAATATTTTCCGGCACGTCTTTAGGAGTAAAATCAGCAAACCAACCCTTGTGAATAATTGGCAGTTTCAATCCGGCCTTTTTGAAATTATAAACGAACGTTTTACGCGGCGCCAAGAGTTCGCCAGCCTTGAATTGCTCGCCAGCAGCACTGTTGTCTGCCGAGGTTTTCTCTGGCAAACCAGCAAATGAATCATAGACGTGAAACTCGCCCGCAAACCGATAAGCGTCAAGCAGACGCCGAATAAACAAACTAGTTGTGCCGACATAGCAACCAAATTCGACGATATTTCCCGCCGTGCCGCCGCGTAGCACCTTTTCCAGTTCACGAAGCAGAACTCGCAATTCTTTGGTATCGACTTGGTCGGAAATAATTGGGTATTTGGCGAGGAGCTGATCGGTTTTATTCATATTATTTATTATAGTTAGTCTATGGATTATCGACAAATGATTGCCACTAGATTATTATAACTTTATAATCCTAAGTACAACTTTTCAATATGAACAACCACAAAATCATCACAACCTTTTTACCGAAACAAATAGATATCAGAAATTTAGACATCGTACTACCCGTCCTGCAAAAGTCAAACCTAATTGTTCATGGTGAAATTCACGGCATAAAAGAAAATGCCAATATCGTCTATACCTTGGTTAAAAAAACTTGCATACAACGATTGGCTATTGAGGCCAGCCCTACTGTGCTTGACTTCATCAATTCAGTAAAGACTGAGGTTTATGATTTTTCCTTAGTTGACGAAGACCTTTTTGACTTAAGCGTTCTATCTCTTGAGATGATAAAAACGATAGCAATTCTTCTGCAGCAAAATCAACTTAAAGAGCTCGTTTTTATTGATACATTTTTTGACAATTTAGATGAGGATGCCATCATACCACCAAGCCCGCAAGAACGAGAAGAGCAGCTAGCTAAAAATATCCTCGGAATTGACGACTCTCTACCAACATTATGCATTATGGGTCAATGGCATACGCAACCCAAAGTTGTTACAGATGGCGAAACACGGCATGAATCAGCGTTATATCGCTTGAGAAAAACAAAACCAAATGTACCGTTTATTCACAATATCTATCGACAAGGAGAACTATTTAATGATGGAAAAATAATTGAATTACCAGACAACCCAGCAGTGTCGTCTTGTTACGAGATCGTCCAGAAAACCGATATTGATTTTGACCTTCATGTACCCGAAGCGACAAAAATATCACTATGCTAAAATCATAGTATGAAAATCGCTAGTCCTGCGTTCAACGAAAACGCTAAAATACCAAAAATTTACTCCAAGCTCGGCGGCAACCAACGCCCACCGCTTGCGATCAGCGACGTGCCAGCAAACACCAAAAGCCTGGCGATCATCTGCCACGATCCCGACGCGCCCGGGCGCGATGGATTTTACCACTGGACAGTTTGGAATGTGCCAGCCGAAACTACTGAAATAACTGGCGAATCACTACCCGCAGTCGCCGTCGAAGGCGTTACCGGCTGGGGTTGTCCTGGCTGGGGTGGACCGCAGCCGCCGTTTGGCACGCACCGCTATCAATTTTACGTGTACGCGCTGGACACGACGTTAGATTTACCAGAAAACACCAAGCCCAAAGAACTCATCGCCGCCCTCACGCCGCACATCATCGACCAAGCCGTACTGACTGGAAGATTTGGCGTGTTGGATATTTTGCGGCAGGGCTAGATACAATCTTACACCCCCGCAAAAACATCCCGGATTTACCGAGATGTTTTTAACGAATATTACCCCCTATTTGTCTATAATCGCTTACGAGGTAAGTTTAGTAGATTATTCGCCCGTGAAGCGTCTGCGCGTGTCTGCAAAAAACGAACATGTCCATTGTATTTCACATCACAACGTGCTTCATCACCATCTTCCGATACAAAAGCGTAAGTTCCGTTAGCGTCAAGCCAGTCAATAAACCAGTTACGCTCAAGAGGAATCAATATGCCTCTGACATCGTTCGCCCAATAGTGTGAGATCGCTTCATATCGCTCATCACCTTCGGGCTTTGTGATTGCCCTAATTCGAACCGCCATGATAACTATCCTTTCTGTGGCGGAATTACCACTTATTAATATGTGTGGTATTATAGGAACTGTACAATTTGTTGGAAAACTATTGTGTAAGGAAGCGCCACATAGGCGCTTTTCCTATTTATACCCCCAGGGTTCCTACCCCGATTACCACTATAATATAGTATCTGTACAAATAAAGCAATGGGATGATGTGTCCCAAAATATTGTATTTGTGTCCCAGAGATGATATCATAATATTATGAGGGAACAAATGCGCAAAAAGAATATACTCAACCTAATTAAATACTACGCAGAGCATAATGATGCGGGTTTTCGAAATGAAGCGTATATCATTGCTAAGCTATTTGATCAAGCTGGAGATTCCCAATTAGCCGAGTATATTATGGCTCTATTGTCCGGTGCTAACGCATTCGTTCCGCAAAGCAATGAATACCAATCATCCTTCTTTAATAAAGTAAGTCTGGCAGGAGATTCATTACCGCTACCCACTTCCATTATGGAAGATATCATTGGCGTCATTAACTCCATTAGACACCACGCTGGCTTTAATAAGTTCTTATTTGAGGGTGACCCAGGCACTGGCAAGACAGAGACAGTAAAGCAGATCGCTCGCATTCTCAACCGTGATCTCTACTCTGTTGATTTTGATAGTGTTGTTGACAGCAAGCTTGGGCAGACGTCTAAAAATATAGCTTCGGTATTTCAGGAAATACGAGCTTTACCAAATCCAGAAAAAGCAATAATCATGTTTGATGAAATTGATGCCATTGCTCTAGACCGTATAAACTCTAATGACTTACGCGAGATGGGACGAGTCACTTCGTCTGTTCTTAAGGGATTGGATGGTCTAGATGGTAATATTGTTCTTATTGCTACCACTAACCTATTCTCTCAATTCGACAAAGCATTAACTAGGCGTTTTGACGCCGTTATCAATTTTAATAGGTACAACAAGAACGAACTGCTTGATATCGCAGAGTCAATATTAAACGATCTCTTAAGCCAGTTTAAATTTGCCGGCCGCAACATGCGTTTATTTAGAAAGATTATATCTAAAATGGATAAAATACCCTACCCAGGCGAATTGAAGAATATCATAAAGACTTCAGTCGCGTTTAGCGATCCGACTAATGAATATGCTTACTTGAAAAAGCTCTACGAGGCCGTCTCAGGTCCAAGCGATATCAAGACGCTTCAAAATCAAGGTTTTTCAGTACGTGAGATAGAAATATTAACAAGCATATCAAAAAGTCAAGTTGCAAGAGAGCTACAAGGATAAGTCATGAACAGCATTCTACAGCTTCGTGGCACCCTTAATCAAAAACCAAACAGTGGTCGCCAAGGACCTCCAAACATACCAAAAGGCGCAAAATCAGTGGAATCCATTCATCTGAAAAGGCTACTTAAAGAATTAAAAGAACTAGACAGTTACTGGCAGACCGAAAAATTGATCACTGGCGCCTTGATAGATATACACTATATAGATGTAATTGCAAAAAGTAATCGTATTAGCGGCTACTTTAACAAAGGAAAAAAATCAAACGAATCTGTGGTTGGTGCGTGCTTCGACAGAACAGACATAAAACACCCAAAACACATCATTACGCACTATATTAGCAATGAAGCACTGACCGACACAATAGTAAAGGTCGAGAATAGTATACGTCTCCTAGATGTCATTTTTAATGGCATAATAAAACATGATCAGATAGACAGCATAAAAAATAAAGGCATAAAATTTGAGGACTATAGCCTAAGCGAGTCAGTCTTCCTCAATATAGTAGTTGATTCATACTATATTGAGAGTTTCAGCGTACCAAACCGTGGAGCAAATGCCGATAATAATCAGATCGTTACAATCTACAAGACAGATGATGACGTCTTATCTATATTACAGTCTATTGGCATCACAATTAATCCAGGAAAGATGCTTGGCAATAACGAGACTGCACCTACGCTTTTACTGCAACCAGATGAGATAGAGCTACTCCAGAGCAAAGCTCCCTACCTTATCGCAATGTCCGTCAATGATTTAACCAAGTTAAACTTAGAGAATATCCCAGCTAGCGGCAGCAGCACTGCCGTGGAAGCCTCTCAACACACTAATCAAGCGGATATCATAGATAAGCCAAGTAATCAACCGATTGTTGGCGTCATTGATACATTATTTGACACAAGCGTTTACTTTAGTGAGTGGGTAGATTATCGAGATATGGTGTCGGATGATATAGAAAAACAACCAAAAGACTACGGGCATGGTACGGCAGTCTCATCGATTATCGTGGACGGTCACAGACTGAATCCCGCCCTAGACGATGGATGCGGAAACTTTAGAGTTAGGCACTTTGGCGTGGCGGTTGGCGGAAAATTTAGTTCATTTACAGTAGTCAAACTTATTCGAGAGATTGTCGCTAATAACCGAGACATTAAGGTATGGAATCTGTCGCTGGGGTCTGATAAAGAAGTCAATGACAACTTTATTTCGCCAGAGGCTGCAGAGTTAGATAGAATTCAATTTGATAACGATGTGATATTCGTAATCGCCGGAACTAATAAACCAGATATGCATAAGAGAGAAATGCTAATTGGAGCACCTGCAGATTCAATCAACTCCGTAGTGGTAAACTCCGTAGATAGGGAAAATAACCCAGCCTCTTACTCTCGAAAGGGACGTGTGCTCTCATTCTTTAACAAGCCTGACGTTAGTGCATATGGTGGCGACGGTAGCGATTACAGAGATAATATCCATGTATGCATATCCGCAGGTACTTACAAGTTTCTATCTGGCACATCATTTGCCGCACCGTGGATTACTCGTAAGTTAGCATACCTTATAGAAATACTAGGATTGAGCCGCGAAGTAGCAAAGGCGTTAATTGTCGATGCGGCTACAGGCTGGGAAGATACTGGCAATAACCAAAGTATAGCTCCACTTATTGGACATGGATCGGTGCCAATAAAAATCGACGATATCGTTAAGTCTAAGGATAATGAGATTAAGTTTGTGATAAACGACATCTCTAAGGAGTATGACACTTATGCATATAACATACCAGTACCTGTTAATAAAGAGGTTCACCCTTTTGTCGCCAAAGCTACTTTGTGTTACTTCCCCAAGTGCTCAATCAACCAGGGTGTGGACTATACTAATACGGAGCTGGATATATCAATAGGAAGGATTAATCACAGGGGTATAAAAACAATCAACAAGAATACTCAAACTACTGGCGGTTTTGTATATGAAGGTGATGCAAGAAAATTATTTCGCAAATGGGACAACACTAAGCATATACGTGAAAAATATGGATCCAAATTAAGAGCCCGAAAAGCATATGAATCTGGCATGTGGGGCGTAAGTATAAAAACTAAGGAACGATTAGAAAAACGTGACGGGTATGGTATTAAGTTTGGACTTGTAGTTACTCTTAAAGAAATTAACAACATAAACAGAGTCCACGATTTTATTCAAAAAGCACGCTTGGCGGGATGGATTGTTAATGAGATAGACATTGATACTCAAGTTGACCTACACGAAAAATCACAGGAGGTAATTCACTTCGACTAGACCTGTACTTATAATATTAAGAGATATTATTCTATAATCAACATCAATCACTCAGCAAACTGACTATTATAAATCTCAGCATAAAAGCCATTCTGCTTCAGCAGTTTGTCGCATTCACCTTGTTAGATTAATATTACTCTTATTCCTGATAACAAGAAAGGCTCTTACTTAATCCCTCTAAGTGCATCTTTTATATTATCAGCTCGCCACATGTTAATTTTATTACCATCTTTATCAACCTGAACAAACGTCGTTTGTACGGTTACCTGGTAACGCTCACGGAGCTCATTTTCAGTATCAAAATCAAGCTCAACAAAGACAACATTAGAAGGAATTAAATTTAGATTCGCGCGGGCATCAGCAGACACAACCTTGCACGCAAAACACCAATCAGTTTTAAAAAAATAAATTAATTTCCTGTTTTTATATTTATCAATATTTTTGTGATATTCATCTTTTGTAATAAAATCACCCGAATTCTTATTCGACTCTCCTGGTTTTATTTGCATCAAATTTTTCATATTTTTGGGGTCAAAATTGGTAGGTTCAGGAGTATTTAGTTTAAAATAAACTGTAATTATACCAATAATACCCAAAAGTAAAATTATAATTATACCATTCCTTTTATTCATCAGGATTTAGTATATGTTTATTTTGCTAGTAGATCAAGAGTTGGTACAAAATAAGCTGAACAGCCCACGTAATCCTGAGCTGTTCAAATATTTAAATTGGCTACATTTACTCTGTTTGATTTTGCTCTATATCAGTTATTTTACGTAAAATTGGTAACACTACCCAAATTCCAATTATCGCAACTACTAGGCTACCTATAACGATCGCAAAATAGAGTGGCGACAAACTAACTCTCACTGAAGATGAAAATGTTCTTAGAAAGACAACTGCGATCCATATACCAGATCCTGCCGCCAAAATTGAAGTGCTAACCAGCGGAATGACCGATTCAATTAATACAACTTTCTTCATTTGCCCAATTGTCATACCGCCCAGCCTTAAAGTAAATAGAGACTTGCGGCGCTCAATCAACCCGCCAACAGTTGATACAATCAAGCTTGCTACCGCCACAAATGATGTAATGCCAATACCTATATAAGTTAAAGCTGCAAAACTAGATACAATAGAACTTAAGATTGGTTTTTGAGCACGATTACCATCAGCAACGTAAGTCATACTTCCATTATCCTTAACCTCAGATATAACAAAGCTGCGTAATTTATCAATAGAGCTATCGTTAGGAGTCATCAAAACAAGATAGCTTTCAGCCGAGATATTTTTTGACAATTGATCTTTTTTAACAATCTTAACAGTGTCAACAACTTTGCCCGTAAAATTTATGTTAGCGAAATCTTCACTAGAAGCATTATTTGGGCACGAATGTTTTGTAAACTCCTGAAGTCTATTACAGGGTATTAAACTATTATTATTTTCAAGCTCATATATTTTAGCAATTGATTTAATATAAGATTGTTTTGCTAGTTTATCGCTAAAATTATTCCCTAACGCGTTAGATATAACTATCGCCGTATCTGGTTTAAGCTGGGAATATCCGTTATCTTGGATTGATTTAACGCTTAAATCACTAATACTACTGACTGATGCAAGATAAAAACTACCCGCAAACAATGCTAGTACTAAACCGCTAACACTTCTAAAAACCTTGCGTGAGTGTCCTGATATTCTACGAGAGGATAGTAAAATTATGGCATTTCTCGTACGTAGGGCAAATAGCCGTGATATAAAGCCAGTAAGCCAGGCGCCTGCAAAAATCAAACCAAACATCACCAATAGCACACCACCTACTATAATAAGCAGAGGAGCCATGCTACTAGCAGATTGATTTTTTACCCATGAAGCACCATTAGGTGTACTTAGCCATACAAATATACCAATACCAATTGCCAAAGGAATTACACGCCAAAAACGAGCCTTCTTATTGATTTTCTCGCGGCGAGCAACACCAAGCGGAGAAGTATGAATTTTGCGCATTCCCCACCAACTGGCAATCAAACTCAAGACAATAGTCAAAACCGACATAATTATATACTGAGGTAGCGATACAGTTAAGTCTTGTATCCAAAAATGCGCCCCATCAAATTCAAAATTACCAAGAAGAGGACGAATTCCTAAATAAACTAACGACCCTATGGCAATACCTACAGTAGTAGCGATAAATGACTCAAGTAGTGATACAGAATTTACCTGCTTTCGCGTAGCACCGATTAATCTTAAAGCAGCATAACGCTGTTCACGCTGAGCACTGCCAAGCTGTGTAGAAACAGAGATAAACATTACAATTGGAAATAGTAATATAGTTCCACCTAGAGTAAACATAATCAGTAAGAACATGTTTGTAAATAATTCGTTTTGCGACTTATTACTATTATCTATACTATATATATTTGCCGATGAAGGTGCTCCAGCTTTTTTAGCCTCATCCCATAGTTTAATATCTTCATCATTAGCACCTTTAATTACTTCTAATGCATCTGGGGAAGACGAATATTTAGATGGTATAGTACCTAAATAGGTTGTGCCAAAACGTTGTTTAATATTTTCATCAGGATGCTCGCGAGCAACTTTTTCTAAGCCAGTAGATAGATAATATTCACCTTTTTTAGGGGTCTTTAAACCACTAAATTCAGGTGAATTATCGCCAGTAGCATGCATAACTATCTGGAAGATAGGTTTATCACGCCACATTGATGTATTTCCAATTATAGATGAATTAATACCAACCCTAAGCGGAGCAACTCCATTGATTGGCTTTTGAGCCTTTTTGGCAGCTTCACTTGCATATTGTCCAGGATTGGCAATACTAGACCAAGAACCTCGCTCATATCTAGATAACAATCCATTTATTCCAGAAATAAAGCTCAATAATATAACTGTGCCTAATCCGATCGCAGAAACCATCAAGCCTAAACGCCCGATAGAGCGCTGGCTAGTTTTCTTAATTAATAACCAAGATACACTCATTTATTTAGCTCCTATTTTGTGCGTTTGTTTTGTAGATGGTGCTAATTTGGCAGATATTTGTCCATCGCGCACAATAATTTCCCTATCAGCATACGCAGCAATTGAAGGTTCGTGCGTAACCATTATTACAGTAGTTCCATTTTCTTTAGCCGTTTTGATAAATAATTCCATAACCTTTTCAGAATTTAAACTATCAAGCGATCCAGTTGGCTCATCTGCAAACAAGATTTTTGGCTCAATTACCATAGCGCGCGCAATAGCTACACGCTGAGCTTGACCACCAGATAACTCGCCTGGTAAATTATCTTCTTTACCTTGCAATCCAACCTTATGAATCCAACTTTTTGCAGCTTTATAAGCATCCTTGCGTTTAACTCCATTAAGTAAAAGGGGTAGCGCCACATTATCATGAACACTAAGTTCCGATACAAGCTGTCCAAACTGAAAGACAAAACCAAATTCAGTTCGGCGAAGAATACTACGGTCTTTATCATTTAGCTTATCTATGCGCTTGCCATCAAATACAATTTCACCATTATCTATATTAATAATCGAAGCTAGACTATGTAAAAGTGTAGACTTGCCAGAGCCGCTTGGACCCATAATTGCCAATACCTCACCAGGATTAACATCTAAACTTACTCCTCTAAGTGCGTGAGTTTGACCAAAATTTTTCTTAATATTATAAGCACTGATAATTGGTTTTATAGGCATAATTCCTCCTTTAATTGTGTTAACCGCGAACTTGTCATATCTATCCACCTAAGATCTGCCTCTATGTGATACAAAGTATGGTCGATAAGTAGTGTAGTCGCTAAATCGCTTTCACGCCGACAGTTTGTTAATTGGCGCATTTTTTCAATATGAGCGTGGCGCTGAATATCTAAATACGAAGAGGCATTACCTTCACGTATTAGAGCCAATACAACTTTAATATACATAGTAGCCTGTAAGTTTTGTGATGGCAGCTCTGGAGAGTTTAACCACTCCTCAAGAGAGCGACTACCTTCTGGTGTTATTTCGTACTTTATACGCCCTGGACCCTTACTATCTTGGTTATTGTCTATAATTTCCCTAACCTTACCGTCACGCTTCAAGCGAGACAAGGTAGAATAGATTTGACCACTGAGAATAGGTTTGTCCAAGCCAAAAAGCATGTCGTATCTCTTTTTTAGTTCATATCCATAGTTTGGCTGATCCGCCAAAAAACCGAGCAATGTATAATTAGCACTCATATTTATGAGTATACACCGAGTGTATACTTAATGCAAGATAATTATACACTCAGTTTATAGTTATATAAATTACTTGATATTCATAGTTTTTAAAATCATATTTATAAGATCTTCTTGTGATGTATCATTTCTAATTAAAAATTCATTTTCAAAATCCAGATAATCCTTTTCTTTCCACCATCGGCGCATTTCCAATTCACCAAATTCATGAGCATTTGGCTTAGTAGCATGGCGGCGCATCGTTTCTTCAAACGATATATCAAAATAATACACCAACTTATCGCCCTGAAAATCATTCAGCAGCCGATGTAACATCGCGCCGTATTTTTTACTACTCAAAATACCTTCCAAAATCACCGTGTAGCCGACCTTGTTGCCATACATACATAGGTCATAAATCAGCTGAATTGCTGGATTATTTTTACTGTCTTTTACATGGAGAATTTCTCGGCGCACCATATCCTGCGACACCAGCATCGTGCCGTAACCCAGCTGACGCTGGAGCAAGCGCGCCGTGCTGGTTTTACCGCAACCAGAATTACCGCGGAGAATGATTAGCGGATGAGAGGTCATCATGTGCGCTCCAATAAATCATAAGCGGTGGCTGCTGACAGCGCCCGCATTTGACGAAGATTGTCGCCTGGCTGAAGCGGCGGTTTGAGACTGCGAATAAGATAAAAGCCAACAAATGCCGCTAACATCTCCGCATTGAGCTCGTCCAGCCATGGTGTTACATCTTGACCGTGCCGCGCCATATCAATCAAAAACTCC
Source organism: TM7 phylum sp. oral taxon 348 (assembly GCA_007845485.1). Classification (GTDB taxonomy): domain Bacteria; phylum Patescibacteriota; class Saccharimonadia; order Saccharimonadales; family Saccharimonadaceae; genus SDRW01. The sequence continues at coordinate 297,992 of SDRW01000001.1, forward strand.
GTCGCCCCAGAACCCCGAGGTGCATAGGAAGCCCAATTACAATCAACCAATTTCAGCTCACCAGTTTGCGGATGAAACGCCAAATTATCACTGCGGACATCACTGTGATTAAAGCAATCTTCCGGCTGTTTGGCAAATTGCTTGGCACGTGCCGAAATATCAGCTAGTTCATCACTATTACTCAGTAACTCCATCATCTTCTGGCAGCGCCGCTGGTTGAATTCTGATTGCTCCGACAATAATGTTTGGTAATTATCGATCAGCTGACGGCGAATATCAGCCTCGGCAATAACCTGGTCAATGCCGTCATCAAAGCCGAGTTTTGTCGCTGCAAATGGCTGTAGCTGTAGCCCCTCAATTACCTCATGTGGCAGATCTGTTTTTTCCAGCTCGCAAACCGCCGCCACCACTGCTGAAATGTATCGTTCTGCCACAGATTTTTCCGCTGGCGGCCGCCACAACCAGCCGTCGGCTGATGCATAATTGGTTGTCATCAGCACATGCCCATCACCAGCCAGCGTAGTCCAATCAGCCACATATTGCGGGTGAAGTTTCTGTAACAACCGCGTCACTTCATAGTCTTTTTTCAGCCAAGCTAATTCCCGTTCGCCATCGTCCGGCAGCAAATCGACATCAACTTCTTTGACAAAAATTGTCTTATCGCCCGCCGACACCAAAGCGCGGCGATTACGCGAAAAACCGCCGCTCACCGAGGCAATTTGTAAATCAGACGCGTCAACGCCAAGTTCTGCTGCTGCACATTGCAACGCTCTTTCGGTTAGCAGCTGGTTGCGATTTAGCAGGGTTTCCATGGGATAATTATAACATTGAGGATAGGCCCGCGTGGCGTATATTTACGCCTATGGTAGCGATATTCCTGATCACACCCCCTTGTCTCGCCAATAAAATCCTCGCACTGACCGGTGATTTTCCGCTAAGTTCTTGGCAATTGCCAGCGTTTTATCCTGACTGCCGTTGTCCGCGATGGTGATTTGATAGCGATACGGCAGGTGTTTCGCCATATACTCATCAAGTGTCATGATACTTTTTTGAAGAATCTTCTCCTCATTGAGTGCCGGGACGACAATGTCAATGAGCGGACGGGCAATCGCCCGAAATGCCGGCTGGCTCTTAGTGGCGGCGAGATGGCGCGACCGAGCGGGCGGTTGGGGTATGGCTGCTGCTTTCATGTTCATACCAGCAACTATAGATGAGGGGTCTGTAATTTTGCTTTAAGCGTCTATGAGCAACTTATCCAGCACCGAACTGCATCATTTCTGGGATGACTTTACCCTACACATTCTTAGAGGCTAGTCGCTCAACAACTAGCCGATATCCACCGGTTTTAAACAACCATCAATGCGTCATTCTGCTGCTTTTAATATTCAATGCCAATCAGATCCTATTCAGCTATCATCCTGGACTGTATCAACTCTATAACGGGGGCTTCTTCAATCTCACTTTTTGGAATTATAGGGTTATCACCTTGGCGTATTAAACTAGAGTCAAGGTCATTAATACCTATCTCCCAAGCATCTCTAATAACGACTTTTTCTTTTAAGATGGAGAGCGGTTGATACATATCAGGTTTTCCACTTTTATTAAAAGCAGCTGGTACTATCCAAAAACAGCCATACTTTTTGTAGTCCGCAAGGAAGCGGTCTAAATTATCTGAGTTAGTCGGAGTCATCATATTACTTCTTACAATAGTACCCACTAACCTTGCCGGAGAAAGTTCCTTCTTAATATTAGCTCCAACTCCTATCCTGTAGTAAAATGGGTTTTTCTTATCTATACCACGTACGATGGTTATTCTAAGATCATCCTCTTTATCTATGTTACTAAACCTTTCTATCCAGGCGCTAAAAATCTTTTTACCATTCTCAGCATTCTTAAATAGGAACATCAGTATCGGAGGTTGGTCAGGCGATGTTGCAAAGCCAGCACCCTCCCACTGAGCATCGTTCCAAAGCTGTTCTCTAATAACAGAAACAGTCCTTATGTCAGTATGCTTAATATTGTCATATAGCCCCCGACTACTGCTCGGTTGTTCTTTAATAATGGGCGAGGAGTCTTCTGGCAAAGCCACTATACCCCTATAGCCCTTGGGCTGGTTTAAAGTGTATTCCTTTTGATTTTTTATCCAATCACTGGTCTTATGTTTTGGTTTGAGGCCGAGCACATTACCTAGTCGTACAAAAGTACTTGTGAAACTCAAAGCTCTATCTGTGCCACCTTCTTCCAGTATTGCTTTAAGCTCCCTTTTAAAGTCCTTGAACATAATTATTCGAGTTATTAGTTCAGCATTGATCTTGAAAATACTATCCTTTATTTCAGATTGCTCTGTTGAGCCAAGTCTGTGTGGATTAAATTTGCCACATACAACATTGACAGTTGGTCGATCATCATTATCTATCACAGAATAAGTCACCAACTCATTCTGTTGGCTAGAAAAGGTGATATTGACTTGAGCAAATTGCTCTGTCGATATGGCATTATATAGAGTGGAAGTCGCCAATATAGACTCCATTGCAGCCAGCAAAGACTCAGCAAGTTCCAAACAGTTTTCTTGTCTCTTAGTTGTAACATTCACTGTGCAACCAAGTATATTAGAAAATAAACAAATTTCGTCATCCTCTAGGTCATCTAGCACCTCTGGGTGATGCTCGGATGAATACTGTGCAGCCCAACCCTTGAAATATTTCTCTCTGTCTTCCACGGGGACGATATCTGCAAAATCATTGGGTAATTCGTCATCACGGCCAAGTGCATGTAATAAAGCTATCCTTGAATGCTCCAGGCCATTACTCAGTAGAGTATCCGGTAGGCTCTGGTATTTTTTAATTTCATTTGAATCCATCCGAAGAAATACTACTCCGAGCATCAAGTCAAAAACCATAGCAGCTTCGTCAAATTTATTCTGATCCTCTCCTTGAGATACTAGAATAGACTTTGTATATAGGTCAATTCTATTCCATTCCAATAAGTGAGGTAGCCTTCCTAGTTTTAGCTCTAGCCTCTTTAGTTCCTCGTAGCAGGACATTTGCTCCAAGGTTACTTCTCTATAATTCCAAAAGTCATTTGTAGCTAGTGATCCAGCAGATAAGAAAGAACCGCGTGCCGCCCAATAGAGTCCTACGTTTTTATAGGCAACCCCCATCATATACAGGGCCCGAATGGCATCGTCTTTACTCTCATACTTATGAATATTTCTCAATACACCCCCAAGTGTTTTAATGGCCTCGTAGTTTTTCCCCGATTGCAATTGCTTACTGCCTCGTAAAAGCGCCATATTAGCATTAGCCAATTCACCGTCTCGCCTAGAGACGATTTTACTCATGGTCGTAAATAGCTGCTCATATTCCGGATAATCATCTAGGAAGTCGCTTAGTTCAGTTAATACTCCTATCAATGGTCTGAGCGGAAAGCCGATTAAATTCTGTGACTCTTTTACTACTTGTTCCATGTCTGTCAGTACTCGCCCCAACTCATCATCACCAGCGATAGCTTTTTCCTTTAGATCTACCAGCAGTAAAAGACTCTTTGCGTATAGCGGCGCAGTCATATTGGAAGTATCCTTAAGGATATCAGTAAGTTTATTTTTAAGTTTATTGGTGTGCTGATCGTAGAAAACTTTAGGAACGAGCCTTTTATCATGCTCTCTGATTGTAGTTAATAAAAACCATAAGTTCACGAGTTTTTCAAGGTTATAAACATTGTTTGTACTGAGCACTTCCTTTTCAGCGATCAAAAAAAGAGATTTGAATTCCTTAAAATCTTCAAACCACCAGAAAGCAGTCCAAGCATGCTGATATGCAGCTTCAAATCTACTAAACTCATCGCCAACATAATTGGCAAGTCTAGTAGCCCTACTAAATCTACCGTCTATTTCGTGCCTCGGTAGCTCAAGCTGACGAGACAAAATTGCCGCTTTGATTGATAAGTCTAATGTATTTTTAGTAATCTTATCTTTACTAATTTCCTCCTCAATCTGCTTGTCATAATCCTCCAGCATCTTGACACGTTTCGTATCAAGATCGCCTTTATTGATTAAACTTTGCTTACTAGTCGGTATACCAAGCTCATCTATGGCAATCTGTTGATAATTATTTTTAAATGTCTCGTCGAGAAGCCATGTAGCGTCAAGAATTCTAATTGATATAGAATACTTATTTGATAATTCATCTTCTAAGTCAGAGCGCTTTTTAGAGGGTACATACTGATTGGTCACAAAGTAGGCTACCTTATAGCCCCTCCCAGTTTCAGCTATCTTTTTAATGTCAGATTTTAGTTTTGCTCGCCAATCCTTCTTAATACTAAAAGCAAAAGCCCACCTGTCTTTTGCTGCATCATAGCTAGCCCCTATATACCATCCAAGTTGTGTAGTCGGCGAGACTGGGTAGGTCTGAGAATCGACCTTTCCGTCACCTCCGCCCGAAGGACCTGTATTTGATTGAAGATTAGGACAAATCTTTAGTTCACATAAACGCTTAGCATAGCATTCAAATTCTTTCTCCTGGCTCCTATTCGACAAAGTTGAGAGATAGTATTCAAGTTGAGCTCTGTCTATGGATTTGTTTTCAGACATTATTGTATCTGAGAACTGCTTAGGTCTTCTTGATTTTAGAAATTGCTTTGGAGAGAGATAATTTCCTTGTTTTTCTGATTTCGACATATTCTGATTATATCCTTTTTAAGTCTGAGCTGCCAGAGATAAAAAAGGCACTATTTTGAGACTCAATGATACCGCTGTTTATAGTAAATAGTTTGCTGAATGTAGTAATCTGAACAAAAGATGTTTCTACTGATAATGTTAGAGACTCGGACTTATCTGACAATTAGTTCATCCCACATCAACCCGAAAAATCGTAAAGTCAGTCTTATTATCATAAGTGTCAATCTTTTCAATCTGCTTCATTTTGGCAATTACGCGGTAGGTAATTGGTAAACATACGACTTCCACCCCGGTCTTAAACAACCAGCCGATCAGAATATACACCAGCATGCCTGTACCCTGAATAATACCACCAAAAGCTACCAAGGCAAACACTACAGTGTCGAAAAATTCGCCGACAAACGCCGCCCAAATCGCCCGCCTCGTATATTTATAGCCGTAAATTTCCGTCAAGACGTCACCCAAGATATAAGCAAGCGGAAATAATACCGCGCCGCCGTCGGTAGCAATAAAACTGCCCGCAGCTACTTATAAAGTGCGACGCTTCATCATACCCAGCATTAGTTTACCCTAATTTGATCGATTCATAATTATTAAGAATGCGTAGAGACTTTTTTAGATATGGTAATTCTTGATCGTCGCTGCCATTTTCTTTTTCTACAAGATTTATATTGTCTTCGTTGACCCATAAAAGGCCTGAGTGGTCTTCTGGGTTGATTGTCGGCTCTGAGCCCTCTTTAGCTTGTGCAAAATACAAGAGCTCAATTGAATGCGAGCCTTTTATTTCATTTATGTACGTAAAAGCTGCGAACAAACTACCTATCGTCACATCAAATCCAAGCTCCTCTAGCAACTCTCGCTTAAGACCATCCTCTGGGTTCTCACCATAATCAATATGGCCCCCAGGTAGTTCGTATTTACCTGGTAAAAATTTTTTAGTCGCTGCTCGCTTTGCCACAAGAATAGATGGCTTGCCGTTTATAAATTTGTTGACTACCGCACAGGCAGTTATTACTTGTTGTCCGTAGGCTGCTATTGCGCTATCCTGGCTCATACTCTAAATACTTACTTTCATGACAAAATTATATCACACGATAGACTTAATCTTCAGGCTCGTATTTGCTTAGTGCTCTCTTAATAATTTAAGTTTTACTGGTATGCATTCTAAATGCAAGCCAGTCTAGCCTACTAAGAGTATCGCTCCATACTCTCACCAGCTGGAATTTTCCGCGCCAAAAAATAACGACAACAAGCAAAGTAAAGTCACACCAGTAACAACTATACCAGCACGCATCTAATAAGTATTAACGAATAATTCACCTAGCCACGCATTCTTTATTAGCCAGTAAAACATAATTACACCAGAAAAAGAACTAAATGTTAACAGTCGAAAACCTACAAAACGGCAAATTGCGGTTATAACAACTTGATTATACAATAGGTCATAGCCTTATTTCATATTAGTGCTATACTAAAAGTATGCCTGCAAGAGGATCGCGGACAAAATTAATTAGAAAAAAACAGTCTAAACCAGAAGTGTGTATAAGTAAAAAACGAATAGTTGTTCGCTTTATTATATTATTTTTTATTGTAATTGCAGCTGGGCTACTAATTTTTGTTCATTTACAATTTAATCAGCAGCTAATGCGCCAGCCAACCCCTCTGTCAGATGAAAAATATTATTTTACAGATTCACGCTATTCTGAAATCAGATCAAAATTCGTGATACGCCAAACTAGTCGTGAAAAAGTTTCAATTGAATATCCTATAACTAAAAATAACAAAATCAATAAAACTATAGCTCAAGTAATTACCCGTGCTGATAGGGATTTTCGCTATACCGCTACTAATGTATTAACTTTCAATCAACCTATGACTGAAACAATTAGTTATCAGATTACACACAATAATCCAGCTGCTTTATCAATTATTGTTAACATAAAGCAAGATATGCACGGCGCGCATCCGGTGTCGCTGACGCATTTTTGGACGTTTGATAAAAAATCTGGCGAGGTGATTAGCTTAAATGATTTGACCGAGCAATCAGAGAAAGCGACCAGGGAAATCGTGGCAGCTGCCCGAAATAATATCAATGAGACCATCAAGCAGCGCCAGCAGGCAGAGCTGGATCTTAATGAAACGATTACCCAAGAAACGCTATCGAATTTCGTTATTACCGATGGCGGCAATAGTCTAGCTTGGCCGATTGGACAGGCGTCGCTCTTGCCATCAGCCTACGGCGAAATGACAATCAAAGTGCCGATCGCCGCCGTTGCCAAATATCTGCAAAATCCGACAGCCCGAAAACTAGCTAATATCCCCAAGCCGCCCGAGCCAAAACCAAAGCCAGAACCAACACCAGCGCCCGCTACGCCAGCACCTGCACCGACCACCGGCAATAAAGTGATTGCGTTGACGTTTGATGACGGACCGGGGCCACACACCGCACACTTGCTGGATATTTTGGATCAATACGGAGCGAAAGCGACGTTCTTCTTGATCGGTAGCAAGGTTTCTGGGCAAGCCAGTATCGTACGCAGCATCCAGGCGCGCGGCCATCAACTGGGCAACCACTCGTGGTCGCACCCAGAGCTGCCCAAGTTACCGGTTGACCAAATTGCCAGCGAAATTGACCGTACCAATGACGCCATCAAGCAAGCCACCGGCGTCACACCGGCTATTTTGCGCCCGCCCTACGGCGCGGTCAACGGCGTTGTCTTGGAGCAGCTTCGCCTGCGCGGCATGTCGTCAATCTTATGGTCGGTCGACACGCGGGACTGGGCCGACCGCAACAGCGACATCGTCTGCTCGCGCGCCGTCGCTGGCGCTCAACCCGGAGCCATCATCCTGATGCACGACATTCACCAAACATCAGTCGGTGCCGTGCCGTGTATCCTTAGCGCGCTGAAACAGCAGGGGTATTCGTTTGTGACCGTGAAAGGATTACTCGGCAATACCACACCGGGAGTTGGATATCCGTAGAATTATAGCTAGGTGTTACGGGTGCTCGTCATAACGACTATCCTGCCTTATCTATCTCAAACACCTTATATTTTGAAGCCGCGCCGCGCACCAATTTTATCTTTGACGGCGCCACGCCAAAATGCTTCGCCAACAGTTTCACTGCCGCCGCGTTCGCCCGCCCCTCAATAGCTGGCGCCTTAGTATAAACCGTCAGCGAACCGTCATCATCCGCCATCACTTCTTCGCGGTGGCGAGAGTTGGGCTTGAGATGGACGGAGATTTTCATGATTCAATCAACTCTGCTTAAGGTTAGTACTATTGATTAATTTTTACCATTTATTGATATAACTTATTAACGTCTTCTATCCTAGAATCTTGACGAATAATATTCATAATTTCAACTATAGTCTGAGCGTATACTTTTCCTGAATTATAAACTCCAACAACCCTTTTTATTTCCGCATTATCATACATATCACAATCATTTGTGCTTCTTAATATTCTAGCGGCAATCTTAATACTCTCAACGTCGGTGAGTGGTTTTTTTGATTTAACTTGTGCAATACCAACCGTGAGTTCACACTTGAGAAATGTAACTATAGCGTTCTCTATTTTCCGAATTACTCGCGGCCTATTCATGTCCTCGTATACTAATATAGAATACAAAAGAAGCTTATTACATGACTCATCTCTGCAAAATAAATCTATAGATTCATGGTAATTATCATAGATGTCGCCAAGTGCTCTGACAACATAGTTAGTAAAGGCTGTATTATTTTCATCTTCTGCAACATTATGACTACCGCCCATATTGGTTACACGAAAATAAAAAAGAACCAGCATAGCTACAATCATACTTGACCATAAATTATCTAACAAATTATCAATTTTACTTGGTGCAATAATTGACAAATTGACCGCATTACTTATAAGTCCTATGGAAATCCCAGTGGAAATTACCAATAAAACGTTGGTAATATGGATTAGTCTCTCGCTAATAAACTTTCTCTTTTTAATTATCCCCCAAGTGTCCCTAAATAATAATGAGACTATTGCTGCCCCAAATGCGCACAACCAAGGTTGATTAACCTTAAAATAACGCTGTGCTATAGATACTACCAAAAGAACTATAACAGCCACCGGAAGCGTTCGAAATAGAAAATAATTGACCCATTTCCTGCGCCCGTAGCTAACAAATTGCCGAACCGATAGATAGTTAGATAAGAAAGATACATACGATATAGGGTTATTGCTATTAAGAGAGTCCTTATATTTCACCAACTGAAAAAATGCCTCAATAAGAAATCCTCCTGCTATAGCTATGGATATTTGTGCAATATTTTCCGCAGTCATTTCTCTACCTAGTTTATCATAATAACCCTAAAACGACATCGCCTCCAGCTCCCGCGGTAAAATCTCCTGCACTTCTACCGAACCTGCCACCAGATGGTAACCCTGCAACCGTTGCGGTAAATCACTTTCGGCATGGCGCCAGTCAACCGGGCGGTTTTCATCAAAATAATCCAACAATTCTGCGTTCAAAAAATGCTCGCGCGGCAGATCCACTGAGCCATCTTGATTGACGACCAGCGCTATCGATAAACCCGACGTCATGCCATCCTCATTTTTGGCATATGCTGCTGTCACCAGATGAACCAGCGGCTCAAATTTCAGCACCGACTGGTCGCTCGCCTCCACCTGCGCCTGGCCGCGCCGCGCTAACTGCTGATTGATTTTCGTTGTTAATTCCTCAAAGCTCGGCTTACCATCGCCCGCTCGGCAATAATCGCAACCGTCCGCTGCCTCGACATATTCCAGCAGCAAATCCATATCAACGTCAGTGTCTTTAATACCATGCTGCGACAATTGCTCCACCATTTCATGCAGCGCACCCAGCAAACTATAATCATTAGCATTCCTGGCGGCATCACCGATGCGGATGATGGAGCGAGCGATGGTAATAGGATTTTTAGACTTACTCATACACCTATTGTACTCTGGTCTATCATAATTTATATATCAATCCAACAAACTCGCTCCGCCACCAGCGTCATACGTCGCGCGTTTTTGACTCCACTCGTTACCATAACGCTTGGCTTGTTCTAACACCATGTTAGTTGCCAACGCCTGCTGATCTGGCAAGTAGCCATATTTTGCCAACGTCTTTTTGACGTTAACTTTCAACAGTATTAACTCCTGTTTATAAATTGTTAGAGATCCTAACAACAAAGCAAAACAAAAATGCATACGCACCAGCAAATACTATATAGAGTAGCCATGGGCCATGTTTAAAAATTGCACTCCATAGTCTGGCTTTCTTTTGGTTTCTTGCTATTTCAGCGGCTATCCTATTGGTTGCTTTCTCTAATTCTGCATGGACATTTGAGATATCTTTTCTTGTATTAGCTTCGGGATTATGACCACGCAGAGCATCTTTTTCAAGTGTACGCATGTCACGTAGGCTATCCAGTCTTAGCTGATTAGTTTGATAATAACCATAGAGCCTTGTGGCTTGACGCAAAAACAACGATATGGCAATACAGACAACAAAAAGCATCATTGCAGCAATAAAACTACAATCAATATGTGCCTGGCCATTCTTTAATCCAATAAGAACACCAAGGAAAGTGAACATCACTGAAGCCGTACCGCCAGAGTATCTTGCAATCTGATCGAATATATCTATTTTTCCTTCTCGTATATCTTGACTTGATTCATTGAGCATATTTGTGTTATCATCAGCCTGTTTTTGAGCTTCTTTCAGTTGCTGATCTTGCTTTTGATTTAGCTGTATTTTAATCATTTCTTAACCTCGTTACTGTGTTTTTCCAATCTCTCACTGGTGCCACATATCGCACTCCTAATGTAGCAAAGTGAGCCTGAGCCGCAGTAATTTTACTTCGCTCATTGGTGCTCAAGTGATTATCATGAATATCGTCCGAGCCCTTGGTCTCCGCCACAAAGTAAATCCGCCTATCGCCATCAAATGCCACCGCCCAATCTGGATTATACTTGCCAACCGGTGTATCAATCTTAAACCAACCCGGTAGCTTAATATAAAACTTAACGTCAGCATTATCCTCCAGTGACCGCATGAATTCACGCTCAACTTCTGAATCAACCGCCACGTAATCGTAGACGGTTTTTACCTGGTCGGTCACTGCAATCGCTCCACTCTTCATCGCCGCATCATACAGGTATGCTTGTAATTCACTATTCTCAAACAACGTCATGTCATAATACTCACCTGTCCTGCGATATTTAACGCCGTCAACCGCCAAACGCTGTTTCACCCGATTAATCGCTTGAGCTGTTTCATCAATAACTTGTTGTGGATTAATAGCCACCTGCTCAAACATCCCCGCCTGATCAAGCACATCAAATATCACCCGGCGGGTCATCTGCGTCCGGCGCTGAATATCCGCTAATAAATTCGGTATCTTTATCTCGGTTTGGCGCGCTGCATAGGCGTTAAAACCGGTCTCGCGCACCATAAAACCACTGTCGCTATTCATAGAGTCAATCAGGGTTTTATCATCAGCGATATTCGGTTTACTAATAGTGACCTGCGCTAATTCACTGGCCGTCTCTGCCACTAACTTCTCCGTATCAATCGCCACCTGGTAGGTCGTCTTATGCTTAATTTTATCCCATAATTCCTTGAAGGCTGGGTCAAGCGCCCGTGATTTCTGAAACCTAATAGGTCGCCGATCATCATGATTTTTGATTCGTCCACCGAAGCGAATGCCCGTCTCTTCCTCAATTTCCGTCTGGAGCTTGCGGCTAAAATCAGCATAACTCTCATTAGCCACTACTGTTAGCACGTTGACGTTATCATCATACACTCGTTGTCCATCAATATTGACCGGCAGGCGCAACCCTCGCCCGATCTCTTGGCGCTTTTTCATTTGACTCGACGTTTCATTAAGCGTGCAGATCTGGAATACATTAGGATTATCCCAGCCCTCACGCAGTGCCGAGTGGCTAAAGATAAATCGTAGCGGCTCGCCGGTATCCAGTAGCCTTTCCTTGTCTTTCATGATTAAGTTATATGCCGTATCATCATCCTTAGTGCGACCACCCTCGCCCTTGGTGTCACGAGAGTCTTTCCACTGACCACTCTTGTCCGCTGCAAAGTAGCCATCATGCACTTCGCTTGCCGATAAATTGTCCATCACGCCGGCATATTTTGGTTTAGACGCCACCTTGGCATACGCCTCCTCAAACCACTTGGCGAATTTACCCTTCCGGGAGCCATTCGCCGTATACTCACGATAATTTGCCACTTTATCAATGAAAAATAGGCTCAGCACTTTGACGCTACTCCCCAGTCGGCGCTGTTTATCAAAGTGATCGTCAATCGTCAGTTCAATCTGTCGCTTGATGATGTCATCATGCAGACTTTCGTCACGCTGACCAACGTAAACTACTTTGCCATTACTAAACTCGACGCAATCATCGCCGTGATTGATCGACTCGACATAGTAGCCAGCATAGACAGAACGCCCTGTCTTCGCCTCCAGGTCATCACCCGGAAACGCCTTGATGATCTTGCGCTGCAAGCCATACTCATCACTCGCATCCACCTCTATCTTGGCTAATGAGCGAGTCTTCGACTGACGCTCCAGCGACAATACATTGATATACGCATCATTATAATTATCCTCGCTCTGGATACTATGTACCTCGATCTTCTTAACCAATCCTTTATCATAGGCATCGACCGGAGTCAGCCGATAAAGTAAATTGTATAGATGCTTGTGCGTGGCACTATAGCGCAACGTACACAGCGGATTGAGACTGGCAATAGCATTCCGCCGTATGTCCGTCTCCATATTCTGCGGCTCGTCGAGAATAACCACTGGGCGAGTAGCCTTGATAAAATCAAGCGGTCGGCCATAGTCGCTCTGCCGATTCATCACATTCTGCGCCTTAGCGAAGCTATCAACGGTAATCACCATAATCTGCAATGTATCGTTAGTCGCAAACTCACGAGCCTGGCCGGTTTTCTTACTATCCCAAACGTAGTAGTCCATCTCTGGCTTGTTATAGAGATCAGCAAAGTGCTCCCTGATAATCGCTAAATTCTTCAGCACACCCTCACGGATCGCCACACTCGGCACCACGATGATGAACTTCTTCCAGCCGTAGCACTGATGCAGCTCATGAATTGTCCGCAAGTACACATAAGTTTTTCCAGTACCGGTCTCCATCTCGATGGAGAAGTTCATGCCGTACTTCAGGGATTTATCACTGGTTTCCAGTGGAAAAGTCATCGGGATACTGAAGCCGCCCTCTCTAGTCTCGCTTTTCTTTATACCATTTTTCTCTTGAATTTTATGCGTATTCTTGATTACCTGCGTCACATCTAGCGTCAGGCTGTTTCCCTTGGCGATCGTCGCCTCCAGACTTAACTGTCCACTCTGATCCATATGACGATTCGCACCGCCAATGTCTTTTGGCTGGCCGGTAAATATATCAACTACTGCCTGAATGGCATCAAGTTGATACTGCTGATTGGGGTCAAATTTTAGTTTCATAAAACTAATCAAATGCCCTCTCTGCTGCTTTTTTGAGAGCATTAAGTACAAGTGGCATCTCTTCCTCAAACTGGTCCTGTGTAATCTCCCCTGCAACCTTTTTAGCTAATGTAACTTTTTCTCTATTCTTCCCTAGCTCTTTGACCTCTTCGCTACTCTTCTTCCATGGTGATGGATAATATTCTTCGAGGCTTGCCTGCGTGAGAACAAAGTAGTCTTCGTCTTTTTTGAGCTTATAGCTATCTATAAATTTTTCGAAATCAGCCTCTCTACCTTCTGGCTTATCACACAAAATAACAACCCTATCACTATAAATTGACTTCGTTGGCATATACGCCTTGCTTACCATATTCATTGAACGACCCTGCTGAAGCTCATTACCTTCAGCAGACAGTATAAAAATTCCTTTATATTCTGGATAAAATCTATCAACTATCCTTGTCAGAAAAGCACATTCGCTTATGCCTTCAACTATTAGAAAGTTTTTAGGTAAAAGAATATCAGCCGGAGAGCCACCAAGCAATTCAAAAACCACGAATTGTTTTTCATGTTCTTTAATTTCATGTACACCAGTAACTCTGTTGTCTTTCTTCACTTCAAATATTTTTTCATCTTGATTGTCATCGGACATCAGGACAGAGGAATGAGTATTTATAAAAACCTGTTCACCATTTGTAGATATTTCTTTTAATGCGTTCTTTAGCGCCCTCTGAGCCGTTGGGTGCAAGTGTAGCTCTGCTTCATCAATCAAAAAAATAAACTTTCTTGCAATCGCATGCTCTCGCCTATAATCAGCATAAGCCTGAATAATAGCTAACATCAAAGCCCTTTGCATACCGTCGCCTTTTTCTTCGGCTGAAGTTACCACACCGTCGTCAACTTCAGTGGTAAAATTCTTCAGTAGATCCTCAAAAATCGGATTTTCAACATTAAAGTTTACCATTGTCCCGTCAGGGAACTGCTTTTGTAAATATCCCTGTACTGTACTACCAAGCGCATTTAGCTCTACCCTAACAGGAGAATCATTATCACCAAATAGTTTTGTAAATTGTTCTTTAAATGCTTGATATTGGGTATCTGTCTCAATTATTGCACCAAGCACCCCCGACAGCATCTCTGCTATTGGTGAACTCTTCTTGTATCCATTGATATCATGTACCGCTATTTGTGTACTCACATATTCCAGTTTAGGCAATAAGTCACCCCAAGTTCTATCTGCTCCCATTGGATCAGACCATTCTCCAGATGGCGTCAACAGGAAACGCTTTTTAGGGTCACTGCCTTCACGCTTTATTGCAATCTCATCTTCATTGTTATTAAATATTTTTTGTAGAGCCTTTTTCTTTGTCTCATTAGACATATTGGCAATAGCAGCTTGTAAACCAGAAAAAGTAACTACTACAGACATCGAATTTAAATTAGTACCCCTGCGACAAATAGTATCTGGTTTATCTTTGGTAGAAAACCCAGAAAAGAACCAGCTTAATGCCTCAAAATAGTTTGTTTTACCATGGTTGTTCTGACCAACCTGTACATTAAACATACTGGGGTTAATGACCACATTAGCAATAGAACGGAAGTTTTTAATTTCTATTTTAGTTATTTTCATTAATGACTCTCCTCTTTAACTTTTTCATTTCCCTATCAAAATCACTCTCCAGCCGGTGCATCTCCTCATCGCGGTATTTCTTAAACTCTCGCTTCGCCTTGACTATTGCTTGTTCATGCTTAATTTTGCCAGCCCCGACCAGCACCGATGAATCACTAATCTTCAGAAATTCATCTAATTTATCTATCCATTGCTGCATTGTCATCGCCCTCTGCCTGGTTGCTTGCAGCTCGGCAAAATCAAGGTACTGCGAGACAATCAGGTTGAGAATATTCAGCTCTTCCTCGCTCAGATAATTCTTGGCGACTTCGACATCGTCCGAAGTAATATAATCACCTTTGAAATTTGTCAGCCCCATATTAGGCTTCTTGGCATCCGCCCGCTCATAAACTAGCTCAGCCGCAGTTTTGCCGTGCGCCGCAACATGCATCTTATTTTGCACTGTCGCGAAGAATCGCCTGGTCAACTTAGCATCATTTTTATAATCAATACTCGTCGCATAGATATCCGTCACCTGCTGATACAGATTGCGTTCACTGCTACGGATATCTCGAATACGTTGGAGAAGTTCTCTAAAGTAACGCCCACCACCCTGTTTCAACCTTTCATCATCTATCGTAAAGCCTTTGATGATATACTCACGCAGCCGCTTGGTCGCCCACTGGCGGAACTGCGTGCCACGCAACGACTTAACCCGATAGCCAACAGAGATGATGACGTCAAGGTTGTAATAATTCGTCGGCTTTGTAGAAAATCCGGAATTTCCAGATTTTCTCATAGTCGCTAGTTCGGTCAACTCACCTTCAAGATAAACATTTCGAATATGCTCGCTTATAGTCTTCTTCGACTTATCAAACAGCTCTGCCATTTGCTCTTGTGTCAGCCAAACCGTCTCGTCTTGAATTTGGACATTGATGGAGACTTTGTTGTCGGAGGTTTTGTAAAGCAAAAATTTATTATTTGTCACCGCACACCTCCTTCAAAAGAACTCATCATATCTGTTTGATCGGGATTATAATTAGCATCATCGCTATACCACTCTATTTTTATCTTATCTAGACGATTTTCGTTATCACGTGTAGCTAGTCCCTTAACAGTAACATTTTTCCTATTTTCGGGTTTTAGTAAATCATACGTTGGCGAAATCAATTCAACTGGCATTTCACATAGCACTTTCTGTTTTCCATACATGCCAATATCCTCTCTAACCTGTAACGCAAATTGGTACTTCTGCGCCAATCCGTAAGAATCAATAAATCTACCTACAATCCTTACTTCTTCAGCCCTCCTTTCATCAAACGGCTCAAGTAGTCTATCGGCTAGCTTGTCTTTCGCATTATCTTCAACAAATGCTTCTCTATTAGTTAGCTTTATTGTTGCTAAACTACACCTGTCTGAACCTTGTATTTTGTACCCCACCTCTGCCTCTGTTATCTTGTTAGCCTCCAAAACATAAAGGTCGTTTAACGATTTATTACTTTTATGATAAAAATCTATTGACCTTTTCTCCATGCTGCCAATTTTATTTTTACCGCTAAAAACATCTACCATAACTTTATCATTTTTTATGTAGGGAGCTGATTCTGTTAAAGTCTTGCCCTTACTAGCAATCTTTAAAGCAACCTGTTTACCAAGCTGTTTACCGATTTCTTGCAAAAAATCTTTGACGCCAGGAGCGTTCGCAAGCTTACTGGCGGCAAATATCGTCAAAGGCAGCCAGCCAGCATCCACTGCTTCAGCTATAAAGTGAAAATCCGTACAACCTTTCTCTACGGATTTAAGTTTTATGCTGAAATTATTATCTGGCGCAAACTCTTTTTTGTATTGTTTTTTCCACTTATCAAGTGCAGCAAACACTCTACTTGCCTGGCCTATGTCCATTTCACCAGCATCAACACTTGGACCGCGAAAGGTCATATACAAATAGCTGTCATCGGTAGTATTAACCCGGCTCATTCTGCTGCACCCTTTCGTTTCTGCTTTCGTTTAGCAGCCCTGGCTGGCGCTACATACAAAACGTCACATAACGACTCAAGAAGTTCTAAAATATCTTCTGAATCCTCTTTATTCACTTCTTCCTTATTCGGATGAGCGGCATCATTACCTATATACCTAACTTCATCAGCCCAGTCCTTTATATCCTGCGTGATAATATTATTATCAAAAAGCTCTTCAATCTGTTTATGCAATTTTTCACCTTTTTTCGCACCCTTGTCCAAACATGTTAACTGAACTGCTCGCCTAGCCAAGACAGCAGCTCCTCTATACGCCCCGACAGATTGACATAGAAGAGCTTCCTCAAAATCCTTTTTAACACTATCTGAGATCAGGCTATTTACTGTTTTTGGTAAGCTTTCGGGATAGGATTTTAGTATTTTTTTACCATATTGACCATTAAGCCTTATCGTTAAAAAATGTTGTTGACAATTATTGCATTCTTCAACTGCGTGATATAAATATTTACCACCCGTTATAGATCTTTCATACCCAGCCCTATATATGAGATTGGTGTGACACCTGCATTTTGGGCAATATATTGAATTTAGATCCGCCATCACACCACCTCCACCTCTACACCCTGCCGTTCAGCTTGCAAGAGTAGGTTTACTTTTAAATTTATGTCGTCGCCGAAAGCTCGGTCGAGGATGATGATAGATGATGGTTTGGTGGCGAGGATAGCTGCAAATAATTCCTCCGTCATGGAGTGCGCTAGGCAAATGGCGAGCTTTTCGGACGAGATGAAGCAAAAGTCATCATACTGCTCAACCTTCGCCAATGGCGAGATGCCACGCTTGAGCAGGAGCTCGGTCAGTAGGTCATCATCAGTTGCACCCTCCTCCAGTGGGTCGAGGTTAGCGAGCGCCTGCTGGCGAATCTCCTCCGGTTCGGAAACCAGCTCGTTCCACTGCTTGAAATTACTATCATCCACCCGATACGCCCGAAAGCCAAGGTCAAGCGGAGCATTACGAGATGCCAATTTATCCGCCTGGTCAGCACGGATTTTGGCACCCACCCGACGGATGCGCTCACGAGCAATGTCGGCGATAGTGCGGTAGCCAGATTTATACGCCTCCGACTTCTCGTCAGTCAGCTCAGGCAGCTGCACGCAAATCCAACGACGATTGCCGCCATCTTCGGCGTTAAGTTCGGCAACGGCATGAGCGGTCGTGCCAGAGCCGGAGAAGAAGTCGAGAATAATATCGTTGTCATTGGTACACAAACTCGCTAGCTGCTTAATCAGCTTGACTGGTTTTGGATAGTCAAAATATGCAACACCGTTAAATAAATCCTTCACTTCTTTTGTCGCATCTTGCGAGTGTCCAACATCAGTATATTTCCAAACCGTCATTGGTGTTACGCCATCTTTGACCTCTGATAAAAATCGTTTATACGCAGGAACATTGTTACCGTCTTTTCCGAACCATACACGGTTATCAGCTATCAATTCATGTGTTTTTTCTTCCGAAAAACGCCAGGAGTATCCGCTCGGAGGCAATACCCTTCGTCCACTTGGTGTTATAATTTCATAGATATTCTTTGGATTCGCAGGGCCCACAGAGAAGTTATCCGCTTTATATGGGCCACGCGGATCATTGTCTGGATTTTTATATCGCGCATCAGCCTCCTCATTGCGCTTTAAGGACAACTTGCCTAGCCGATCAATATTGCGGGCAAAACAAACGACATAATCATGGCTTTCCGAAAAGTAATGTTTTAGGTTAACTGGAGCATAAGCTCGCTCCCACACAATCTGCGCCACAAAATTCTCCTCCCCAAATATCTCATTCATCATCAGGCGGAGGTTGTGGACTTCGTTGTCATCGATCGAGACGAAGATAACACCGTCTTGGCGGAGCAGATTGCGAGCCAAGAAGAGGCGTGGATACATCATATTCAGCCAGTTGCTGTGCTTATGTCCGCCGGTATTGGTGCGCAGGCCATCGTCACGCACGACGTTGCCCTCATCATCGGTGATACCTGCTTCCGCCTCATAGCTACGGCGTGTCTGCTTGAAGTTGTCATTGTAGATGAAATCATTGCCAGTGTTGTAGGGTGGGTCGATATAAATCATCTTGACCTTACCATAATACGCCTTGTGCAAAATCTTCAGTGTCGCCAGATTGTCGCCCTCGATAAACATATTGCCCGTCGTATCCCAATCGACGGAATTCGCCCGGTCGGGGTGGAGCGTTTGGACGGTTTTCTCTTGGATAGTGGCGAAAACATCGCTCTTACCCTTCCAACCGAGGCCGTAGCGCTCACCTAAATCAACCGCCTCACCCAGAGTCGCCTGGAGCTTCTGCCAGTCGATCTTGCCTTCGGTGACCACCTCGGGGAATATCTCTTTGAGCTTGTCGATTTGTTGTTGATTTATGTTGTCGTTGTAGCCGTCCACACTAAGAATACCTCCTGTATATAGCTAATTATACCAGACAAGGGGTCTATAGATGGTTCGTCGTGGTTTATTTTTTATTATTAAGTAAATACAATTTTGTATTAGCGTAAAGCAAAAACTCCTTTTGTCGAATGATTTTATCATAATCGTTTATTAAAGGTCTCAACAAACAAATACCTCCGCTGCCTAATCCTCTACTAGACAGGCCTATATCTTTCCTCATTTCTTTAAAAACGGCTGTCATTAAAACCATAGTACGTAAACCATTTTCCTCATCTTTATATTCACGATAGGCATGCTGGAGCATATTCGAGAATTTATCAAGCACCTTTGGAGACGCGTAAAGGACAGCTTTTTTGTGAAAATTCTGAAGCTCTTTAATTAACCTTTCCTGCTGGGATTTGCTAGGCGCTCCATCTTGTTGTTGAAATTCATTTACTGTTTTCAAAATAGTATTAACATAATCTTTATATATTTCCCTTTTAATTTCAGCATTTCTAGAACTAAATAGCGTTCTCTTATCTAATGAGTATTTAATAAGATAGCCAATACATCCACCAGAGATAATACTTATAATTGATATCCAGTTTTCTGTTGTCATACAACTCCTTTTAAGTTTATATTTGTCATTAGCAGATCGATACAAAACCAGTTTTCGTAACAATAATATGATCATTAAGCGTAATTCCAAGCAGTTTCCCCGCTTCTGCCAACCTATTCGTAACATCTTTATCGGCTCGACTCGCCTCCAAGCTCCCGCTCGGATGATTATGCGCCACGATAATCGAGGCAGCGCGGTCAGCGATAGCGTCGACAAAGACCTCGCGCGGGTGCACCAGGCTGGCGGTCAGTGTGCCAATGGTCACCACCCGCTTGGCGATCAAACGATTGGCGCCGTCCAGCGTCAGACAGACGAAATATTCCTGCTTTTTGTCGCGAATGTTAGACAGTAGTTCGACCGCTTTCTCTGGACTGTCAATGATTGGCTGGTCGCTATCCAGCAAGTACCGCCGCGCCAGTTCCAAACTCGCCAAAATCACCGGAATTTTCGCTTCGCCCAAACCGACCACGCCACGCAGATCATCATACGAGACATCACCGCCTTTTTGACGCAAAATTTTCAGCACCTCGCGCGCAATTTTACCGACATCCGCCTGTTTATTGCCGCTGCCAATAATCGCCATCAGCAGCTCCAAGTCGCTCAGCCGCGCCGTACCGTAACGCGCTAGTTTCTCGCGGGGACGATCTCAAGTGGATGACGGTCAGAGATTCTCATGAGTACATTATACTATCACTCCAACAACTTCCGCAAAGCGCTTCTCAATCCGTCCACCGACACTGCGTACGGCACGCCAATCTCCGTAAACTACTGGCGAGCGACTGTAATTTTGCTTCGCTCATTACTGCTCAGGTTATATCCTGTAATTTATTAATTCCTTTCTTAACATTTTGTTATATAATTATTTACTACTTATTCTTATTTCAGACTATACAATACACTAGAATTCAAGGTCTGGCGATCAGAAATTTATATTCTACAAATCAAAAAATTCCCTCAACGGGACTATCTATATCTCAATTCTCAGTGGCGGAGAGAGAGGGATTCGAACCCTCGGTACGATTTCTCGCACACACGCGTTCCAGGCGTGCACCTTCAACCACTCGGTCACCTCTCCATGGTGCAATTATATCATAATATGATTACTAAATAGCATAACTCAGCTCTACTATAGTAACATTTTTATTTAATCATAATAGATCAATTTAAAAAAGTTCTTACTTAATTCGCTAGAACCTTTTCTTACACTATCAAACCATTAAATAACCTTGGCTCCCCTTGATAGAAGTATTACTAACCATCAACTACTCAGGTATTATATCCGATAGTCGAAAGTCTTCAATTCTAATAGATGAATCTTTCGAAAACATAGATAATTTAGCGTCATCTTCGTAAGCAGATAGATATTTTTTATACTCTTTAGAATCTTGCCAGTACACCCCGCTTTTCGCCATATTTTTATATAACGATAGTGAATTTGGTAAGAATTTATAATGAAATATCGCCGATGATATATTTACAAAATTTAACTCTTTCGGAAATACGAAATGATAGTTCACGATTAATTCATTTCCAGTGTAATATAATAGTGGAATCTTTTGTAAGCTAGATTTTAAACCAAAAACCCTCTCTCTAGGGCCGCCATAAATCCTTAAACCGTAAAAAGGATTTATCTCTGTTTTATAAGTGTTCGAATCTACAAATTCCATATCGCTTATATTTTTATTTTCAAAAATAGGCTTTTTAGAATATACATCTATCATAATAGCTTTAACAGATTTATGACCATCCTTATTTATAGAGTCAATGTATTCTTCAATCTTTTCATCAACATGGAATAATTCATCAGAATCAACATTCAAATACCATCTGTTAATTCCATAAATATCTAAGACCTGTTGCCTCCAACTACAAGCTCTAAAACAATTATAGGTAGCTTCAATATTATATAAATCTAGTTTAATATCTTTAATATTTTTTGTAATTTCATTTATCTTTTTTACTGAATCGTCATCAGAATTATTGTTTACTAATACAAAATTCTTAACGCCTAGATTAGCGTAATGCCTTATCCATTTTTCAAAAAATTCTGAAAAATTATTAAATACACAAACTAAAATAATCTCTTTTTTACTTTTATTGATAGGCTTTAAAATATTTTCAACCTTGCTGAGTTTATCATTCAACCCTAAAATTAAATACTTAAGCGTTTCATTATTAAATTCTATGTTGTTATAGTCTTTAGCAATATTTACATATTTATACCGAGTTTCGCTATTCTTAATTTTGCGTATTTCTTCGAGCCTTTTGCTGACTTCAAAATTTGATATATCACTCAATAAATTCTTATGTTTGTCTAAAAATTGAAAATCAACATCGTTAAAAACTTCGAATTTACCCTTTTTCGCATGAGAAGATTTTAACTCTAAAATCCGCCTCATAAAGGATATAATCGTTCCATGAGAAACTATTAATATAGTGTTGTTTTTGAAATTATTCTTTTTAATATCAGTTAAAAAATCACATAATCTGCTTTCAATGCTATATTTACTATCACCGTACTGGCCGAATCTAATAAAAAAATCCCCAGCAACTTGCCTCTCCCTAACCTCATCTAGTTCCGAAGAGTTTTCTTTTCCGTTAAATTTACCCCAATTTATTTCTCTGATACGATTATCTATTTCAACGTTAAGATTTCGATTGTCCGCAACTTCTTTTGCTGTTTGCAGAGTTCTAATTAGCGGTGAAGTGTATATTTTATCTATTTTAGGTAGTGACTTTGCCGATTCAATAACTTGCCTTCTACCATTTTCAGTTAATATTGAACATTGTATTTCTTGGCTTGATAAAATTTCGCGCGTATTATCCATCGCCTCACCATGTCTCATAAATATTAGGTTCATAAAATTCGCCTCCTTAATTCCTTTGTTATTTTTTCCAATCATAATTATTCTTAATATAGTCACGAGACCTACATTTTTCAGAATTATTGATATACCCCCCTTCTATGATCAATATTATCTAATCAATAGTCATACTTCTATCTATTATTACACCCCCTTCTTTCACTTAAAAGCTTCTCAATGGAAAAACAACAAGTCACATACTCCCTTATAAACTCTTCTGGCTTATCGACAATACCTTTAAAATCAATATACTTACTATATAGGGATTTAAGTTTGTTAAGTTATGGGCCATCCCCAGCTATCACAAAAATAATATTTGAATTATTTTGACTTATATTTTTTGCAATCTCCCCAAAAAATATAAACGCCTTTTCGTTTTAGCATCCTACCTATATAGCCCACTAGATTAACCTCATAATTCTTTTTAGCAGTAGGCCTGAATCGTTGATAATCGACTCCAGTATTTATAATTGGCAATGATATTTTAGTATAGCCCTGCTAACATTTACTAACCTCTTCCGATATAGCAATAGTTTTATTATAGAAAATTAAAAAGCTACCTTGAAAATCATCTCACTCTTTTGGTATACCACAAAGATATAGACAATTATTTGTAATTTTATCTGACATACTAATTCCGTCAAGGATATAATAAGAAATAGATATATCTATCTTTTCATCATTTTTATCCATAAAATCTCTAAGATATTTACCATATACAAGATATTTCCAGTTCCATCTCAGCCGATTAGCACTTTCTGATATTTCAAAATATATCCAAATTTAGCATCAAAAAAATAACTCTATAAATTTATACCGCTACATGATTTATTCTTAAAATCTAAATAATGAAATGAATAATTCTTACCTATACTTAATGGATTAATGGTAATGAAAAATACACTATATGTTTCACTTAGATATTTAGTATGTTGAAAAGATATTATTTCAGCTCCACCTACGTAATATGATGCCCTGGGTTGATTAATTATGATCTTTCTTTTATATATCTAACTAATCCGAAAATTTCATAATCCTCTATTTGCTTCATAGGTACATTTTCGTTTACAGATCTTAGTAAGTTTTTAATCTCTCTTGCGGCACCACGATGAGTTATATTTATAGGTAAAAATCCATTTTGCATATCACGACATATAGAAAGTACAGCCTTACCAATTCTAATAGAGAAGTATCGTTGACTCTCCCCAAACGAATCAACTGTAAATCTACTGTCAATTTTCTTATTTATAGCATTTTTATAGTCGCCAAATCTATAGTCTAAGTTGTTATTCAATCGATGTTCATCAAATTATTCCCAGCATAATTGTAGTAGTTGAACCCTTTCCTCGTGATTCAATAAATCTAAATTTCTAAACTCACCTTTATAAAATATTACTTTCTAACTCCAAAATAAAAGAAAAAGGCTCTATTTTAATTTGCTAGAACCTTTTCTCACATTATCAAATTGTAATAAAATCAAACCTGGCTCCCGCGACTGGGCTCGAACCAGTGACCTATTGGTTAACAGCCAACCGCTCTACCGCTGAGCTACGCGGGAATACTAAATTAAGTATACACACCAACCGTAGCGACGTCAAGCATCTATCTTTTATTATTTTTTTCAGTAATAAGCTTATTAATCGCGGATATTAGTTTTTGTGCTTGTTTAGGATCTTTATTATCAGATATATAAGCCACAGTAAAACGGGTTTTATTATTTAAAATAACCTGCTCTACATATCCTGAGTCGCTTACGCCCACAGCTGAATAAGCACCGCCGCCCACTCGTATCATACCATCACGATATTTATTATTGCGCATAGCGCTCTCAATAGAACCAGCTCTTTGTTTTAATCCAAGTTGGTTAGATGTTAATTTTTGTATAAATAATGACATATCATGAGCAGTAGTTTTTGACCCTTCACCAGTCAATACAGTATCGGTTAATCCGATTGATTTTAGTCTTGCATTTGCGGCATCGTAACCAATCTTAGATAAAAGACCATTAATACAGTCTTTGTTTTGTTCAGTAATGGCTTCCGTTATGCAATCGCTAATTGAAGAATTGCCCGACACTTTATCTGTTGGCTGTAATGACTTATCTTCGATACCGGCCAGCGCTAAATATGCAAGATACAGACCCTCAAAGCCAAGTGAAGGTAGTTGTAATTTATCATTGACAGAAATTGGTGCAGAACCTTTTCTATCTTCACGGAAAACTATACCTATTTGACCAGGATTATCATTAGAAAAATGCTCTATTAACGCTTTAAGTCCTGTGTCATTAGGTGAATATGAACGATTATATCGTACCTCAGGACCAACGTTTTTTGTACTAACAATAATCTCACTACCTTCTCCCGCCAAGATTTTATCTATACTAGCAATAGTTGCATCAATATCAATCAAAACACCTGAAGCACCGTTAACCTGTGATATTAATGTAAAATCCTTAGTTGTAACAGTTGTTACACCAGGTTTTTTCTCAACCCTACTAGCTACATTACTTTGTAGATATCTATTAAGCCTATCCTTCTCAACTTCAGCCTTTAAGGAAGATTCACCCTTTTCGCCTTCCTTCGGCACAATAGCCTTAAATACCAGCCAGCCTTTTATTGTATTGCCAGAAACTTTAGTGACATTATCACCAGCTTTTATAGTAAATTCGCGAGACAAAATATTATTAAGTTTATCAGCCAAAGCTTTAGCTTTATCATCCGAAATATCCGCAGTAACTTCTTCTATATCTGAACGTACTGTAATTTTTCCATTATTACCAATTCTAGCCTTTTGCACCTCGGCAGCAAAATTAGTAGCATTACAAGTCCCGCCAGATACGGCTTTAACAACAACAAACTGGTTATCCTCAAGTTTAAGAGATGCGTTTTTAGGTTGAATTTTACAATCCGCGCCAAGCTCTTTTAAAGTATATTTATCGAGCGTAGATTTATCGTATTTATATATAGGTCCATCAATTTTAGATAAGTTTGCAGCCCACCAAAGCGACGTAGGAATAAGTCTCAACCAAAGCGGATATCCAGCATTTTTTAGACGATCATTATTGTCAACAATAATTCCAACTTCTTTAGCTGGCGATACCTTGTAAGCGGAAGTAGAGCTACCGAAATAAATTTCAACTGGAACCTTACTATATTCACTATTTAGTTTTTCAATAATTTCAGCTCGACTAGATTGGCTGGCTTTAATTCCATCAATTGAAACTCCAGGCGGTAAAGCATCGACAGGGTAAGCCATTTGATAGACAATATCGCCCGCAATAACTAGTATAAATATTCCAATTACTGGTGCCCACCAATTTCTCTTAAACCAATCTACAATTCTAATTGGTAGCGGTAATTTATCGTAACGTTTAGCTCTTGGTGGCGGTACGGGAACACGGCTACCACTACTTAGCGAAGTAGACGCTGGTGGTAACGGTGAATAATTAGACTGGAATCCAGGCGCAGACTGTTGATATGGATATGGAGCAGATTGATTCTGGGGCGGATAACCTGACTGCTGGGGCGGATAATAAGGTTGCGTGTAGTTATCCTGCGGCATGCTAAATTGCCCAGAACTATCGCCACTACTAAAGCCAGACTCAGAATAAACTGGTGGTTGAGGTGGATAGCCTCCTTGTGAAGGCTGATTATCTGGCTGGTTTTGTGGAGGATATGGCGAGTTATTTGGATACATAACAATTATGCTTATAATAACAAAAAATACGAATATTATTCAAGACTAAGTAGTTTTGATACACGCTCAATAGCAGCTAAATCCTGCTTTGCCTCACTAGTATTAACACTTTGAAGATGTTTACATTTACTTGCCAAAATTCGCTTTAACCATTTTTTATGTTTATCTAGCTCCGATGAAACAGATACAATTTCCAGCATTCTAATTCCACTTTTGCCTTTTTTAATATAGCCACGTTCAATTAAATTATCGATATGATTAGCCACTGTTGAGACCGATTTATATCCCATAGCTTTCATTATTTCGCGGTAACTGGGTGAAAAGTTATTCTGTTTTATGAAAGTTTCTATATAACTAAGTAATTCACGTTGCTTCTTTGTTGTTTTTTCACGCATTTGCTAGTTCCTTTTTGTTATTTTTCTTTTTATTTGTAGCGATAGTTAAACCAGCAAGACTCCACCAGATTATGCCAATTGTATCATCTGCCCAAACTGGTAAAAACATACCGATTATAGCCATACCAATCCCAGAAGCCAAGACACCAATACTTAGATTGTCTCGGTGAGAATATAATTTCCAAAGCACTATACCAAAACCCATCATCTGCAAAACCAAACCAATAACACCAGTTTCAATTGCCATATAAATATATTGATTTTCAATAATTTTTGGACTGCCAGATAGTAATGAAGGCGAGCCAACACTACCCAAACCAAAACCAAATGGATGATTTACGACTGTACTTACACCATCATTCATTGATTGCATATGTCCATGATTTGATTTTATTACACTTGAGCTTTCAGGGTTATTATGGAAAATTACGTTTTGTACAAAACTACTTTGTGAATTTAAACCAATTAGTGTAATTAATATTACAGTCATGATTGGCACTATTAATAATAGGCGATGATTTATTGTGCCGTTTTTAGCTTGATAAATAAGCGGAATTATAATAATTGATACAAGCATCGCTAGCCAAGCGCCACGCGAATAACTAAACCAGAGCGCCACAAGAGCGCCGCATAAAACTATAATGCCTAAAATTAAGCAGGGTTTGCTGATTTTTTGATATCTCCGCCAAAATACAACCATTAAATTAATAGCAATTACCGCAAAAGCTCCTAGTGGATTTGGACCGCGCAAAGTACTATTAATTCTAACAAAATTATTATTTTGATCTACTGTTAAATAAGGTTTAATTGTAAGATCGGAATAGCCAAGCGATTTAAGTATGTCTTTTGGTAAAATTGTAGCTTGCAACAAAGCAATAATACAAACCAAAGCAATACCCGCGCCAATGGATTTTAATAATATTTTTTTAGCAGGTGGATATATTTTAACTAAAATATAACAAACTATAAAAGCTAAATAAATTCTTAGATTTATAATCAGTGCCGCAACCTCAGATAACTGATTATTTGGCAATATAGCCAATAAAAATACATTTAAAGCCGCAACCGCCAAACAAACCCAAATTAATTTATCAGTATATAATTCGTATTGAAGCTGCTTTTGCCAAATTATAAAAATCAAAATAATTGCCGCTACACCAAAGAGTATTTCCTTCCAAGATTTTATAATCAAAGAAAAAGATGAAAACGACGTATCAGCAAAAACGGCTATAGGCGCCTGAAAACAAACACCAAACAAAGCAAGAGCAACAAGTCCTGTTGTTAATTTACTAAGCCTATTTAATTGCATAAAATTTATTATAGCACTTGTTTAATTCTATAATTATATCTTAATAAAACCAATTGATTAACAATATTTGATTATTTCATTAATATCTCGGCGGGTTTGCGAGTGCGGTTCTTTATTGCCGTAGCCCAGAGCCAGCATTACCACTGGCAGATCTTTCTCGCGGTCAATTAACTTAAGTTCTTCCAATATTTCCGCAAGTTTATCAATCGAGAATCCTTCCATGGCGCACGAATCAATCCCCCGCTCGGCGGCTGTCATCATGGCAAATCCCAGAGCAATGTATGCTTGGCGCGCCGCCCACTGATGCAACTTCTCATTATCGCCAAAAATCTTAAAATCAGTCTTCGCCCATTTTTTCCAAAACGTTTTATAGCCAGTTCTGACAACAGCGTTCATATATGCAACATCACGCAACATATGATCGATATGACCGTCTTTTCGCGTCAATTCTTCGCCAGTTTTGGCAGTAAAAATTAGCAGATGGCTAGCGGTGAATCTAGCGGCGTTAACGCCAGCGGCTTTTTCAAGTTTCTTGCGGAAATCAGTGTCTTGCGCCACGATGACGTTAAATGGCTCAAAACCGTACGATGTCGGCGTCAGGCGAATTGCCTCCAGGATTAGTTTAATATCCTCTTCGTTAATTTTCTTTGACACATCAAAACTTTTCATTGCCCGCCGAAATTTCAGCGCCGACTCAATGTCTTTTATTGCAATGTTTGGTTTAGCCATAATCCCTCCATTCGTTCTTATTATATATAATTTTTGACATCCAAATCTTTATCCAGGTCTAATGTTTGCTTGCAATCGGGGTAATTCGTGCAGCCCAGGAATTCACCATACCTGCCGCTCCGCCGCACCAAAAAGCCGCTTTGGCAAGCTGGACACAATATCGGCTTGCTGAGAATTTCGATATTGTTATACGATTGATTGCAATTTGGGTAATGCGAACAGCCAACAAAATTTTTGCCCATCTGGCTGTTTTTACGAATTACTAGCCTGCCAGTTTTGCACCACGGACAATTAACCAAATCTGCTTCGCCGTACCGCCCTTGAATCAGATAATTAGAATATTGCTTAATCTCCTTGGCAAATAACGATTCATTTTCTGACACCATAAGATACACCTTATTCTTCGTCCTAGTAAGCGCCACGTAAAACAAGCGCCGCTCCTCGGCAAAACGGCAGGCTTCCGGCGTACTCAAAAGCAGCGATATTATCGGATCATCGGTTAGCTTATTTGGGAAACCATACAAATCATTTTTCAAATTCAAAACGATCACATTGTCCGCTTCCAACCCCTTTGATTTATGCGCAGTAATAAATGTAATATTAACACCTTCAAGCCCAGCTATACTTAATTCGCCAGTAACCTCGTTATATTTTTTCACTTCTTTTCTGAGCTGGTTTTTGATAACTTTTCCCTTGTCATCCCTCAGACAAATCACATAATCCAAATCAAAGCTATGCCGCCCCAATAGTAAAATCCGTTTGTCCTTGCCGTAGTTACAGGTAATTTGGCGAATCTGATCGACCAGCACCGCAAAAGCATCATTCTGATTGTACAGCACAAATTCCACTGGGCAATCCAGTTCTTTGGTAGACTTGGGATTTTTAGCCAGCTGCTGCGGATTTTGCTGGATGAATTTGGCGGAAATATCGATCAGCTGCTGCGAGTTGCGGTAAGTCCTTTCAATGAATAACTTTTCATGCTCGCCAACAAACTTGCCAAAATCACTGAACAGCGAAATATCGCTGCCCGTAAACCGATAAATTGATTGCCAGTCATCACCGACGCAAACCAACCGCGCGCCCGATTGCTGGCGAATTTCAGTAATCAACTTAAACCTAGCCGCCGAAATATCCTGATATTCATCAATGATGATATAGTCATACGCTTTGGCGGCGCCCTTTTGCTGCACCAAATTAGCAGCTTGATTAATCATGTCGTTAAAATCAATCTCACCGCGCGCTGATAAAACAGCGTTATACTTCTCTATAATCGGCAGCGCAAAATCTAAAAACAGCTGCTGGCGAACGTTCATAAATTGGTCGTCGGTTCCGCTGTCTTCCATAAATTTTCGCAAACCATCAGCAGCCAGTCCCCGCGATTTACTTAAATTGATAAAACTAGTAATTAAGCTAATAATCTCCGCGCCAAATGACGAATCCTGCTTGATAATTTTATGATAAATCTCCCGCTCGCTCAGCGGCTGAAAAACAACGCCCGATTTCTCCAGCATTTCCCGCAGTTTATCCAGCAAAATATTATCGCGATTATACCACGAATACATCTCTAAAAGTTTGGTTCGATACAGATGGTGCTTGGCGCGTTTTTTATGCATGTTTTTTATATACTGCTTTTCCTGAAACTCCGATAGCCATTTGGCACGCCCATGCTTATCAATACCGAAATGCTCCAACCAAATATCATAATCCGTCAGATAAAAATCCGGCCGATACATATGATCGCCGTGCGAATACGGTTTTTCATATTCATAATTCACGCCGTTTAAGAATAAGAAATTAGCAATCATCAACTCCTCGACGCTTTTAATGCGCTCGCCAGAAAATATATCAAGTTTGTTTTTACTAATCCGCTGGCTACCGGAAGTATTGGCGTAATATTTCGACTTTAACGTTTCAAAATCTATGCCGTTTTTAACATCAAGCTTCTCGCCAAGCGAATCAAACGCGTCATTTTCCTCGGGAATGTTCAAGTAGCAAGCCATAAATTGCACAAATGATTTAAGCGCAGAATCATGATGTAAAATATCATTTTTCAAAAATTGCTTGATAGTTTGGTGTAGCAAATTCTCGTTAGCGACGGCCGGCGGCTTTTTCTGAAAATGCTTAATATAATCATAACCCAGCTTATGAAAAGTCGTCGCTTGCGTTTTCAAACGCAAATTGCGCAGCCGCTCGTTCAGCTCTTCGACAGTTTTGCGAGTAAAAGACAGTAGAAGGATTTTTTCTGGATCAATATTCTTTTTCTCAATCAGATATTTGACTTTTCCTAAAATCGTCAGCGTCTTCCCAGAGCCAGCTCCAGCGATAATTAAATTAGAATATTCATCGGTAATAATCGCTTGCTGCTGCTGATCGTCCAGTGATTTTCCCTCGATATTATCAAAGAAACCACGGTTTAGCT
This sequence comes from TM7 phylum sp. oral taxon 348, assembly GCA_007845485.1. Taxonomy (GTDB): domain Bacteria; phylum Patescibacteriota; class Saccharimonadia; order Saccharimonadales; family Saccharimonadaceae; genus SDRW01. The sequence continues at coordinate 329,189 of SDRW01000001.1, forward strand.
GTTTTTGCGCAGCGACGTATCCCCGGTTATAGTTTTTAATAAACTCAGCGAAGTTCTCATACGTATCGTTAAAGCGGCGAACGCGCGGCTGTTTTTTATAAAATTTAGACTTGCCCCGGAAAAAATCGCTGGTCTTCTCGTATTTTTTCAGAATTTCATCGCGTTTTTTCCAAGTTATGTAATCATCAAAGCCGTCGGTTTGCGCCAAAAACTCATCAATATTTTGCAAGTGTTTGAGGAATTTTGGATTATGATATTTTTCGGCTTCTCGTAATTTATGAACGCGGAAAATTTTAAAAGTAATAAAAATAGCAGTAATAAATAAGAGCGCCATTACCCCGGCCATCAACCACTCGCTCGCTTGTTTTTTATTATAATCTGTTGCTGCCTAGGCGTGAATCGCCGCGATTCGCGCATTTTTTGATAGGCTTTGTTGCGCGTCCACGCGTCAATTTGCCTATTTTCCAGTTCAGCCAGCGTTTTTTCAAAAAAATTCACTGCCGCCGTGGCATACAGCCAGGCCAGCGCCATTTTGACATAGTATCCGTCGCTTGTAACTTTTCGCAGCGCGGCAAAAACTTGATCAATATGTGCTTCATCCAAGAAATTAGTCATCAAAGAAACCACGCCATAGCGCACCGTGAACTCAGCTTCACTCTGTAAGCATCCCAGCACAAAATCCCACCACGCTTCGCTAGCAAAACGCCGCTTTTTCTCGACAAATACATCAATGTGCGCCCACGAATCAACGTGCGGCAGGTATTGCTTAGTTAGGTCAATCGCCGTTTGATCATCAAGCCGAGCGTGCGTGATCAGCAGCCCGCACAGCAGCACGTAGTCAAATGATTCATTTTGTGCCGTTAATAATTCGCTAATTTCCACCGCACCCATGTCGGGCGCCAACCTCCTCGCCAGTCGCCGCAAATCCGGTACACGCACGCCGATGACAGGCATCTTGGTATTAACAATGCGCCGATTAAAGGCAGCATAGAATTCGTTACCCTCGGCAAGCTTTACTATCTTAAACGAGACATCACAAGTCATATTATGAGTATAGCGTACATTATTTAAATTAAAGATAGCTACTACCTTATAAAATAATACAGAAACTCACGCTGATCTATTTAAATGGTCGTAGTGATTGTAAAATTATCAGCGAGTTGTCTATTAACAATCCAACTTGTATTATTAAGCAACCAGACCAGTGATTTGTTTATCAAATAATATCAAATTACGAAAATCAAGTTATATTTAATATATTTTATGATAGTTGCCTAAATTAGTATAATCTACGTTAGATCTGACTTTTAATTAATTTCCCTTATATAATATATGAGAGGAGAGAATATGAATATTAAAGATATTTTACTCAAACCAGTTAGTGAGTTGACTATGGATGAACAGGAACAGGCTGCCAAGTTTCTTAAGGGTGCGTACCAAGACTTACTTGAAATGGTAGATGGACGTACCAAAAACGAGAAAGACAAGGCTATTGAAGCTTTAAGTTTTGAACAGAAAATTGACTTAGTTATAGAGTATCGTAATGGACGAGATAATTAATCTAAAATAAAGACTCTCAGTGTGTTATAGTTCCCTAACAATTTAGATATTGGTATAATCCCATGGTGGCACATTCCTGGAATCCTGGTGTTATAGTTCCCTAACAATTTAGATATTGGTATAATCCCATGGTGGCACATTCCTGGAATCCTGGTGTTATAGTTCCCTAACAATTTAGATATTGGTATAATATCGAAACCTCGGCTCATCATATCCAGTAAGTTATAGTTCCCTAACAATTTAGATATTGGTATAATGGGACACATAGCGGGCTACCGCGCACAGCGGTTATAGTTCCCTAACAATTTAGATATTGGTATAATTTTGCGTCATAATTCATAAATAAAGCATGGGTTATAGTTCCCTAACAATTTAGATATTGGTATAATAAAACAGAATTTTTTATATAAGTAGGTTTTGTTATAGTTCCCTAACAATTTAGATATTGGTATAATCCCAAGGCGGAACGTTTTTGGAATCCTGGTGTTATAGTTCCCTAACAATTTAGATATTGGTATAATTTAGAATCGCCAGGATCATGCTTAATCTCAGTTATAGTTCCCTAACAATTTAGATATTGGTATAATCTTTCGACATTTTTTAACGCTTAATATTACGTTATAGTTCCCTAACAATTTAGATATTGGTATAATTGGTGCAGTTATACTATTACGAGCTTATTTGTTATAGTTCCCTAACAATTTAGATATTGGTATAATGCTTTGCATGGCACGCTGGACAGGCCATTAGTTATAGTTCCCTAACAATTTAGATATTGGTATAATAGAAAAATACGTCAAACGTACTGAAGTTGAGTTATAGTTCCCTAACAATTTAGATATTGGTATAATCATTTTCTTGTCCTTTCTTGGCGGCGATAGGTTATAGTTCCCTAACAATTTAGATATTGGTATAATACTTCCTCAAATCCCCCTCTGTTACGAGGGGGATTTTTGGTTAGAAAAATGCTAGTTGACCAACAGGAACGGCCTTTTCCTGAGTAGTTTTTTCACCAACGATAACGTACATGTGCGTGAATTGATGTTCGGTCAGATACAGTAATCGCACTGATCCACTGTCTGGTGCATGACGCTTAACGCGCATCATGTGCTTTTCAGCAACGTCACGATTCGGGCACAGTCTCGTGTATACGCTATATTGCAACATATCAAAGCCGTCATCCAGCAAGAACTTACGAAATTGCGTGGCGGCTCTACGCTCAGCTTTAGTATTGGTCGGCAAATCGAAAAATACTGCGACCCTCATGATTTTATATAACATCCCTTCCCTGTTAGGAGGCGATTTTTGGCAAAAGAAGCTTACGCGCCTCCTTTACCTCGATACATTCGATAAAGCTTTCAACTGTTCGCTCAACCGCATGCTTTATCATAAACTTCTTATCATTCATTATAACATAATAATTTAATATGTCAATGATAAGCTGTCGATCATGTTTGGTGAGACTGGCGTCACGGTCGCCAACATGAAGTGGTGCAACTTTTTCTAGGATATATAAATCGACAGCGGCACGGTACGGCTCAATCAGGTCGTCGGCTAGGTTAAAACTATTAAGCTCGTTGTGATGAAAAATCCCCAGTGAAGCGACTAGCCCGCGGGCGGCGATATGCCGAGCTATGTGACTGCGCACCATCGCGTAGCCATAATTGAGCGCGGCATTATGCCAAATTGGTTTGCGACGTGTGGCGTCGTCGAGTAGCTGGTCAAAATAAATGCGAGCAGCGATTGATTCACGATTGCTAGTGTCGCCTGATTTGACATCGCTAATATGGGTGCGTAAGGCGGCATCGTCTAATCCGATTGACCGCAAGACATCGGCTTGATTGGTAATTTTGCTGATAATAATTTGCTGCCACAATTGCTTTTTGAGCGGCTGACTCATGGCAAGTTGTTGGCGTGAAACTTTGGCCTGGCGTGAATGTTGTGAATACGGTAGAAGTACGCTAGCTGGTAGATGTTTTTCGTCACAAATAATGGTTGTTGTGCCTTTGGTCGCTAGCGCTGTGAGCAGATTTGCGGTTGTGGTAATACCATAGCCGTCCAGAATGAGCGAGTCGATATCCTCGATTGGTAAAGTTGCCTCAGTCTCCTGCGCAATTACCAACTGGTTGTCGCGCAAACTTAGCCTGGCGGGTTTTTCGATAGCTATAACACGCCAGGCCATTTATAACCACCTGTAATTGTCGCCGAGGACGGAGATGTCGTAGCGCTCGATGAGAGTAGCAGAACGGGGTGAAATTTCACGTAATTTATCCTTGGATTTACCTGGTGAATAGTGTGAAATAATAGACATAACTCCGCTAGAAATATTCCATTTCACATAGTATCCTTCCATAACCTTGTTGCCAAAATAACATCTCACATAATCATTCGGATACAACGAGCAAACTTTAATGGATGTTTTATCTACATCAGTGAACCCTTTTGGTGCTGGTAGGATCTTTGTTGGCGTGGGCTTATTTTTACCAACTTGATGGGCGTAAACTGGCACGAAAAAGTGCTCGATTTTTCCTTTCTTGTTTGGTTTTTGATATACGTCAAGCCGTATCATAGACCCATTGTTGACGAAAGCTTTACCGTCGTTGATATAGAATCCGCTTGGTTGCGTCGAATATACTTTGATAGTCGAGACTGGCGATAGTTGTTTGCCGTTTTTGTCGAATTTTTTGTCATTTTTGTAAACAGGTTCAGTGAAAGCCTTTTCAGGATTATTATCATGAGCATCTAGCCTCTCAAGTAATTTATCGTACAGCCATTTATCAGATTCTTTAAGTACAGAGTTTTCGACATCCTTGCGCTTAACTTTATTAAGCGGCATTCGTACGGTTCGCTGATCATTATCTTTGACTTTTGGTGAGCGGATGGTTTCCTTGTGTGCTTGAGCAGTAGCCTTGCGGCGTGGCATACGGGAAACGAAGATCGGCTTTATACTTAGGCGGAAATCTTCATCGTAATTATCAAGCCCACGTAGCTCATTTTGCAATGTGGCAATATCGGTGTTGAGGGTACGCTTCATGACTTCTTTACTGAAGTCTGGCCACGGAGCTGGGAAGCGGTTTTTGGTCTCTTCATTGCTGCGCAACTTGAAATATTCAGCTTGCGCGAGGTCTTTTTGCGCCTGAGTAAATGTCGCTTCATCGGTAATTTCGCCAGTGTTTTCATCGGTAGATTGTAACAAAATTTGCCGTTTTTCATCAATTGTTTTAGCATTATTTAGATACAGTTTCATTTCCTGCTCTTTCGAGAAGAGGTTTGCTTGGTAAACAATCTTCTGGTTAATTGCCGCCACAACCGCTGCATCCTTGGCGTGATGCAATACATCCTCGGCGCGATCCTTTGCTAGCCCCCAGCGTTTGCGTAAATAGGCTGTTGTCGTACCGTTTGGTGCTATTACACGCTGTTTTTCTTTGCCTTCGGCAAAGTCAACCATTTGGCGTAAATAATTTTGGATAAACCTCGTAATATATCGCGTGTCATTCAGAGCACGCACATTCCAGCTGTCATTTTTGTAGTCTTGGAGCAATAGATTTTGCTTCTTTTTCAGGGCGTAGCCATTATATTTATAGTTAGCTCCAGCATCTTTGTCACCTTTTTTAACTTCTCGCGTTTGATAAGTCGACTCTACTCGAGCTACATACTCTTTCCAACGTTTTTCGTCTGCGCCGAAATATTCAAATGGTGTTTGATTGCCCTTCTTTTGATTCTCCTCTGTTAATACCAGAGTTTTGTTAGTAATTCCGTCGTTGTTGGAGCGTGAAAACGGCACAATGTGATCAACTTGATAGGCGTTGTCGTCGCGTAGCATCGTCTCAAAATCAATCGACTTTCCGGAGTATAGACAGACGCCGTTTTGTTCACGATAGAGCTTAACTTTAATGATCTGCTGACCGGTTGGAGTTACGACGCCGTTCTCGTTTAGCGTCTGAATGATACTTTGATTGCGCGCTTGGTTTTCCTTATTTTCATTTTCAATTGCTTTACGATCTTTGAAGTTTTTCGCGAGGTCGCGAGCGGTTTCAACTTTGATGAAATATGGTTTGCCATATTTACGTTCGATGGCGCGAACAACCTTCAGTGTCTGGGTGATGGCACGCTTGACGACAGGGTTGGTAATTTGCTCCAGGCTGGCAGATTGCTTTTTGAAGTCGTAGCCAGCTGTCTCGCAGGCTTTGTCGTAGGTCATGCCCTCGAGGATGTGCGGCGTGATTTTTTGCAAAGCCTTGATAGATAAATGACCGAATGCTTTGAAGTTGGTTGGCTTAATTTTGATGATAGCTTCTTTGGCTTTGTCAGAAAGCGGCAGTGAATCTAGTTCGGCGCGAATACCCTCGTCGGCTTTTTGTGTCGTGAGGATGTAGGCGATTTGATTGATTACCGATTCATTGTCAATTTTTGCCCAAACTTCTGGTAAATCTTTCAGCGCTGACCTGATGTCGTTATATGCTTTTAGGCCGCCAAAGGTATTGTCTTCGCCGAATTCATCGCCCTCTTTCTTCTTGCCGCGTACGTCTTTTGGTACGTAGTCTTCGCTAATCCCTGCAGTACTGCGCACCTTTTTATAGGTTAAGTTATTTTGGCTTTTGGCTACGTCGATAACTTTACTGATTTGTTCTGGAGACAGTCTTATCTCTAGATTATCGCGCTTAGCCTGGCGTTTGCTGGCGTCGCGGGGAATGAAGACTAGATGTGATAAATCGCTCGCCAAGCGAAATACCTCGAAACTATAGCTGGCTTTTGGTGCTCTCTTCTCGCCGTCTTCAAAAGTACATTTGCCGACCATCTTTTCGATCAGCTCTTTAGTCATGAAAGGACGCTGATACATGATGGCACTTACATTGGTGACTTGTCCGTCGTCAATGCCATAAATCAATTCGTTAATAGCCTGTTCGGGGACATTTTTCAGGGCATAGTTTCGCTGAGTTTTAATAATAGCTTCTAGCTCACACAAAAAATCATCGCGCGCAAAACTGTTAGTATAATCGTCGCGTTTATTGCGCTTATGCAAAGCGAATTTTTCATCGCGACTCAGCGCGTCGCCGACAGTTGTGTAATTGTTATCAGCGAGAAACTTTTCATTAGCTTTGAGGGCGCTAGTGACACGACCGCCTTCTTTGTCTGATTCTTCAACAACCTTGCGGTTCGACTTAAAGCCGCGTCGTTTGGCAATCTGATATAAAACTTTGAGTAATTCTTCAGGCGATAACTCCTCGGTGAGTGCTTTTGTTCGCAGACCATACACGTCTAATTTGTTGAAATCAGACTTGTAATCTAGAACTTCCTCGACTCGATCTTTAGTGAGAATATTTTGGTCAATAAAGAACTGCTTGAGGTGATTGAGGCGCTGGCGACGACGTTTTAGGCGCCGTCGAGCTGAACGTGCGTCACGGCGAGGTTTGGCGAGTGAATCGCCGTTTTGAGGATCTTCTGGCCGCTCAAAAATCCTCACCCCCAAATCGTGAATACGCTTTTTATCTAAATCCAGCACTGCCCAGCCAACTGAGGATGTGCCAATGTCTAGTCCGAGTGAATATTTGCGCGGTTTATATAATTTCCTGTCTGTCATTTATGTGTCCCTGTTGTTTTGTTCGTATGAAAGTAACTCTACTATACTCCAAAAATACCGAGAATTAAAGCGTTTAACTCATGGCAACGGCTGTGGCGTTAAGATTTATATAAATAATAAGATAATCCGCCCAACTAGTGAGCGGATTAGAGCTTTGCTTTAGATTCACAGTAGAACTCTCAACCGTAGCTGCACGATCAAAATCGTCGCCCTAAGTTGCTAAATTATTATAGAAACCTAAAACAATTTAGATATTAGTACAATCCTTACTTAAGGGACTGTAATTCAAATATATCACGCTACATTTTAAATGGCAATATGGATCTTAATTTAAATTTTTTTATTCAACATCTTAGTAATTTCACTTGTTTTAGTAGCTATATCCTTTCTTGCAACCAAAACACCGTCCGGCGTATTAACCACAACAATATTATCTAATCCAATAACCGCGACTGGCTTATCTGGCTCTTCATTACGGACATAAGCTGTATCAGTATCTAAAATATAAATATTTTCGCCTTTGCAATAATTACCCTTTTCATCTTTTATAAGGACATCATATAAATCTTTAAAATTTCCAATATCCATCCAATCAAAACTAGCCGAAATCATAAATAAGTTCGGCATCTTTTCGATCAAGACTGTATCAATTGCTTGAACATCAAAACTAAGATATGTTTTATAATATTCCTCACTAGCGAAGTGAGATAAGGATCTCAATTTACTGTAATCTTCCATCAAAGTGGGCGCAAATTGTTGCATTTGTTTTACAAAAATATCAACTGACCCAACAAAATACCCGCCGTTCCATAAATAATCACCAGAAGCAAAATATTTTTTAGCGGTTTCGTAATCAGGTTTCTCCTTAAATGATTTTACCGTATATGCATTATTACTTTTATCGATTAAATCGCCACATTCAATATATCCAAAACCAGTTGACGGTGCAGTAGGTTCAATGCCAACTAGCGCGATTGAATTATTCTGCTGAGATATAGTAGCCGCCGATTGAAAAGATTGCTTAAAGCCTTTAACATTACGGACATTATGATCGGAATGAATAAAAGCAACAGGTTCATTAGTTTTATGATGGCGTGCAATATAATCAAGCGCAAAAATAATACAATGTGCCGTACCTCGACGCCCTGGTTCTATTAAAAAGGCATCGCTAGGGAGTTCTGGAAGTTGATCGCGTAGTTTATCTGCATGACTAGATTCAGTAACAATATATACCGTATCCCCTAGTATAGAGGCACGATCATAAGCTTGCTGAACCATAGTTCGCTCGCTAGTTAGAGTCAAAAGCTGTTTCGGATTGTTTGGCGTTGAAAGTGGCCACAGTCTAGTACCAGCGCCACCAGCTATAATTACGGTTATCATATTTACATTATATAATAGTAGTTACAATTACATTATAGAAAGGATTCGTTTTATGAAGATTTTACTTACTGGTGGAACTGGATACATAGGTTCACATACTGCAATAGATCTTATAGAGAATGGAAATGATATAGTCATTGTTGATAATCTCTCAAATTCATCAAAGGAAGTTATTAATAGGCTTAATAAAATTACTAAAACAAAAGTTCCATTTTACGAATCTGATATTCGTAATAAATCCAAATTGGAAGAAATTTTCGAGCAAGAAAAGCCTGATGCTGTAATTCATTTTGCGGGACTTAAAGCAGTTGGTGAATCTGTTGAACAACCTCTAAAATACTATTCAAATAATCTAGAAACAAGTTTAGTTTTACTTGATGTTATGAGTAAATTTGATGTCAATAAAATAGTATTCTCTAGCTCGGCAACAGTATGTGGAACACCAAAAAAATTACCAATTACTGAATCTGATCAAGCTGGTGTCGGCATTACTAATCCTTACGGATGGACAAAATTTATGATTGAGCAGATATTAACAGATATAGCCGCAGCTAACCCAAATTTTGAAGTTACTATTCTACGTTATTTTAATCCAGTTGGGGCGCATAAATCTGGTTTAATTGGCGAAGATCCAAATGGCATTCCAAATAATCTTTTACCTTACATTACTCAAGTAGCCGTAGGAAGACTCGCAAAGGTTGGTGTATTTGGAAATGATTACAATACTCCAGATGGTACAGGTGTACGCGATTATATACATGTCATGGATTTAGCATCAGGACATACAGCAGCCTTAAACCACAGTAAGCCAGGTGTTGCAATTTATAATTTGTGTTCAGGTAAAGGTGTCTCAGTATTGGAGCTAATCGATGCATTTAGTAAAGCTGCAGGAAAGTCAATACCTTATGAAATAACAGATAGAAGACCAGGTGATATTGCCGCTTCTTATGCAGACGCAAGTAAAGCCAAGAAAGAACTTAACTGGCAAACTGTTTATTCTATAAAACAAGCTTGTGCCGATAGTTGGAAGTGGCAGTCAAATAATCCAAATGGATTTGCAGACTAAAAATATATTTTTAATATATTAATTTGTTACAATATAAATATGACAAAGATGCTAGTCACGGGAGGCGCGGGATTCATTGGCTCGAATTTTGTGCATTATACCGTCAAACACAAGCCAGAATATGACATCACTGTTATCGACAAGCTCACCTACGCGGGTAATACCGCCAATTTACAGCCAGTAGCTGACCAGATCAATTTCGTGGAAGGCGACATTTGCGACGCTGCGTTGATGGACAAATTAGTTGCTGAAAACGACATCATTGTGCATTTCGCCGCTGAAAGCCACAACGACAATTCTCTGCGCAATCCCTGGCCGTTTGTCGAAACCAACGTCATCGGCACCTACACCATTCTTGAGGCTGTCCGCAAGCACGGTAAGCGCTTACATCACATCTCGACCGACGAAGTATTTGGCGATCTAGAACTCGATGACCCAAATCGCTTCACCGAAGACACGCCGTACAATCCATCCAGCCCCTACTCCAGTACTAAAGCTTCCAGTGACCTGTTAGTACGTGCCTGGATTCGCAGCTTCGGCATCAAGGCGACGATTTCCAATTGCTCAAACAACTACGGACCCTACCAGCACATCGAAAAGTTTATTCCACGCCAAATTACCAATATTTTGAGCGACATCAAACCAAAACTGTACGGCACGGGCGAGCAAGTCCGCGACTGGATTCACGTCGATGATCATAACTCGGCAGTTCACCTCATCTTGGAAAAAGGCGAGTTGGGCGAGACCTACATCATCGGCGCCGACAACGACCATGTTAATAACAAGATGGTGATTGAACTGATTTGTGAGTTGATGGGTAAAGGTAAAGATTGGTACGAGCATGTCAATGACCGCCCCGGCCACGACATGCGCTATGCCATGGACTCTAGCAAACTGCGACGTGAGCTGGGCTGGCAGCCACAGTACACTGACAACCAAACTGGCATGCGCGACGGCCTACTGCAAACTATTGACTGGTACCGCGAGCACGAAGACTGGTGGAAAGCGCAAAAAGAAGCCGTTGAAGCAGCGTATGCAAAACAGGGGCAATAAACTATGCCACACGCAGACAGGTCTAAACAGCGTGAGATAAATTTTTGCCGAAGATGTGGCACAACCCTAAACAAGATTTCCGAAGAATATTGGAAATGTAAAAATCAACACAGTACTTTCAATAGTCCTGTACCAGCTACGGGTATATTCTTTCTAACGCCAAATAAGCAAAGTATCATACTTGCCAGGCGTAAATTTGACCCAAATAAAGGTCTACTGGATTGTGTAGGCGGTTTTATGGAAATAAACGAGAGTGCCGAAGATGCTGTACGTCGCGAAATTACCGAGGAAACAGAGTTAACACAAGACCATTACAGTACGCCTATTTACCTCTGCTCAGCACCTTCAAATTACTATTATCAAGGCGAAAACATACCAGTTATTTCAACTTTATTCTGGGCAGTAATACATGAGGGTGTACAACTAAAGCCGCATGATGATGTTGCCGAAATAGTGACACTATCTCCTGACGAGATTAGTTTTGAGATGTTGTCAGGCGAAGATATTAAGCAAGGTTTTGCTAAATTAAAGGAGATTTTATGAATTTTGATCCAAATAACTATAATGAACTCACCGTCACCGAATCGCCAATCCCCGGGCTGTTTGTGGTAAAACTGCCCGTCCACGGCGACAACCGCGGTTGGTTTAAAGAAAATTACCAAAAGGAAAAAATGGAAGCACTGGGACTGCCGTTATTTACCATCGTGCAAAACAATATCAGCTTCAACGACAAAGCCGGCGCTACCCGTGGCCTCCATGCTGAGCCGTGGAATAAATTTATCTCCACTGCTAATGGCCGAGTATTCGGCGCGTGGTGCGATTTGCGCAAAGGCGACAGCTTCGGTCGAGTTTTCACACATGAAATCAATCCTGGCACGGCAATTTTCGTACCCAAAGGTGTTGCTAATGGCTATCAAGCGCTTGACGACAACATTGCCTACACCTACCTGGTCGACGCGCACTGGTCTCCAGACGCCAAATACACCTTTGTCAATCTGTTTGACCCAGCACTCGGCATTGACTGGCCAATCAGCCAGAATCGAGCAATTATTTCCGAGAAGGACGCCGCTCACCCACTACTTGCAAATGTAATACCAATGGAGGTTTAATATGAATTCAAATAATATTTTTATAGTCGGAGCAAATGGTCAATTAGGGCGGGCACTTCGTCAACAATATCCAGAAGCACGGTTCGCCGACATAGACGAGATGGATATCACTGACCGCCAATCAGTTGAGTCATTCGATTGGTCAGGAATATCAATTGTTTTAAATGCAGCAGCCTTTACTAATGTTGACGGCGCGGAAACACCAGAGGGTCGCGTAGCAGCCTGGAAGGTTAACGCCTCAGCGGTTGCCAACCTAACCCGAGTTTGCCGCACTCACAACATGACTTTGGTGCATATTTCTAGCGATTACGTATTTGATGGAACGAAAGAGCCTCATTCTGAAAATGAGGACTTCAGCCCACTGAGTGTTTATGGTGCATCAAAGGCAGCGGGAGATCTGCTCGTTGAGCAGCTCGATACGTTTTATCTACTGCGCACTACTTGGGTGATTGGCGAAGGTAAAAACTTCGTCCGCACTATGCTGGGATTGGCGGAAAAGAACATTTCACCAACTGTTGTTCATGACCAAATTGGCCGATTAACCTTTACTCGTGAATTGGTGAGAATTATTGACCACCTGCTATCAACTCAAGCGCCATTCGGCACATATAACGCTACCAACGACGGACCATTAGAAAGCTGGGCGGATATCACTAGGCGGATTTTTGAGTTAGCTGGGCGTAATGATCTGACCGTTACCAACACAACGACGGCTGAATATTTTGCCGGCAAAGATGGTATCGCCCCTCGACCACTAGGTAGCGATATGAGTCTTGATAAATTACATTCTACCGGGTTCACTAGTCATGATTGGACACATGATCTAAAAGATTATATACTGAGCTAAAAGGAGTTTTTATGAAAGGAATTATTTTAGCAGGCGGCTCAGGTACTCGCCTCCACCCTATCACCAAGGCTATTAGCAAACAGCTAATGCCGATATACGATAAACCAATGATTTATTATCCGTTAACCACGCTGATGCAAGCGGGGATTCGCGATATTTTGATAATTACCACACCAGAAGACCAAGCTGGTTTTCAGCGGCTGCTCGGCGACGGTTCACAGTGGGGTATCAATCTAGAATATGCCGTCCAGCCCAAACCAGAAGGCCTAGCGCAAGCTTTCATTATCGGTGAAGAATTCATTGGCAACGACAAAGTGGCTCTAGTCCTGGGAGATAATATTTTCCACGGTGAGCGGCTAGATGAGTCCCTACAGGAATGTACCAATCCTGACGGCGGTACGGTTTTTGCTTACAAAGTTTCTGACCCAGAGCGATATGGTGTTGTCGAGTTTGATGAGCAAAATCAAGCCATCTCCATCGAAGAAAAACCAGCCGAGCCAAAGTCAAACTTCGCCGTGGTCGGGTTATATTTTTATGATAACGATGTTATTGAGATCGCCAAAAACGTCCAGCCTTCAGCACGAGGCGAGCTGGAAATCACTTCCATCAATGCTGAATATCTGCGCCGCGGTAAATTGCAAGTCCAGACTCTAGATAATGGCGATGTTTGGCTAGACACCGGCACCATCGACAGCCTAACTGATGCCGCCGATTTCGTTCGCGTCATCCAAAAACGAACTGGCCGCATCATTGGTAGCCCAGAAAAAATCGCTTTCAAAAATAACTGGATTAGCCGAGAACAACTTAACACGCTTGCTGAGCCGCTCAAGAAATCTGGTTATGGCAAGTATCTAGTTAGAGTAGATTGTCAATCAAGCTAAAACATGCCTCGCAATCTGCTGCATATCCCACTCAAGCTATCCTTTGATACGTTGCTGGGGTCAGCAAATAATACTCTTTCATTGCCTAAAACCTCAATAAATATAGACTTTATGTCGTCACTACGCGTCAAAATCAGGAGACGAGATTCTGGGGTTATATTTTTATCCTCGAGCAAAGTCTTAGCTATAACCTGCTTTGCGCTATGTATATCAGCATTAGGAGTTGACCACCTGGAAATTATTTCCTGTGTAGTAGTAGACTGTCCAGTCAGAGTCATCACAGATCTATTAAAAAATATATCACCATCAGTTTTCTGATCACTTCTAACCGAAAGTATAGCCGTAGACTTTTCTCGACAGATTGGACTCTCAGCTACAGTAATCGCATGGTCAAATAACTCTGGTACAGTAAACGCCGCCTTTACCTTACCCTGCAAATAAACTCCAAACACACCAACCCCGTTTGAAAAGGCCATCATTATAATGCCTACAATCATTAAAATCTTGACGCCACTTGACTGTGCTTTGTCTATAAGCGACATAGTTAGCATTGTCATAACCAAGCTAGTCAATAGGAGTAAACTTAATACAGATTTATGATAATAATAGCTGACTTCACCATTGGTCATTTTTTGAAATATAAATAACGCCAGAGAAAATACTAATGACACAACTAGCCCAATAGTTAGAGGATTAACTGTTCGCTTCTTATGATTATGCCACAAATATGCCATAGCAAACACCGCCAAACTTAGCACGTAGAATACGTCAAAAACCAACACCCCACCCTGATCATTAATTTTATCTGATGTCACCCTCTCAAGTAATACATAAATAGCCCCCTGTACAAAGCTAAAACTAACAATAAACAAAAGACTGCTCAGCAAAAGTTTTGGCAACTTTACTTTTTGATTACTATAAAAATAATCAGCCGCTAAAGTAAAGATAAACATACCCAATACAACTGGAAGTAGGAAAAAATAGGACAGACCAACACCAATAACAGAAAAGGTTGCTAATAGCCCGTAGGTATACTTTTGTGTAATATCACTTTCCTTACAATATAAAAATAGTAAGGCTATAGCCAAAAGTAGCAAATGGAGACTCATAATTTGTGGCATGAAACCGTCAGTAAACACAGAAAACATCAAACCTAATAATGTGTATATCATACAGGAGATAACAATAATAGCTGACATCCATGGCTTTTTCTTATTATCTAATTTAACCAGTTTCGTTGCCAGAAAGATAAACGCAAACACTAAAAATACATAGTTAATTATCGAATATAATAAAAAGCTAACTAGCTTTTTATTAATGTCAGTAAACCTACTCATAAACGGTTGTACAGCCTCATTAAAAACCCAAGCATTTATATGATAGCCCTGAGGGTAATTGTTGGCAGCAGAGCCTAGCATAGAGTTAATCGGCAACTGGTTACCTCTTGAACCATAGACATAGCCCTTTTGCCTCTCGATAGTGTCTATAAAACTAAGATGAGATATATTATCTACCCCTGAGCCGTTAGCCACTCTTAAAAGATCGGCGCTCTGAAAACTAGAAAAAGATTGCGTTAGCATCAGGATAAATACAGTAAGGCTCACTAGAGAACTAATAATCTCGCTTAATGGGAACCATCTGCTGGGAGGAGTGAAACGACAAAATACAGCAAGACCTAGATTAAATACACCGACAGTCCAGGCAAAGAGCCATATTGACATCGGCACCTTGAGTACCCATGGTACAAAAGCCAACAAAGTATTAATACTTATGTAAACCGAAAGAGTAACAAATAGTCGACCTATAAGACCTAGTCGTCTAGTCGGCAGAAACACTACCGCGGTAACTGTTGCAGTCATTATCAAAATTAAGGCTTGATTGAATACAACACCGAGAAAAGTAGCTATAATATAAGCTATTATGTATAACCTACGGTCATGCAGCCTATTTATTATAGTATTACACATCCTGCTTCTCTTCATGCGATACTTTCTTTGAAAAAATAAATAGCTTAAAGACCAAAAAATTCCAAATAGCAAATACAATGGTTGTGACAATCTTTGCCCATTGAATCTCTAGGATATTCATTTTTACCAATAAATCAACAGCCGTAGAGGTCGCTATCAAATTAAAAAAACTTAGCAAAGCATATAAGCAAATTTGTGATTTTAATGAAAATCGATCGTCTTCGCTGTGATTAAAAACTCGTTTCCTGTTCATAGGAAAATTAACACAAAACCCCGATAAGAAACCAATACCGCTCGCCATAAAAGCTGGCATTTTAGCTATATAGTACAATATGGAGGTAACTAATGTATCAACCGCCAGCGTCGTCACACCGACAATGCCAAATAAAAATATCTGTATAACAAACTTTTTCATACTAACCAACTAACCCATAATACCATATTTATAGTATAATGAGAGGTATGTACAGAAAATTAGAGACCGCAGTTGTTATACCTTGTTATAACGAAGAAAAAATGATCACTAAAACGATCAAGAAATTACCAAAGTACATTGACCATGTTATAGCCGTTAATGATGCCAGCACTGATGACACCATTAGGGTTCTAAATAAATTAAAAAAGCAAAATGATCGACTGATTGTCGTTGACAACGAAACAAATCAAGGTGTCGGCGGCGCTCTCATCGCAGGATATAATTACGCTATTGAGCACACCAAAGCAACCGCTATCGGGATAGTGGCAGGCGACGACCAGTTTGACTCGTCATACCTTGAGGCAATGCTAGACGATTTTATCGATCAATCAGCAGATTACGTGAAAGCTAGCCGCTTCTTCCACCGAGAAGCCTTTAAGACTATGCCAAAATACCGCCAATTCGGCAATATTTTCATATCATTGCTAACAAAATTCTCGACTGGATATTATTCTATCACAGACATCACTAATGGCTGCGGTTGGCTACGCCGCGACATAATTGAAAAGGTCGATTTCTCCATAGTTGAAAAGCGCTACGACTATGAAACCAGCATGCTGACCGCCTTATCCATAGTCAATGCTAAAGTTATTGACCACGCCGTACCAGCTCATTACGGTGATGAGAAGTCAACTATTAAACTAATCCCAACCGCTTGGCGCAACCTCAAGGCCGTATGGAAGGGCTTTTGGCGACGAATTTACTACAAGTACGTTCTGTACGGTTTCCATCCAGTAGCACTGTTTTTGTTTACTGGCATGTTCTTTTTGATCATCTCATTACTGATTGCAGGTTTCTTATTGTGTGTTAAATTATTTGCTCATCAATCACCAACCGCCGGCAGTGTCATGTTAGCTGTATTACCGTTTGTTTTAAGTGTACAGCTAGTCTTGACAGCGCTCACTATTGATGTCTCTAATGAGAGCAACAATTTTAAGAAATAAGTTACAGTTTGATATTGTTCACATCGCCAATACCGTCAACAAGATAGTTTGGGCACATGGCTGAGAGAAACTCCTCGTTACGAATACCGCTCAGTAGGGCAATACTAGTTGCACCAAGCTGCTGAGCCGCTGCAACGTCTGCTTCGGTATCACCAATAATAACGACTTCACTTGGATTGTCCACTGTTTGCCTGACAATATCCGCCTTTTTCAATAGCGTTCCCTCTTTCGTGTCACTATGGCCCGACAAAATCTTTTCAAACAAATGCCGAATTCCCAAATGTTCAATCTGCCAATCAAGAGCATTTGCATTTCGTCTCAAGCTTAATAGATATAACTTGTTACCATTTGCCCGTAACTTCTCTAGTGTGCGCAAACTATCCTTAAAGAGTTTATCCGCACCTAATTCTTCTTGCGACTCGATTCGATCAATAAACAGCTTGAGGTATCTATCTTTTTCATCAATACTCAGTCCGCTCAGTGGTAATAGCTTGTCCCAAGACAGGTTAGCGCGCTTCATTTCCCAATATTCCTCTTTGTCAAGCGGAGTCCCACCCAACGCCTTAACACACTCTTCATACACCCGATAGTGTCGTGGGGCAATATCAGCTAATGTACCGTCAAAATCAACGAATATATTTTTATTATTTATACAATTCCTCCATCTCTTTAAGCTTATCTGGGAAAAATACTTCAGGATGATAATCGAGCAACTTCTCCGCTCGAGATATATCAATGACTATATCAGAACCACCGTCTTCAGATAAAACAGTGATGCGACTTATTGACTGCGTACTATCAACAATTGCCTGAGCCGTCTCTTGAATAGAAACACCCCGACCCGTACCAATATTAACAACCCCAGCACCGTTCGCATTCACCGCACAGATAATACTGCGGGCAACGTCATCAGTATGTACATAATCACGTAGTACTTTTGCGCCACGAATCGTCAAATCATCACCAGCTTTCGCTGCTCGAATAAAGTTCGGTATCGCTCGGGCAATAGGGTCATACCCGCCATACATCACCGAAAACCGCAAAATAGTTAGTTCTTTATTCAGTTTTTTTGCGTACGACTGAGTGATGAGTTCACTAGCCAGTTTAGTAGAGCCGTAGTACGAACCGCCAGCGACGACATTATCTTCTGTGATTGGACCGTGGATTTTTGACTGATCATACACTTCTGCTGTACTACCAATGATAATCTTCTCAGATTTCTCACCAAAATAAGTTAGCAGGTTGATCGTTGCGTCTATATTACCTAGCCTTGCTTTATCAAGGGTGTCGTCGGCAGCTGTTCTCGGTACAAAAGCCGCCAAGTGAACAATAGCATCAAATATCTCATCGCTCACCTGCTTGGCTGCTGATTCTATACTTTTTTGATCTGATAAATCACACCGTATCCAGCGACCAGTGAGACTATCTGGCTGAGACCGACCCAAACAGATAATCTCCCAATCAGTTGGTGCCATCTCTAAGAAACGTCTACCAACAAACCCTGAGGACCCCGTAACGAGAAGCTTCACTACAACTCCTGAAGAATACGGTCACGCTCAGCAACACTCTCTTCAACAGTCTTCATATCTGACAGCACAGGCTCAAAGTCCATACCTCGGATCCACACCAAGCCATCCGGTAAGGGGTTGGTATTGTTTTCAATCTTTGGCACAACTTCACCATAACCAAGTTTAACGAACATTTCAGGCATATTTAGACCCGCCTGAGTAAAGAATTCGTGAGTCGTAAAGAAGCGACCAATGTTAATCTCTGTTGGGTTTGGTATACCGTTTTTGTCATAAGCCATATCAACACCAAACAGACCGTCTGGTTTATCGTCAACTGCCAATACTGCTCGACGCGCAATATCATCAAGTTCAGTATCAGAATAAGTCAACCCTGTGCCTGTTGCACCAGTAACACCGGATGGAGAAATTTTCGCCAGCTCCCAGTACAGTCGCTTACGGCCTTGAGCAACGACCAATTCGCCATCTTTCCAGAGAGACATCCATGTAACAGTTTCTGGCTCGAGTAATTCAGACACCGTAAAGTTACCATCCCATGAGCCATTTTTTTCTTGAAAATCGAGCCAGTTTTTAGCGCTCTTAACGTCATGAACTGGAAGCGATCCACGACCACCAGCACCCGAAATCGCTCTAATCCACATTGAGCCGCCCATCTCCTCGAGGAGCGCAGCCAAGTCGGTATCTCGACCTTCTATCAGCTTAGTCTTTGGAACCTTAATACCAGCCTTTTCCCAAAGCTTAAATGATTCAAATTTATCTTGTAAAATTTTCACTGTCTCCTTAGCCGGGAAAAATGTCTTGGCATTAATCTTCTCTCTGTTCTCACTCAAGAAGCCAACCTCGACATCATTCTGTGCGTGGACAAATTCAATATTTTCTTTTTCAATAATATAGTTTAAGAAATCGATATATTTAGGGTCGTTGGCAAATGGAGCTAGATATTTAGCATCAACTTCAGCACGCTGTAAGTAATACTTATCGGCGTCCGTACCTACAATATAGTATTCCTCATCAGCCGCCCTTAGTGAGCGAATAAAATTTGCTGATGGCGAGCCGCCGGCTCCTGTGACTAAAATTCTCTTCATGATTCCTCCTATTTCTCCTCAAAAGGCGCAACAGCCTCTAATGATATTTTTAAAGCTTCACGTGCATCAACTGGATCAACAATTGCCGCTGTACGACCCATAGATTTAGCCATAAAGGCCTTCAGTTCTGCCGCTAATGGCTCTTCAAAATCTACTTTTATGACACGTTTTTCTGGGTCACCGACTTGCAATACAAACTCAGTAAATCCATCTTTTTGGATTTCCTTCATATTATGTTTGTAGTATGTTAATTCTTGGGTTATATAGTTAGCTTCCAAATAGCCGAGCGATCCCGTTAGCGCAATGGTGCGAATCTTGACTGGTGTAAGCCAGTTTGCCTGAATAAATCCAGAGGCTCGACCATAATCCATCAATATCTCTGCTGAGTCAATCTTTTTACTATGGCGAGTACGTGAACCATGGCTAGAAATAGATCTTGGTTTTTGACCCAAAAGGTAGTTTACGATATCAACGTCATGTACCGCTAGGTCAATAATAACATCGGTTTTTGGCTCTACCGCTGGAAATCCACCAACGCGTTTACAAACCACAGAAGTAATATCACCAATAGCATTATCATCAACCATTTGCTTCAGTTTCTTGATAACTGGGTTAAACCGCTCAATATGACCAACCGTAAAGGTAACGTTATTCTTCTTAGCACAAGCAATCAACTTGTCAGCTTCTTCTACCGACGAAGCTATTGGCTTCTCTAGCATACAGTGAATACCTCGTGACATAACCTCTGTAGCCACCTCAAGATGAAATGGCGTTGGCACAACTACAGAAACTGCATCAGGTCGCGCCTTTTCAAGCATCTCCTTATAGTCGGTAAAGAACTTTACCTTATAGTCATCAGCCAGAGACTTTGCCTCAGGGTTTACGTCAGCAATTGCCACTAATTCTGATTCTGGGAGCATGAAGTAGTTGCGAACATGATTCCTGCCCATATTGCCAGTACCAATAACGGCAACTCTTAGTTTTCCTTCCTGCTTATTAGCCATTGATAGACTCCTTGACCGCCGCAGCAATTACCTCAATATCTTCGTCTGTAACCTTTGGATGGACTGGCAGAGATACAACTCGTGCTGCCAAGTCTTCAGCCACCGGGAAGTCACCAACCTTATAGCCAAGCTTTGCGATATGTGGATATATGTGCAAAGGTTTTGGATAGTAAATACCAGCTCCAACACCCTTATCCCTTAGACTAGCAATAAACTGATCTCGCTGCATGCCCTTATCTAGTAAAATAGTGTATTGGTGATATACATGGTTTCGATTGTCGCTAATAGTCGGTGTTTTAATACCTACAACGCCCGCCAAGGCATCATTTAATTTGCGAGCATTTTCTTGACGTTTTTTTGTAAATTCTTCTATTTTTTTCAATTGTTCAACAGCAATAGCACCATGCAGATCTGACATGCGATAGTTATATCCCAAATCTGCGTACTCGTATGGCGCAACCATACCATGTTGCCTGAACGAACGAATTGCTGCTGCAGCCTCGTCACTGTTCGTCGTTACAATACCGCCTTCACCGCACATAATATTTTTGGTGGCATACAGAGAGAAACAACCAAAATCACCCAATGCGCCAGCTTTTATGCCTTTATATTCTGCGCCAACGGCCTGGCACGCGTCCTCAACAATTTTTAAGTTGTGCTTTTTAGCAATTTCCTGTAGTTCAGCCCAATCACACGGTTGTCCATACAGATCAACTGGCACAATAGCCTTTGTCTTTTCAGTAATAGCAGCTTCTATCTTGGAAACGTCAATATTGAACGTTTCTTCATCAATATCTACAAGGACTGGTCGAGCACCCAACATCAATATTGGATTAATAGTAGCGATAAAACTATACGGCGTGGTAATGACCTCATCACCCTCTTTCACTCCAGCAGCATACAAAGCACAGTGAATAGCTGCTGTACCACTGTTTACTGCTAACGCATGTTTTACCTCACAATATTCCGCCCAGTTTTTTTCTAGTTCGGCAACTTTTGGCCCTTGAGCCAACATGCCCGATTCTATAACTTCATTTACTGCTCGACGCTCTTCGCTGTCGATAACTGGTGCTGCGATATTTATCATTTAAGTTACCTCCTTAACTTATTGAAACTATTATACCACACACCAACTAAATCTTATAGTAATACTTGGACAGTAGTACAGTCTAGTAGGATGTGGTTATTTGTTGATATATATAATATAATTGGTTACATTATGAGAATTAATTTTAAAGAAACTCTGTCTTCGTTTTCCAGTTTCTTATATAAAAATCAAGGTTGGATTTTTCCAATAATAGTCTTATCTGCCCTAATTAGTCTATCTACTCTTCAAATATCTGGTACATCCGCAGGAATATATGACTATCTACTTGGCAAGAAACCAGTAAATCTCATCGCTGGAAAACCACGACCAATTCGTTCAGATGAATGGGTCGTCACAACTCCATTTGCAGTATCTCAATATAATAACGGCATGCCAGCCAAAAGCAAGGATATTGGTATTGGACAAGATATGAGTATTGTAGCTGACGCTCCATACACAGATTGGAGTATGTTATTTAGACCACATAACCTTATTTTTTTTCTATTACCCATAGGGTTTGCATTTGCCTTTAAATGGTGGCTGTTGTCTGCCGGTTTAGCTTTATCAGTCTATATATTTGTATTATTTTTATATCCACGCAAATACCTCATTGCTAGTCTACTCGGATCTATAATGCTCTTCAGTCCTTTTATTCAATGGTGGTATCAATCTGCAACGATTTTGCCAATAATTTATGGTCTTTTGGGAATAGTTTCAGCTGTCAAGTTAATCGAAAGTAGGTGTCGTAGAACCGCAATATACTGGTCTATAGCACTAGCCTACTTAGCGGTATGTTTTGCGCTAGTGATGTATCCAGCATTTCAATTAACAATTAGCCTTGTTTCTCTCGTAACCATGTTAGCTATACTACAAGGCAGAGGCACCCTGCATCTTCTTTGGCAACGTCGTAATCTATTCTTGATATTCGGATCAATTATACTAGCTGGGACTATTATAGGACTATTTTTATGGCAACATAGCGATGCTGTCAAAGCCTCACTAAACACTATCTACCCAGGGCATCGCAATATTAGTTCTGGGGGCTTTGATGTTTTTCGACTTATTAGTTGGCCGCTAAGCTATCTATTGCTACATGACAATAATTCAATGATACTTGGCAATAATCAAAGTGAAGTCTCTAACTTCCTACTTATTGGTCTAGTGTTGATGCCTTTCCTAATTTATTTATCTATAAGATATAAATCCACCTTTTCAAAACTTGAAAAATCTATCATTTATATAAGTTCTGGTATCCTTATCTTTATAGCCATACGCATGTTTATACCTATTGGCGACCGGTTGTTTAGTTTAATTGGTATGTCAAAAATACCACATGAGCGTTTATTTATTGGCCTCGGGCTAATTAACTTTTTATTACTTTTGGTCGCCGTTTCAAGGCGGTCAAAGAAGCTTCCTAAAAAATGGTGGAAACCACTGATAAGTATCCAGCAACTAATATTCCTTGCCATAATTACTGTAATCTTTTCAATACTCATATACGCAACGGTTCGCCATTATAATATACCAAATATAGGACCAATAGAGTCCGTAGCTGTCATATTGACCTTTAGCGTTTCCTCAACCTTATTACTATCATCATACGAACAACTTCGTATAGTTGGTCTTGTGGGGGTCCTTTTGTTAAATATTTTATCTACCTATATGGTAAACCCTCTCTACCGAGGAGTCGGTATAACTGATAATGAATTTTCTCGATATATCATGGACGTTGAAAAAAAGGATAATTTTTACTGGGTTGCAAATGATTCATCTGTGCTATCTGCTATCATGATGGCAAGTGGCGCTGAAGTCTATGGCGGTGTTAACACTTACCCTCAAACAGACGTCTGGAGAAGATACTTTCCCAATAGTGCTAACGTATTTAACCGCTACGCCCATGTTCGTTTTCTTTTTGACTCATCACCCCAAAAGCGTTCACTCAGTCTTATTCAGGACGACTCGTTCTTCGTTCATATATCCCCTTGCGATGAAATGCTACACGACCTAAATATACGCTATATCGCATCAGAGAGACCGCTTAAATCGAGTTGCCTAGAATCCAACCGAGGTAGAATATTTGATGGCAAAAGAATATATATCTACACCATAAAAAACAATAGCACAAATACTCGGGAATAGATAAAGTTACAGTGCCGTTTATGTTAGTTATGAAAACCTTGAGTTTTATCGGGCTATTTTAAACCGTAAGTCTACAACCTCCCCAGAGCCACTACAACCACTTTGCGGCCCTATGTACCCCACGTGCGCACCGCCCCTACTATCCCATGTATTAGCGTAGCCTGCTTCATCGTAGTAGCTGTTTTTATAAAGTATAATACCCCTATTACACCGCTCTCTAAAGCACAGTTGCTGGCATTAATACCATTCTTTTGTCTATCTAAATCTGTTAGATTCTTGACAGAGAAGGTTGCATATTTTATAACGTCGAGTTTTTCTTTGCCCTCAACTATTTTATACTCCAACCCCTCTGGTAAGACAAATTGTATACCTAGTTCGGGGATTTTAAATATGTTTTCTTTTGTTATGTTTAGTTAGTTATTTTCTGGTTGTTTAGTTGTAGGTTCAACAGAATTCGGTTTTAAGTATATCACAATAGAGTCCTATATTGTCTATTCTTACCGCTTGCGGTAAAATAATAGATATATATTTAAATAAGATATATTTATAATAATATAGGAATCTAATGAAAATAAATAATCTTAATCGGTATTCAAATAATAAACGTCGGCGCTATATTGTTATAATAGTTACAGTTATTTGCTTGTCTGTTATTTCTTATGGAGCATATTGGTATTTTTACCAGCAAAATAAGGATGATAAGCCCGCGTTGACTTTACCAGATAGGCAAGTGGGAGAGACTGACTACTCGCATCCAACTAAGGATGAGCAAAATCCAACATCCGACAATGACGACAATAATCAAAAAAAACTCACACCTCAACAAAATGCACCCGCTACCTTACCTATCCCTGTTTCCATAACTCGAGTAGACAGATCCCCACTACAAGTTGGCGTTATAATCAATGAGCTTCTATCTAGTGGCACCTGTACGCTAAAGCTCTCTAAGCCTGGTTTGAGTGACATAACCCAAACAGTGGAAATCTTTAACGGACCAAGCTATACCACCTGTCGCGGCTTTTCTATTGATAACGTTCCCGGCGGCACATGGAAACTTACTATAATCATAAACTCTGAAAATAGATCCGGTAGTACTAGTCAGGAGATTACTGTATGATACATAAAACAACTATTTTATTTGCAGGTCTTGCTGCAGCTATTATTTTATCTATAGCTATGACCAATCCTGTTAATGCAAGTTCCTTCGATCCAGGGAATATTATTAGCGATTCTATTTTTACTAACAGCAGCACCATGACCGCTGATCAAATTCAGTATTTTATAGAAGTTAAGGGTAAATATTGTACTGACGGCGAAGCTCCATGTCTAAAAAATTATCGTGAAAATGGCAAAAGCGTAGGTACAATAATATATGAGATATCCCAACAATATTTGATAAATCCCCAGGTTATCCTAGCAACCCTTCAGAAAGAGGTTGGTCTGGTAACTATTAGCAACCCAGGTTCGTGGCGATATCGTACCGCTATGGGATATGGATGTCCCGATTCTACGCCAGGTGTCTGTAATTCACAGTATTTTGGATTCACAAATCAGGTTCGTTGGGCTGCTACTATGTTTAGAGCAATCATGAACAATTCTCCAACTTGGTTTACTCCTTATCGCATAGGTGTTAATTCGATTTTATGGCACCCAAACCAAGCCTGCGGCATTAGTAATGTAAATATTGTCAATCGAGCAACTGTTGCATTATATAGCTATACGCCGTATCGGCCAAATAACGCCGCCTTGGCAGCTGGATTTGGTACTGGTGATGGTTGCAGTTCATACGGAAACCGTAATTTCTGGTTATATTTTAATACCTGGTTCGGTAGTTCAACAAGTTCTATATTAATCCAATCACCACAAAGCCCAGCCGTTTACTTACAGAGTGGTAGTATTAGATATGCTATACCATCTTGGGATATTATTAATGCCTATGGATTTGGAAGATTCGGAGTTACTCCTGTTTCAAATTCTTACATGAATTCCCTACAAGATGGTGGCATATTAAACACAGTTTTCTCTAATAAGTCTGAGCCTGGTCCAATATATCTAGCAGACAACGGTTACCGTTTTGGGTTTTCATCTTACCAACAATGCGTTGACTGGGGTTTTCCTAGGTGTACCGATTCTTCATACACTAAGCCGCTAGAACCCTCTGTATTTGACCGTATGTATCAGTATGGTGCAATATCACCACTAATGCTAAATGGTTCACACCTACATATAATGAAGGATGGAAAAAAACACACCCTATTATCACATGAAGCAAGGGTAGAAAAGGGCTATGCCAATATAAACTATACACCAATAACCAACCCAGCTAACCTAACTCAGCCATACGCCAAATCTATACCGCATAACAACAGTCTGGTATCATTTAGAGCAACTCCCGCTATTTATTTATATACCAATGCAAAATTTTATGCCCTTAGCTATGATGCCTTCCTTACTTTCTCATCAAAACTACCGACATTGGTAGATTCGTTCTCTGAATATAATAGCCAGTTGCCAGTAGAACAAGACTTTATTCAGTCCAACGTTGCTTTGAGTGACGGCTCTCTCTATAGTTTTGTAAATGGCAAGAAAATTAACCTTACAAAGGTTAAACACCACTGGCCACAAGCAGCTATTGTAGATGACCTAAAAACAATTTTAGCACTGCGTAGCGATGATTATATAGCAGATGAAAATTCTACCTATCGCACGACAGCTGGCTCCATACTAAAGGTTGAAAATAAACATTTTAGAGGCTTTTATAGCTTATATGACTATTTTGCCCTAGGAAATACCAGACCGATACCAATCAATGAATTAGCTATCGCTAACCTTGCTAGTGGATCATCTATTATGGCAAACGGTCAAGGTTCTGTTTATCAGCTCGCTAGTCCCGCCAATCAATCCCTCATACTAACCCCTTCAATTGATGGATCGCCATGTCAATTATCATCACTTGACCAACTAGGCTCGTATTACCTTATTACTAATAGCGTACAGAGACTTGCACCTTCCCAACAGCCAATTTCTACACTAACTAATACAGCATACGACCAAGATGGAAATATTCATATAATCTACTCTGGCAGACACGCTATACTTAATGCTTCTGAATTAACTTCAGTGTGGGGCGTACACCAAAAAATACCAGCCTGTACATTTCATAAGTTACACCTAGCTAAAATTCCAGTAAACTCTTCCGTTCGTTTTATTAGAGATCCTGTAACGGGCGTAATCTACCATGGTGAAGGTGGTAAAAAACGACCTATATTCTCTTATACCGCTTTTATAAGAATGGGTGGAAGTACATCAAATACACTGGATGTTTCGAATGAATTTATCACAGCATCACCAACGGGTGTCGCAATTACTGAGTAGCTATTATTTTGTTTTTAGTTTATACTATATAGTATGAGTAGTGTTTTAGATTTGTCAGTTGTGATTGCTTTCCATAATCACGCCAAAATGACAATTGATTGCGTCTCCTCTCTACAAAAATATGGCCCAAATGTAAGAGAGATTTTACTTATAAGCAACAACTCTTCACCGGACGAACTACGTATAGTTGAAGAATATAGCAAGAGTCAGCCAAATATACGCGTTTTGACCTGGGATTATCCCTTTAACTACCAGAAAGAATACAACTGGGGTATATCACAGACTAGTGGAGAGTTTATTCTAATGCTAAATAATGATATTGAACTAACCGAAGGTTCTATAGGACTAATAGAGTCTATGTATAAAAAAGCATCTAAAAAGAAAGTTGGCATTGTTGGTTGCACGCTATTATATGGTAACGAAAGAGATATTCAACATGCCGGTATTTTTCTTATGCCAGAAGGTATGGCAGACCATATGTATGTTCGCGAACGATATCAGACCGCACTCAAGCAAGTCGGCTCCGAAAAGTTCCCCTATGACATAACCAAAGATATGCCAATGACTGCCGTAACAGGTGCGGCACAGCTTGTGCGTAAATCTTCTTTCGAAAAAATCGGAGGATTTGATGAGAAATTTATCATTTGCGGTGGTGACGTAGACCTATGCATCAGAATGAATGAATCCGGTCTACAAACTTGGTTTGTTGGTGGAGGATACATGCTCCACAAAGAAAGTATCTCTCGTAAGTTTATACCGATACCAGCAGAAGACTTTTATAATAGTTATATAAGCTACATAAAGGGCTACGATCCTGAACTTGGCGATCCGTTTTTACCAGAGATTACTAAAAAAATTAAAATACATGGAGTTTAAATATGAGTGTCCTTCGTTTCTCTATACGCGCTGCACGTAAATCTGCCCATATTAGTGGAAAATTATTGCGTAAAAGCTTAAACTTTACTAACAAAGTAGAACACAAGGCTACCAACTTATTAGACGGTGTCGATTATAGTATACAGATTAATGAAAAGGTTCCGCTTGAGAAAATTTATTACAACTCTATACCATATGTTCTACCGATTCATGCAGCCATGCCCGCTGTTGGATCAAAAGGGACTGTCACTCTTTTGATTCCATCTCTGGATGGTAGTTCCTTCTTTGGTGGAACCGCGACTGCATTGGTTGTTGCTGCTAAATTAGCTTTATTAAAAAAATGTAAACTTCGTATTGTACAGACTCTCAAAACTGGCCATCCAGGCGATCTTGTAAAATTCTTTACTGGCGAAGGCATCACTATCTCTGATGACGCTATTCAAGTAATAAGTATTGCCGAGCGCAGTTATAACGTTTATGGCTATATTAGTACTCATCCAGATGATATTTTTATAGCTTCAGCCTGGTGGGACGCTTACAATTTATCACGTATGCCTCTAAAACGTAAGTTTATATACCTAGTACAAGATTTCGAACCGATATTCTATAACAACAGTGACCGATATGTCCTAGCCGAGGAAACATATAAAAATGATAAATTTATTCCCCTATGTAATACCAAGTTTATGGCTGATTTTATGTCAGATAGAAACTACCCTGCCTTCAAAAAATCTCTATTCTTTGAGCCAGCAGTATCTCGCAAAGAGTCTGGCACACTCTTATCGAAAAAGACTAATGATAAAAAGACTTTATTCCTTTACGGTAGACCAAATGTTCACAGGAATATGTTTTTCACTGCGCTTCAGGCTATTGACCATGCCTTTAAGGCTGGTTTTATAAATCCTAATAACTGGGACTGTTATATGGCCGGTCAGAATAACTTACCCGATATAGTTCTATCTTCTGGCGCAGTTATCAAAAACAAAGGTAAGATGTCTATGGAGGATTATATTGAGTTTAGTAAAACCGTAGATTTAGCTATATCACCTATGATGGCTCCTCATCCAAATTACCCAACGCTAGAATTTTCATCTATCGGCTCTATGGTGGTTACAACCAAATACGCCAACAAAAAAAGTCTTGATAAATACTCAAAAAATATTATAATGTCTGAATTAGACGTAGAGTCTATGGCAGGAGCTATAAACATTGCCGTAAGAAGAACTGAAGAAGATCGTCTCGCTAACCTTAATAATACAAATATATTAACTAGCTGGGACGAAAGCCTAGATGATTGTCTAAAAAGTATACTGGATCGTATTAATAAATCTGAAAACTATTAACGCCAAACCTATGGATGTGTGTGATTAATAAAAACTTTACCTCCACTCACCCATAGAGCGCATCGGACCATCCCTAAGTATATCTTTACCTTTAACTACGAAAGAATATGCTCGTGGTAGGTGCTTAAGTGTACTGTCATCCTTACTCCTGTGAATAGATATATAGACATCATACTTACCAGGATTTAAGTCGGCTATAGGTTGTACAAATTCAATCTTTTTACCATTCTGAATAAAATCATTAGGCATATCTCTCGAATTCCTATCTGAGAATATGATTCCATTAGCCGACAATGAAAAATTAGCAAACACCTGTTCTTCGATGCCGTTAACCACTACACCTAATTTTAGCTCTTCGTCTTGGGAAAAACTCCTCTTTTTTGGCTCAACAATCTCAATTGAAACCTGGTTGGTATCTGCCTCCTTATCTTTTTGGTTTTGGCTTTGATTTGATTTATCTATGTTAACCTCTGTATATATATCAGCTATATCAATAGGCGAACCCTGGTGTTTTATCTTACCATCTTCTATATAGATAGCTCTAGAACAGAATCTACGCACCGCACCCATATCGTGAGTCACAAAAACAACTGTTTGTTTATTATTTTTAAGATCCTCAAAATAATCGAAACATTTCTGCTGAAATGCAGCGTCACCAACAGCTAAAACCTCATCTAAAACCAAAATATCAGCATTGGTTTGAATTGCCACCGAAAAAGCCAACCGCACCTGCATACCACTAGAATAGTTCTTTAGCTTTTCTTCCATAAATTCATGTAACTCAGCAAAATCAACTATTTCATTATAAATAGAATCAATCTCTGATCGACTAAAACCCAGTAGGGCACCGTTCAAATAGACGTTTTCACGACCCGATAACTCTGGATTAAAACCCACGCCTAATTCAATAAACGGCACCAGCGAACCGTTAACCTTTACCGATCCGCTATTGGGAGTATAAATACCAGCAATGCTTTTAAGCAGGGTGCTTTTTCCCGAACCATTGCGCCCAACAATACCAAAAAATTCACCTTTTTTAATTTCTAAAGATATATCCTTAAGCGGTGTAAACTTGCGATAGCCTTTGTTTCTCTTGAATATACCAGTAACCCGACTCTTTAGGCGGTTGGTTGGCTCTAAGGGAATTTTAAAGGTTTTTGTCAAATTATTAACTTGAATAGCCACATTGTCACTACTCTTTTTCATCTAAATATCCTCCGCAAAAAACTTTGATTTCTTTGAGAAATACCACACACCAACTGTAATCATCAGTAGAATAATAAATCCTGGAATCGCCAATCGCCAATCGTGTATCAAATCAGTCATTCTAACGATTGAGGCGTCTTGACTAATCATCGCATAGCGCGCATCCTGAATAATTTGCGCCACTGGATTGATAAACAAAATTTCAGCAGCTTTTTGACTACGCTCCATCACCATAGTTAATGGATAAATAATTGGTGTAGCATAAAATGCCGCTTGCAGAAAAATTTCCCAAATATAGCCAGTATCGCGAAACTTAACATTTAGCGCCGACAGTAACATAGCGATACCTAGAGCAAAAACATATAGCTCCAAAACTAGCGGAATCATCCATAAAACATGCCAGGTGAAGTCCACACCGTTAATCAACGCAAACAATATAACCACCAGAAGATTAATTCCTAGGTTAATCAACGACGAAATTGTACCAGAAATAACGATGATATATTTTGGAAAGTTCAATTTACGTATCAGGTCGCCACGATTGACGATTGAACCCAAGCCATTGCTGGTAGCCTCTGTAAAAAACGACCACAATACTACACCAAGTAGTAAGGTCACAGCAAAATGCGGCACGCCGCGATCCATTTGCAGAACATAGACAAAAACTACATACAAAATCGCGAACAAAAATAGAGGTTTCAAAACACTCCAAATATAGCCAAGTACCGAACCCTGATACCTTAGTTTAAAATCAGTTACTACTAGCTCCCACAAAAGAATTCGATTCTTCCGATCCAACAGACCAACTCCTTTTTTCATGTACTATATTATAGAGTATAATTGATAATATGAACAGTCTTGCTATCATAGTCCTAAATTGGAACGGCGCAGATGACACGCTGAATTGTGTTGAGTCGCTGCAACAGCAGACTCTACGACCAGAGATAATTATTGTTGATAATAACTCAAGTGATGATTCGGTTGAGCGGTTTGAAGACCACATCAAATCTCAGAAGAAAGATGCGCCAATTTTAATTAAAAATAGCCAAAACCTTGGTTTTGCTGGCGGTATTAATACAGGCCTGATTTATGCAAAAGAACATAATTTTGAATATATTGGCGTGCTTAATCCTGATGCCATTGCCGACAAAAACTGGTGTAGAGCACTCGTCGACGAACTGTCAAGTCAGCCAAAATGTGGCATTGCGACTGGCATTTTACAACGGCGCGACGGTAAGACACTTGATACAACTGGCGACTTTTATACCACCTGGGGACTACCTGGCCCACGAAACCGCGACGATCCTATTGAAAATGCGCCGAGTAAGCCTGGCGAGGTTTTTGGCGCGACTGGCGGCGGAGCGATTTATCGCGCGGCAATGTTTGACGATATCGATATGTTCGACGAGGATTTTTTCATGTATTACGAAGATGTCGATTTGAGTTTTCGTGCCCAATTAGCCGGTTGGAAGGTTCGATTCACGCCTGAGGCTATCGCCTATCATAAAGTCGGTGCCAGCAGCAAGAAAGTACCTGGCTTAGCAGTCTACAATACCTTCAAAAATCTGCCATTAGTCTTTATTAAAAACGTCCCCAGACAATTATTCTGGTATATAGGCATACGCTTTTTCATAACCTATTGGCTAATTTTTGCCAGCGCCGTCCGTCACGGCAATGGCTGGCCAGCTTTCAAAGGTATATTAACCTCAATCATTCGCAAACCCGCTGCCTACTATAAACGCTGGTCTATTCAAAAAAACCGCAAAGTCCCTGTCGACTACATCCGCAGCATTATTCACAGTGGACCATTGCCCAACCAAACTGGATTATTAAAATTTCGTAAGTTTTTTATCAGAAATAATAATGAATAACCATAGTATATTTTTAATCAAAACGCACCCCACAGAGAGAATTAATCCATATGCGCCTACTAGAATATGAAGCAAAAAACTTATTGTCCACATATAGAATACCGATCCCACGTGGCAAAATATTTGCTATTAATGAATTACAAAACATCACTACACCAGTTGTCCTGAAATCACAGATTCCCGTTGGTGGTCGCGGCAAACTTGGTGGCGTGCGTATAATACGTCAGCAAACAGAAATACAGCCAACAGCCCAAGCAATTTTTAATCTCAAGATTAGAGGCTTTTTGCCGTCAAAATTACTAGCCGAAGAAATCATCGATATCAGCCGTGAATTTTATTTTTCGTTAAATATTAATCGCCAAACTGCTGGCATTGAACTGCTTGCCCATACTGGCGGCGGTGTCGAAATTGAAAGCCAAGATACTGCGGATTTTTTTCGGCGCGATATCGTCAACAAAAAATTCGAATCTTTAACTGACGAGCTCGCTGATTATCTCGATATTGCTGACAAAGCATTCTTGCTGCAAGGTATTATTGAAAATGCTTATCGTTGTTTTATTGACAATGATTGCTTATTACTAGAGATTAACCCGCTAGTACTCACCTCTGACGGTAGGTTAATCGCTGGCGATGCTAAAATTACCGTTGACGACGCAGCCGCTTTTCGTCACTTAGATTGGCAATTCGAAGACAACTCTACCGAACACAATTTCGTCATACTTAATCGTGACGGCGCGGTTGCTACAATCGCCAACGGCGCTGGACTCGCCATGGCAACGGTCGATGCAGTCACAGCAAGCGGTTTGACACCAGCTAATTTCCTCGATATCGGTGGTACAGCTACTTCTGATAAAGTCCTCAATTGCTTCCGTCAAATCACTACTCTCGATAATATCAAGGTGATTATCATCAATATCTTCGGCGGCATTGTCCGCTGCGATGAGGTGGCCCGAGCCATTATCGATGCCCAGCGGCAAATTCCTGACCTACCAAAACTCGCCATTCGCCTATCTGGCAACCGCGAATCTGAAGCCCGCCAACTGCTAGCGCAATATGATCTGCCACTATTCGACAGTTTAGAAACAATCCTGGAGGACATTTCATGACACCACAGCTTTTCACTGGCAAAAATGTCATAATTCAGGGAATCACTGGCAAAAACGGCCGGTTTCATGCGCGAAACATGCTTGATTACAAGACGCATATCGTCGCTGGCACCTCGCCTAATCAATCCGTTTCCGAAGTTTACGGCGTACCTGTTTTTCGAACAATTGACGATATTAAAAAACATTTTGCCATTGATATTTCCGTAATTTTTGTGCCAGCACCACACGCCAAAGCAGCTATTTTAGAGGCTATTCAGGCGCAAATCCCGCTCATCATCTGTATCACCGAAGGTGTACCAGTACATGATATGCTTGAGATTAAGCAAAAACTACACCGTAGCAGTTCGGTTTTGATCGGTCCGAATTGCCCAGGCGTGTTATTACCAGGCAGACAGCTGCTGGGTATCATTCCAGCGTCACTGGCAGCACCTGGCGATACAGCAATCGTCAGCCGCAGCGGCACGCTTACTTACGAAGCTATGTCGCTACTGACGCAGGCTGGTTTCGGGCAGCGATATATCATCGGTATCGGTGGCGATATGATTAGCGGCAGCAGCTTTGTCGACTGTTTACAGTTATTCCAAAACGACCCTAGCGTTAAACGTATAGTAATGATCGGCGAAATCGGCGGCATTAGCGAAATTACGGCAGCTGATTACATTAAGCAGTTTATCAGCAAGCCAGTTTACGCCTATATCGCTGGACATAGCGCTCCTAACGGCGTCCAAATGGGACACGCTGGCGCTATCCTCGGTACTAACGCGCTTGAGTCGGCGGCTGCTAAAACGGCTTATTTACAGCAAGCTGGCGCTATCACCGCCAACTCAATTAGCCAGCTTATTCAAAAAATAAAGTGATATAATTAGCCTATGAAGACAATTACCGTTCTAATACCAGCCTACAACGAAGAAGCGGTGTTGCCGCAGTTATTCGCACATCTAAAAGATCTGCAAAAAATCATTAAAAAATACTATCTAGATCTTCAATTGCTTATGTTAACCTATCGCACAATTTTAGCAAGGAAGCTGGCATGCTAGCTGGCTTTGATTACGCCAAAGGCGATGCAGTAGTAATTATTGACGCTGATTTACAAGATCCGCCCGAGCTAATTCCGCAAATGATTGAACTCTGGGAGCAAGGATATGATGACGTTTACGCGCGGCGCCGTAGCCGCCAGGGTGAAACTTGGATCAAGAAAAAGACTAGCGAATGGTATTATATAATTTTACAAAAGTCAACACGGACTCCAATTCAACGCGCTGCCGGCGATACTAAGTGGAATTACAACAAATTAATTAATCTAGCTATTGACGGTATCACCAGCTTTACCACCACACCATTACGAATATCATCCATTCTCGGGATTATTATATCATGCTGTGCATTTATATATATTCTTTATTTATTGATTCGTCCACTATTTGGTATCCCAACTGGTACTAACTATTCCTCACTGATGGCAGTAATTTTATTCCTTAGTGGCATTCAACTGATTAGTCTTGGTATTATTGGCGAATATAGGGGCCAAGCGTGAAAAATAAAGCACAAATTAGCCGCTTCGCCGTTGTCGGCTTAGTCAATACAGTGATTGATTTCGGTTTATTATTTTTATTAACTTTTTTGGGATTACCAAAAATTGCTGCTAACACCGTTTCGACTGGTTTAGCTTTTATTTTTAGTTTTTTTGCCAACAAAAAATATACTTTCAAATCTACCAGTAATAATATCATGTATGAGATAATTTTATTTATAATTATTACTCTATTCGGGTTGTGGGTTTTACAAAACAGCATTATTTGGCTAGCTACTCCATCTATTAAAAATATCATCCCACAGGAGCAACTCGCTCTGTTTATTGCCAAACTATTAGCTACTATTGTCTCGCTAGTCTGGAACTATTGCTTATATGATAAATTCGTTTTCAAAAAGGAGTCTTTATGAATCACATTGCTATCGATGCCCGTGTTATAAACTCTGGCACTGGTACTTACGTCGTTAAGTTGCTAGAATACTTGCAGCAAATCGATCATACCAATACTTATAGCATCCTGGTGCTAACCAAAGACAAAGACTATTGGCAACCAACCAACTCTAATTTTAATATTTTAACAATTGATTTTAAGAATTATTCGCTGGCTGAGCAAATCGGCTTCAAAACTTTTCTAGATGACCTTAATCCCGATCTAGTGCATTTTTGTATGCCACAACAGCCAATCCTATATCGTGGTAAACATATCACTACAATTCACGATATGACACTGCTCAACACTTATAATTCCGACAAGAATTGGTTTATTTTTCATGCCAAGCAGTTAGTTGGTCGCTGGGTATTTAAGAAAATTGCCAAGACTAGCCAACATATCATCACCGTGTCAAATACTACCAAGCGCGAATATCAGGAATTTTGTGGAATACCTGATAATAAAATTACAACTATTTACGAAGCCGCCGAGATGCATCAAGGTAGTTTACAACCATACAAGATGCCATTTGCTCATTTTATTACTTATATTGGCCAGCAGCCTGATTACAAAAATATCCGCCGTTTGGGCGACGCCCACCAAAAACTACTACAAAAGTACCCCGACCTCGGATTAGTACTAGTTGGTCGGATTAACACTGCCACTCAGCGCAACAAGAATTATTTTGAGACTAAAGGCTATAAAAATATTCATTTTACAGGTTTTATCTCGGATGCGGAACGCGATTGGATTTTGAAACATTCTCTAGCCTATATTTTCCCATCGCTCCTGGAGGGATTTGGTTTACCGCCACTTGAAGCTATGTCGTATGGTACACCAGTAGTTTCAAGCAACGCGTCCTGTATGCCAGAGATTCTCGGTAATGCTGCTCTATATTTCGACCCGCTCGACACTGATGATATGGTTGCCAAAATTAATATGGTTATTAATGATAAATCACTACGTGATAACCTGTCCAAAAAAGGCAAACAGCAAGTGGCTAAATATTCTTGGCGACGTATGGCTGAGCAAACTCACCAAGAATATATGCGTGTTATCAAGAATAATTAACCCTCTTCACTAGTCTCTTTTAGCGAAATAATAAGTACACGATCACGCCCCTCACCTTCTGAATGGGTTACAATATCATCATAATCCGCTGCAAGCTGATGAACCGTATGTCGATCAGACGCATTAAGGTGAGCACGATAAGGTCGTTTTGAACTACGGACTTTTTCAATCCAACCTTCAGCTTTACGAGATATTTTATCAGCACGCTGTTTCTTATAATCAGCAATATCAAGATAAACACGCGAGATTTCGGCATTTTTATTGCTCAAAATATTTGAAATCAACATTTGAATAGATCGTAAAGTATCAGAATTACGCCCGATTAAAAGACTGTTTATACTACTTGACCCTATAGATATATTAATTGCATCATCACTTATATTACTCTCTATTCGAGGGTTTACTTCAAAAAAAGATACAATATCCTGAGTAATTTTATTTGCTAAATCTAAAGATTCTTGTCTATTCATTTTTTGCCTCCTTTTTTACTAGCGCTAACTACTCGAACTGTAGTTTTAGCAGAGGATTTTGACTTTTTAGAAGCTACTTTTTTTGGTTTTAAGATTTTAGGTTCTACAATTTCAGCAACTTGAGCTTTTGAAACCCTTTTCTTTAGAGTTGATTTATCTGCCATATCTTGCAATTCATCTTCATCTTTTTTTAGCAAAAAATGTTGCTGAACAACAGCCACTGCTGTAAATGTACATGAATAAAGGGCAATAGCTCCTGGCAAATTCACCATAATTAAAGTAAGCATAATCGGCATAAATTTAACCATTTTCTGCATAACAGCAGCGTTCATTTCAGATGAATCAGCTTCTTTACCTTCGGCAGCTTCAGCCATAATTTGGCGCAATCCTTTTTTGGTTTGTTTTTGCAGCATAGTTTGCTTACTGGATATATATTGCATAATACCAGC
Organism: TM7 phylum sp. oral taxon 348; assembly: GCA_007845485.1. Lineage (GTDB taxonomy): Bacteria > Patescibacteriota > Saccharimonadia > Saccharimonadales > Saccharimonadaceae > SDRW01. The sequence goes on from SDRW01000001.1 coordinate 366,621, forward strand.
ACCGATTGCCAATGCAAGAAGTAATGGGCTAATTCCAGACTTTCCAATAGCCTGAACGGTTAAATCAACAAAACCAAAAAGTTTATTATTAAAATTATTTGGATTAGCAATTAGATTTGATACTGCTGGTATATTTTCAAGAAGATTGTAAGTATATTTTCCAAGATCTCCACGATGCATGGTGAAAATTTGAATTACACGGTAAAGACCAAAAAATATAGGCAACTGGATTAAAGTTAAACCAATTGAACGGAATGGGCTTATATTATATTTTTTATAAACCTCCAGCATCATCATACCTTGCATCTGACGATTACCTTTAGCCTGCTTCTTTATACGATCAAGTTCGGGTTGAATTTTTCGCATAATTTTAACTTGATGCAGTTGCTTAGATATTAACGGCCACATAATAATACGTATCAAAATCGTAAAGATAATCACCGCCACACCAAAATCGCCGCCTGGAACGATACTATAAAGAGCCATTAATAAATTAAAAATTGGCTGCACGACAATCAAGTCAAAAAGGTTCACAAAAATCTCCGTATTACTATCAATTTAATCAATTCTTAAAATATATTATATCAGAATTAGCTATATTTTACATCAATATGCCACAATTCTTTAGCTGGGAAATAACATTATCGCGTAGCTCATCATGAGGCATATCTAAAACTTCACGCGAGAAAATCAGAACAACTATATCATACGCTTTATCTTTATCTATTTCAGGTATAAGCCTGCGAATAATCTCATAAATACGGCGGCGAATTCTATTGCGCCCGACCGCACTCTTTAACACCTTTTTACTTACTACGACACTAATTCTTGAATGATTACGCCTAAAATTTGTTGTATATTTAATTGAGATAATACGACCACGTACAGTATTGCCATGCTTATAAACATAACGCAAACTACCATGTCCATGAAATCGATATTTTTGAGATAACATTGCATTTAATTATATCATGATGTCATCAACTAAAATAACCTCGTCAACTAAACGAGGTTATTTATAAATCAGCATCTTATATAGCTAACTTAGCACGTCCCTTAATTCGGCGACGCTTAAGAACAGCACGTCCACCTTTTGAGGATACACGTGCACGAAAGCCATGCGTGCGAGCACGATGACGTTTATGAGGTTGGTATGTTCGCTTTGGCATATCTGTTAAAGTTTATCACATATACACATATATTGCAAACAACACGAGTGGTTGCGACTTCAATTATATTAGTATCAACGCGCTTATATTATAATGAAATTATGAAAACAGTTCCACGCTTACTTGACACCTTTACACCAAATCATTACGCACTGACGCTCGACCTGGCAGACGCCGCAGAGAAAACTTTTTCTGGCACGGTGGTTATTTCTGGCGAGTCAACTGGCGAGTCAATTTCACTGCATTCCAAAGAATTAACTATTCAATCAGTTACAATCGACAATCAGCCAGCTGAGTTTTCCTATTGTGAATTTGATGAGCTACACCTATCCCGCCCAGAATTATCCAGCGGTGAGCATACTGTTCGCATTGACTTTTCTGGCACCATCACCGATGCTATGCATGGACTATATCCGTGTTACTTTACACATGACGGTGTCAAAAAGCAGCTGCTTGCCACCCAATTTGAGTCGCATCATGCCCGCGAAGTCTTTCCGTGCGTTGACGAGCCGGCCGCCAAAGCCACCTACGACGTCACGCTCGTCACTGCTCCGGAACTAACCGTCCTAGGCAACATGCCCGTCACTGAATCATCCGAAAAGGATGGCGCGCTAAAAACTACTTTTGCGACTACGCCGCACATGAGTAGCTACTTACTGGCTTTTGTTATTGGCGAACTCCACAAGAAAACCGCTCACACCACCTCTGGTGTTGAGGTAAATGTTTGGGCAACACCAGCCCAAGGCGAAGAGACCCTGGATTTTGCGCTGGACATCGCCACGCGCTCCATCGATTTTTATGACGAATATTTTGGCGTACCGTACCCGCTACCAAAATCTGATCACGTAGCGCTGCCTGATTTCTCGTCTGGCGCCATGGAAAACTGGGGACTCATCACCTACCGCGAAAGTTGCTTGCTGGCTGATCCAAAATTAACGCCGGAATCATCTAAGCGCTTCATCGCCACCGTCATCGCTCACGAACTCAGCCATCAATGGTTTGGCAATTTGGTGACCATGCAGTGGTGGAATGACCTATGGCTAAACGAAAGTTTCGCTAACATGATGGAATACGTGGCGGTCGACGCGCTCCATCCTGAATGGCGGATGTGGGAAGATTTCGCCACTAGTGAAGTCACCGCGGCGCTGCGACGCGATAGCCTAGACGGAGTGCAACCAGTGCAGGCTGACGTTAACCATCCGGACGAAATCAGCACTTTGTTTGACCCGGCAATTGTCTATGCCAAGGGTGGACGACTATTAGTGATGGTACGGCGGCTAATCGGCGAGGAGGCGTTTCGTGCAGGACTAAAGTCATATTTTGAAAAATTCGCTTACCAAAACACTGTTGGCGATGATTTGTGGCAAGAACTAGAAACCGCCAGTGGACAGCCAATTGTTGACTTGATGAACACCTGGATTTCGCAGCCAGGACTACCGATTGTGCAGGTTGAGCAAAATAATTCTGACGATAAATCTACCGCTACACTGCGCCAGGAACGATTTTTCATTGGCGACCATCAGCCATCCGACGCCTTGTGGCCAATTCCATTGTTCGCCAACCAACCACTTGATGACGAAATTTTGACCGAGCGGGAAAAGATATTCAGCATTGAAAAACCGCTGCAGCTGAACTGCGGACTGAGCGGGCATTTCGTAATACACTACGACGCGACAACTCGCGAGCATCTACTCAGTCACATTCACGCTCTGCCAACACTGGACAAAATCTGCCTACTCCAAGACGCTACATTACTAGCTCGGGCTGGATATGAAAACTCAGCCTCACTCCTACCACTGGCGCTGTCACTGAAACATGAAACCAATGAAAAGGTTTTTGACATGGCGGCCAGTGCACTGGCGGAGCTACGCAAATTTGTTGACGATGATGATGACGGCAAAGCCCGCTTGAAGCGAATTTCTGGCGATTTTGCTCGTGCTACCTTTGACGAATTGGGCTGGGACGAAGCACCTGGCGAATCTGACGACGACCGCGAACGGCGTGTTACTGCTCTAGGCTTAATGATCTATAGCGAAGACCAAGCAGTGCTGGCGGAAGCCAAGCGGCGATTTGATAGTCAATCCCTCGAGGAATTACCGACAGAAATCCGTTCACTGATCATCAGCGCCAATGTACGACATTTTGAAACGCCAGAGATGATTGATAGCCTGTTTCAGACCTACCAGCAGACGCCGTCAAACGACCTGCAAGCTGACATCACTCTGGGACTTACCGCCACCAAAAACCCTGAAACTGCGCAGACAATCCTTGCAAATATCAAGCACCATGACATCATTCGCCCACAAGATGCCAGCCGTTGGTTTGTCTATCTCATCCGCACCCACGAAAGCCGCCAGCTCACGTGGGATTGGCTAAAGGACAATTGGTCGTGGGTTGAAACAACCTTTGCTGGCGATAAAAGCTATGATGATTTCATCCGCTACGCTGCCATCGGGCTGACAACGAGCGACGAACTGGCTGACTTTCGCCACTTCTTTGAGCCGATGCTGGATATCCCAGCCCTGACTAGGACGATTGAGCTGGGTATCACAGAAATCGCAGCCCGGGTTGAGTTGATTGAACGAGATAAGGCGGCTGTGATTTTAGCCTTACAAAATATAAATTCCACAGATTAGTCTATATTTTCCACAGATTAACAGAGGTGACTTCTTTTTGTGGAAAAGTAATATATTTCATTCTTATTTTTTTACATCATTCAC
>SDRW01000007.1 GCA_007845485.1 TM7 phylum sp. oral taxon 348
ATAACACTACTGTAAAACCTAATGCTGCATCTCCTTTATCAGAGCCATGTTTCAGTGCCTTTCAATATAACACTACTGTAAAACAACATCAGTGCTACTAGTTATCAACCTGGTGTTTCAGTGCCTTTCAATATAACACTACTGTAAAACTCAAATGCATATTGATATTCGCGGCCGAAAGTTTCAGTGCCTTTCAATATAACACTACTGTAAAACCCCCATCTTTCAATACCTGCCAGGGGCTATGTTTCAGTGCCTTTCAATATAACACTACTGTAAAACAACGATTTATTCTCCTAACGAAAATATCGTGTTTCAGTGCCTTTCAATATAACACTACTGTAAAACCATGTTCGAGCGCAAAGAAGCCTTTCAATAGTTTCAGTGCCTTTCAATATAACACTACTGTAAAACTATATTCGTTTTCAAAATGCAAAAAGTTGTGTTTCAGTGCCTTTCAATATAACACTACTGTAAAACGCTGTCCTCCTTGTTAACTTGACACTATTAGTTTCAGTGCCTTTCAATATAACACTACTGTAAAACAAGTCTACTAGTACTTACGATAAGCCACTGGTTTCAGTGCCTTTCAATATAACACTACTGTAAAACTGCGGCTGTTTTCGTTCTTTTCGCAGTAGTGTTTCAGTGCCTTTCAATATAACACTACTGTAAAACAATCGAGGCAGGAACACAGACGCTGAACACGTTTCAGTGCCTTTCAATATAACACTACTGTAAAACCTCAATAACGAAGTTTTACAGTAGTAAGCATGCTAATGCTTACTACGTATTATTGTGAATTGACACTGAAATCGTACAAGTCGCTATCAATCGTCAGAGATGACTCCCCTTCTATCTTTTCGTTACAGTTCTTTTCGATAAAAAGCACTGAAAAGTGATTATCTTGCACATATTGTAAAAGTGCTCGCAGCTCGCTGTGCGATAGTAGCTGGCGCTGATTAACTAAAATAATCAGACGTCTCGACAGTAACTGTTGTGCTGAATCAATTATACCATAGAGCTTGTCGAGATAGTTATTGCTTGAATTGACCTCTAGTGTCACATGAGCCATCTTCATAATATCGCTCATGGATATCTCTGCACTGTAGTCTAGGTTCTGCGAGAATCCGGTGTTGATAGTGTGGAGCAGGTCGAGGATACTTGCCTCAATCTGTGCCAGTTTGGACATATCAATATCACTATTCTCTTGTATATCCTTGTAGAGGGCTGTCGTAATGGCTCGGCTGGATAGGTCGTACGAGTACACGTCAGTGGCAAGCAAAGCATCCTTTGGTAAATTGAGCAGGTCGTCGCCATCGGAGATAACGATGTGATTGTTTGCTGCTTTCTTGGTGTAATCGTCTAAGAGGTCTTCTATAATCTTCCTGAGCAACAAATCATCCTGGATAACGATGGTGGCAATTCCGCCATCGTCCGGTATGGCTAGTGTGCTATCAAAGCCTGAGATACTAATTTTCATAGAATGACAGTCCTGTCTGTGCTTTGGATTGCCTGCTCGCCGCCCTCGCCCGCTAGGTACTCCATTGAAGCGAACTGCCGCTCGGTTACCGTAAGTAGCTGGACGATGCCATCTTTAGGGATGATCTTCTTGACTCTGTCGTAGGTCAATCGCTCGTTGGTGGAATTAAGTACTAGTTTGCTATAGACGGATTGTTGCATCATGACGAACCCTTCATGAGTAAGCTTCTTGCGAAAGGTAGTGTATATCTTGCGGTCACGGTCGCTGACCATCGGCAAGTCGAAAAATAAAATCATTCTCATGTATCGCTCCTTCATAATTTACATTAGTTCATAATCAGGTAGATCGGCGACGCTACCATCCTCCATAACCCTAAAGAAGAAATTAACGTAAATGCTTATCGCATTAGATAGAAACTGATCTTTACCTAATATGTGGACTTTGCAGTTAAGAAGCTCTACCAGGCGACTTTTGAAGAAGTCATCAAAATCAAAACTACGACATTTATACACTTCACGGTCTACGATCGGTCGAAATGATTCCATTAGGTCGCAGGTGAGGTTGAAAGGATTATATTCGTTGCAATGGTTGACCCCCATGGTCGTAGAGTATCCGGCCGCTGATATCTCTCTATTGAAAGTTGAAAGTAAGATCGCATAGCCGTAGTTAAGGGCAGCGTTGATATTGTTGGAGATATCACGGGAGAACTGTGAGCCGAAGAGCTCTTTGAAGTAGAGTTTGGCTGCGTGTGCTTCACGGTTGGTGGTGTCGCCAGGTGTGACGGTAGAGGCGTAATTCATGAGTACTTCGCATACGTCGGAGTTGCCTGTTTCTCTGTAAACAACTTGAGCTTGCTTGATAATCTTTTGCTCAACGATGCTTTTCCATATCAGAGCCTTCAGCGACTGATCCCATTGGCTCTGGCGTCGCATTTGTTTACTGGCGTTGTGCGAGCCGTAATAAGGGATAATTTCGCCGTATGGATTGCGCTGGTGATCACAGAAGATTATTTTCACTTTATAACGTGCTAATTCACACAGTAGATATGCCGTCATATTTACGGCAGTGTTCTCGATGATCAGGGTGCCGATCTCGCTAATGTGAAGTGCTTTCTCGTTACCGTCACTAACGACAAGCATATAGTCATTCTTATAGCTTAGTTTGCAACGGTTCTTAACTACTACGGTGCGCCAGGACATGCTTAGTTATCTTGTTCTAGTCTTAGTGTTTCCCCGTTTAATTCCCTACGGTGCAACCCGGTGATAGACTCGTAGACAAAGGTAAATCTGGTCGGGTCGAGGTTTTTACCCCTCATTCTTCCAAAATCACTTGGTAAGTTTAGTCCGGGAAAGTCCTTCTTCATGTTTGCGTTGCTTGAGTTAGCGTGCGTGGCGGCTAAGGCTAACCTAATGAGCTTTATCTTATCTACGGTAGAGAGATTGCGATATTTATCGCAAACCAGTCTTGCTCTTTCGATAATGCTACCAAATTGTTGATATTGATCGCTAAGCTTATCTACATATATATCCCAAAACTTCTCTATGCCATCAATAACTTTCTGTTTTCGCTCTATCTGCCTATCACGCTTATAGCGGAGGTAGTCGTCACTTGATGCTTGCTCTTCTGTGACTCTAACTTGCGGGATGTCGCCTAGCTTTAGAGCGACCGCTACGGCGTACTCGATATCATAAGGTAGCTTGAGCTGCTTAGCGTTAGTGACTTCGCTGCTGCTGACAATGAACTGCTCGTTGCCGTCATGCTCAATTTTTTGATTGAGAGGTATCTTGGGGATAAGAACAGTGGCTTGTTTATATTTATTCTGGATGTAGTTACTGATTGAGCCCGGTTTAATCTTATCCTGCATATATACCTGAACGGGTATGCCAATGATTTTGTATACAGGGTTTCCTCTGTTGATGTAATGAATTGCTGTACAGTATGCATCCTTCTCGCCGGAATAGCCACCATATTTAGCGACTGGCAAGTCTGACTTCCTGGCAATCATTGTTTTGCCTGAATCCTTACCGTAAATCGTCTGATCATAAAATTGGTTATCACCAATCTCAGTTTTCTTTGTAATTAGACAATCGTTATATCTCATTGTCCGATTGATGATGTCGTATGCTGTTTTGCGCTGCCAAACAACTTCACCAGTTGACTCATCAGTGAAATCACGACCCATCGCCCTGATGATGAAGCTGTGCTTGTCGTGACTATTAAGCAGCTTGCTCTTAAACTTCATATATTCACCATAGATAAACTTCTCTTCCAGCTTAGGATAGCGGTGCCTGATGAATTGGGCTATGACTACTGCCAGATAAGCATCCTTGGCGTGATGAAAGTCATTAATATCACGACTTTTAGGCAAGTCGTGATAATCACGATACTCCGAACTCATACCAGCTCGGATGGTAAATACTTTCTCTTTCTTTGATGAGTTGCGGTACTTTTCTTCCAGCATCCTGGCAAGGTGCTTGGTGATTTGCCTGGTCTCGACAAGCTGGCGATTGACGAAACCGGCAACACGACTATCCGACAGTTGCTTTTTGCTTGTTAGGCGCTGAAACTTTGTTGGCGACATTAATTTGGCTTTTTTCAGCAAACTCCAGATGACTACCATGCGTTTTTGGATGTCGTTAGAGACAGGGTAATCATCCTCTTTGCGCTGATTCTCATTGCGGATCACTAGCACAGTGTTGTCTAGTGAGTCGTCTTTGGTGAGGGAGCGAGGTATGATGTGGTCAATCTCGCATTCCCTTAAGCCATTCTCAATATTAAGAGGCTTGCCGGTATAAGCGCATTTGCCATTCTGTAAGAAGTATAGATAGTACTTCTTCTTGTTGAGTTTCTCCTTATATTTAGCCAGTTGAGGTTTGATGACTGACTTGTTGTAGTCGGCGTCATCGCCAATTAACTCCTTATACATTTTCTCCAACTGACTTTTACGACTATTGGTGCTAACTTTCTCGCCCTCATTTCTGGCCATTTCGATGCTAATCAACTTCGGTTCATAACCAACGGTGTCGACAATCTCATCAATAATCCTGACACTTCGCCACAAAGCACGTTTGATGCCGGGCGAGCCGGCAAGGTTCTTGATATCATCGTAATTTATTTCTGCACACTGATTTGCCGACAAGATATCGTCGATAATTTCCTTAAACCCATATCGCTCACTTTGGACGATCTGCATGAAGTTGTCTTTGTACTGGCGCATTGCTCCGATTACTGTTAACTTGCCATCTCGATTTTGGATGGTGATGCCGTCAAGCAACTTGCGGGAGAATCTGCCCCAGCCGCTGTAGTTTAGCTGGAGGATCTTGCTGATCTGCTCTTTGCTGAACATGTCACTATATTTGTTACGTAGTTTCTTGGCCAGAATCTTTTTATCTTCAAAGAGAGTAATCCACTTGATAACTTCTTCAATTGCCTGTTGGTTGTCGAGGGTAATTTCTATGCCAATCTTCTGAGTGAAGTCAATGTATGACTTTCGTGATGAGTTAAAGCCCTTTTCGTTGCTGAACCCTTCAATTGCTAGAGAGTCAGTATCATATATCTGATTTTTATAGAGATAGCAATTAGCTTCTTGCGAGTGACCGATGATTCCATTGTGAATAGTCTGTCGACTATGTCGTTCTGAACATCAGTACTCAGTCTTTCACCGTTGACGGTTATATTCTTTAGCTCATTGCGAACTTCGTATTCTTGGTAAAGTAGTGAGTTCTTAGGGAGGACTTCTTCGTCCGGCAGGTAGGTGCAATGGTTGCGCATGCGGTCAATAAACTTCTCGGCAGAAGCTTCATCGTCTATCATTTCGTCATAGTTCCAAGGATAGATTACGCCATCTTTCTTCTTGACCGACCAAGCGAAATTACCGCCGGTTTTGAGTGGTCCGATATAATACGGCAGCTTAAAGGTGAAGATGCTGATGATTTTGTCACGGTTCTGAGCTAAGAACGGATAGTATTGTGCTTGGTTGTCGATGATTTTCTCAAGCTCATATTGGTGAATCTGGTGTGGGATGGCGCCGTTATCCCGGATGCGTTGCCTGGCTAAGAACTCACCTAGCTCAGCTCGCTTCTCGAATCGTTGGTAGCGCAGGTCATCTTTGGCTATATTACCCAGTCGCTTCCTGATCGATTTATATAAGTCATCAATGCTGTTTTTGCTTTTATGGCTGTTGTACAGCTCAAACTCAGCAGTGTCGCCGTGGAAAAACGACTTGTAGCCATCCTTAGATAGGAACTTATGAAATAAAGCCTTTAGATCAGATAGATCCTGGCGGTAATTATCGTATCTCTCAATCATGATGTCAGACAGGCAGCTATCCTTTCTGATAAATTGGCTGAACACTGTCCACTGGTAGACCGACTCTAATGTTGCTACTAGCTCGTAATTTTCATCGCCGATCGCAGTAGCTATGGCATCACGTTGTTCTTCATAATCTTTGCTCGAAAACTCCCCTTTCACATCTAGGGAACTATCTTCAAAGAGCTTGCCGGCGTCCCATTTCAGACCAACAACTGCCTTAATGGCCTCTTTGGTGGATGGTGTGAGCTGCATCTGCTTGTCGATGGCTGACTTTCTGGCACTACGAGATTTAGAGCGGTCAAGCAAGATATTCTTGATTTCTTTGGCCACTCTTTCATCGGCACCGATAAAATCCATGAACTTCTGTAGATTTTGATTGTCGAATGATGAGATTACGCTGTCTACTCCACCCTCAACCAAGAAGTTGCCGCGGTATTTAATGATGTGATGAAGTGCTAAATAGACCAAGCGAATATCCTGCCTATCAGTGTTGTGAAATAAATCGCTACGTAGGTGGTAGATCGTAGGATATTTCTCTCGGTAAGACTTATCAGTGAACGAATGGTCGGCAAATAATATGTTAGCATCTAGCTCTAACGCAGAGTTTTTGTCGCCAAGGTGCAACATTGATTCAGACAAGCGAAGATAGAAATGAGGGTCGATTTTCTGTATTTCATCGTCAAATATTTGCTGGAGGAGAGTGATGCGTCGTTTCCGCCTGGCAAGTCGTCGGCGTGATGAGCGAAACGACCGTCTGGTAGCAGCCTTGTCTGCCTCCTTGAATAGATGCGCACCCCACATATTTTGATGCTTATACCGACGTAGCTTACAGTCATCATCGATGACTGCCCAGCCTATGCTACCAGTACCGATGTCTAGCCCAATAGAATACGGCTCTTTTTTATCAAGCTCTTTATCCATATATACCCCCGCATATTTTACTATTCTGAGCATAGCATATATTCTACTCCCTCGGTAGTCTGTACAAGCTTGGGTCGATGGGATATACTAAAGCTGTACCGTTTTTCGGTACTTCAATATAACACTACAGGTTAAAATAAGCACTTAGCTAAAGTGTTTCTTTACAGATCCGGGCGGTAGGCCCGTTTTTTGTTGTTATGATATGTCGGGCCTACCCAGCACCCAGCAGGATGCATAACGCTAAGCTACCTAAGCAAAAAGATACGTAATCCACGCTTTGTCATAACTAGCTAGCTTAGCTAACGCATCAGCTGGGTTGCTGGGTTTACTTTCCTGCCGAATGTGTCATGATAGTAGTACTGTAGGTGGGTGCGGTGTACTTTATGATGAAGTGGATGGATGTGTCTGTGGTCTCGCCGGGTGCAGGTCTCCCCTGCTCCCTGCGAGGTCACAGACAGGCTGTGACCAAGGACTTGATGGTACTGCGGTGCCGTCAGAGAGGTGGTTAGTATGTCTGTAAAAAGGTACCGAAGAGCGATAGTGGTAAGTGCTGTAATTGATCTAGGTGACGGTTTCCCCCGCTACGAGGGGGACGTCGATTTGAACGAAATTGGTCAGTGGGTTCACGATGAATCCGCTGACTGCAGAGTCAAAAAGGTTACTTTTTTCCTGGTGCGCCAGACGTGCCCGGGAAAACTGGGCGGCTCTCAGGTCGCATTGCGGCTTGAGACCCATCTGCGGGGAGGTGACCCGTATTGCAGAAGGCCGTTCTTCTCCTTCGTGGAGAAGATGATGCGCAGGCTCAATCAGTCCTGCGCACTTGTGCAGATCGGAGGTGATGTCTATCGTATTGAGTTGTAGCCAGTGTCCATTCACTTCTCGGAGGGGCGATGTTCGCATCGCCCCGTATTTCTTCCCCAAGACGCTTACGCTAGCACTCTTGACGTGTGAGTGCTAACCGACTATACTACTAGCAGATGGTGATACCATCGTAATAAAAAGGAGGATGATATGAGCAGCTTAATCAAGTATGATGATCCATTTGAGGAGCTAAATAGCTTGCAGCGCCGTTTCTTCGGTGACGATCTGCTACTACCGACTATGACCAGCAATGTTCCGGTGACTGATGTTTATCAGAAGGCGGGCAATCTGGTGGTCGAGACGCACATGCCCAACTTTAATAAAGAAGATGTCGATATCAGCATCGACAAAGACAATTTGGTGATCAGTGCCGAACGCCACGAGAAGGAAGAGGACGAGGATAAGAAGTACTTCGTACGAGAGAGCTCGGATAGTTTCTATCGCTCCATCACTCTACCTGAGCGGGCTGACCGAGAGGCGATCAAAGCAGATATGGTTGACGGCAAGCTGGTGGTCACCATCCCCATGGCGAAGTTGCCTGAGCCACACAAGATTGCTATCGGCGACGGCAAGAAGAAATAGCTAGCTCGCTAGCTACCCGTGAACTGCCGTTATCCACCACCGGCAGTTAGCCTACCCGACCTCCAGCCATCAAGGCGAGGGGTCGGGCTTTTTGTTATTGGCTCTAATGAAACCTGATTTCATGAACTTGGGTGGTGGGTGGTGCTACCGAGGCTGGCTTATCCGGCTTAGCGGGCTGACTTGGGTGCGGCTGAGGCAAGGGGCGACTTGGTCTGACATAGCTGGTCGGTGAGCTTGGCTGGCTAACGGGAGCTGCAGGAGTCGGCTGGCTGGGCTGACCGCCTTTATCTGCCCCACGATTATGTTTATTAGTTTTATTCTTATTTTTCTTGGGCTGATTCTTATTGCCTTGATTCTGACTGCCCCGACTGCCCTGCCCTGCCTGACTACTGCCGGAACGAGCCTTGTTGCTACCACTGCCACCGTTGCTATTGCCGCTATTCTTGCTGCTAGTCTCGTGAGTCGGCTCAATCTTCATGCTATCAGGGTCGCCAGCTTGGGCGGTCTGACGGATCTGCGCCATCAGGCTGCTGATATTCTTCAGCTGGTTGGCGGTTGACTGAGCGGCGGCTTGTTGTTGCTCTTTGAGCGCTTTCTTCGCCTTGTCTCGGGCGGTTCTGGACATTAGCCCCATCGGTGGAGTGACCAGCTCGGCAATCTCTGCCTCCACCTCCGCTTTGGGGCGAGTGTAATTAGCCCTGGAGTGCTCAATGATTTGGTCGATGTAGCCCTTCCCCGCTTCCGGAAGCTTGAGGGTGGTGCCGGAGAAAGCAGGCATCTTTTCGCCATTGATCATCATGCCGCAGACGAGATGGCGATTATTCATCTGCAAGATGTCCTGCGCTTCGAAATTAGGGGCGAATTGCTGGGCTAAGATTGGCGCATCCTCCGGGCTGACTCGCATCGAGACCATAGTGCCGACATTGCCAAAGACAGCGTCTCGCACGGTATCTTCCATCTGGGAAATGTATTGGTTGGCGACGGTGAGGTTGAGCCCATATTTACGAGCCTCGGATAAAATTACGGCGAAAGAGTCGGTGGCGAAGTTCTGGAACTCGTCGACATATAGGTAAAAAGGTCGTCGATCCTCTATCCGAGGGATATCCGAGCGACTCATAGCGGCTAGCTGGATCTTAGTTACTAAGAAAGAGCCCAGGATGGCGGCGTTGTCCTCGCCGATCAATCCCTTAGATAAATTAACGATCAGGATCTTGCCTTCGTCCATAATCTGACGGATATTGAAGCTAGACTTGGGCTGTCCGATGATATTGCGGATGACCGGGTTGGCCACGAAAGCACCGACCTTATTCAGCACCGGGGCGATTGCTTCCGAGACATAGCGCTCGTTCCAGCCGGCGAATTCGACTCGCCAAAATTGGAGCACCACGGTATCTTTGACCTGAGATAGCACCCGACTGCGGAAATCCTTATCGGTTAGCATGCGGTTGATATCCAGCATGGTGGTGTCGGGGTACTCCAGTAGGGCGAGCAGGGTATGGCGCAAGATGTACTCCAGTCGTGGGCCCCAGCTCTCGCCGAACATCCGCTTCATCACTCCGATGATCTCTGAGCTGATATTATTGCGCTGATTTGGGTCGTAGACCTCCATCGGGTTAAAGCCGATCGGGTGGTCGGTGTCGGCGGGGTTGAAGTAGACTACGTCATTAACTCGTGAGGACGGGATAAACTTGAGGTTGTCGGTGGCGAAGTCGCCGTGTGGGTCAATGATGGCGTAGCCTTGATTGTGGTAGATATCTGATAAGGCCAGCAGCTCAAGCAAGCCCGATTTACCTGTACCGGTCTGCCCGATGATGTACATATGACGGCTTCGGTCAGCTCGCAGGATGCCGAACTGCTTTTGCATACCTCGGAAGTTAGTTAGTCCGAAAGCACTGATATCCCGGTCGTGAACCGGGTCGCCATCAAGTACCGGTAGATTGGTCGGCGGCTCGGCGGTCTTTGAATTAGCCCAGACTACGCTAGGCGTCTCGACGTTCATGTGTGGTAGATGAAAGACACTGGCCAGCTCCTCGATATTTAAGATAAAGCCTGTGCCATCCGGGAAAGATCGCTTGGCGCAGAGGTCGAGCGCCGCCCGATCGTAGCGAGGCTGAGTAGCCAACTTGAAGCCATTAAGGCTGGTCGAGTTAAACTGCTTAAAGGCGCTCGCCACGGCATTCATCTGGATGCGAGCCGAGTCTTGGTCGTGTCCGAGGTAAGCTAGCCTGATACAGACCTTATAGCCCAGCTTCTGCGATTTCTTCTCCATCTCGCTAATCCGCAGCTTGTCACGGTCAGACAGCTCGGCGTTTTTGTCATTTCCTTCGGGCGGTTGCCAGAGTGCCTCCAGTGCCTGGAGGACGTAGTAGAAAGCACCCGAGCGGAGTGACGAGCCAAAGCCGCTACGATAGCGAGCGACGTACTTGGCACTATCTTTCTGCCAGCTATCCGGTATGGGTCGGACGAGGATCTGCACCCAGATCTCCTCGTCGTTGCTGCCCAGCTTGGTCAAGGCGGCAGTGATGCCGGCTAACGGGTCAACGTCGAACGCCTGGAAAGTCCGGATGGGTAAGAATTCGTTATCGGTCAGGACCAGCTCGTCAACTGCCGTGGCTCGGTGAGCATTGATGCCGTCAGCGTAGTCTTCCTCAGCCGGCTGGATCTGGACGGTCGGATATTGGGCGTAGATTTGCCCTTCGACGAAGTTCTGCAGATGCTTAGGGGTACGGACATAGAAACGGATCTGCCCTCCCACACTGGCGATCTCAAACGAGAGGTGCTCCTGGACGCCGGTGGCTCGGTGGAGCTCCTGCTTGTCGCGGAGGATACCGTGCAAGGAAGCGAAGAGTTGCTCGGCGGAGAGCTCTTTCTTGTCGTTGTCTCGAGGGATTTCTAGAGCCAGGAGGACGTAGTCGTAAGCATCGCCGGGGTCGTTAAGGCTATGGTAGTTGCGCCAGGTCAAGATGCTGAGGATGCCGACGAGAGGCATCCAGATGTACCACTGGGTAAAGAAGGTAAACAGCCACTGTATCATCACCAGTTATCTTATCATATTTAGCCGGTGAATGTTTTTAGGCTTTTCCGCTAATCTTTCATTCGCAATTATATCTGTAATTTCCCTCCGCATATAGCTATTCTCTGCGCGAGTAGTACAGGTGGTCTCCTCATACATATATTAGTTCTTAGTACGAGTAGTACAGTGTGGTTGACGAAGGCTGTTGATATATCGGTAAGCTATCTAGTGCACGTGGTAGTTTATACGGTGCCAGTCTGTCCAGCACCCAGCAGATGCGTAAGTCTATTCAGATACAATTCAAGCTCATATTACCCTAGTTCTTCTTACGCAACACCAGCTCTATGCATCCTGCTGGGATGCTGGGGCCTGAGGAGACCACCTGTACTGCTCGTACGGAGAGCTCTATCTATGTATAAGGAGACCACACGGCCTGCTATGGGCTGTAGGACAAGATAGTGTTAACTAACCTCAAAGGTGATACTTGCGATGTAGTTTACGCTGCTTTCCTTCTGCCTCGTCGCCTGGCCGGACGGGCGGGAGCGTCGGCGAGTAGCTGTCTAGCCTGCTCCTCAGTCAGAGACTTCGGGTCGGTATCTTTCGGGATCTTGGCATTCTTAGTACCGTCAGTGACATATGGTCCGTAGCGACCATTCAGGACTTCAACCTCGCCCCAGCTGGCGATGTGCCTGGCTGCCTCAGCCTCCAGTTTGGCTTGGTATAGCTCTCTAGCCTTGGTTTCGCTGATTTCAAAGGGCGACTCCGGCTTGATACTGACGAAGAGCTTGCCTACCTTGATGTACGGACCGAAGCGCCCGATATTAGCGATGATTTCTTGTCCGTCGGCTGTCGTGCCGACTTTCCGGGGCAGCTGAAACATCTTGACGGCTTGCTCTAGAGTGACAGCGGCAATGCTCGCCCCCTCGGGCATATTGGCGAAGGTCACTTTGGCGTCTTCCTGAGAGCTATCACCTTTCTGGAGCATGGCGCCGTATGCCCCCATGCGGGCATAGATGGGCTGGCCGTCCTTGGGGTCGGTGCCGACCAGTCGTTGACCGGCTACACTGGAACGCTCAATCTTATCGCTATCTTTGATCTTGTCGTGGAAGGGGTCGTAGAACCGGCGGAGCATTTTGACTTTATCCAGCTGATGGTCAGCTATCTGGTCAAGTTCGTTCTCGATGCCGGCAGTGAAGTCGTAGTCAACTATGTCGTTAAAATAGTCAACCAGAAAGTCGGAGAGGATGATGCCGCTATCGGTTGGTACTAGCTTACCCTTGGTTGAGCCGGTTTTTTCGTGGACAGTCCGCTCACTCAGCCGGTCGCCCTGGAGAACCAGCTCGCTAACCGGTCGCTCTACCCCGTCGCTGTCGCCCTTCTTAGCGTAGCCTCGCAGCTGAATGTTGCTCAGGATGGTGGCGTAGGTGGAGGGGCGACCAATCTCCAGCTCTTCCAGCTTCTTAACCAGCGAGCCTTCGCTGTAGCGAGCCGGCGGTCGACTGAAGGTCTGTCGGGCGATGATTTCGCTCGCCGTTACGGCTTGACTGGTGGCTAAGTCGGGCAAGATCTCATCTTTACTGCTACCGTAGACTTTTAAGAAACCGTCAAAAACCAGCACTTCCCCTCTAGCGGTAAACTTGGGCTGGTGCCGGCTAATGTCGATGGTGATCGTCGTTCGGTCAATCTTAGCGTCAGCCATCTGGGTAGCCAGAGTGCGCCGACGGATCAGGTCGTAAAGCTTCTGGGCTCGGCTGTCACCCGGTACGGACTCTCTGGCTATATCGGTCGGGCGGATAGCCTCGTGTGCCTCCTGGGCGCCGGCAGTCTTAGTAGTAAAGGTGCGGAATTGATGGTATCTATCGCCATAGGTCTTGCCAATATAGTCGGTCATCTGAGCTAGGGCTTGGTTGCTCAAGTTGACCGAGTCCGTTCGCATATAGGTGATGTAGCCGCTCTGGTACAGCCCCTGGGCGATGCTCATGGTCGCCTTAGCGCTGTAGCCGAGGCGATTGTTGGCGTCCTGCTGTAAGGTGCTGGTGGTGAAAGGGGGCAAAGGGCGTCTGGTGCCGGTCGTCTTGGCTATGTCGGCTACGATGTACGTGCTGCCGGGCAGACCGGCTAGGAATTGCTTGGCCTGCTCTTTGTCGGTAAAGTCAGTGTCGAGAGTCGCCTTGAAGCTCTGACTGTCGGCATTAAACATACCGGTTGTCTTATAGATAGAGGTAGTTTGATAGTGCTCGATCTCTCGCTCCCGCTCGACCAGCAAGCGAACTGCCGGTGACTGGACTCGCCCGGCTGATTTGCCGCCCGGGACTTTACGCCAGACTACCGGACTCAGCTCAAAACCGACCAGTCTATCTAAGATCTGGCGAGCCTGCTGAGCATAGACCAGGTTCATATCCACTGTATGGGGATGAGCCAGTGCCTCGGTAATAGCCTCCTTGGTGATCTCGTGGTAAGTGATGCGGTTTGTCTTGGCCGGGTCAAGCCCCAGCACCCGGCAGAGGTGCCAAGCAATGGCCTCCCCCTCACGGTCTTCATCCGAGGCCAGCCAAATGGTCTCAGCTTGCTTGACGGCGTCTTTCAGCTCTTTGACCACTTTCCGCTTCTCGGGGTCAATCTCATAAATAGTGGCGAAGTCGTGCTCGGTATCAATCGGCTTGACACCGCTGGCGGCTTTCTTAGCGATGGAGCGGATATGGCCGATGCTGGCCATGACGGTATAGTCGCTACCGAGGAAGCTCTCAATCTTCTTAGCCTTGGCGGGAGACTCGACGATAATCAGGTTCTTGATCTTGGTTGTTTTCATTTGGTCAAGTATAGCACAATCAGAAATCACCCCGACCGAACGAATCCGGTCGGGGCTTTAAAGGGCTTTTTTGGGGGTACTACTCGACGACGGCCATTCCATCCGTTCGAATGGAAAGTCCTATCGTTTGGCCGGTCTCCATGACCGACCACCCAATTAGCATCACTCCGTCGGAGTTGATGCGAATTGCCCTTCGTCTGTCCACCTTAGGTGGTTCAAGGTGGACAAGCTTAGATCGAGAATGTCTGCGACTATGCTCTCCGCTGTGCCAGTCGAAGCGCACATAGCGGTAGCGCAGACCCTCGATCAGCTGGTATCCGCTCGTTTGAGCGAATACCGCAACTAGCTCGTTGTGATTTAATTTCTCAACGAGCCGACCATTTACCCGGATGTCTACCAGGAGATCTCCGGGTTTAAGAGGTTTGCGGGGATTCATCATCCCCTCCTTCCCCTCGGCTTGGCTAGCGCATGGCGCTAGATTACCTCACCCTGAGGTAACAACTTTACTGTAATATTACCTTGGGTGGTCGTCAAGCTTGAGCGACTTCCGGCTAGCGCCTGCCCCAGGTATTGTTGCCTAGGGCTACGATGTAGCCGTTCAGTTCAAGCATGGTTAAGGCAAGGCTAAACTGACTGGTGCTGAGGCCGCTCTTGCTCAGTAGGCGGTCGCCATCGCTTTCACCCTGAACGATCAGGTCGTAGATAATCTGACTGTCGGGCGAGTCGAAGCGAACCTGATCCGCCCTCTCGGCTTGACGGTCGGGTCGGTCCTCTGTCTTAGCGAGCGGCAGGCGATCTAAGATGTCCTGTGCCGCGAGCACCGGGCCGGCACCCTGGGCGATCAATCTATTGCAGCCGGTTGATAGTGGCGAGGTGATATTACCGGGCACCGCCATCACTTCTTTACCCTGGGTCAAGGCGTGTGAGGCAGTATTGAGCGTGCCGGAGCGCTCGCCTGCCTCGATCACCACCACGACATCGGCGAGGGCACTGATCAAACGGTTGCGCTCCAAGAACTGATGAGGTAAGACCGGCGCCTCGGGCGGATACTCACTGATCAGGGCGCCACCTGCCTGGACGATGCGCTGAGCTAGAGTGCGATTGGTCTGCGGGTAGATATGAGCCAGTCCATTACCTAAGACGGCCACGGTCGTACCGCCGGCGTCGAGACAAGCTCGGTGAGCCAGCCCGTCATGACCAATGGCTAGTCCGCTAACGATGACTATTCCGTGCCGAGCTAGCTCGCCGGTGATCCGGGCGTTGACAGCTCTGCCATAGCTGGTCGGCTTGCGACTACCGACGACGGCGACGGTCGGTGTGAGCGGTGGAATACTACCGATGTACCACAGCTTCTTAGCCGGCTTGTCAATGACAGTCGTCCGCTGGAGAAAATCGTTGTCATGAGGGAGTGTTTGCTTGATGTTATCCATTATCCTGCTAAAGTAGTTGACAATCACGACAAAGCGTGCTAATATATCAGCGTTATCGGGTGATAGCCACTGCTAACGCCCGACTAGCACATTATACCCCCCTATCATAACACTAATTAGTGTTAGGCTACGTGCAGACTCGAAGTATTCTACCCTCCACTTTTAGCTATCGCTTCGGCGACAGCTAGTCGGCACGTATCTAACCCTCTTGACCGGCGAGCCCCAAGTGTGAGGTGGGTTACGCTTACTGGTTGTCAGTAGCCGGAATGGTGCGTCGAGAGGTCAAATAGCCCGCTACAGAAGCGATGCCCACCCTTGCTTCTGGGCGGGCTTTTTGATTGATGATTTCAGAGCTTATTCGTCTGCCGGGCGATCTTCCAACAGCTTCTTGCCTTTGATCTCGTACTTTAGCCCGGTTAGGTCGCTGGTCATGTAATCGTCATTAAGTAAGCCGACGAAGGTCTCGATATCTCGGCTATCCATGATGATAATAGCGCCGTCGTCAGTGGTCATCAGATCCAGCCCCATCTCTTCGCCGTAATCAACCAGCTCCTCCTGGGTCTTGGTGCCAAGCTCCAGATTCTGGAGCTTATTGATCAGCTTAGGATGACCCGACACCATGGTATTGAGGTCTTGTCCTTCCGGGAAGTTAAGCTGGTAGCGAGATAAGATCTGCTCAACCTTCTTATCGGCAATAGCCTGCTTCTTGTAATTGTAGCCAAACATCGCCTCAAATTTCTTCGGAGCGAAGGCGAAGATTCGTTGGTCGGCGTCATTGTCGCCATTGCCGGCGATCAGGACTTGGTTGTCGAGTGGGATCTTAAAGGCGCTAGCGGCGCTAAACTGCTGCAGCTTGCCATCCTCGCCGATCTCCCAGGCGGTCCGTTCATTGAGGCTACCTGAGCCGGCGATCTGTTTACAGACATAGAAAGGAGTAATTTCGGGGTGGGTAAAACGAGCTGCTATTAGCTTGATATTCTTGAGCTCGTGGTCGTACTCGTTAAAAGTCTCAATGCTAGTACGCTCATGCTCGATGACATTTAAGATATGTCCGGCATTACTCACCTGTCCGCAAGTCGAATAGAGCAAGACTCCGGGCTCACTCTCGGACTGCTCGTAAGCTCGCACTTCCAGCCCCAGCCCGGCGCCTTTCTCGATTTCGCTGAGTAGGTCAACGATGAAGACAGGGGCGACTTGGGGCTGGAGAGCATTGGCGACGGCTAGATGATAAACGGTATAGTGCTTATTGATCAGGAAGAGCTCAACCTTCAGGTCGTTCTTGAGGCGAGCTAGTTGATTTGCCCAGGCGAAGAGGTCAAAGCTTAACCGGGCGGTATTGGTTGAGGTCTCAGTGGTCTCGGGGGTGTTTTCGGTTTCGTCACCGGGTGCCGGCGAGGTTGGGTTAGCTAGATCGGGGTCATTTTCCATGCTGGCAATTATAGCATAATGACCCTTAGGTATGTCTGACAGATATTAAGAGTAATAGGGCATGGTCTGTAATTTCCCTCTACGTATAGCTCTTCTCTGTACGAGCAGCAGGTGGTCTCCTCAGGCTTGGCACCGTATAAGCTATCACGTGCACTAGTAAGCTTACTGATGTATCAACAGCCTTCGTCAACCACACTGTGCTGCTCGTACCCAGGAACGTCTACTTTAATCGGATCTAAGCTATGAAATGAGACTAGGGAAATTACAGACATAACCTTTCCTTCCGCACCAAAGGGTGTCTTTTGTCCTTCATCTACATCGTCATTTCCTGAAGACTGTGCACGCTTGAAGCTCAGCAGTGCACGAGCCAGCCAGGCGGGTCTGAGGGAAATGATGATGTAGATGAAGAATGAGAGCTTTAGTAACGGGCGGTTCAGTTAGTCAGGTTGCAACAAAGGAAGCGATAATGTAGATAAAGAATGATGGCCTGGGTAACTTGGTCGTACGTATTTGCTAATTGTTTAATTTCCCCCGGAGATAACTCATTACTTTTCGGGGTGTAATAGTGATAGTTTCATCCGTCGCAGCGGCAACCGCACGATTGACGCTGTTTGAAAAGCAGATGTAAGTTGTTTTGCATTTGCGCTTTCTAATTTTATGATAGCTTGGGCATAAATCCGTGTCGGAGCTGACAGATATAACATTTACATTTTCTACTTCGTACGATAATTCAAGCATATCCAGTGCCATTCGAACGTCGACGCCTTTCTCTTGTAAAACATCTTGAGCCTTATGGCAGTGGTTGCATTTTTTACCTTCTTTTACTTTCAAATTACCAGCTTTAATGTAATTAATATGCTGACTCTTTAACATTGCAACCCAGCGACGTGAATTTTCTTTAATTCGGTCTATCCGTTTCCGGATTTTCGGGGATGGAGTGTAGCCTTTTGACGTTTTGATTTCGGATGCATAGTAGTTGATCTCGACTCCATTAATTCCTAAAGTGTCCTCGATTAGACCACGTACATCCAATGAAAAGTAGATATTCTTGTCTGCGATAACCCCCTGATCATGTAGTAGCTCGGCTACTCTTTGGCGAAAATTTTCGCCGTCAATAAAAACCATTCTTCTATTATCAACTGAATTTTTAGACATCACGCCTCCCCTTCCATCATAACAAAAGCCCCGCTGAGGATGTTATCCAACACGGGGTGATGCACTATCATACTAGCAAACGTGAACAAAAATGTCAATGCCCTATCGCTTAAGTGTCGGACATTCAGCGAACTAGTACCGGATCGGTCAGTCGGCGTTGGCGGGCTCGGTTTGCCCAGCGGTCAGCTAGTTCGTTCAGCTCCGTACCGACATGCCCCTTCGCTGACAAGGGTGAGATCAAGAGGAAGAACGCCGCCTCGATGGTAGTCTACCTGGCTAATAAGGGGTATCTGACGATTGACATTGATGGTGAGAACTTCACTCTGACTAAGCTAAAAGATTATGATGGCAAAAATGAGTCGGAGCGGATCTTTATGAATGGGTTGTTTAATAATGATCACCCCGACAAGGTAGCTAAGGCGGAGCTG
>SDRW01000002.1 GCA_007845485.1 TM7 phylum sp. oral taxon 348
TCTTTTTGGGATTGAGATTCACTTTGTACAGATGAATTTGGTTTAGCCTGTGGTTGCCAAGTTTATTAATGATAATATGTCTAAAAAGAATAATGATCTTGATCAAAAGACAGACATGAAGCTGGACGATGAATCTAAATCCATTAGTAATATTGATAGTAATTCTAAAAATGATCCTATTAGTGATATCTTTATCTTAGTTGGTTATTCTGTAGCTCTCTTTAGTTTATGTAATGCTGTCTTTATAAATAGTGTATTTGTTGATGGGATGCCAATTGGACTGTATAACATAGTATGGATAGTATTACTCATCGCTTTTATATATTTTTGTTTTTCAATAAGTTTTCGTAAACATGATAGAAATTTGTTTTTGATCACATCTTTATTTACGATATATGCTTCTATAGGCACCTGTATAAGATATTTAAGCCAATTTTCTGTGGCGTTAAGTTTAGCTTCATCTGCTATTATCCTTGTAATTTGTGCAATTATTTTAACAAATGTTCATAAAAAATATTTTTCCACTAGTAGTTGATGCTGTTTTAATCTGGTTATGTTATAATACTACTATTACGAGGGAAAATAAATAATGTCAGTAGTTATTTCTATAACCAATCAAAAGGGAGGGGTTGGCAAGACAACCAGCGCGGTTAATCTTGCTTATTATCTAGCAAAAGCAGGTAAGAAAGTTCTGTTAGTAGACTTTGATCCGCAAGGTAATGCAACTAGCGGATTGGGCGTGGATAAGGATAAATTAAACATCACTATGAGTGATGTTATGTTAGGTAAAAAGTTGCTAAAGGACACTATTATTGCTACTGACTATAAAAATTTATGGCTAGCACCTAGTACACCTCACCTAGCAAATACAGAAGCTGAGCTTGCTCAGGCAGAGAGGCGATTTAGCAGACTTAAAGTTGCGATTGAATCTGTCGCTAATCAATACGATTTTATATTAATTGATAGCCCGCCAAGTCTTAGCCTACTAACTGTTAATGGGCTGATAGCGGCTAGGTATATTTTATTGCCAGTCCAGGCTGAATTTTATGCTTTAGAGGGGCTTGGGCAATTATTGGAGACAATGAAACTTGTGCGTAAGAATATTAATCCAACGCTTGATTTATTGGGTGTATTGCCAACTATGATAAACAGCAGAACTAGTCTTAGTCAACAGGTTTACGAAGAAATTAAACAACATTTCCCAGGCAAGGTGTTTAAACAGACTATTCCGCGTAATATTAGGTTGGCTGAGGCTCCAAGCTACGGCGTACCTATTGGTGAATATGATAAGTGGAGTAAAGGTGCCCGGGCATATAAAGCTGTAGCAAAGGAGGTGATTGAGCGTGTCGGCTAAAAAGCGTGGTTTAGGTAGGGGATTTAGCTCATTAATACCAGACGATATTTTAGATGAATCGTTTGACCCTACAGCTATTGAAGATGAAAGAATCAGTGATCTTCGACAGATTAAGATTTCGCAGGTTTTTCCAGATCCAGATCAGCCGCGCCGTAATTTTGATCAGGAAGCGCTTGATAGATTAGCTATTTCTATTGGCGAGCATGGAGTTTTGCAGCCTATAGTGGTTATCCCCCGTGGTGATAAATATATGATAGTCGCGGGCGAGAGGCGTTGGAGAGCGGCTAATATTGCTAAGCTTGATAAAATTCCAGCTTTGGTTAGAACTTTAAGTGATCAGCATAAACTAGAGTTATCTTTAATTGAGAATATACAGCGTAGTGATTTAAATCCTATAGAGACAGCTACTGCTTACTTGAAACTGCGAGATCAATTCAATTTATCGCTTGATGTAATAGCTAAACGAATGGGTGCTAAATCTGTGAGTACTGTTAGCAATAAAATGCGCTTATTAAAGTTGCCAAAATCTGTACAAAAGAAACTAGCTAGCGGTGACATTAAAGAAGGTCAAATTCGTCCATTAATTGGGTTAGATGAATCTGTTGTAGTTGATATAACCAATAAGATTATAAAAGAGGGGTGGAGTGCCCGCAAAGTTGAACAACTTATTGTTGCAATGAAAAAACAACAGCCGAAGGAAACTCCTGAACCTAAAAAAAGAATAGAAACTGCGGCTGCAGTATATAATAAGCAGATCGAAAATATTAGCAACAAGCTTGGTACAAAGGTAAAAATACGCAGCAATAGCAAGGGGTCTGGTATGATTTCTATTGCTTTTAAGAACGCGGAAGATCTAGAGCGTATCGAAAGCATGCTTACTAGCTAATTGATAAGATTAGGAAGAGAAGTAACCAACCTTATTCAGCGGCCATATTCTAACAGAGACTGGACCTACAATTCTATACATAGGTATGTAGCCAAGTCCGTTTCTTGAATCGTACGAAAAGTTATCATTGCGGTGATCACCTGATACAAATATTGAACCTTGTGGCACCTCACCATTAAAATCACCCGAGGTAGGTGTGCTGAGTGTTTTTGCATAATCTTTATCTGGATTAAAACCTTTTGGATTTTGATTATTAAATACAGTTAATGATCCGTCTTTAACAACTACGCGTTCGCCTGGGAAGGCGATTACACGTTTCACTATGTATTGATCGTTCCTAGATTTGCTAGTACTATCGTATCTAGGATTTTCAAAGACTATAATTTCTCCACGTTTTGGCATGTATAATTCATTTTTAAGACTACTCATTGTAACAGGTATACGGTTTACTATTAAACGGTCGCCTGTGTGCATAGTAGGCTCCATACTTGGTCCAACTACAGAAAATGTGCGGAAAATAAAACTATTTATAAAAATAGTACCAACTGCTACACAAATGGCAAAAATAACTAGATTAAGAGCATCTTTAACATTTGGGTGTCGTTGTGTAAAACTTAAATTCATCTCTGTTTATTATACAGGTGCTTAAATAAAATTGCCAATAGGTCTTTTATAATTGTAAAGGCTTATGTATTATAGATAGAGAGTTAAGGGATTTATGAATAAGAATAATAACTTGAACAACGGTTTTACTACACGTAAGAGTGTTGACGGTATGGTGGGTGTGCCACGTACGCAGGGTGTTGGTGGTATGATTAACAGTAGCAGCTCCCAGCATGCGTCACACGGTAAGATTTTGAATAAAAAAACTATCCAGATTAATCCGTCTAGTGATATTAGTAGGCAAAGAGCGGCCGCTCAGTTGAATAATAAAATTAATCCTGCGATTGATACTAAGCGTCGTGTTTCGGCTCAAGACGTTATAAATCGTGGAGCTAAGCGAGATCTTGATGATTCTCTGAATGCGATTGATTTACAAGAGCAAAAACAAAACAAGAAAGATGATCCAAAACGCAAGGCTAAACGCCGTAAGATTATAAAATATGTATCTATTATTGTAGGCGTTTTAATCGTTTTGGTTATTGGCTTTATAGTGATTAAGGCTATCTTGGCTGGAAATAAATCTTTCCAAGGAGGCTTTTTAGGATTTATTCAAAAAGCAAAACTCAAGCAGGATGCCAACGGTCGATCTAATATTTTGATCTTTGGTACCTCTGAAGATAGTGATGGTGGTAATCACCCAGGCGGTAATTTAACTGACTCCATTATGGTTTTAAGCGTAAATCAAACCAAGAAGGATGCTTACATGGTGAGTGTTCCACGCGATCTTTGGGTTAAGCTTGATACGCCGTGTGATATCGGCAGAGAAGAAAAAATTAATACAGTTTACATGTGTGCTTCTAGTGATGGCAAGAATGATCCAAAAGGTTCAGACGCTCTGCGTAAAAAAGTTAGTC
Organism: TM7 phylum sp. oral taxon 348; assembly: GCA_007845485.1. Classification (GTDB taxonomy): domain Bacteria; phylum Patescibacteriota; class Saccharimonadia; order Saccharimonadales; family Saccharimonadaceae; genus SDRW01. The sequence goes on from SDRW01000002.1 coordinate 3,758, forward strand.
AAATATTAGGGCTAGACGTTCAGTACTATGCACATTTGAACTATAAAGTTGTATCTGATGCTGTTAATGCTGTTGGTGGTGTTGATGTGAAGATCGAAACTGATGATCCGCGTGGTATCTATGATCCAAACTTCGATTGGACCTGTAGCTATAAATGTAAGATGGTTAATTATAAAAATGGTCAAATCGCCCATCTTGATGGTCCACATGCTTTGGCTTTGGCTCGAGCAAGAAATGCTCAAGGGGGCTACGGATTGTCAGGTGGTAACTTTGACCGCGAACGTAATCAACAGAAGATCCTAAGGGCATTACAGGAAAAATCTCTAAGTGCTGGGACATTAGCAGATGTAAGCAAGGTTATTGGTTTAATTGATGCGCTTGGTAACAACTTGAGAACTAACATAAATACAAGCGAGGTTCGTACACTAATGGAACTGGCTCAGAGTATTAAGGGTGATAAACTTAAATCTATTTCTCTTGATGAAGAGGGCAAGGCTGTTGTTACAACTGGTCAATATTTAGGTAGGAGTATAGTTCGACCAGTTGACGGTGTATATGACTATTCTGGTATTCAAGCTTTAGTGGCGAAGAATATTAAGAATGAAAAAACTCCAGCAAAGGAAGATGCAAAAGTATCTGTTTATAATGGTTCGGGAATTGAAGGTTTAGCTAAAAAATCAGCTGACAAACTAAAAGCTCAGGGCATATCTATTGGAGAGATAGGTAATGCACCTGGTGTAAAAAGGCGAGACACGGTCATATATCAGGTTCAGAATGGCTTTCCATCGACTAAATCTCTTCTAGAATCTCATTATGGAGTAAGTGTTGTATCTGGCGGGAATATTCCTGTATCATCTGAGGGGGTTCAGTTCGTAGTAATACTAGGTACGTCTGCTCAGTAGAGATATGTTATAATATAAGGTATATTTATGGATATTTTGGGCAAGCTAAAAGGTAGAAATATTACGAGTAGTATCTTGCATATTTTGTTTAATGCTGTATTTGCCACCATGGTATTTTTGGCGATAAATATTGGCGGACAAATAGAAGTAGCTTTAATACTTATTTTAGTAAGTAAGTGGCGTATTTTCGCAGTACGTTCGCGCTATTGGGGTGTTAATATTCTAGCTAATTTAGTTGATATCGTGGTTGGTTTTGGAATGGTTGGCTTAATATATCTTGCAGGTGCCATACAGGGTCAACTTGGTTTTTGGACTCAAATCTTCATTACTTTACTTTATGCTACCTGGTTAATTGTCATTAAACCGCTTTCAGGTAAAAAGGCTGCTCGTATACAGTCTGGAATTAGCTTATTTGTTGGTACGTGGGTGGTTATGGCAGTGGCTCATAATTTCTCAAGCATACCTTTTCTGGTTGAGTTACTGCTCTTTATTATAGGTTATAGCTCTGCTCGCCATGTACTTTCCACTCACAAGGAAGAGCAAGTTCAGATCCTCTCGCTGATTTTTGGGTTAATAGTAGCCGAGATTGGCTGGCTAGCATCTCATTGGACTATAGGTTATGAATTTTATCTTTCAAGCGCATTTAAATTGCCGCAAGTAGCTATTATAGTTACTTTATTAGGCTTAATTTCTGAGCGTTTTTATTCATCCACTCGCACTGGTCGCTCAATCTGGTCTTCGGAATATAGTGCGCCAGTATTATTTTCTGTATTGGCAATTATCGTAATGCTTATATATTTTAGCTCGGCTGTAAGTATATAATTGAAAATCTAAATAAAGGAGGTGTAGTATGGGTAATAAAAAAGTTCTGTATGTTATTTTAGCGGTTATATGTTTAAGTTTAACGGCATGTGCTGGCGCTGGTGTTATGTATTCACTAATGTCGGCTAATCGTTCAGAATTAAATTCTAACAGCATTGATGGCAATAAGTTGCAGTTAAAAAATGAAACCAGTATAGCTAAAGTTGCCTCAGATGTCGCACCAAGCGTAGTCTCTATAACGACGAAGTCTGGTGCTGGTTTATCGTCAAAGCAAGGGGCTGGTACCGGTATTGTTGTTAGTGAAGATGGCTATGTCATTACTAATAAGCATGTTATAAAAAATGCGTCTGATATCGCAGTTACAACCTCGGATGGATTGATTTTTGATAATATTAAAACAATAGGGGAAGATCCATTAAATGATGTCGCCTTTCTCAAAATAAACGGTGCAAAAAAGCTAAAGCCAGCCAAACTTGGTAATTCTAGCACACTGCAAATAGGTCAAAATGTTGTTGCAATTGGTAATACGCTTGGTTTGTATCAAAATACTGTAACTAGCGGAATTGTTTCTGGACTTGGACGTCCTGCTGCTGCGTCTTCTCAATCTGGAGGGTCGGCTGAATCGCTAAATGATCTTATACAGACTGATACGGCTATTAATCCGGGTAACTCTGGTGGTCCATTAGTGAACTTGGCTGGTCAAGTAATAGGTATAAATACTGCCATAGTCAGCAATGCGCAAGGTATTGGATTTGCTATCCCGATTGATGTGGTAAAAGGTATGCTTGAGGGTGTACTGAAAAAAGGTAAGCTTGAGCGTGCATACTTAGGTGTGCGTTATGGCGAGATTACTCCAGCAATTGCCAAGCAGAGAAATCTTTCGACTAACAGAGGTGCATTAGTAGCTGAGGATGGCGTTGAATCTGGTGGTCCAGCCGATAAAGCTGGTATAAAGCCAGGTGATATCATTACAAAAGTCGGTGATTTGGTAGTCGGTGAAAAGGGTAACGTGAGTAGTTTAATTTCAAGATATAAACCTGGAGATAATGTAGATATCGTTGCATTGCGTAATGGTAAACAGATTAATTTTAAGGTGAGATTAGGTGTACTAAAATCTGGCGCAAAATTAAATAGTTTACAGTCAGAGGATGGATCGAAAGAGTTAGACTCTGATTCAGATTCATCTAATAAAGGAATGAGTTTGGAAGATTTATTTGGATTTTAATCTGATAACCAGGCAGTAATTGATCTGTAGAATTTTTGTAAAAGAATATTGGTTGGCATATTTTATTATTGCATCGTGTTGAATAGGGTCGGCTTCAAGAAAAATGAGTCCGTCCCTATTTAGATGACTAGGAGATTGCTTAATCAATTTAAAAATCAGCTCCAACCCCGATTTGTCTGCGTAAAGAGCTAAAGCAGGTTCGTGTCGAAGGTCGGGCGACGTGTCTTGCCATGATTTATCGACATAGGGTAGGTTAGCTATAATATAGTCAAATTTTTTATTAGTTTCACTTAATAGACTAAATGGTTTATTTATATTTACCTTAGCTTTTAGATTAGATGCATTTATTGAGGCTATATTGAGCGCTTCAGGGCTTATATCTGATAAGTCAACTTTAATATTAGGGCATTCAAGTGATGTGGTTATTCCTAGTATACCGCTACCAGTGCCTATATCTATGGCTGATTTAGAAACTGTATCTTTATTTAATATTTTTATCGCATTAATAATATCTTCTGATTCGGGGCGAGGTATCAGAGTCGCGGGTGTAACCTTAAATTTCCGCCCGTAAAACTCTTTGTATTTTAAGATATAAGCGATTGGTACGTGGTCTACTCTCAAGCTTAAACGAGCATTTAATATTGGTAAAAAATACTCAGGAATAATATATTCAGGGTGTGCTCGCAAAAAAGTTTTAGCTACGCTAAGAGTATCTTGTAATATTAGTTCTGCATCAAGTTGACTGGATTTAATATTTACAGATTTTAGTGATGTAGACGCATATTTTAACCAGTCTAAAACTGTTGTCGATTGTCTAATCATTAATATTTTTAGCTAGGAGCTCACGTTCGTAAGATTGTAGATGTTCAGTTAAGTCGTTTATATTACCGTCCATGGCTTGTGGTATACCACTGCGACTATAGCTGATTCGATGATCAGTAATGCGATCTTGCGGAAAATTATAAGTGCGGATTTTTTCGCTACGATCTCCGCTACCGATTAGACTACGCCGTTCGGCTGTTAGCTTAGCTTGCTCCTTTTCAATTTTAGACTGCAGAAGGCGACTTCGTAAGACACTCAATGCCTTCTCTTTATTCTTAATCTGTGATTTCTCATCTTGATTTGTCACTACTAAACCTGTTGGCAAATGTGTTATTCGAACTGCTGAATCTGTAGTATTAACACTTTGCCCGCCATGTCCGCCAGAGCGGAATACATCAATTTTTAAATCATTTGGATTTATTTCTATGTCTGTTTCTTCTGCTTCAGGAAGAACTGCAACGGTAACGGTGCTTGTATGGACGCGACCCTGGCTTTCGGTGGATGGAACTCGTTGCACTCGGTGTACTCCAGATTCAAATTTTAGCTTTGCGTAAGGGCTATCGCCCTTAATTGAAAATATAACTTCTTTATAGCCACCAGCATCATTTGGTGATTCACTAATAATTTCAGTTTTAAAATTATGTATTTCGCAATATCGTAAGTACATTCTATAGAGTTCACTGGCGAAAAGGCTAGCTTCATCTCCACCTGCACCAGCTCTGATTTCCATAATTATATTTTTGTCATCATTGGGGTCTTTGGGTGTGAGCATTATAAAGATTTCATCTTCAAGCTTGGCAAGTTTTGATTGGCTTTCTGCCAATTCTTGCTTAGCTAATTCTGCTAGCTCGCCACTATCACCAGTTAATTGCTTAGCTTCTTCGATATTTTTTATAAGTCGTTCGCGCTGCCTAGCGATTTTTATTAATGATTCTAGCTCCGAAAAACGCTTATTTTTAGTAGAGAATTGAGGGTCGGAATAGGCATTAGGCGTAGCTAAAAATTCACTTAGGCGTTGTCTCTCATCTGTTAACTCATCTAAATTTAAAACTATTTTTGGCATAATTATATCTAATTATAGCATATTATGATCTTTAGAGACTGGCGCTACTTGATTGAAGTATGCTTAAATAGCAATATATGGAATATAAAAGTTGGCGGGATTTTATAGAGTCTCAGGCGGAAGAGTCTTATTTTAGAAGGTTAATGAACTTTGTAGATCAAGAGAGACAGGTTAAAGATATTTATCCTCCTAGAAAAGATATGTTCTCCTGTTTTGCTGCGTGTCAACTTAGTGACGTAAAAGTTGTGATCATTGGACAAGATCCATATCACGGTCCAGGTCAGGCACATGGCATGAGTTTTTCTGTGAGAGAGGGTGTAAAAATACCACCTAGTTTGGTTAATATTTTTAAAGAATTACAAAGTGATTTAGGTATATCACCTCCAAAGAGTGGATTTCTACAGAAATGGGCAGAACGTGGTGTATTATTAATGAACACCAGCTGGAGTGTAGAGAAAGGAAAACCTGGTAGTCATTCAAGGTTAGGCTGGATGGAGTTTTCGGAACGTATTCTAAAAATGCTTAATGATCATAAGGATCCCATGGTTTTTATTCTATGGGGCGCTCATGCCCAGAAGGTTGGCTGTGTAGTTACAAATCCGAAACATCTTATAATAAAGAGTGCGCATCCGTCGCCGTTTTCAGCTGATAGGGGATTTTTTGGTAGTAGACCTTTTTCGAGAGCTAATAAATTTTTAGAAGAAACTGGTCGAGGTGCCATTAATTGGGATTTAAATTAAAATAAAGCCCTCACAATGAGGGTTTTATTTGAGTTACTAAATTCTATTTTAGGCAATAGATTTTTCTGCTTTTTTAGCTCTGTTAGCAGCAGCTTTTTTAGCCTTATTTGCCAGTGCAGCTTTTTGCTGTGCAGCCTTTTCCATACGTGCCTTAAATCGATCAACGCGACCTTCTGTGTCGATGATTTTTTCTTCACCAGTGAAGAATGGGTGAGAGGCACTAGAAATATGCATTTTAACTAATGGGTAAGTTTGACCGTCTTCCCATTTAATAGTTTCTTTGGTTTGCGCAGTTGAACGGGTCAAAAATGCAAACCCAGCGACTTCATCGCTAAATACGACAAGTCGATAATCTTGTGGGTGTATACTGCTTTTCATATCCGTGCTATTTTAACATAATACATCAACCTGTGTCAAAGTAGTAGTAAAATATTTGATATTTTGTTATAATACTATCTGTAAATTTATTAAATGATACAATTTCTTGCGTTACTTCTAAATTTTAAGTGCGAGAAATGAAGAAAAAGGAGTAAGTATGGCTGTAAAAGTTGATATTAAAGCTTTGCTTGAGGCTGGCGTTCATTTTGGACATAAGACGAGTCGATGGCATCCAAAAATGGCACCTTACATTCACAGTAAGCGCCAAGATAGCCACATAATAGATTTAGTGAAGACGGTTGAAGCACTAGACAAGGCATTGCCTTTCTTGACTAAGGTTTCTACATCTAAACCAGTTCTATTTGTGGGTACTAAAAAACAGATTAAGCAAGTTACTAAGGAGGCTGCTGAATCTGTTAATCAGCCTTATGTTACAGAACGATGGATAGGTGGAATGCTGACCAATGTCTCTACTATTACACGTCAACTTAAAAAGCTTAAGAATCTTGAAAGACGAATGGCGAGTGGTGACCTAGAAAAGCGTTATAATAAGCTGGAAGTTCAACGCTATCAGGAAGAAATTGATTTGCTTAATCAAAAATACGGCGGTATCAAAAACATGAATGGCCGCCCAGGTGCTGTAGTGGTAACAGATGTTATTGCTGATGCAAACGCTGTACGTGAAGCTAAGACACTAGGTATACCAGTAGTAGCTATTGTTGATACTAATGCAAATCCTGATGGTATTGATTATGTAATTCCTGCTAATGATGATGCGGTTAAAGGTGTAAAATTACTTTTGGATTATTTTGCTGCAGCTATTAATGAAGGCGCTGGTACAGCTCAAAAGATAGAAAAGAAAGAGGTAAAATAGAATGGGTATTTCACTTGAAGACATTAAAAAGCTAAAAGAGCTTACGGGTGTAGGTTTAACTGATGCAAAAACTGCATTAATTGAATCTGATGGTAATTTCGATAAAGCACTTGAAGCTATGCGTAAAAAGGGTCTGACTCGCGCTGAAAAGAAGAGTGATCGTGAAGCTCGCGAAGGTATTATTGAAAGCTATGTTCATAGTGGTAGAATTGGCGTTGTCTTAGAACTAAATTGCGAAACTGATTTTGTGGCGCGTTTAGATGATTTTAAAAAGCTTGCACACGAACTTGCTATGCAAGTTGCTGCAATGAGTCCGCGCTATGTAACATCTGATGATATACCAACTAGTGAATATGACCGAGTAAAAGCAGAAAAACTAGAGGCTATTAAAAGTGAAGGCAAGCCTGCTGATATGGCTGAAAAAATAGTTGAAGGTCAGTTGAAAAAATATTTTGCTGAGCAAGTTTTACTAAGTCAGGCTTATATTTTGGATGATAGTAAAACTGTTCAAGATCATATTAAAGAAGCTATTGCTAAATTGGGTGAAAATATAGTTGTAGGTCAGTTTAAGCGCATAGAACTTGGCGTTAACGAATAGTAAAAATCTAGCTAAAAATCAGCGGGCTTTGTATGGCTCGCTGGTTTTTTTATTAGGCATTAGTGGTATTAAGTTAACTGGTGGTGTATACTAAAAGGAGCTAAAAGAAGAGGAATTATGTTTGATACTGATATTTATAAAGATAAAATGCAAAATGCCCTAGATCATTTTAGTGAAGAGCTGAAAAAGGTCCGTACTGGTCGTGCTCATGCAAATATGCTTGACGGTATAGAGATAGAAGCTTACGGGGTAAAAATGCCTCTAAACCAAGTTGCTAATGTTACAGCACCAGAAGCGCAGATGCTGCTTGTCACTCCGTTTGACCCGAGTAATATTACTGCGATTGAGGCTTCTATTAGAGCAAATGAGGCGCTAGGATTTAATCCTAGTGATGACGGTAGAGTTGTACGTATACCTGTTCCACCTTTAACAGAAGAACGCCGCAAGCAAATGGTTAGACTAGCTAGCGAGAAAGTCGAAGATGTGAGGATTTCAATGCGTAATATTCGCCAAGATGCCTTGAAAGAAGCTAAAAATCTTAAAGAAAACAAAGAGCTTTCGGAAGATGATTTGAAGCTTATTGAAAAGGAAATTGATAAATTGATGAGCGAAATGCAAACTAAGATTGATGCTATTTTCGATTCCAAGAAGAAAGAGATTTTAACTGTATAATGCAAAATAGTCCAGCTCCGTGTAAACATATTGGTTATATTGTTGATGGTAATCGCCGTTGGGCGAAATATCATGGTTTACCAGCTTACGAAGGGCATTTGGCTGGATATAATACAATAAAAGATGTCGCTAAAGCTACTTTTGATGCTGGGGTAGAGTATGTAAGCGCTTACGTATTTAGTACTGAAAATTGGCAAAGGACTAAGGGCGAAGTTAAGCATTTAATGGGCCTAGTTTTGCGTTTATTGACAGATGATTTACCAGAATTTGAAAGACACAATATTCGGTTGAAAATACTTGGTTCGCGCGATGGAGTTGATGTGAAGATTCTATCGGCAATAGATAATGCTGAATCTAAAACTGCAAATAATCATTCTGGTACGTTAGCGCTGTGTTTTAATTATGGTGGCCAACTAGAAATTGCAGATGCTTGTAAAAAGATTATAAATAAGGGTATATCTGCTGATAAAATCACGCCAGAGTTGATTGCTAATAATCTATACTGTCCTGATATTCCCTCTCTTGATCTCGTTGTACGTACTAGTGGTGAACAGCGAATTAGTAATTTTATGTTGTGGCGCGCAGCGTATAGCGAATTTATGTTTATAGACAAGCCGTGGCCAGACATGACAAAAGAAGACGTAGGTTTGATATTAAATAATTTTTCCAGTAGAAGTAGGAGATTTGGAAAATAATGATAATAGGAATAATTATCGGATTAATTGTTTTGACGCTTTTAGTGGCGGCTCATGAACTTGGTCATGCGATTGTAGCGCGCCGAAACGGTGTTATTGTTGAAGAATATGCTCTTGGCTTTCCACCAAAGGCAATTGGAAAAAAAGTTAAGAAGAGCTTTTTAGGCAAAAATGTTGAGTACCGTATAAACTGGCTTCCTCTTGGAGGATATGTGCGTATGAAAGGCGAATACGATGCTTCTAATAAAAAAGGTGATTATGGTGCCGCTAGTTATTGGGCAAAAACTAAAATTTTATTTGCAGGCGTAGCTGTTAACTGGCTAGTTGCTGCTTTAATTTTAACTGTTTTAGCTTGGATAGGACTACCTAAGATTGTAGATAATCAATTTTCTATAAATGGTGACTCTCGAACCGTTATATTTGAGCCAGGTGAGGTTAGTATCGCTTCAGTTGTATCAAAATCTATCGCTGAAAAAAATGATATAAAAACTGGCGATAAACTTATTAGGGTAAATAATCAAAAGGTAGAATCTGCTGCTGCTGTATCTAGATTAATCAAAGAGAGTTCAGATAATTCTAATAAAATTACTATTGAAATTGAGCGCTCAGGTAATAAAATTACTAAAGTTGCGCCTATTGGTAAGGGAGAAAAACTTGGTATAGCTATGGGTGAACGTAAGGCGCGCGAGATGCTTTACAGTACATGGTCGGCACCTATTGTAGGTGTGGGTACGACATTACAATTTACAGGTATGACCTTTACGGGGGTTGGAAATATACTGGGTAAGTTGGTGACTGGTATAGTTGATAAATTTAATTCAAGCGAGATTGTGCGCAATGGAGCATCTCAGAAGCTAAATGAAGTTAGCCAAAGTGTCACTGGTCCAGTAGGGATCTTGGGCGTAATTTTTCCACAAGCTGGTCAGATGGGACTGCAGATGATATTATTTTTGGCGGCTATAATCTCTATAAGTTTAGCCGTTATGAATGTTCTGCCTATACCAGCGCTTGATGGTGGGCGTTGGCTTGTGATGACTATTTATAAGTTGTGCGGGAAAGTATTAACTAAAGAACGTGAAGAAAATATCCAAGCGATAGGTATGATAATTTTGCTTGCTCTAATGGTGGTAATAACCTATTTGGATTTTACTAAGTTAAAATAATTATGCACAAGAAAGATTCTATAAAAAATCCTATTCATAATAAAATTAATCGATCTAAAAAATCTCCACATATTAGAGTTGGCATGTGTGTGGCGTACTGTATTTGGGTTATTACAGTATTTGTGGCAGTAAATTACATAACTAGCGCAATTATAGGATTGATAGTTCGCTTTGGTCATGGAGATTGGCTAGGCAATGCTAACGTTGCACAAACTTTAGCATCTGTTTTTATTTATGTAGTTACAATTACTATAGCGATCTATTTTCCTTATAAACTATTTCATGATAAAACAGGGATAAAAGATCTAGGTATAAAAAGAAAACTACCAAACTGGGTAGATGTAGGTTTAGCGCCAATTGCTTATTTTGCATCGTTACTCTGCATATTTGGAGTTATGTATTTAATTAAGCAATTTATACCTGGTTTTAATATTGAACAGCGGCAGCAAGTTGGATTTAATCCTTCAACAATCACCACACAGTTTGAACTAATTTTAGTTTATTTTACTTTGGCTGTTTTAGCTCCAGTCGCAGAAGAGACCTTGTTTAGAGGGTATTTGTTTGGTAAGATACGTCGTTATTTTTCAGTAGTACCGACTGTATTTATTACTGCATTTATTTTTAGCGTAATGCATTTGGGAGTTGGTTTTTTGACTGATTTACAGTGGAATGTAGCTTTGGCTACTTTTGTACTTGGTATTACCCTTGGGTGGTTGCGCGCAGCTACTGATAATTTATGGGCTAGTATAGTTCTACATATGTTACAGAATACGGTAGCTTTCTTGCTTTTATTTGCAGTACCTTTCACTGTAGGTAGATAGTTTTGGTATAATAGGTATATTATGAGAAGGACAGAGCTATTTACTAAGACTAATAAGACATCTCCATCTGGAGAGGTCTCAAAGAACGCACAGCTATTAATTAGAGCTGGATTTATTGCAAAAGAAATGGCTGGAGTCTATGCATTTTTGCCCTTGGGTTTGAAAGTTGTCGAAAATATCAAAAGCATTGTTCGTGAAGAAATGAATAAAATTGGCAGCAAAGAGCTACTTATGACAAATCTTCAGCGCAAGGAAGTCTGGGAAAAAACTAATCGTTGGAATGATGATATTGTTGACATTTGGTTTAAAACTAAACTAAAAGATGATACAGAAGTTGGTTTGGGTTGGAGCCACGAAGAGCCAATTGTTAATATGATGCGCCAGTTTATTCGCAGCTATAAAGATTTGCCAGTTAGTGTATATCAATTCCAAAATAAAATGCGTAATGAATTGCGTGCAAAAAGTGGTATTATGCGTGGGCGTGAATTTGTTATGAAAGATATGTATTCATTTCATGCTACTAAAGAAGATCTAGAAGAATATTATCATAAAGTCATGGAGGCTTATAAACAGTGTTACAGACGCTTGGGTGTTGGTGATGATACATATGTTACGTTTGCTTCTGGCGGTGCGTTTACTAAATTTAGCCACGAATTCCAGACTGTTTGTGATGCAGGTGAAGATGATATCTATATAGTACCAAGTATGAATATTGCTTATAATGCAGAAATTGCGCCAGTTAAGGTATCTGCTAATCCCGCCGCTAATGAGTCTTTAAAGCAGCTAGAGATTCTTGATGATGAATCTGTTATTGGAGCCGAATCTCTTATTAAGACATTGGATATTCCAATAACATCAAGTACTAAATCAATGTTTTATGATACTGATAGAGGCTTAATTTTAGCGGTAGTGCGTGCTGATTATACTATCAATGAAGATAAATTAAAAACAGTAGCTGATGTAGAATGGCTAAAACTAGCTTCTGCAGATTCTGTTGAAGATGCTACTGGTGCTAAACTCGGTTTTTCTGGCTTATATAATTTACCTATGGGTCCAGATATTAGATTAATCGTTGATGATTCATGCCGTGATATGGTTAATTTTGAAACTGGAGCTAATAAAACGGGGCAACATGCCTATAATGTTAATTGGGAGAGAGACGTACCTATGCCAGATCAATTCTTTGATATTAAGCTGGTGCGCGATGGTGACATATCTCCAGAAACAGGCGAACCATATATCCGCAAAAGAACGGCGGAAGTTGGTAATATATTTAATTTTGGAAGTCAAAAGACTGATGAAATGGAGCTGTATTATACTGATTCAAAAGGTGAACAGAAATCAATATTTTTAGGCTCTTATGGAATAGGTATAACCAGGATTATGGGTGTAATTGCTGAAAAACTTTCTGACGAAAAAGGGTTGGTTTGGCCTGTTGATATTGCTCCAGCTAAAGTTTACTTAGTTAGTATTGGTAGTGGAGATGCCATCAAAGAAGCTGATAGGCTTTATGAATTAATGAAAATCAAAGGTATAGAGGTTATTTATGATGACCGCAATGTACGCCCTGGCGAAAAATTTACCGATGGAGAATTAATGGGTATTCCACATATGGTTACTGTTAGTGATCGTTTAATTAAGACTGGTAATTTTGAACATAAGTTACGTTCAACGGGTGAAGTTAGTTTATTGACACAAGACGAGCTATTTGATACTATTTCACAATAGATTGACCAGGCTTTATAATAACTTGTTAAATGAAGGGGAATTAATATGAATAAGGTGTATCAGATTACCGAAGCTGGTAAAAATGAGCTGAAAGACGAACTTGAAACGCTAAAAGGTCGACGTGGTGAAATTGCTGAAAAGATTGCTGAAGCACGCGATTATGGCGACCTAAGTGAAAATGCTGAATATGATGCTGCACGTGAAGAGCAGGGTATAGTTGAAACCCGTATTGCAGAGATCGAAAATATATTACAGAATGCGGCTATCATTACGGGTGGAATAAGTGGTCAGGTTGGCTTGGGTTCTGTGGTTGAGCTTATGACAGGTTCTAAAACTGCGGTTTATACTGTTGTTGGTCCAGTTGAGGCTGATCCTCTTGAAGGAAAAGTAAGTAATGAATCGCCTATAGGTGCAGCTTTGATGGGTAAAAAAGTTGATGATACAGTAGAAATAAATACACCTAAAGGTAAACTAGAATACAAAATTATTTCCATTAAATAGTTAATAATAGTAACTATATACTTATCTGTATGCTTGAGGTAAGTTGTTATCTGATGTATACTTAACCTAATTATGGCAACATTACAAGACTACAGAAATGAAAGATTACGCAAATTAGAAGAACTACACAAGCTTGGTATAGATCCATACCCAGCTAGAAGCGAGCGCACACATACATGTTATCAGATCGTTAATGATTTTGAAAATCTAGAAGGTAAAGAAGTGTCCGTAGTTGGACGCGTGATGAATCTGCGTAAATTTGGTAAATTAGCTTTCATAGTTTTAAGAGACTCAAGTGGACAGGTTCAGCTATTTTTACATGGTCCAGATGTAACTGAGCTGGATGCTAAGCGCGGTATTCTAGGTATGAAACAATTATCTTTGCTAGATTCTGGAGACTATTTGCAGGCAACTGGTATTGTTATAAAAACTAAGACAGGTGAGATATCTGTTGGCGTTCGTGAGTTGCGTTTATTAACAAAGTCACTTAGACCTATACCAGAAAAACTTGAGAATAAAGAAGAACGTTTCCGCCGTCGATATCTTGATATGAATGTTAATCAAGAAGTTCGCCAGCGATTTATTCGCCGTAGCAAATTTTGGCAGGCGACCCGCGACTTCTTGAATAATAATGGATTTATTGAAATTAACACGCCAGTCCTTGAATATACGACTGGAGGTGCTGATGCTAACCCATTTGTAACTTATATGGACGCTTTGGATAAGCAACAATTTTATTTGCGAATTAGCCAGGAGCTACCGCTAAAAAGATTGATTGGTGCTGGTTTTGAAAAGGTTTATGATCTAGGTCCACGTTTCAGAAATGAAAGTTATTCAGATGAACATTTACCTGAACATATTGCTATGGAGTGGTATGCTGCCTACTGGGACTGGCAGAAGGGGCGTAGTTTTATGGAGGATATGTATAAATATGTTCTCAAGGAAACTTTTGGTACACTTAAGTTCAATATTAAAGGATTTGATATCGACATGGGCAGAGCGTGGGAAGTTTGGGATTATGCCGAAGTAATTGCTAAACATTATAATATTGATGTATATAATACAACTATGGAAGAGGTTGCTAAAAAACTTAAGGAAAATAATCTTGAAGTTAAAAAGACTGATTCAATTCCACGAGGAATTGACAAGCTTTGGAAAGATATCCGCAAGGATGTTGCTGGACCAGTTTGGCTTGTAAATACTCCAAAATTTATTTCGCCTTTAGCTAAATCTAATATAGATAATCCTCTTGCTGTTGAGCGTTTTCAGCCTGTAATTGCTGGTACTGAGCTAGGTAATGGCTATTCTGAGTTGAATGATCCGATTGATCAACTTAATCGCTTTACTGAACAGCAGGCGATGCGTGATGCTGGCGATGATGAAGCAATGATGCTTGATATTGATTTTGTGGAAATGCTGGAATACGGAATGACTCCTACTTGTGGTTGGGGATATTCAGAGCGTGTTTTTTGGACTTTTGAGGGTGTAACTGCACGTGAGGGTGTGCCTTTTCCTCATTTAAAGCATGAAATTGATGAATCTACTAAAGCAATTTATTCTAATCTAAATTTAAACTAAACTATGTGCTAAAATAAGACATATGCAGGTGTGGCACGCTATTATTCTGGGTATAATTGAAGGTATTACTGAGTTTTTACCTATATCTAGTACAGGACATTTAACTATAGCTGAAAAAATGCTAGGGTACTCTATCAGCGATTCTAGTATTACAGCATTTACTGCAATTATTCAAAGTGGTGCAGTTTTGGCGACTGTGGTCTATTTTTGGAAAGATATTTCGCGGGTTTTAATGGCATGGATGCGTGGTTTATTTGTAAATAAATATCGCAAAAATAGTGATTATAAATATGGCTGGGCTATAATAATAGGTTCTATACCTATAGCTATAGTCGGTATCTTATTTAAAGATGAGATTGAAACGGTTTTGCGTAGTTTATGGTTTGTTGCAATAGCCTTAATTCTATGGAGTTTAGTTATGTGGTGGGCAGATAAAAAGGCTAAGCAAAATCTACATGAAGAAGATATAACTTGGCGTGATACGTTAGCGGTTGGAATAGCGCAGTGTTTGGCGTTAATACCTGGTGTGTCTCGTAGTGGTGCGACGATGTCGGCTGGTTTATTGCGTAATTTTGATAGAGTGGCTGTTACAAAACTTAGCTTTTTCTTAAGTATACCAGCTCTCTCGGCAGCGGGTATTTTACAGATAATAAGTAAGCATTCTGCTATAGGGGCTAGCGTGGGATGGACTGCAACTATAATCGCAACCTTAATTTCTTTTGTTGTAGCTTATATTTCTGTGGCTTGGTTGCTAAAATTCGTAGCTAAACATGATTACTCGGTATTCATTTGGTATAGAGTTATTGTAGGAGTATTACTACTTATAGCTTTAGCTACTAATTTTATTAGTGCAAATTAGATTTAGCTTTAGTATTGACGATGCGTAAAATATTTATTAATACTTGACAATATTTACTACTTTGTATAACATAGAACTATGAAAGAAGATAGTAATAATAAAGATAATACAGCTGGAACTGATCAACAGTATCAAAAGGCTGTTAGTTACGCTGATAATTTATCTATTCAGTTACGTAAGGGCTTTATTGCTTATTGCGTATTGGTAATTTGCGCGCAGCGTCCACATTATACTGGCGATATAATTAAAGTATTAAGAGAAGCGGAAATGGTGGTAGTTGAGGGGACTGTATATCCGTTACTAAGTCGTTTGTATAAAGATGGTCTATTAAAATATGAATGGCAGGAGTCTGAACAAGGCCCACCGCGCAAGTATTATGAAACAACTGAACTTGGCGAATACACTTGTCGGGAGCTAAAAAATCATCTAAAAAAACTAAATTTAACGCTAAAAGCTTTGGAGAAAGGATCTAAAAAATGAAAGAAATAACACGTATTCATCTGGCGAAAACGCCTTATGATATTGAATTGGATGCAAAAGAAGTTCTGCAAAAATATCTATCCGAAATTAAGCAAATGATGGGTTCAGAGGATACGATGTATGAAATTGAAGCTCGCATGGTTGAGCTACTTGGTGAGCGCGGCGTTCAGAATAATGGTATTATAACTATGTCGGATGTGGAAGATTTACGCTCCAAAATGGGTCTACCTAAAGAGTTTTCGGATAGTGAATCTACTGAAGATAGTCAAGCTGATTTAGCACCAAGTAATTCACCTGCCAAACGTTTAATGCGCGATACCGATAATGCAATCTTTGGTGGAGTTTGTGCTGGAATTGCGGCTTACTGGGGTATTAATCCTCTGTGGGTAAGATTGTTATTTATAATTTCACCATTCATAACGTTTGGTACAGCGCTTTTAGTATATATTATAATTTGGATTAGTTTACCCGAGGCAAAGACTGCGGCAGAAAAATTACAGATGCGCGGCGAACCAGTAACTTTAGATTCTTTAAAGAAAGCTGCTAATAATAGTGAATCAAAATATCGTGCTAAAGAAACATTAGCAAAGATTTTACGTATTTGCTTGGCTCTTGGACTATTTTTCACAACACTTGGACTTCTAGCTGTTTTGGTGGTAGGTTCAATTACGGGAATTATGGCAATGCCATTCATTAATGAATTTACTCATGCGCAGCCATGGGCTTGGGGATTACTTATATCATTAATAATTGCTGGAATTATGGCAGTGGAAATGTTTGGCGTACTAACATTTAGTGTAGCTAGGATGAAATTTACTAAAGCTGTATTAATTACACTGGTTATTACATCTGTAATAGGTGTTTTAAGTATAGCCGGTATGGTTATAACTGGCAGTAAACTATCTAATGAAGTAGTGCAAGATAGACAAAGATTAACAAAAGTTATTCATGCGAAATTACCTAACAATGTAGAAGGTGTAAAATATGTAGAATTAGAAGGTAATCACATGACTAGTGAAATTATTCCTTCTTCAAATTTACGAGTTGAGGCTGAATATATTAACTATAAAGGTTCTGAAAAGCCTAAAATCGAAATTGTTCGTGATGGCGATACCTTAGAAATAGAGTTATTAAATCGAAACAAACCGTGTAAAAATTCCACATTATTTTATTGTGTAGATTCGCCAGTGCATATTAAAATTTACGGACCAGTTAATTTTAAAAATGAGGATATAGATCATGATAGAAGTTAAAAACGTAACGAAGATCTATAATAAAAAGAATGCCTTTACTGCGCTAGATAATATAAATCTTACAATCCCTAGTAATACGAGCGTAGCGATTTTAGGTAAATCTGGGTCTGGAAAATCGACCCTCATGCATGTAATCTCTGGGCTTGATAAACCACAAAAGGGTCAGGTTTTGGTTGATGGTGAAGACATTTTACGCCTAAAGCCGCGAGCTACAGATAGGTTTCGAGCTAGTAAGATGGCGTTTATTTTTCAAAGTTTTTTCGTAGAAGGTGGAGAGAGTTGTTATAACAACGTTAGTCTTTCTCTGGAGACAGCTGGTGTACCAGTTAGAAAGCGCAAGAAATTAATTGAACAGGCTTTGCAGTCGGTTGATTTGGGTGATAAAATTAAATCTCGTGCAAAAGATCTTTCTGGAGGTCAAAAGCAGAGACTTGCGATAGCTCGAGCGATCGTTGGTGAACCTGAAATTTTATTTGCAGATGAGCCAACTGGCAATTTGGATTCTGTAACTTCAAAAGTTATTGAGGATTTATTGTTTAATTATCAAAAGAAAAATCGTGCAACTTTAATTATTGTCACCCATGATGAGGAATTAGCATCGCGTTGTAATACGGTTATAAATATTAAAGATGGAAAAATTGTAAGTCAAAGCACAGAGGAGTCAAAGAAATGAGAACTTTAGATATAGTAGCTCGTGCGAGTCGTAATTTACGGCGTGCAAAAATGCGTACATTTTTAACCAGTGTAGCCATCGCGGTCGGAGGTTTTGCTATTACTGCTAGTTTAATGGCGGGTGAAGGTGCTCGCCAGTATGTAAGCCGTGTTGTGTCTGGAAATATTGATCCAAAAGGGTTGTTAATTACAAAAAGTGATGAAAACTTTACTACTGAGTCTGGTAGAAAACTACATGAATATGATCCAGATTCTGGTATATATAATGGTCATAATTTTAAAGCTGTTACTGATCAAGAATTGCAAAGATTGCGCTCTAGAAAAGACTTAAAGAATGTTGAGCCAATGTATCAAGTTCAGCCAAAATATATGACTTTTAGTGCAAAGCCAGATAAAAAATATGTTGGCGAAACAGTAATGCGAGATAGTGCAATTCGCTTGGAGGCTGCCGCTGGAAAGACTTTGGAAAAAGGTCTTCAGCTAAAGGATGGCGAGGCTGCTATACCAGATGATTATGCTGAATCTCTTGGAATTTCGGCACAAAGTTTGATAGGTAGTAAAATAACTTTTAGAGTTGAGCAAATCCCTCAAAGGATTAGTAATGATGAGATTGCTAAAGTTTATGCTGAACGAGGTGAAGATGGTGTACGTGAAATTACCGAATCAAAAATTATGGATAAGAATTTTACTATTGTTTCGGTAGTAAAAAAGACTCCTGATCAAACTGGTAATATTTCACGTACTTATATTAGCCCTGACTCTGCTAAAGAGCTCTCTGAATTTAGTACTTTAGGTACTGATCAGTATAAAAAATATATAACGATTATGGCAACTGTAGCGGACGGCAAAAATCCAGAAGACGTAAAACAAGAATTAAAGTCTGAAGGCTTGAACGTAATGACTGCGAATGATATTCAAGGAATGCTATTTATATTTGTAAACTTGTTGCAGAGTATAGTGCTTGGTTTTGGTGTTTTAGCACTTGTCGTTAGTATATTTGGCATAGTGAACACACAATATATTTCAGTTTTGGAGCGTACTCAGCAAATTGGTTTAATGAAAGCTCTAGGTGCATCAAGGCGAGATATAGGGAGGCTATTTAGATATGAAGCTGCTTGGGTCGGATTATTAGGTGGTACTCTTGGTGTTATCGGTGCATGGTTTACTGGGTTAATGTTGAATCCTTGGATATCTAAAACTATAGGATTTGGAAATTACGACCTTTTGGTATTTCAACCTATTGCAGGTGTAAGTGTGATCGCACTACTAATTGTAGTAGCTATTATTGCGGGATTTTTACCAAGTCGTAAAGCGGCAAAGCTCGATCCGATTGAAGCACTGCGTACTGAATAGATGAGTTTTAGTGTTATAATGATTGTATGTTAGATATTAACTATATTCGAGATAATGCTGATCATGTACAAAAATCAGCTGAAAATAAAGGTTACAATCTTTCGATAGCAGAACTTTTGCAGATTGATGATAACCGCCGTGAACTTCAGAAAAAGGTTGACGCTTTACGTACCGAGAGGAATTTAATTGCAGCGGAGGTTAAACAATCTTTAGGAAAACCCAGCGAAGAACTTCTAGCGAGAGGTAAATATGTAAAATCTGAGCTTGCAAATTTGGAGGCTGAATATAAATCTGTTCAATCTGATTTTGATGCAAAAATGCGGTCAATTCCTAACCCAGCTTTTGAAGATGTTCCACTTGGCGGTGAGGATGATAGTGTAGAAATTAAAAGACACGGCGGACAACCTGTTGGAGCAATTGATCATCTTGATTTTGCCACTAAGCATGATTGGGTTGATTTTGAACGTGGCGCAAAAGCGGCAGGTGCTAAATTTTATTATCTAAAAGGTGATTTAGCCTTGCTAGAAAATGCAATCATGCAATTTGCGCTTAATTTTTTGATTAATAAGGGCGCTAAATTTTTGACAGTACCTCATATGGTGAATACTAGAGTAGCGGAAGGAGCGGGTTTTGCTCCAAAGGGTGATGCTAGTGGTAATGAGTATTTTATTGAAGGTGAGGATCTAACTCTGATTGGTACAGCAGAAGCACCGCTGACTGGTTATCATGCTGATGAGATCTTAGAAGAAAATGATTTACCGTTGTTTTATGTTGGCTATAGTCCATGTTACCGTAAAGAAGCTGGCACTTATGGTAAGCATGCTAGGGGTCTTTTTAGGGTGCATCAATTTAATAAATTAGAAATGTATATATACTGTTTGCCAGAACAAAGTCGTGATATGCATGAAAAGATTCTTTCTCTTGAAGAAGAATTGTGGCAGGCAATTGGTATACCGTATCGTGTGGTAAATATTGCCGCTGGAGACTTAGGCGCCCCAGCAGCCAAAAAATATGATATAGAATATTGGTCACCTGCTGATGAAAAGTATCGTGAGCTAACTAGTTGTTCTAACTGTACTGATTTTCAGGCACGTAATTTAAATATACGTGTACGCCGTAAGGATGGTTCTATAGAGACGGCTCATACATTGAATGGTACCGCTGTAAGCTTAGCGCGTTCACTAGTAGTCATTCTAGAAAACTTTCAAAATGAGGATGGCACATTAGCTGTGCCAGAAGTTCTGCAGCAGTACATGCAGAACCGAAAATATATATAAATATTTCGATAAACATAAATTATAAGTAAATATGGTATAATGAATAAGTAAATAAAACCATGTATGTCTAAAGGAGGACGCATGATTGAAGCATTAACAATCACCGGTATTAAGTATGATGTTGATGAAAAAACTAAAAAGTATGTAACTAAAAAAATTGGTACACTTGATCGTTATCTCCCGCGTCATGCTCGCAAGAGTGTGAAAGCTGCTGTTCGTATTGAGAAGATTGATCAAAAGGATGGCAATAAATACGAAGTAGAAATTGTACTAACAGTGCCAGAAAAGATTATCACCGCTAAAGATACTACTATGAATGCTTTAGCTGCCGTTGATATTGTGGAGGCTAAATTGACTGGCCAACTACGTAAATATAAAGAAACCCGTCTTGCTCATGTTGGCAAACAAGGTATAATGGCTAGATTTAAGCGTAGTTTCCGCCGCGAGCAACAATAGACTTAATGATTCAAATAAACTTTACAGCCCTGGGATAATATTCTTGGGGTTGTTTTGGTTACCCCGCTATTTAAAGTTGAGCAGTAAAAGTGTATAATATATATCAGTTTTATAGATTCAGAAAATTGAGAGGGAAACTTTATGGTTAGTAGGCAGAAAGTGCTATCGAAAGTATTCGGCGATCCACAGCGTCGTATTATTAAGAATTTGGAAAAGCGTGTTAAAGAAATCAACGAGCTTGAATCTAAATATCAAAAAATGGATGATAAAGAATTGGCAGACCAGACCAATATTCTAAAAGAAAAGCTTAGTGATAAAAAAACAACCCTTGATACAATCTTGCCAGATGCATTTGCTTTAGTGCGTGAATCTAGTCGTCGTATACTTGGCATGCGACATTTTGATGTTCAGATGATCGGTGGAATGGTACTTCATGAAGGTAATGTAGCTGAAATGAAAACTGGTGAAGGTAAAACTTTGGTAGCTACTTTGCCTGTATATTTGAATGCTCTTGAAGGCAAGGGTGTTCATGTTGTTACTGTAAACGACTATCTGGCGCAGCGTGACGCTAGTTGGATGGGAGAGTTGTACAATTTTTTGGGCTTGACAACTGGTGTAATCATAAATGACGCGTCATTTATATACGATCCTGATTATGATAATGAAGCGCATGATGATGAAAAAATGCGTAAACTTCGTCCAGTTGGCAGAAAAGAGGCTTACAGTGCTGATATTACTTACGGGACAAATAATGAGTTCGGCTTTGATTATTTGCGTGATAACATGGTTAATGATGTTGAATTATTACGCCAGCGCGAACTAAATTTTGCGATAGTTGACGAGGTGGATTCAATATTGATAGACGAGGCTCGCACACCGCTTATTATTAGCGCTCCTGCTGAAGATAATCCTGATAATTATATTAATTTTGCTAAAATTGCTAATAAAGTTGCAGCCGATAAAGTTAACTATATTCTTGATGAAAAACGCCGCTCTGTTAGCTTGAGTGATGAGGGTGTTGAAAAAGTGCAGAATATGCTTGGTATAAAAAACTTATACACACCAGATAATGTGCGAAGTGTTTATCATATGGACCAAGCATTAAGAGCTGAAACTTTATTCAAGCGAGATAAGGATTACGTTGTTACAACTGATGGCGAAGTTATTATTGTTGATGAGCATACTGGTCGTTTGATGCATGGGCGTCGATATTCTGAAGGCTTGCATCAGGCTATTGAAGCGAAAGAACAGGTTAGAGTGCAGAACGAAAGTATGACTTTAGCAACCGTCTCATTCCAGAATTTCTTCCGTTTGTATAAAAAACTTAGCGGTATGACGGGTACGGCGTTTACTGAAGCTGAAGAGTTTCAACAAATTTACTCACTTGACGTAGTACAGATTCCACCGAACAAGCCTATTGCTCGTATAGATAAGGAAGACTTGATATTTAAGACAGAAAAAGCAAAGCTAAAGGCTGTTGCAGAAGCTATTAAGGAATATCATAAATTGGGCAGACCAGTTCTGGTTGGTTCTGGTTCGATCGTAAAGAATGAACTAATTGCCAAATGGCTTGATAAAGAAGGTATAAAATACGAGCTTTTAAATGCAAAGAATAATGAGCGTGAGGCATCAATTATTGCTAAGGCTGGCGAAAAGGGAGCTATTACATTAGCTACAAACATTGCTGGTCGTGGTACGGATATTAAGCTTGGTGAAGGTGTAAAAGAACTTGGCGGTTTGGTGGTTATTGGCTCAGAGCGTCATGAGTCACGCCGAATTGATAATCAGTTGCGCGGTCGTGGCGGGCGACAAGGTGATCCAGGTGAGACGCAATTCTATGTATCAACAGAAGATGATTTAATGCGAATATTCCAGGGTGAAAGAATAGCATCTTTAATGGATCGTCTAGGTGTGGATGAAGATACTCCGATTCAAAATAGAGCCGTAAGCAAGACTTTAGAAGCTGCTCAGAAGCGTGTAGAAGGCTACAATTTTGATACTCGTAAAAATGTTGTTCAATACGATAATGTTATTAACCGTCACCGTCGAGTTGTTTATGCTATTAGGCGTAAGATTTTAGAGGGCGATGATATCAAGAATGAGATTAACCGCCTAATTCGCGAGGCTATAAAAAGCCTAACAGTTGTGCCCGCTAAAAATAATAAAAAATTTGCCGAGGAGTTTGATGCATTATTCCCAATTGGTAGTGATAAAATTGAAAAAATTGGTGCTGAACGTAACGACAAAAAGCGATATAATATAGCGCTTAAGGCTGCTAAAGATTTGTATGCTGAGCAAGAGAAAATAATTACCCCCGAAACTTTACGTAAGCTTGAGCGCGAAGTTTATATGGAGGTTCTTGATCAACTTTGGATGCAACATCTTGAAAATATGCATCATTTGCGCGAAGGAATTCACTGGCGAGGTGTTGGTCAAAGGGATCCGTTGGTCGAATATAGAGTGGAGTCGCAAAAATTATTTGAAGGGCTACAAGAAGCGTTGCGGATGGAAACATTACGTATTATTATGCGCGTTCATCCAACAGATATTAAGGCTAAAAATGTAGATGATGAATATGAAACTGAACTTACTCGTTTAGCAGAAACAGCAGTTGAACAAGGGGTTAACGAGGCTACTAGTGTAACTCATGTTAGTGATGATGATTTTGGTAAAATCAAAAAGGATAAAACCACCGCTGAAAAAAATCATACTAAGAATGTTGCTCGTAAAAGGAAAAAAGCGCAACGTCAAAATCGCAAAAAGAACCGCAGGTAAGTTATGAAACATACTGTTGAAGAGATTCGCCTAAGTAATGGGGCGCGAGGTCTGTTAATTGATGTACCTGATGCTACAGTGATGAATTTTGAGTTCCAATTTAGAGCAGGTAATCGTTTCACTCGCAGTAAAGATATATATGAAACCGCTCATATTATGGAGCATATGGCTTTTGGTGCTAATGCTAAATATAAAGACGAACATGAATTTGAGGCTGAGTTTACGAAGAATGGTGCCTATCATAATGCATTTACTAGTGATGTTAGCATGGTTTATGCGGCAGAATGTGCCGATTTTGAGTGGGAGAGAATATTACAGCTACAAGAACTCTCAATCTGTAGCCCTCGTTTTAATGAAACTGAACTTAAGGCAGAAAAGGGGAATGTTAAGAGCGAATTAACGGGTTATTTAGATAGTCACTTACATTTACTTTGGATTAAGATGCAACAGTTACTTGGTGAAGATATTTTGACCATGTCTGAGCGCCTTAAAACTATACCAAATATTACCTTAGATGATATAGAAGAGCATTATAAACGAACTCATACTAGCAATAATATGCGGTTTGCAATTGCGGGGCGTATGCATGGTCGTAAAAGCGCCATTAAGCGTTATCTAGAAGGATGGAATTTGCCAAAGGGCGAACGTTTTTCTGTTCCTGTAGATAAATTACATTCTGCGAAGCCTACTTTAATAAAGCGTAAAGAGTCATCAAACATTAAGTTTGGTTGGTCAATGATTTTGCCAAAAGTTCTTTCTGATGAAGAATATGTAGCTATGTCGCATTTGAATCATATTTTAACTGGAACTATGCATTCTTATATTTTTGGTACTGCTAGAAAACGTGGCTTGGCTTATGGAATGTTTAGTACGACAGCTAAATATCCATATTTTTCTAGTTGGGATTTTGGCGGAGAAGTTAACCATGAAACTGCAGCGCAGGTTTTTGATATTATGTACGATCAATTGAAAAAGGTTCTTAGTGGCGATGTTAAAAAATCTGATCTAGAAATGGCTAAAAGTTATATGCTTGGGCGATATCAAATGAATGCTCAGACAGTTGGCATGATTTTAAGTTATTACACTGGATATTATTTTCCAACGGATAAAGTCTATAAATATGATGATATTCCAGAGCGAATTAAGAAAGTAAAATTTAGTGATATGATAGAGGTAGCTCGTCAATTTATTGATGCTGATACTTGGTCATTAGCGATGGTCGGATCTGGTGAACATACTAAGCCTGCTGATTTAGCTAAAATAATTCAACCTTTATATAAAAAGGAGCTCTAAAGATGAAAATAGCAATAGCAGGATATGGTTTGGAGGGAAAGCAAAATTATAAATATTTCAACAAACCAGGCAATGACTTAACAATTGTAGATGAACGTGAAGATATAGATATACCAAGCGACGCAAAGTATATTACGGGTGATGGTGTATACGATGATATGAGTCAGTTTGATATGGTTATTAGAACTGCTGGGCTTAGCCCTTTAAAAATTAAAAAAGCTAAATTAGTATGGTCTGCTACCAATGAATTTTTTGCCAAATGCAAAGCACCGATTATAGGAGTAACAGGAACTAAAGGTAAGGGTACTACTTCAAGTTTTATAACAAGTATCTTACGCGCGTCTGGTAAGAAGGTTCATTTAGTTGGGAATATTGGCGTGCCAGCATTATCTGTTTTGCCCGATATACGTTCAGAGGATTTTGTGGTTTATGAGATGAGTAGCTTTCAGCTTTGGGATATTAAATATTCTCCGCATATAGCTGTTGTTTTAATGATAGAGCCTGACCATCTAGATGTTCACACTGATTTTGAAGATTACCTTAAGGCTAAATCTAATATTCGGCGCTGGCAGAATTTGAATGATATCTGTATTTATCATCCTTCAAATCCATTTAGTCAAAAAATTGCTTCAGTTACACTCGCCACTCTAGATCAAACAACTAAGGGTGATTATCTAAATAATATACATCGTTATGGTATTAAAGATGACGGACTTGTGTATATTAAAGATGATTTTTTCTATACAAACGACCGTAAAATTTGCCCGATTAGCTGCGTTAAATTACCTGGTAAGCATAACCTAGAGAATGCTTGCGCCGCTATGAGTGCTGTGCTTGAACTACAATTAGATATTTCAGATAATCAGTTCGCCGAGGGATTAAGATCATTTACAGGATTGCCGCACAGATTAAAATATGTTAGCGAAATTAATGATGTCAAATTTTATGATGATAGTATATCAACAACGCCAGGTAGTGCAATTGCTGCAATTAAATCATTTACTTCGCCAAAGGTTCTAATCCTTGGTGGATCTTATAAGGGTGGTGATTTCACTGATTTGGTAAAAGAAATAAAGAAAAGTAATATTCGTCAAATTATATTAATGGGCGATGAAGCAAATAGAATTGAACAATTTTTAAAAGATGCTGGTATAGCAAAATATGTCAATTTGGAGCGATGCTCAATGTTTGAAATTGTATCTAAAGCCGCCGCTGCAGCTAGTCCTGGTGATGTAGTTATCCTTAGTCCAGCATGTGCAAGTTTTGGAATGTTTAAAAATTATCAAGATAGAGGCAAAAAGTTTATTAATGCTGTTGATTTATTGAAGAGTGGAGAAACAATATGAATGTACCGCAAATAGTAAAAGATGCCAATAAAAAAAGTGACTATATAGTTTTTTGGCTGTCAGTTATTATTTGTATTACGATTATAATCGCTACAGTTTCGCTTGGATTTATAGCCGCATTATATGCTGCACATGAAATTGATGAAAATGGCTTTTCGCAGTTTGAATCATTCTTTACGCAAAACATAATCTTTTTACTAACTGGTATAGCAGGATTTATATTATTACTGGTTTCTATTAGGATAATGCGCCAAACTTATCTAGGGAACGCCTTGCAGGTAGAATATAGCGATTGCGTATGGCTAAGAAACTGGTCTAACAAGGTTGCAAAAGATTTAGAGATGCCTGAAGTAGAAATCATGGTAACTCAAGATCCAGTGATGAATGCTTTTGCTTTTGGTTTCATCAAGCCGTATACGATTGTGCTAAATTCTGGTTTGATACGCTACGCTGCTGACGATGAGCTAAAAGCAATCATTGTACATGAGATGGCGCATATTAAATATGGTCATACCAAAATGGGCACCTATTCTAGTATTTTTAGATTTATGCCTGGTCTTGGGTCTGTTTTCAGTTGGATACTTGATTTTTGGGGGCGTCGGTCTGAGTTTACAGCTGACAGGCTAGCTCTAGCTTATTTAAAGAGTAAAGAGCAGGTGAAGCGAGCACTAGTGTGCGTACATATCGGACCAGATATGGCTAAGTCATTTAATGATTTAGCTCAGCAGTGGCAAGTTTACAAGACGGACTCATCATTTAATCGATTTTCACAGACGTTTTCATCTCATCCGTTTTTGGTTCGTAGGTTGCAGAGAATTGATAGTTCAAACCTAATCAACGATACATTACCTAAAATTTCTGAATCTAATGATAAAAATAATACCAAAATAAAGGACTCTAAAGATGGATCAGATTCATAAAAGGTTGGATGAATTACGTTCAGATTTCCATCATGTTTATGAAGGGCTTTCAATTAATGATGAGCGTGCCAAATTAAAACAAATTGAGCAAGAATTATTACAGCCAGAAATTTGGAATAATCCATCTCATGCAGCTAAACTTAATAAAAAAGCCTCAGATCTTCACACTGCATTGCAGCCGTGGTTGGCGCTTGAAATGCAGATTAACGATATTACCGAGCTAATGGAGCTTGGCGGAGAAGAACTTGAGAAGGAATTTAGAGATCAGCTAACGGCAATGGAAAAGGATTTTACTAACTTAAAAAAGCTACTGGCTTTTTCTGGAAAATACGATAACTATAATGCCATAATTAGAATTACAGCTGGCGTAGGCGGTACTGACGCACAGGATTTCGCTGAAATGCTTGAAAGAATGTATTTACGTTTTGCTGAAAAATCTAGTTTAGAAGCTAAAATAGTGGAGCGTTCTTCTGGTGATGAGGCTGGCTTAAAAACTAGTGTTATAGAGATTAATGGTCCATACGCCTATGGAAGATTACATAGTGAACATGGCGTACATAGATTAGTGCGCTTAAGTCCATTTAATAGTGATAATTTGCGCCAGACTAGCTTTGCTTTAGTGGAAGTTTTGCCGCAAATAGAAACTGCAGACGAAGTTAATATTAACGATAAGGACTTACGTATAGATGTATATCGCAGTGGTGGCCGTGGTGGACAGGGTGTAAATACAACTGATAGTGCAGTTAGAATTACCCATTTGCCGACAGGCATAACGGTGGCAATACAGAATGAACGCAGCCAAATTCAAAATAAAGAGACTGCTTTAAAGATTCTAAGATCTAAATTGGTACAGATTCAGACTGAGCAACATGCCGAAACTATTAACGATTTACGGGCGGGTGAGAGTGCTAACTGGGGTTCACAAATTCGCAATTATATTTTGCATCCATACACTTTAATAAAAGACACGCGTACCAAATATGAAGAGAAAAATGCTAAAGATGTGTTGGATGGTAAAATTGATGGTTTTATAGATGCATATATTGAATCGAACTTACAAGCTGATTTATAAAAAAGATTAGAATAGACTAATTAGCGCTTATCCTAAAAAAATGCTATACTGAGAATATATGATTTTGTTGGATAGGGTAACGAAGACTTATGATAAAAATCATAATCCTGCTCTAAATAGGGTTAGTCTACATATTAGCCCAAAGGAGTTTGTGATTTTGGTAGGTACAAGCGGTGCTGGCAAGAGCACATTGTTAAAACTTTTAACTCGTGAAGAAAAGCCGTCAAGCGGCAAGATTGTTGTAGGTGGAATTGATTATGACACTCTAAAGGATAAGCATATTCCGTTATTGCGCCGTAAGATAGGCGTAGTTTTTCAGGACTTTAAGCTACTGCCGCAACGTACTGTATTTGAAAATGTAGCTTTTGCCTTAGAGATAGCAGGAATGACAAATCGCGAGATTAAAACTACCGTTCCAAAAGTTATTGAATTAGTAGGTCTTAAGGGTAAAGAGAAGAGTTTTCCTCATCAGCTAAGTGGTGGGGAACGTCAACGTGTGGCTATTGCTCGTGCTATTGTTCGTCAGCCAAAAATTTTAGTTGCAGATGAACCTACTGGTAATCTTGACCCAAAACATAGTTGGGACATAGTAAAATTACTTGAAAAGATTAATAAATATGGTACTACAGTACTGCTAACTACTCATAATGCCGAGATAGTTAATAAATTAAAACGTCGGGTGGTTGTGCTTGAACATGGTAAAATTACTAGTGATCAAGTACAGGGGAGTTATAAACAATGAGTCGAAAAAAGAAAATACCCGCTAAGGAATTTGCCTTACAAAAGCGTAAGCGCCGCCAGTGGATTACCTTTGTGCGTATGTGTAGATATGGTGTCCATAACTTCAGCCGTAATGCCTGGTTGACTGCGGCTGCTACGGCTATGATGACACTAACTCTTTTTGTAATAATGGTATCATTAATTGCCCGAAATGTTTTAATTGACACGACTACTGTAATCCGCGATAAGGTTGATATTTCTCTATATATCAAACATGATGCACCGCAGAAAGAATTAAATAAAATGCAAAATGACATTAGTAAACTTAATGGTGTAAAGACGGTTACATTTATTACGCCTCAGCAGGCTAGGCAAGATTATATTGAAACAAACAAAGATCGCCCTGAGCTTATTAACGCTTTAAATATAGCGAATACAAAATTTTCTAGCGTAATAAGAGTTAATTTAACAGATGTTAATAATACTGTATCTCTCGAAAAATATGCTGCTGAAAATAAAACTTATTTAAAATATAAAGATCCAAAAAGAGATGCTTCTTTTGCTGGTGATCGTCGGGTCGCTGTAGATAGTATTGGACGCTGGGTTAACTTCGCAGAAAAGATGGGGTTGGTTATTAGTGTCGTCCTTATAACTATATCTTCGTTGGTTGTCTTTAATACTATAAGGATGGCTATATTTAATCGTAAAGAGGAAATTCAGATGATGAAACTTATCGGTGCTGATAAGGGCTTTATTCGTGGTCCGTTCATAGTGGAGGCTATTGTGTATGGATTCATAGCAGCTGTAATAGCTATGGGATTAGGGGTCTCTGGTCTTATGCTGTCTCGAGTAAAACTAGAGACTTACGGAATTCAGATTGAATCTACGATGCATATCATAATTGCATACGCACCTTTTGTTTTACTTGGATTGATTGTAATCGGCGCGATTATTGGCATCATTTCTTCTCTATTAGCAACCAGGCGTTATTTAAAGATTTAGTTTGCTTTTATAAACATAATCATTTTGTTGACAATATGTAAGTGCTTATAGTAATATAGTATTATATGAAACTACAGTCCACCACAATGTCAGTTTCGAAACAGTCTCTCGCAGCTCGTGCGGCTTATATTGCTTGTGCTGTTTTAGTTACTGTTTCGATGCCAATTCAGTTAAGTAAAACTGTTTTTGCTGATCAATACGATGATCAGATAAAATCCGCTCAAAACGAAGCGAATGAGAATAATTCTCAAGCTAACGAGTTAGCCATGATGGCATCCACTTACCAGGAAGAACTTAGGCAGCTAGAATCGCAATCGCGTTTAATTCAAGAACAGATTACCAAAAGCCAATCTAGATACAATCAACTATCTAAAGACATTAAAACTAGTCAGAACAAAATAGATGAAAGTAAAGATGCATTAGGTGATGTGATTGTTGAATATTCTATTACACAGAGTATAACACCTCTTGAAATGGTGGCAAGTAAGGGTAATATTGCGGATGTTGTTGATAGTATTAGTCAGCAATCTGCTATGCAAAAGAAGCTTACTGAAACTGTAGATGAAATAAACCGTTTAAAGAAGAAGCTTGAGGGTCAGCAGAAGGCTGTTCAACGCGAACTTGAGACGCAAAAAGCTCAGCGCGCTCAATTAGCTGCAAAAGAATCTGAGAAGCAAAAACTTATAGAAGATACTAAGGGCGAAGAGAATGCCTACCGCGAAAGGGCAAATGCTAATAATCTGCGTGTAGAGCAGCTTCGTGCAGCTCAGGCTGAGGCTAACGCTCGTGCAGCCCAAGCTGCTATGCGCAGCAATGGTGGTAGCAGTCAGGTGTCAATTCCAGCTGGCGAGCCAGGCGGCGGAGGCTATCCAGGTGCGTGGGCGAGTGCTCCACTAGATGCTTATATTGATCCTTGGGGTTTGTATACTCGTGAATGCGTGAGCTATGTGGCATGGAAAATTCATAGTACCGGGCGTTACGTGCCACATTTTAATGGCGCAGGAAATGCTAACGAATGGCCATCAACGGCTGCGCGTCATGGTATTTCTAGCGGCTCTACACCAAAAGCTGGAGCAGCAGCGGTTATGAACATTGGTTATTATGGACATGTTATGTATGTAGAGTCTGTAAATGGAGACGGTACTATTACTGTAAGCGATTATAATTTTGCTTGGGATGGTTTATATCGTAAATACACTCGTTCAGCTGCAGGTCTTACTTACGTTTACTTCTAATATATAAAACGTTAAAGCTTTGTTATAGCGTACATTATGTTTGTGCGCTATAATTATATAGATGAGTGAGAAAGATACTAAATCAAAACGGAATTTTAGCACTAAATTTTTAATTCTTGCGGTTGTTTTTGCTCTTGCGGCTGGGCTACTAGCTGGTACTAGCGGTTCTAATTTGATAGTAGAAGCAGCTTCCCGTGTTGGCTTGAAAATTCCAGTCATGGCGTCAGATTCGCCAGATTTTAGTGATGCTAGAAGTATTTATTACATGCTTAAATCTAAATATAATGGTGATATTTCTAATGAAAAATTAAAAGCCTACTTGAATAAAGGTGTAGCCGCAGCAGCCGAAGATCCTTATACAGAATATTATACTGAGCAAGAAGCGCGCGAGTTAGAAAAAGACTTAGATGGTACTATAGGTGGCGGTATCGGTGCAGAACTAGGAATGCGCAATAATAAACCTACTGTAGTGCGTCCGTTGAAGGATTCTCCCGCCGAAAAAGCTGGCTTAAAAGCTGGAGATATTATTTTAGCAGTTAATAACAAAGCTACTGCTAATATGTCGATTGAAGATATAGTGCGGATGGTTCGTGGTGAGGTAGGTACTACTGCTAAAATCACTATTAGGCGTGGTAGTGAGCGTATGGATATTTCTGTTAAACGTGAAGAAATTACCTCTCCAGATATTGAAACGCAGATAAAAAATGAAATTGGTATTATAAAGTTAAGTCGATTCGGTACAGATAGTGCTGCGAAAGTTAGAGCTGCAGCTGAAGATATGAAACATCAAAATGTAAAGGGTGTGATCTTAGATTTACGTGGTAATGGCGGTGGCTATTTACAGACTGGTATAGATGTTGCCGGAGTGTGGTTAAATGATAAAGATGTGGTTAGCGAAAAAGGAAAATCTAATAATCCAAAAACATTAAAATCGGGAAAACAGGCTATTTTAAATGGTATGCCAACGGTTGTATTGATTGATTCTAGCTCTGCTAGTGCTAGTGAGATTGTTGCGGGAGCATTAAAAGACCATCAAGCTGCTACGTTAATTGGTGAAAAATCATTTGGTAAGGGTAGTGTTCAGGAAATGATAGATCTACCAAAAGGTGATATGCTTAAGGTTACGGTAGCAAATTGGTATACACCAAAGGGTAAGAATATTAGTAAAGAGGGGATAGAGCCTGATAAAAAGGTTGAGCTTTCATCTGATGATATTAATAATAACCGTGATCCACAATTAGATGCGGCGGTAGATTATCTACAGAAGTAAGACTAGGTATATAGTAACTAAAAGCTATAGTCTACCTCGTGAATAAATACCAGGTTTATACTGGTATTTATTTTATATTTTTGTGTTTTTTAAAACCGCTCACTAAAGAGCGGTTAAAAATATAATTCATTTATAATACTTAATTACAATACTGTAACTTGTGTGCGTGGTACATTGCGACCTGTAAATAAAGTCTTTTTTACCTTCTTAAAGGTTACTACGCCATCCTTAGCTGCGTGTATAGTATAATTTCGACTCATATAAGTACCTTCGCCAGCAATCTTGGTTGCACCAGTTTGACGCACTAAAACTTCGCCTGAACTAACTTTTTGTCCGCCAAATCTTTTTACACCTAGGCGCTGCCCAGCATTATTGTGAATGTTTTTACTCGAGCCGCCAGCCTTAACTTTCGACATTTAACTCTCCTTGATGTTCAATATATAATACAATCCTTTATATTCTACTCTAAAGCGTGATAATAGTCAAATATTATATTAACCAGACTATATCGGAAGTTGACAATTTTAATCATAAGGGTTAGCATTATATTTAGCTATAATGTAGGGAATAGGGTAGGTATGGATAAAACCAAAAAACTAAATGATACCAGTACTGGGAGTGGATCTAAAAATAGCTCCAGGGATGAGTTAGAGCGTGAACTTGCACGGGTTGAAAGTATAGAAGCAGCCTATTATAATAAAATGCCTACTAATGAGGAAAGTATTTCTATCTCGGATACTGGTAAAGTAAATAAGCTTGAAGAGTCTCCAGAAGAGATAAGTGTTAAAGCAGAGTCGGACAAACCTCTGGTTAAGAGTAATATTAGTGAGACTAAACAAAACATTACTCCTAAGCAAAAGCAAATTCCCGCTAGAAAACCAATCACCATAGGAAAACTAGAAAGACCTAGACATGAGATAGGTACTAATAAGATAAAGCCAGAAAGAAGAAGTAAAACACGCACTCTCGGAACTTTTTTAGCTTTTATTTTGTTTTTTTCATTAATTGGACTAAGCGGATGGTTGTACTATCAGCAGTTATTGCTTAAGGATCAGTTAGAAACCACCCAGGATCAACTAAATAATCAAGAATATAGGTTATCAGAGGTTAGACTTGCAGGTGAGAGAAGAAACGCACTAGCGGGTGCGAATGGTTATATGGAAATACCTGAATGGAAAGTAAAATATAGATCAGATATAAATACCGCGGGTTCAGATAAGGACATAAAATATAAGTTTATGATTAATTCCACAAGTGGCGTAGAGTATCTAGGATTTTATTCAGCTGAATTGGCGCGCACTGCTACTAATCGTAAACTAATAAATAATTCACCTAGTATGAAGGCTGAGGTTTATGGCTGTGGTAAAGATGCTTATTTTGCCACTATTTATCGCGTGAAAGCAAATGATATAGAAGTAGATGGGAAAGTGAGCGAAGCTAAATTGCGTGAATTTTATAGATTTGCAGCGAATCCTAATAGTTCTATATATAAAAAGGTTGGTGATTATTACTATCTAGCGACAGATACATATGTAACGGATGGTAATTTTAAATCTTGCCTACCAGATGGCTCTGAATACAAAAAAGAACAGGATAAAGCCAAGGATATCGCCAGCTATGCTAAAAAAATTGTTCAAAATTTAGAACAGTCCCAGTAGCAACTTATTAAGAAGAATACATTTTTAGTACTTATGTTTATCGGGATTTAATTTTGGTTAGAATTAGAATATCACGTGCTACAATTTGGTTTTCTCGGAAATAGAGTAGGGGATTTTTGTTGTGTAAATTATATCCTAGTTTATCTATATATTTAATTAACGGTAATCTGTGAATAGTGTTAAATTCTGTATCACGCCATGCGGGTATTGCTATACATAGGGCCGTTTTTTGATTTATTTGTGGATGAATATTTTCTAGGAAGTTACTAATAATATTATTACAATTACCTTTGACTTGTTCTAATTTTGTTGGGTTAGGTGTTGAATTAAAGGGTTGTCCTAAATACGTTTCGCAGATCACTGCATTTAATTCATTAGCATAGTTCCATGTATGAATAGTAGCATCACCTTGCTGTATATGCAGTTTATAAGCTTGACTTTTAGTAAGCCAGGCTATATTTTGTTGGGTATAATTTACCATCTTTGGATTTAAATCTGTACCGTATATTTTGGCACCACGTAAATAGGCTTCTTGCAATATTACGCCAGTCCCACAAAACGGATCCAGAATGGCTGGCTGGCTTAGCTTTTTATTTAAAATAGATTGGCTTTTGCCAATAGCCATGTTATACATCATTAAAGCTAATTTAGGTGGTAGCATACCCACAAAAGCATCTCGCTTAGGTCTTGTTTGATCTCGTTTTGCTAAGGCAGTGATATTCTGTGCTCCAATACTTTCGGCAATTATTGTTCTGCTATTATGTTGAATTATGATAATTTCTTTTTTATTTTCTCTCAAACCTAACTTATTATGATGAGATGTGGCAGTATTTAAAACTGGATCGTTATTTGGTATTATACGCACAGTTCCGCCTAATTTTTTGGCATTAAACTTTATGGCGGCGCCTATTTTTTTAATCTGCGTTGTTTTTATATTAGCATTGTAGGCGCTAATTCCGATTGTTAGTTTAGATAAATCTTTTCTGATTGCCCGTTTTGAATAAGAATCTATAATTTTATGCGATATTTCTGATATTTTCGCATTATACAAATTATAAACAACACGAGCTGCCTTTTGTGAGCCGCCCAAATTCTGAATATCTAAATGGTCTATATTTACTAGAGCAGCTTCACTTCCAAATCTAGTAACTTTACCAGGATAAAGAGATTCCAACTCAGTTAATCCTAGTTCTGGTTGACGTCCTAAAATGCATAAAATCACAATACTAGTATACCTGATTCTTAAAATGTCGTATAATAATCATTATGATTAAGAGAGTTTCTGGGCGTGTATGGCTAAGTTTAGCTACGGCTGTTATTTTAGTGGTGATAATTTATCTTTCACGGCACGAGATTATGCAATCTTGGCATTTACTAGGCAAGGTTGATATGAGTATAATCCTGTGGTTGATTCCGTTACAGTTTTTATCTTTTTACTCCATGGGTGCATCAATGTTTTCGTACTTGCGTGCTCAGGGTAGGGCGCGTCACATTTCTGCCCCAGATCTTGCTAGATTATCATTAGAAATGAATTTTGTTAACCATATTTTACCTAGCGCTGGAGTAAGTGGTGTGTCTTATATTGGTTGGAGACTCAAGTTTTACGGTATTTCGCCTAGTAAGTCGGCTGCTGCTCAATTGATTAGAATTGTTGCTACGTTTATTGCTTATGTAGTAATACTACTAATTTCTGTCACCGCTATGCTATTTGATGGCTCTCTAAATAGGCTAACGGTGATTGTAACTATAGGTCTAGCTATATTGATATTTGGCGTAGTTGCGATAGTTGTATATATTCTGGAGCATAATAAAAACTTCGAAAATACTGCCAAGAAAATCATAAATTTTGTAAATAAATCTATTCAAGTAATTACATTTGGGCGCCATAAGAAAGGTATTAAATCTTCTAAGTCCTTAGCTGGGTTTCTAAATGAGCTTCAAAAAGATTATTGCCAGGTAAAGTCTAAGAAAAAGATGATAATAAAGCCATTCTTCTGGGGTCTTGTACTTAATTTATCTGATATTGCGATGTTCTACTGTGTATTTTTGGCGCTTGGTCACCCTATAAATCCAGCGCCTTTAGTGGCTGCTTATGGTCTGGCTGGCGCTTCAAGTATTTTTATGGTTACACCAGGCGGAGCTGGTGCATATGAATTGATTATGGTGGCGTTCTTGGCAGCTGCAGGTATTGATAATCAGGCTGGTATAGCTGCAATTGTATTAACTAGAGTTCTTTTAATGGCTGGAACAATTATTGGTGGCTATGCGTTTTATCAACAGGCGATAGTTAAGCGAGGTAAAAGTGATGATACCGACGCTAACAGTTAGTGATTTTATCGCGATAACAAACCAGTCTTTTGAAACTATCTACCCAAGTGTTTTTATTGAAGGAGAGGTTGAATCTTTTTCTATAAATCAGTCTAAATTTGTGTTTTTCAATCTAAAAGATAAAGAATCAAGTGTGAACTGTTTTATGATGAAATTTGCTCTACATATTTCAATTGAAGATGGTATGTACATTAGAGCTAAAGCTCGTCCAAAAATAACTCAAAAAGGAAAGTTTAGTCTAACAATTGACAGTATAAGACCAATTGGTGAAGGTAGTGTAAAAAAGAGTTTTGAACTTTTACGTGCTAAATTAGCCGCAGAAGGTCTGTTCGATGAATCGCGTAAGCGAATCTTGCCATGGTTGCCCCGTAAAATCGCGGTTATTAGTAGTAAACAAGCTGCTGGATATATAGATTTTATGAAGATAGCAGATTCGCGTATAAAAGGTGTTGATTTCATAATCTGTAATGCTCAAGTCCAGGGTAATGATGCACCTGAGTCAATTGTCAATGCAATTGAAAAGTGTAATAAAATGTCTAATCTACCAGATGTTATAGCTATAGTGCGCGGTGGTGGTAGTGCAGATGATCTAGCTACTTTTAATGACGAGAGGGTGGTTCGTGCAATTGCCGCTAGTCGAGTTCCTGTTATAACTGGAATTGGGCACGAGATAGATACAACTTTGGCTGATCTAGTATCTGATATAAGAGCTGCGACGCCCACTCATGCTGCGACAATTTTATTACCTAGTTTAGATGATGTGCGGTTGAAAATTAGGCAGAGTATTTTACGAGTTAAACCCACTTTACATCAAATTATATCAGATAATAAAGCACATCTTCATAGTAGAAAGCTAACTGTGAGATATCATATTTTAAATTATATTGATCTTCAAAAAGCTAAAATTGCCGCACTTGGCAAAATAGCAAAATCATTAGATCCACGTAATGTTTTGGCACGCGGTTATGCAATTATGCGAATGGAGAATGATATTTTATCTAATGGTGCACAGATAGATATTGAAACTAAAGATTATTTTATAAAAGCAAAGGTAATAGACTATGAAAGAAAGTAATCTAACATTAGAAGAAAAGATAGCAAAAATTGAGCGAGAAACTGCCTGGTTTGAGGGTGATGATTTTGTGCTCGAGAAGGCAATTGAAAAATATAAGGAAATTATTGCTTTAGTTGCAGAAGTAGAAAAGGAACTAACTGAATTAGAGAACACAATAATAGACTTAGAGGATAATTAAGATTCTATGGTAGAGAGTATAATAGGTATAGTAGTAATTTGTGTGTTGATTTTTTTATTAACGGCATTATTTGGTGCGCCCTATGTTCCTACACAGAGAAAACAGATAGAATCTGCTTTTAGTAAGTTACGTCCATTTAAAAAAAATGATGTTCTGGTAGATTTAGGTAGTGGCGATGGTGTAGTTTTAGATGAAGCTATTAGAGCTGGTGCTAGTAAGGTGATTGGCTATGAAATAAATCCAATTCTGGTATTAATTTCATGGTTGCGGCTACGTAGTAATAGAGGGCGATTTACTATTTTTTGGCGTAGCTTTTGGAGGATTAGCGCCCTCCCTGATGTTAGTATCGTTTATACTTTTGGTGAGTCGCGTGATATTAAAAAAATGTATGACTTAGTACAAAAATGGTCCAACCGGTCTGGAAGAGAAATTGATTTTATAAGTTATGGGTTTGAAGTGCCAGGATTCAATTATTCTAAAAAAGAAAATGCCCACTTTTTATACAATATAGCGCCTTTACATAGCCAAAAAACATAAGTATAATGACATCATGGATAATGTAAATAAACAACATGGTAGTGTAATTTTGGGTGTTTTGCTAGCTGTAACTTCAATTTTAGCGTTGGCTTTTGGCGGTCTAGCTATTTGGGCTTATATGCAGTATAACACCGCTAAAACAGATGTAGATTCTCAAATAAAGGTAGCGGTTATAGATGCAGAACGTCGCCAGTCTCAAAAGGAAGAAGCAAAATATGCTGAGCGCGAAAAAGAGCCAAATCTTGAATTTTCAGGACCAGCTGATTATGGTAGACTAACCTTTAAATACCCTAAAACTTGGAATCTTTATGAGGCAACCGATGTTGAATCTCGTGGTGGTGAGTATAGGGCGTATCTACATCCCTCAAAGGTCCCTCCAGTTGTTGCTGATCAACAATTTGCTTTACGCGTAACTATTGAAAACAAGGAATATGATAAAGTAGTACAGCAATATGATGCTTTGGTTAAAAAAGGTGATTTGCGTAGTTCTAGTACAAGTTCTATGGGCAATACAGGTACTCGCTTAGATGGTAATTTTAGTAAAAACATACGCGGTGCAGCTGTTATCTATAAGGTTAGGGATAAGACCGCAACTGTACGTACAGATGCGAATGAAACGTTTAAAGCTGATTTTAATAAAATTATCCAAACTATTAATTTCGAATAAAGTAAATAATATCTGCCAGCTATTTTTAGGGTGATTATTTTGTTGCCATGCTAAAATGAATATATGAATGAACGGCTGCAGGGTAGTAATAGCGATAGATCGTTTCTAGGTGATTATTTTGACGTAGTTGCTGCTGCTCATGAATTGAAGAGTCCAGTCGCCTTAATTCGTCAATTGGCGCTTAATCTGAAAGATTTAGATAATTTAACCGAGTCTACTCGTCAGGATTATATAAGTAGAATTATATTGACCAGCGAACGTTCGTTACGCTTGACTAGTATTTTAACTCAGTCAGAAAAAATAAATGAAGAATTATTTAATACAGAGCCTATTAATATAAAGCAGCTTTGTGAAGACGTAGCCCATGAGCTAACGCCTCTTTATAAAGCTTATGGGCGTAAAATTATGGTCAAAGGCCGCCGTTCTGCGCCTTTAGTGGTGGCAAACCGTGATCTTCTTCGGCGAATTTTACTAGGTTTTGGCGATAATGCTTTACATTATTCAAATAAAGAA
Organism: TM7 phylum sp. oral taxon 348; assembly: GCA_007845485.1. Taxonomy (GTDB): domain Bacteria; phylum Patescibacteriota; class Saccharimonadia; order Saccharimonadales; family Saccharimonadaceae; genus SDRW01. The sequence goes on from SDRW01000002.1 coordinate 43,279, forward strand.
GCTGTATTTAATCTAGCGCATAACGCTAATAAAATTAGGGTTGGACTGCGCGATTTTGGTCCCTCTCTTTCTGGTATTAATATAAATAATCAGATAAAGCAACAACGAATTTATCGTCCAGAAAGCAGTGGTTTGGGGCTGGTTATTGCTAAGCGGTTCGCTGATGCTATAAATGGCAATATTGGCACGATTCGCCATCGGAATGGGATGACATATTATGTGGACGTTATAAAATCGGAGCAACTATGTCTATTATAGATAAGCCAAAAATTCTACTAATTGATGATGATATATGGCAGAGCGATATTTATGTTAATGTTTTAAAAAATAATTACGAAATTAAATCTACACAAAACTTAAATAATGCAATAAAACTAATTGAATCGTGGTCACCTCAGCTAATAATTGCTGATATTTTACTATCTGGTGAAACAATATTTACTCTGTTAAATGAGCTACAATCTGATGTGTATCTTGGCAAAATACCAGTCGTTATTATTACTAATATAGCCGACCGTTTATCTGGAATAGATTTAAAAGCTTATGGTATTAATGATCTACTTGATAAATCTAAAATTACGCCACAAGATATTTTGGCAGCCGCGAGGCGTATATTATGAAATCTGAAACTACTGAAGCAATTGTACTTAGACGTACAAATTATGGTGAAGCAGATAGGATTATTCAATTTTCAACACCGCTTGGCCGCCGCAGTGCAATGGCGCGTGGTGTGCGTAAATCAAGATCTAAACTGGCTGGTGGGGTTGAGCTTTTAAGTCTTTCACAAGTAGTCTTGCGTCATGGTAGAGGTGAAATATCTACGCTCGTGCAGGCAAGAATGATTAAATTTTATAAGAATATTTTAGATAACTATGATAAATTACAATTTGCCTACGAGGCAATGAAAATGGTGGCGTATTCTAGTGAAATAATCGATGAACCGGGATGGTTTAGTATTTTAAAGGAAACCTTAGAAGCGCTTGATAATAAAACGGTTAATTTTGCTCTAATAAAAACCTGGTTTTATTTAAACTATGCTAAACTTTTAGGTAATGAATTGAGTTTAGTAAGTGACGTATCTGGACAAGCGCTTAGTCAAAATAGGCGCTATATTTACGATAAAATAGAGCATGGTTTACGCCATAGCGAGAGAGGCGAAATTACGGCGGATCATATTAAATTGCTTAGATTAATGTCTAACTACCCGTTACGCGTTGTAATGCAGGTTGGTGGAATTGAAGGTATATTGCCAGATTGCTGGCTAATTGCCCGTAGCCATACTGAACTGAACAAGTAAAATCATGCTATACTAAAATGCAGAGAGTAAATATTTGTTGTACCTACTGTACCTCAAACACAAGGAAGAGAAAGGAGACTTCTTGTGAATCAAGTAAAAATGGAAGATATTATTAGCCTATGTAAGCGCCGTGGTTTTATTTATCAGGGTTCAGATGTTTATGGCGGTCTTTCTGGAACTTGGGATTACGGTCCATTGGGTGTGCAGTTGAAACGCAATATTATGCAATTGTGGTGGCGCCGGTTTGTTGATGAGCGTGATGATATTTATGGTGTCGACGCGGCGATTTTAATGAATCAGAAGGTATGGAAAGCTAGTGGGCATGTTGATACTTTTGTTGATCCGCTATGTGAGGATATGGTTAATCATCGTCGCTATCGTACTGATCATATTCTCAAGGACAATGGCATTGATGCGGACGGCATGACGATGGCAGAGATGGACGCGGCGATTGCGGAAAAAGGAATTAAAAGTCCTGATGGCAATCCGCTGAGCAAGTCGCGCACTTTCAATATGATGTTCAAGACGCACGTTGGCGCGACCGAGAGTGATGACAGTATTTCTTATCTCCGTCCAGAAACAGCCCAAGGTATTTTTACCAATTTCAAAAACGTTGTTGATAGTTTTTACCCTAATTTACCGTTTGGTATTGCTCAGCAGGGCAAGGCGTTTCGTAATGAGATTGCGCCGCGCGACTTTGTGTTCCGCTCCCGGGAGTTTGAACAGATGGAGATTGAATATTTTGTTGATCCGAGTAAATGGCAGGAAGCGTTTGATGAGCTATTAGCTGCAACACATGCATTTTTAGAGGAATTGGGACTAAAGCCAGAGTATATTCATGAGCTAGATGTGCCGCCAGAAGATCGAGCACATTACAGCAAAAAAACTATCGATATTGAATATGATTATCCAATTGGCCGTGAAGAACTTATGGGTATTGCTTATCGTACTGATTTTGATTTAATGAATATCCAGCGCGTCAGTAATAAGAGTATGGAATACACCGTCAAGGGTACGAACACAAAATTTGTGCCACATGTTATTGAACCTAGTTTTGGCGTGGAGCGGGCGCTGATGGCGGTGCTGTCGGGCGCGTACCGCGAGGACGAGCAGAACGGTGAAAAGCGGGTGTATTTGGCGTTGCCAGAGCACTTGGCACCAGTTAGATTTGCCGTTTCGCCGCTACTTAAAAACAAGCCAGAATTGGTGGAAAAAGCCCGCGAAGTCTACGCTCAGCTCGCCAAAGCCAACCCTGGCCGAGTGATGTGGGACGACAACGGCAACATCGGCAAACGCTACCGCCGCCAAGACGAAATCGGTACCCCGCACTGCGTGGTCATCGACTTCCAGACACTGGAGGACGACACCGTTACTGTGCGCGAGCGGGATACGACGGAGCAGAGGCGGGTGAAGGTTGAGGAGTTAGTGTGAATAGTGATTTTCGTCGACGATGGGGGCTGTCCGAGCCAAGTATTGAGGATAATATTACTACAGCGATTTATAGAATACGTGCTCTAATAGGCGATTCTTTGTATGTTCAAGATCATAGTAAGCTAAATAAGTTTGCATTTATAGCGGCGGTTCCGCTAGAGAAGTATATAGAACTTACTTATGAAGGTGGAAATTTTAATTTCAAAAAGTATTTTTCAGGTATAGTATCTACCGTAGTCATGGCGGAGAAACTTGAATGTATCCTAGTTTCTAGTGTAATTAGCGATAATCAAAAGGATATGATCGTTACGATAATTAATAATGAAAATGTAGGAATTAGGATCGGCAAAGATAAGAGAGGAAAATATGTAACTTATCCTCAAGGTGAGCCGATGCTAGATGAAAAGGTCGTAGAGCGTACTTTGCTGAGTCTGGACGGCGAGAGTGCAAATAAATACGAGGAGGCATTAAAAGCATACGCTTCAGCGAAATGGAATGAGTCATCAAACGCCACTCGGCTTACCCTTGAAGAATATTTGAGGCAATATCTGAATAATACAAAAGGTCTTCAAGCGAATATTAACACAATAGGAGGTATCCTGAAGAAAGCTGGCATCGCCGACCATTTCCGTAGCTCAATTATCAATCAACTTAGAACATTGGATAGTCACTACAATTCAGGTTCAAAACATGGCTCAAATACACAAGGAGCTGCGGAGGCTGAATATTTGATATATTCCGTTGGTGTCATTGTGAATACTTTGGAACAGCTAAAAATATCTGACGAGGGTGCTTTATAGTATAATTATCTCCATGTCAAAAATTACCAACGGACACCTCATTACCCAAGATTCGGATGGCGCGACTCGCTATGATTATCTCTACCGCATTTCGCTCAAAGCCTTGATTTATAACGACGCTGGGCAAATTTTGGTCGTTAAGGAAATTAATCGGACGTATTGGGATTTGCCTGGTGGTGGTATGGATTTTGGCGAGACGATTGAATCGTCACTGAAACGTGAGCTATATGAAGAAGTTGGCTACAAGGGTGATTTGCGTTATCAGATTTTTGATGCGTCGGATGAGATGTATATCGAGAGGATTAATGCTAATCAAATCTGCTTTTATTTCCGTGTCTGGCCAGAGAATTTTGATTTTATACCAGGTGAAGAGGGTGACGAAGTAATGTTTATTAACCCTGAGGAGTTATTGCTTCAGAAGGGTAAGGTTGATGCGCCAGCTCGAGCGTATAGGGCGCATATGAAATGGCAGGATTTAAAGTAGTAGCAATAAACAGGTTTAACTACTAAAGAAATGTGTTAACAAGCAAATATTAATTATAACAGTTAGTTAAAACGTGAAGTGCGTAATGACCCACGTATTGTATTCATGAGAGATAAAATCCGTGGGAGAAAATTATCAATATAAAGCTAAAGATGTTGACAGAATAAAAGAAATCTGGATAGAAAGAAAGAGAAAAATGAGGTAAGATTGGATAGAGAACAAAGAGCAACTATTAAGAACATGTTAGTTATTACCAATCTGATTACAGCATATACAGACAAATTAAAAAATGTTAGAAAAATGTTTTTCCTTACTCATAGCCTTATAGGTGTAAAGGGATACTCTATGTTAAAATCACTAGAGGAAAAGGCAATTTCAGACCGCGCCCCCTAGATTAGAAAAACTTCCCTTGATTATTATTTTCCATAACGTAAAAAACCTATATAACAACTAAATCAGAGTTGAAACTAGGGGTTAAACAAGTGATATTTAAATAAAAAAGTACCCGCTTAGTTTAAAACCTTAAAAAAGTTGAACTGGATACATAGAAATTGTAACGAAAGCTAAATTAAAAATCAATAACAATAGGTATTCCATAAACAGATATTAAATTGAAAAATTTTAAATCATTATTGAAATAAAAATATAAAATAAAGTTCAGGACGGAATTTTATATATAAAAACAGTCTAAATAAAATTTTTTAATAGCTATATATAATAAAATATAAAAAATTGTTAGTTTTTCACAAATGTGAAACAGAAATGAAGTTTTTGTGCTAATACTATGTTGAATCCGCTTTATCTATTGATAACTATACTATTTAATGTATAATTAAATTAATATTGTAATAGCTTTCATTGTTGTTACAAGAAAATATAGCAAAAGGGGAGTCTGAAAATGACAGATAAAGGATTTACAGATAAAGTAAAAGGTAAAGCAAAGGAAGTCGTAGGGGAAGCTACAAACGACGATTCTAAAAAGGCTGAAGGTATTTTAGACCAAGTAGTTGGAAAAACTAAAGAGGTTGCGTCTAATGTTAAAGATGTTGCAACTGAATTAGTTGAAAAATCTAAAGATGCTATTGATTCTAAATTAGAAGATAAAGAAAAATAATAGTCGTAATTGATTTTGTACATTAGAAAGTACGGCTAAAACCGTACTTTCTTTTTATTAATTATTAATAAGGAGTGAAATAATATGGGTATTTTATCATGGATTATTCTTGGAGCATTTTCAGGATGGATTGCAAGTATTATTATGAAAAAGAATGCTTCTATGGGAGCTTTCGCAAATATCTTTACAGGTATTGTTGGGGCCTTCATTGGTGGAGCAGTTTTTAATTTCTTTGGTGGATATGAGGTTACAGGCTTAAATCTCCATAGTGTAATTGTTTCTGTAGTAGGAGCTTGTATTCTTCTATGGATAATTAATAAAATTAAAGGATAATAAAACACTTATTTAACCTCCAAAGAGGAAGTAGAAGAATATTTTAAAGAAATAAAAAAACGGAATCTTAATTTAGATACTGAATAATAATTATGAAAATACTTCAGAAATATTATTTTTAATTCTCGCCGTGAGGGTGGAGGTTTTGTTTCGGTTACAGAGAGTAACAGAGATTGATTATTTTATGTTATTCATGGTTAAATATTTAAGTCATGAAACGTTGTTATGTCAGTGTTTATCAATCAATACAATTTAATATAAAACGCTATTTTTTAATGGCAGGATCTATATGGTGAGCAGCGAGCATTATAATAAAAATATATTTAATAGATGTAATAAATAAGGAGATATTTTATGACAAAAATACTCGCAATAATTTCCACCCACGGTAACGAATTATTAGGCCCAAATGTGCTAGCATATATGCTCTCTAAAAGATCTAAGCTGCTGGAGGATATAGAATTTATCATAGCTAATCCGCGCGCTTACGCAAAGAATGTGCGGTATACTGAATCGGATCTAAATAGGATTTACGGGCTTGGTCTGGATACTTATGAGGGTCGGCGTGCGAAGATTATTGAAGAGCGTATTCGGTTACTGAAGCCAGAGTTAGTATTGGATTTTCATACAACCACTGCCGAACAGCCAGATATTTTGATAACGGCAGATAGAAATAATGAAGTAGTGCAGAGGTTTATCAATGCTAGTGCCATAAAAGATAGTTTAGTGGTCTCGCCATTAAATGATATCACTACAGTGGCGCAGAACTTTGTGGCTTATGAGGTGTCTAATTCGCGCCTGAATGATGATTTGTACGAGCAGATATGCACTGATATAGAACGATACTTGGATGGGAAGATGATTGACCAGGAACGAGCTTTTTATAAGATGATAGGAAAAATTCTGCCAGAGGAAGAAAAGAGCATAGATGGTCTTGAGAATTTTGTCTATAATGATGAACTTCAGGCTATTCCTTCGTTCCTAGGCTCAAAAGCCTATAAGCAGGATGGAACCTATGCTGGATTTAAATTAGAGAGGCTTGTTTGAAACTATGATATAAGTTTTGTGGTTATAAACTAAAATAGCCCCATTATTTTAATTGAGGCTATTTTAGTTTGATGTTAGATTTACTTCTTTTTACTGTGTGACTTAACAGCTATCTTCTTTGGCTCTGGTGCTGGTGTTACTGGTATAGTGACCTTTAAAATACCATCATCCAAATGTGCCTCTATAGAATCAGCGTCAGCGCGTTCTGGCAATTGAACACTACGGTAAAAGCTGCTGCTTGATTCACGTACAACGTATTTTTTATCCTTATCTTCTTCTTTTTCATGGCGCTCGGCTTGAATTACCAAATTACCATGTTCTACTGAAATATTAACATCATCTTCATGGAAATTTGGCAAATGAGCCTCTACGACTAATGAATTATCTTTAAGATACACATCAGTAGTTGGTAGTCCAACCGAGCGCATCTGGCGTGGTGTCCAGCTATCATCATTAAAGAAACGGCGTTGCAAAGCATCCATCTCTGCAAATGGATCGAATCGAACGAGTTTATTCATTTTATATACTCCTTTCGTTTAGTTTGGTGAGCTTTCGCTCTAATTTTATTGTAATTTTTTAGCACTCATATGTCAAGAGTGCCAAACATAAGCATAATAAATATTAGTTAATTTTGCATAAAATAAAAAATTAATTATAATAAAAGTTTATGATTAAACCTTTTTTATTGTTACAGTCACGTCCAGAAGATTCCGCTTCAGATAGCGAATATAAGGCTTTTTGCCATTTTGGTGGATTAAATTCAAATGAACTTGAACGTCTAAGATTAGATACTGGCACTTACCCAAAGATTGATTTAAATAAATACAGTGGAATAATTATGGGTGGAGGTCCAGCTAATTTTGCTTATGATTATAGTGAAAAATCAGCTAATCAAATTAAATTTGAAAACTACATACTACCATTGATGCGCCAAATTATTGATGAAGATAAACCATTCTTAGGGGCTTGTTTGGGTATGGGAGCGTTAGTTTCAGCCCTTGGTGGAAAGCCTAGTTTTGATTATGGTGAAGATATTAGCGCAGTGGATGTTCAACTAGAGCCTTCTTCTAAAAATGATACTTTAGTATGTGATTTGCCAAATAATTTTAGGGCCTTTGTCGGTCATAAAGAGGGGGTTGGCAGCATAGAAGGTCTGAACAATTGTGTAGTTCTAGCGAAATCAGAAAAATGCTTACAGCTGGTGCGCGCTGGTCAAAATGTTTATGCAGCTCAGTTTCATCCAGAATTAGATGTTGAAGGTTTAATTTTACGGATTAATATATATAAATATGCTGGTTATTTTAATCCAAGTGAAGCTCAAAATATAATAGATAAAATCACTAAAGAAAACATCACAGAACCTGTTAAAATTCTAAGAAAATTCATTGATAAATACGCCGTAAAGTTAGATTAAATTATTATGCTAAATATAGCTTTTAACTAGCTACTATGGTAGAATGTAAGTACCTTATCATTCGATTAGGTAGTTCTTCTATAAGTTGAGGTGATTTTATGTCTACTAAGGTAGATACTAAACTTGATATTAGCAAGATTTTAAGCATGCTTTCCAGTGCTTATTCAGTATATGGTTATGGTTGGAAGCTTAAAATATCTGCAAAGAAAAACCACAATCGCAAGTCACATAAGCAATTAAAATTCTTAATTGCTGAAGAAGACTGTCCAGAAAGTATTAAGCAAAAAAATACTTACAGTAACATGGATAGCAGCCGCGATAAGAGTTTGCATGTTGCAAAAATAACAAAGCGAAGGCTGCGTAATTTGGAGAGTTCTACTAAATCGGCATATGAGTCTGATTTAAAGGTTGTCGCACGTGATATTAATGCACGTAATTTGCACGGTGAATCTTTTGAAGATATCTGTGATGATTACGATTGTAGCGATATGTATACACATGCTGATAAATATAGTTTTAATCAGAGGCGTATAGCTAAAAGTGTAAATATAGCTAAAGCTGGATTTCAACGCGCTCGCTCTAATCATCGCAAAGTCAAGAAAAGCGCCATACGCTCTTACGCGCAATGGGCTGGCTGCTTGACAGAGGAGGTGGTTAAAATTTTGGGGATTCCAGCACATTCTCAGGAATGGGTCATTATAAATAAGGGCCGTTACCTTTATCACGGGAGTGGCGCTAAAGAAGCCGCTCTGCATGTATATTTTGGCGATAAATGCCACGATATGAAAGATAAAGGCCATGGTCATTATATTATTGGCTTGGAATCTGGTAAAATACTATACGCGCGCAATATGTGTGGACCTCGAGGGCCACAAAATAACACTACTAGCGATATGCCTAGCAGTGATTCAGCTAATTATCTATCTCGCCCGTGGTTACGTGTTATTAATAGTGTACGCAAGAATAGCTCTACTGCAGATGATTCTTTCCGCAAGGTCTCTAATTCTGTAAGTAAAGAACTTACAGTAGCCTAAACTTATAATTTCGCTCAAAGAAAGGAGTGGATAAAACCTGTTTTAAGCAGGTTTTTTATTTTGAAAAGATATGACTTATTGCTATAATTTAGAACTATGATTTCTTTTATAAGATTATATAGAATTTTTCTAGTTAGTGTTTTAATGGCAATATTAGTCGTGGCTTTAAAATATGTTTTGCATATTTTAGGTTTTGAGCCAGTGGAGCAATCTTCTCTTCATAATGGCGTTATTTCTAGTGTTACATTTGTTATTGGTTTTTTGCTTTCAGCTACAATAGCAGACTACAAAGAATCCGAGCGTATGCCATCAGAATTTGCCGCTCAGGTAGAAAATATGTATGATGATGCCGCATCTATCTACCAAAACTATCCAACTTTTGATATTGAAGGATTTCGCAGCCAAATGTATAAAATCGCTACTGGATTTACAAAGGATGCCCGCCGTCGTTCATATGATGTACGAAACGATATACGGGGATTATTGCCATACTTTGCTGAGATGGAAAAGGGAGGAGTGCCAGCTAATTTTATAGTTAAACTAAAGCAGCAACAAATGGCTCTTTTGCGCAGTCGTCACCGTGTAAATTATATCCAGCGTATTAAATTTATACCTTCTGCCACTATTTTGGCTCGTTCTATAGTTATTGTTTTAATTGCTTTACTACTTGTTACGGATATAAACCCATTTTATGGTGGTTTGGTCATGATTGGGCTAATTAGCTTTATATTGATCTATATGCTCATTTTGATTAGAGTTATTTCTACGCCTTTTCATAAAGCTGGGCGTACACAAGATGATGTTAGTCTTTTCTTGATTAAAGATGCAGTAAATTATCTAAAAAATCAAGCAAATAAAACTAAATAGTTATAAAACCACTCTCAGTTTGACAAATTAAAATAATTGGAATATAATTACTAATTGTGTGAACTTTAAAATAACGAATCCTGTAATTTTGTCATCTACCTAAGGAGACTATTATGTCATCTTTACAAAATCGGGCTGCAAAGCCAAAGTCCAAGAAGAAGGTAACACTCGTCGTTTCATGTGTGGAGAAATTTCTTCACGACGGAAGTGCAACTCCTGCAATGAAAAAAACTGTTCGCAAAGACTTGAAGAAACTGAAATCTGAATTTGAGTCTCTCATTAATAAGCTTAATAAGCTCAGTTTTGCGGGTGAAAACAAAGCAGAAAAAAATAAACTTAACTATCACTATGTTGATATGTTTAAGTCCATTTTCGATGCTGTTTCTAAGGACATCGAATCGAATTTGAAGCTTATCCCTAAGCGTAAGCCTGACAACGAAAAGGATGTCGAGTACTTTTCTAAGATTGTATTGGATAAGGCTTATGATTTCATGGAGTTTGTCGAAAAAATTGAAGAGATCGCAAATCTCGATCCCGACAAATGTAAATCCAATGAGGCAGATGAAAAAGCTAAAAAAGCTCTGAAATCTGTTCAGGATAGCGTCTCGCTCTCGCACTTGGTACCCAACTCTAAGGTCTGTCATCAAGAGCCAGAAGTTTTGCTTGTGAAAGAGGATCTTGTAGGGTGTCACACCCAAACCACCTAAGCCTATAACTATTGTAGTTGGTAGGCGAAAGGGTTTCGTTAAATAAAGTTCATACGCCCCCGTTTTACGGGGGTTTCTTCTTTGCTAAAGTACTTAATATTGACAAATATCAATAATTGATATATAATATGCATCGTAGAACCTTAAAATATAACTCAATAGAGGAGTCTATACGTTTAGGCGTGGCAGATTAGCTATTTAGTTAGGTAGCGTGTCTGCTGCGCCTAATTCTAGCGTAGCAAATCCATCTCTGTACTACTGAAGGAGTGATCTTGTGATTACTACTCAGACCTATAACCCGATCGAGTCTGTAGGCGCACTTGCTACTGCTATTGACGGTATTCAAGAGGCTTACGCAAAAGATTTGAAGCTTTCTAATACTGGCTTTAGTCGATCTCTTGCATCTCTTGAGTCTCTGTATGAGTATATCAAGGGGAGTGGTAAGCTTCAAAGTACTAAGTCGAAATCCAATGTAAGTCCTGTAGAAGAAAATATCCGTATTATGGAGCGTGATTTTCAACAGCTAAAGGGGTTCTTGGAAGAGCCTTTAGGTGCTGGTGATTATTGTTACTACTATAAAGCCAATGATCTTATTGGTTGTTGCTATGTACTTCTTAATCGGTTGAGGACTTCTATTGAATGTGTTGTATTTTATCCTGATGTTTATATCAATCGTCCAGATCAATATACAGCATAAAGGTCTCTACATGCCGCCTTAAACAATTTATATGTGAATATATTTTGTCTTTTGGCGGCTTTTCTTTGTATTATCTATAAAATATTATGTTTATACTTGACAAAAAATATTTTTACTATATAATAAACAATTGTAGAACCTTAAAAGATAAATCAATATCCAAATTCTATTCTATCTTTCTGTATAGAATTGTTGCTTAAGTAGGGCAGACTACTGATTTAAAAATGAACTAAATCCGTAATCTGCCTTACCTAGGCAGCCTCCGCAAGGAGTAAGTTCTATCCTATGGAAAGAGGATATATCGTGGTCAGCAAATTTGATAACCATGATCCAAGTGTCTTTTGGATGACCGTAAAGGATGTCGATAAGCTCAAGATAGCTCTTGACTACATGAAGAAAAATAATACCGCAACAGAGGAATATGGGGAATTTTTAAATCCTATTGTTCAACGCTGTAGCGACGGTGTTCTGGTGTATGCGGGTCTTGTTCAGTACTTCGACGATACCAACGGAAACAAAGGCCCTTTGTCTAAGCGTAAGCTTTCTCTGCTTTTTGATTCCGTCGCGAAACTGAAGGATTGTATCTGCAATCTGAAGATTTTGGTTGAAGAGTTGAGTGGAATTCACGAGATTTGTAAGGAAACTGACGACTCTTACCGCGAAGCTTATAACAAGATCCATTACGATGTCTGGGCAGAGTCTAAGGGCTGGATCAAGGAAGATCTTAAGAAAATTCTTAAGATTTTTAATAAGATCATCGATATCATCGATATCATCGATAAGATCTTGCTTAGCTGTGACCCTAGTAAGTATAAGAGGTATGTGAAGACCTTGGGGAATTCAGGATCTCTTACTTACAACCCGTTCAAGGACCTTCGAAATCAAGTTAAGAACTCAGATGAGAAGGGTAAGAAGAGCAAGAAGAATTCAAAAAACAAAAAGGATAAGAAGGAGGATTAAGTCTTAAGGTTTTACCGCCACCATACAATTTGTATAGTAATAAATATAGATTGTCCCTGGTGGCTTTTTCCTTTTCTCTTGACAATTAATACCTATATATCATAAACTAGATAACCGTGGTACCTTAAAAGTGTTAAATGCAGCAATCTGTTCATCGTGTATAAACTAAACCCACACACATTTATTAGTTTAGATGGGCAGATTGCTGCATTTAAAATGAGTGCGGTTCTATCTCTAGAAAGCGTAGATTACGTTTTCTTTTACATGCCTAAGGAGGCTTTTCGTGGAAACTGAAACTACTAAAGGAAATGAGCCTACTGTGATGAAATCTATTGTAAAGGGGACTCTGAACGCAGTATATAACGGAGAGCCATTGAAACAATATATCGTATGTTTGGTTCGGCGTACAGTAACCAATGCCCAAGTAGATGAAGCGATTGATAAATTCCATCTTGAAAATGAGTTGGATAATGCGTGCTATATCTACGATGATATTGATACGAAGATTTCATCTTTTGAAAGTAAGGTGAAAGAGTATTCTGGATATGGTATCTTTGAGGAGCATGACAAAACCTGTAAGCTTGATGATTATATTAAGAAAGCTTCAGATTTACTAGATAAAGCTTATGCTCTTGCTGATGATATTATTAAGCAGGGTAGTGGTGTAAGTAAAAGGAATCAACTGTCTAATCTTAAGAGCTACTTGCGTGATTCTGTTGTCAACCTTCGTAATGCTGTTGGGTTTATCATTGCAAAAGTAGAGGGGTGTTCTTATGAAGATCTGATTAAGCATTTCTATAAACAGTGTGATTATGAGTCTGTAGACAAGACAAACGCCATCAAGACTGATTATAATTATAGTCTTACATCTGGTCTGTATTGGCATACCGCATAGATAAGGTCTGTTTGTACCGCTGCAACTTATTTGATTTGCAGCGGTTTTTCCTTTTATAAAAACAATTACTTCTTGACAAAATATATAAATATATGTATAATAAGCAATGGTTGTGTATATGATACATAGCCTGCGAACCTTAAAATCCCTTGAGGTGAGCTTCCGTATCTATTTGTAAGGAGGCCATTGTGGCACCTATTACCGAGCGAATGTTCTTCGATCTGATTGATAACGTGGTTACACACGATATCCTGATTGAAGAAGTTCGTAGTTGCGAGACTAAACATCACCTTGATGATGTAGAGAATCTTGCTAATCGCGAGATGTTGCATATCAGCGTTGAAAACTTCTTCCATAAGCTTGAAGAAGTTTCAAAGAGCGTCGGGATTTACGATCTTAAATCACGATTACTGTATACGTCCACGTATATGATGGAAGCCTTACAGGCTGTTCAAAAATGCTCTTTAATAATTAAGTTTATTAGTGAGAAAGAGCGACTATCTAATGATCATGTCAGGTCTTCTCTTGACGAGAAGTTTGCGCTTTTTGATAAGAGTCTGATCTATGTATGTTTGGACTTGGTCAAGACCACTGCTTCTATTATTGAGGAAGTTGGTCTTGAAGAAGATCTTGCGTTTAAGATTAAGAATCTTGATCTGAATGAACTGGCTACCCATGGACTTGAGTTGGTTTTGAGTAAGTATCCTGATCAAATTTTCCCCAATGAATTCTGTGCTAAATTTGATTTCTTCCGCCACAAGCTTGACTCAGTCTTAAATATGCTCCCCGAGGAATATGTCAATTAAGGCTCGTGCCTGACCGCTGTATGATTCTACTATTTAGTTAGTGTCGTCTGCAGCGGTTTTTCCTTTTATAAAAACAATTACTTCTTGACAAAATATATAAATATATGTATAATAAGCAATGGTTGTGTATATGATACATAGCCTGCGAACCTTAAAATCCGTTAAGGCGCTTTCCATCTATCCCTAAGGAGGATATTTTGTCAGAACCATTATCTAAGCAGGAATTGCACCACTTACTGGGTGTTTCTGTGACTGATAGCCACATCACTCGCGCCACGTATATCAATGAACTCGAAGAAGCTCCTAACAAGATGGATGTCTTGGATAGGTATATTGATATCCACAAGAAGGCAAAAGAGTACCACAAGACAACACTGGAATATGCAAAAAAGGCTGGTTTTGTCAATGAGAGTTTGGCATCTTCTATCTTAGAAGATAAAAGTTGGATGCCAGATGTCAATATTATCCAAAATTGGTATAATAATTGTACCGAAGAAGATTGTATTGATAAGCTGCTGGTTTCTGCTCACAGTCACATTCTTCATGCTTCATCGCAGCTAATCTACGCTGTAGATATTTTCAAGGAGATTCCCGAGAATTTACGGAAGGATCATCGTGACATTGAGGACTGTTACGCTCAGTTTGAGTGTTACTTGCGTAAGTCTGTTTTCGCCACGACATTGGCTGTTAGTCGCATTTTTGCAGGTTCAAGTAACAGTAAATATGTTGTAGCTGATTTAGAGCAAGCGATTGAAATAAGTCAAACTAAAGCGCTTAACGCCTAAGGTTGGCTCAATGCCGCTGTTAAATATTATTTTTTAATTTTTTAAAGTAGTATTTGCAGCGGCTTTTCTTTTTTTGTGCATAGAAAACAGGCTTGACAGATGCCAGTAAGATATTTATAATTATCAATTGCGAACCTTAAAATCCGTTAAGGCGCTTTTCGTCTATTTTATAAGGAGACCATTAATGGTGGCCAAAATTCCTGGCGAGGATTTTTTCCGTTTGCTGGATCGTGTTGTAACTCATGAGATGATTGATGAAATGTTGAATGAATATGAAAAAGAAGTCATCGACGATGAGATGCTTACTGGGTATCAGAATGTCTATAATGCTATTTGCAACTTTTTTAACAAGACCATAAATCTTGCTGAAAAAGTTGGTTTTTCGGATAAATCACTGATAATTCAGAGCCCTAATGATTTTAGCCATATTCCGTCCGTGGATATTAAGAATCTATTTTCTGAACGTAATGATGTAGATAATATTCTCGGTATTAATATGACTGAAGCCCTATTCTGTCTTTCTAATTCCGAGGAGATTCTTGCTAAAGTTTGGGAGAAAACTCACCAAGAGTTTATTGATTTATCATCATAACAATCTATAGATCTTCTACTAGCAAAGGTAGAAAGTTTGCTACGTAAGACTGCAAATTGTCTGCGCAATTCTATTGCAGAGCTTGTCTTTGAGGCAGGTATTGATGATGATATCATGCTTTCGCTTTTTGAAGAAACATCTGATCTAGCTCTGGTTGGTCTATCGGTTGTTTTGGATGTAAGTCCTGGCGATAAAGTTATCCTTTCAGAGGAAGAATTGAGAAAGATTCATGAGTCTTTCGATAATGAGGGGAAAGTAATCTACACTTCAGAGGAGGAGTGCCGTAAGGTATGCGAAGTCTTGGGTTCTAAGGAATTATACAATGTATACATTCTAGAATCAGAGTTCGATGAAATCTATAATTCCTACTATAAAAAGGTTATGGCTATTCGTCTGCTAATCGAAAAAGTCTCTCCTTGTTGTATGTGTGAGTAATGTTCGCTTTGCCGCTACATGATGCTAATTGCATCGCCTGTAGCGGCCTTTCTTTTACTATTGCTTTTTTTGGATTTTAGTGTATAATCAGTAAGGCTGATTATGAATAAGATTACCCAAGAGCGTCAGCAACACTCCCATAACGCTGCTATGCGTTCAATTAATTATTTTATGGATGAAGCGTATGCTGATGATTTAGAAAAGCGCACAGAAGCACTCAATAGAATAAGTCGAGTACGTGATTATATAGATATATTTGCTGGTGATGTTATGTCACCTGAAGCAGCTCATGCTGGTATACTTTATGAAATCAAAAAAGAGGAAAATTCAAATATTGAAAATGCTATTGCATCGGCTACTGCGTTGATGGAATATTATACATATCCAAACACGCACGAAGATGCTGCTAGCTATACGGCGGCGCTACTTAACGATATGGAATATATGGATAATTACGCCACATATTGCAGAAATAGCGATACATATATGAGCCATAGGGCAAATAATAATGATAACGATGCCTGGCGTAAGACGTCTGCACCGATTGACATAAAAGAAATGGGCCGCTTGAGTGATGAAGTAAATATTGAATCAATTATAATTAAATCTTGCATTGTTTTAGATAAACTTGTTGAGCCTGCTCGCGAAGTAGAGGAGAGCGGGGATTTAAGCAGATTAGACGATAAAGTTTTAAAGAATATTACTGAGGCAGAGATTTTTTATGGACCATTATGCGAAGTATTTGGTTTTGATGGTCTGGCAATGGATTTACGCAGTCAATCGCACGTACTTAGGCTTTTAAAGAACGGCAAGCTGGAGGATGCCGCAAAAGTGCGGGAATATTGCAATTCTATGCGTGAAATTGGTCCGCAGGCTGTACTAAGTAATATTGTGGGTGAAGGTAACTTTGCTGTGTTTAATGCAGTTAAAGATGTTGATTGTATCCATGATTATGATTCAGAAATTCCATATTCAAGTATCCAGCTTGGCGAATTTGTGACTGATTTTGGTAACTTTTGGAGTGGCAAGGAAGGGGATCATATGCTAACGGCTGGTAATTGGCGCTTAAAAAGCGTTGGTTCGTTAGCAAATAAGATACAGAATTCCGAAAAAAGAGGATTCCCAATGGACGTGATGGGCTTTACTTTTATTCTTAAAGACGAAGAAGAACTGGCTGATGTGTTTGCGTGTGTAATAGAAAAAGTAATTTTAAGTGAAAATCTTGAATGTGTGCCAGCGCCTTCAAAAGAAAATTGGGTTTTTGTACAAGGCGATGATAATTTTCGCAGATTGATACGCAAGAGGTTTAGCTATGATTTTATTCAAAAAAATATCCAAGTTATGGAAAAAGATGTGCATTATCGTGTAGCTAAGCTGACTTGTATATTGCTGGATGAGGAAAAGAATAGACAAATGCCAGTAGAAATGCAATTTTTAACTAAAGAAGATAGAAAAAACGCCAGAACAGGTACAGCGGCTCATATTATTTATAAAGCACAAAGTGAAGGAATTTTTTACTCTGCAGATGACCGTGAGCGAGCTTCAAAAATATTAACCAAGATGTATAATCGCAAAACTCATATGTATGATAGTGTAAGTACTCTTGAGGCAAATACGGAGTCTTTAATTCGCGGTACTGGCGATATGGATCGGGTTTATATGTTTAGCTGTCCAAAATAAAATGTTATAATCTACCTTATGATAATTTACTATACTGATGGTTCTGCAGTGCCCAATCCTGGTCCTGGTGGCTTTGCTGTAATTAAGGATATGAAGCCCCACATTTTAGGTAAAGACGATGATACTACTAATATACGCATGGAGGGGCTAGCTATAATAGCTGCACTTAAGGATTCTGCTGGTGCGCCATGTGAAATTTATACAGATAGTGAATTTTGGGTAAATGTAATTACAAAATGGGCAGCGGGTTGGCAATCTAAAGGTTGGAATAAAAAAGGTGGCGGCGAAATTAAAAATCTAGACATTGTAAAAGAGGTGTATCCGCTTTATAAAGCCTCGCAAGCTAAATTAATCTGGGTACGCGGACATGTTGGCCATGAAGGTAATGAACTAGCGGATACTTGGGCAAATAAGGCGCGTGAAGGCGAAAAATTGACTAATTTCTAATAGTCTATTGACAATATAAAAAGTAGGTGATATAATCAATTGATGTGTGAACCTTAACATATCAAATGAGATCAGTTCAAACCTGAGAGGTTTTTCCTCTCACAACCATAAGCCTAATCCCGGGCGACCATCTGTTTGAATACAGGTGTATTTCTATCAATAGGAGGGGCAATTATGCCTTTTTTATCACCTTCAGTTGAAGAATTGAATCCTTTGACTTCTTCTGACGAGCAACTGCAAAAGGAGCTCAAGGAGGATTTTGGAGCCTCGATGGCGGAAGTGATCAATAACCAAAAGGTTAGCGATAGTACCCGCATTCTCCTTGACGGTATTGACTGTATGTTTGCAGACATGATGGACATTCTTCGTGGCTGCTACACTACGGGCCGAGAAGAGGCTAATCGTAATGTTGTTGATGAGATCAAAGTTTTCATCAACAAAGTCAAAGAGATGAAAGATCTTTGCGATAATAATCACGAAGATCATGTGAACAATGAGATCAATCAGGCAATGTCTTCTGTGCATAAGCTTGATAACGTTGGTCATCTTGTAGCAAAGCATTTTCCTGGACTCTGCAAGTGTCCAATCGAGTATCGTAATCGAAATCTTTTGGATGATTTCGACTATGCTGATCACGACTTTACTGAGGAAGGATCTCCTGACTCGGGAGAGTCTGATCAAGACCCCCTTGAAGAGTATTCTGCTGCAGAATTGTCTGACAAAGATCTTTTGGATGGATTTTCTGTAGTTGAGTTTTGCCTTCAAGGTTCTTCTGAGAAATTTCCTTTGCCGAAATATTCTAATGAAATGTAACTGATTCTCTTTGATATTTAGGTTCACCACCACCCCTGTATTTTACAGGGGTTTTTCTTGTGTTTGCATTTTGACGAATTGGGGTAATTAATATAGAATAGTTTTTGTGAACCTTAAAAGAGCGGCTTTTATATAGATAGAAAGGTAAGAAGATGCTTCCTTTAATGGGTTATTCAAAAGAACAACTTAAAGAAATTGCCATAGATGAGTATCGTTACTATGTAGATGGTAAAAAGAAGGCTACTAATTTATCTAATGATCATACTCTAACTGCCTATTGTAGTGATTTAAAACGGTTTATTGATGAAGCTAGCCGTCTTTTGTGTGTTGATAGTTCTAATTATTATAAAAAAGAACTCCAAGACAAGCTAGATAACACTCTCCAAAAGTTAGGTAAAAATGAGACGCGGGAGGATTTTCTAAGTAGTGTAAATTTACTGTATAGCCAATCCCTTCAGGCTGCTGATTTTGTAGCAGAAGTGATTTTACGGGATTTTGCTATCTCTGTTTTTGACGATTATTTTTTGGAGATGCAAAAGAATAATCTAAAAGGCGAGTACTATGGCATGTATAAATGTATTTTGCTTTTGATGTTTATTTATGATCATCAGTACGATGCTTTACGGGAATTTGAAAACATGTGGTGGCGTAAGATTTCTGAAGATCATAGTAACCTTTCACATGGAGTTGCTGAACGCGTGGCTAAGTTAGTTCAGCGAGCGGGGAGTTTTAAAACTAGCGATTGGGCGAATATCTTTGAGCAAATTAATCGCGATTTTGCTGATTATGAGATTGAGACTCTAAAAGATGAACAAGATTGCTTTGATTGGAAGAGTGCTCTAGAAGTAGGAAAGGATAAAAGCCGTACTGCAATAATTTTGCGAGATATCGGAGCTAATATTAACTCTAATTTGATTTATCTGGTTAAGTTAGCCATTGATCTTAATAAGGTTATTTGCAAGGATATGAAGCATTATTCATATAACTGGCTACGCTTTATGGATATTATCATAGATAAAGCATAGGTTGCTGTTGTGTGAAGGCTCTGTATAGCCGTCCTATTGGGTTTATTATAATGCCAGGGGCGGCTCTTTTATTGACAATACATTGATTATACTATATAATTAGCACCCGTGAACCTTAAAAAATAAGTATTTACCACTAATTCAACAAAGATCTACTCTAAGAAGAAAGGTTGTGAGGGTAATGAACCCTAACAATGAAGCTATTTCGTCTCTGCACTCAGAAATGATTAAGGCTTTTGAATATGCACATTCCATGTTACATATGTTTTGTGAACATGATGAATATGCGACATCTCAGGAAAAATTTGCATATCTTTATGAACTCGCTAGTATGAAAAAAGATATGATTGCTAGCTTGGATAATATGTCTTATAAAGATATGAATAATCATAAAAAAGATATTGAGTTGACGATCGTTTCTATAAAGCGGCTTATTAGTTTTCATGTGCTATTCAAATTGGTTAGAACTATAGCATTCATTGATATGACTTTTGATATTCTGGAAAGAATTGCTAAACCAGATGATATACCTGATGCTTTTGAGCCTGAAATTAATGAGATTGCTAATCAGCTTAATATTTTGTCTGCTTTGGATGCTGAGGATGTAAATTCTGATAATGGTCAATTTACATTACAACCAAGTCTTGCTACATTGTCTAAAATACTCTTTAAAGATACTGAGTCGCAAGATATAGAGCCAGTTGGCGAAGAAAATGTGGAGTTGACTAGTAGGGAAGAACTTATTAAGATGATATGCTGGATGCATGATGTCGATCGTGCAGAGTCTAGTTCTCAGAAGTGTGATAAATGGCATATTATTTATGATCCAAAAGAATGTAACTTTACGCTATATATTTATAGTCGTAATCATAGCTATGATCTTAAGCGCGACTATACAAATGTATGGAGTACTGTTAACTATACTGCTCATCTTATTAGATATCCCTATAAATAATCCAGTGTTGAGTTGCCTTAAATAATTAGCGCTTGCCGCTTTGTGGTTGTACTTATACTTGGGTTTGCCCATGCCGTTTGCTAGAATATATTTAAAATATTCATGCAAGCGGTTCTTTTTTGTAATAAAATGTTTATATTTGACAAAATATGAATTATACTTTATAATATAGCACTGCAGAACCTTAAAATGAAATTGGTTAATTTAAATGTAGCAGATTGTTTGTTTTATATATAAAAATAGACGTTCTGCTGCATTTAAATCTGAATGTAGTTAGTCTGGTAGATGATTGCATTTACCCTGATCCGAAAGGAAGTTTTATGTTAAAACCCGATTGCTTGAATAGCAGCGACAAAGCTCGTGTAGAGATTGACGCAACCTCTTTATTGGATGATGGGCGGCTTATTACATTCAAACTGGCACCTTCAAATACATCGCTTCAGCTTTTTCATAATACTGTAGAGTATTTCAAAAGGCTTTCGGTAAACGCTGCAAGATATCTTGAAAAAGAGGAGCGTGAGCGGATAAAAGAGATGATTGAAGATATTGAGAGTGATTTTAATGGGGATATTGATGAAAATCAACTCCGACCAATGGAAGAAGTAGTCCAGCTTTTGGTGGATCTTCCACAGAGAGTCGATAGTCTTGCTCGCAAAGTTGAAGCTACTGCTAAAGAAGCGTTTATGAGGAAACTCAAACAATGCATCGGAAGCCAAAGCTCCAAGAATATGCCTCGTTTGATTGTAAACCATTACTACATCAGTAGCCCTAAAGTTGAGGCCGTTTTTGCTGGTAGTGTGGGAACTAAAATTAAACCAACTATTAGCAAATCTGCAAATGAGTTCGCTAAGATCTTAATGCGGAACGGTAATTCTGATTGCTTGAATAATATTAGCAAGCAGTTCGAAGAATATCTTAACCCCTGGGGTTGCTAACCAATTGCAGGTCTGCTTTAGCCGTTTGTTCAGTTTTATGAATAGGCGGCTTTTTTCTTTATTTATTTTGGTGTTGAATGTGTCAATCTGTTAAAATAAATATAAAGATAATAAGGAAAGAGTGATATGCAAGATACAGAGCAAGCCCCCGAGCGTGAGCCAGCCGATATATTTTTGTGGGCAAATAATGCTGACGCTTATAAAAATGAACTTGATGTTGAATTTTTTTTATTCAATAAAAATTACACACCTTATAGCACAGGGTTTGCTACCGAACTGAATGATCAAATTAAACCTTTATTTTTATATGATATTTTAGGCTTTGTCCAGATGGGGGCGGGTACTGGACTTAGTGTACGCGATTTTGAACTTTCTGATGGAGAAGAAAATGTTTTGCTCAGAACTGATTTAGACAAGGTTGGCAGGGCAGAAACTTTGATCTATGTAATTGAGAATCAGCGCGAAGATATCGTAGAATTTAGCGAAGAAGAACATGAATTTAAGCGTATAAAAGGTATTCTGGCGCGCTTCACATTAAAAAACGATCGTAGTAAAACTTTTTATGTAATTAAATCAATTCAGCAGAGCAACGTACTTAAAGGCGCAACTGCTTGGGAATTTAAAGAGGGTAAGTTTGAAAGTTTTAAGGCAGAGGTAGGATTAAAGATACCTGTTGATAACCAAGTTTTAATTATTGGAAAAGATATCTTTGTGTTTAATCAAAGTAAATTTGAAAAACTATTCCAATATGAATATAAAAAACAGGCGATTGCCGATACGCGTGTTGCGGAAATTGAAAAGCAGTATAAACTTAGTTTCCCTGAAGGTATGACTTTGCATGATTTGGTGAAAGATCGTAAAAAAATCATCAATAAACTGCAAAAATTAGAGGTTGGCGGCGTTACCCAGGAGCAGGCTATTGATTATGCCGATGAAATGCAGCTGGAATTAATGACGGACGATGCTGGCGCTATAATAATTATGGATGGTAGTGATTTAGATACATTTGTAAATTTGATAAATGAAGACTATATAACCAGCCAAATAACAGGGAAACGTTACGAGATAAAAAGCAAAAAACTCCTAGACGAACCAGAAGGTGAACCGCCACGCGGACTGTAGCCGATGAATCAAGAGCTGGCACTGAAGATATTATTAGCTGGGCATAGCGCTCTTTTGACCGGCCCAGCTG
Source organism: TM7 phylum sp. oral taxon 348 (assembly GCA_007845485.1). Taxonomy (GTDB): domain Bacteria; phylum Patescibacteriota; class Saccharimonadia; order Saccharimonadales; family Saccharimonadaceae; genus SDRW01. Next base: position 66,024 of record SDRW01000002.1, read on the forward strand.
GATCTGGCAAAACCTATACCTTAAATAGGTTCATTGATTATGCTAAAGATGCTGGCAAAAAGGTTGCGGTAACTGCTACCACTGGGCTTGCGGCAACTCATCTTGGCGGTAATACGATTCATTCATGGAGTGGCATCGGTGTTCATGATTATCTACCTGAAGGATTTATAGATAAAATCCCCAAAACGCGCCGTGAAACGATTATCAAAACAGAAGTACTGATTATTGATGAAATCAGTATGATGCATGATTTTCGCTTGGATTTGGTGGATGAGATTTGCCGTTTAGTGCGGGATAAGGATGAGCCTTTTGGTGGTATTCAGGTGGTTATGAGCGGTGATTTTTTTCAATTACCGCCGATTAACCGCCCTAATTCTTTAAACGGGGGATTTATCGTTAATTCGCAGGTCTGGCAGGAGCTTAACCCAGTTGTGTTGTATTTGGAAGAGCAATTTAGGCAGGATGACGGGGATTTACTTGATATTCTAAATTCTTTGCGATCTAATAATATACGCAGACATCACGCCGAGACATTATTAAGCAGGATTGATATAGAACCGCCAGATGGAGATATTACAGAACTTCACACTATGAATATAGATGTAGATAAAATAAATGAAAAAAGGCTAGCGGAGCTTGATAGTGAGGAATATATTTATGAGCAGGTTACTACAGGGGCGGCTAACTATGTGGAAACCCTAGTGCGATCAGTACTTGCACCACCGAAACTTATTTTAAAACTCGGAGCTTTAGTGATGGCTGTAAAAAACTCACCCAATCGGCAATATGTTAACGGTAGTACTGGCGTAGTGGTTGATTTTGAGTCTGGCACTGATTATCCAATTGTAAAATTTAAAAATGGCCGCACAGTAACAATGGTAATAGATAGTTGGGAGCTAAGAGATGGCGATAGAAAACGAGCCTCTATATCACAGATCCCGCTGCGTTTGGCTTATGCAATTACTGTACATAAAAGTCAAGGCATGACGCTTGATGCAGCTAAAATTGATCTTCGTAAGGCTTTTGTACCAGGCATGGGATATGTGGCGCTTAGCAGGGTGCGTAATCTTGATGGATTATATCTTTATGGTATAAATAAAACCGCCTTACAGGTTAGTGATGATGCACTTATGATCAATGATAGCCTACTTGCTAAATCCCGTGCTGATGCTAAAAAATTTGCCAGTCTAATGCAAGATAATGATGTTAATGAGCTCAACTCTCGAAGCGCCTCTACTGTTAAAAAACAATCTTGGGCGGAAAAGGTTGCTAAAATGCGTGAAACACATCCAAATGCATACAAACCTTGGAGTATAATTGATGATGATATGCTTAAACAATATTTTTATAATGGTGAGACCATCGCTGAAATGGCTAATAAGTTAGGACGGCACGAAGGATCTATTAGAATAAGATTAAAGAAACTTTTTGGTGATGATTTTATTTCTTGAATTATTTAATAAAATTCTAAAAGAAATAGCCTTCATCGAAACAAAAGTCCGCGCAATGGAGTAGATTGGTATATAATAAAGGTAATATGCAGAAGAATAAGAAACCAACATTCCCTAAAAGCTTCTTTTGGGGTGCGGCTGTTAGTGCACATCAAGTTGAGGGTGGTAATTATAATCAGTGGTCAGTTTGGGAGTTAGAAAACGCTAAAGTTTTAGCAACCCAGGCACCGCATCGTTACAATTCATTACCAAAATGGGATGAAATAGAAGTAGAAGCAAAAAATCCAGATAATTACATATCTGGGCAGGCATCAGATCATTACAACCGCCACGATGAGGACTTCGCCTTATTAGAAGAGCTAAATATGAATGCTTTTCGTTTTAGTATAGAATGGTCTAGGATAGAACCAGAAGAGGGTGCGTGGAATGCTGCTGCAATTGATTATTATAAGAAATATATAAAAAATCTAAAAAGCCGGGGAATAGAGCCTATAGCAACCATGCTTCACTTTACTTTACCAGTTTGGTTTGCTAAAAAAGGTGGTTTTACTAAACGTAGTAATGTAGAATATTTTGTCCGCTTTGTGGAAAAAGTAATGTCAGAAATGGGCGCACATTTGCGATATATAATTACCATTAATGAGCCTTCCGTATATGCAAACGAGAGTTATCTTGAAGGCAACTGGCCGCCAAATGCAACTAGTAAGCTTGATTTTTGGCTAGTTTTAAACAATCTGGCTTATGCGCATAAAAAATCACGCCAAGTTATAAAACAAATACAGCGCCGTGCCCGCGTATCGGTAGCGCATAATTCATCCTATGTTTATGCTGGTGATGACGCTTGGCTCTCACGTAAATTTGCTGCTTTAATGCAATGGTTTAAAGACGATTATTTTTTGCAAAAAGTTGCAAGGCATTGTGATTTTTTGGGTATTAACTATTATTTTAGTGATCGAGTTTATGGTTACCGTGTTCATAATCCAGAGAAAGAATTATCTGATTTAGGATGGGATGTCTCGCCAGAGAACTTAGAATTTGCTTTAATTAGGTTATGGAATAAATATAAATTACCTATAATGATTACAGAAAATGGAATAGCAGACCGCGATGATGAGCTGCGCCAGGAATGGATTTTAAAAACCATAAACGCCATGCAAAATGCAATAAATAAAGATGTAAAGTTATTAGGATACCTACACTGGAGCTTAATAGATAACTTTGAATGGGCTTATGGAAAATGGCCGCGATTTGGATTGGCAAGTGTGGACTATAATACTTTTAAAAGAGAGCTTAGACCAAGCGCCAAAGGCTTTGCTAAAGCAATAAAATATATAAGAGAAAATAAGAGCGAGTAGTGTGCATCTGTGCTTTTGTGCGCTAGAATTTCACAAGAATTTAGAGTATTTTAACTGTGGATAACTTTTAAAAAATAGGGTTTTTAGATAATAGAGCTACGCTATATATGGCGTAGCTTTTTATTTATCCACAGAAACTGTGGATAACGTTAATTTAGGATGAAATAAGTAGTTAAAAAGTGGAAAAAAGGGGGTTGTAGTGGGTAATTGTGGGTGGTATTATAAGGTCAGTGGCAAACAAATAGAATAAAAATAAACAAGACCACTAAATAAATAGCCGAGGAAAGGCATGGCAGTATCAATAGATTATTTTGAGCGTAAGCTAGACGAGAAGAGGCGATTGACTATCCCGTCCGAGTTACGCCAGGAATTTTCTAGCGGTGTAGTCATAACTAAGGGCTTTGGAAATTATCTCCATATCTACTCGCAGGAAATTTGGGATAATGAAGTGGAGCCAGCTTTACAAGGAAGTATCCTTGATGAGCAAGTTGCCGACCTAAACGTGAAATTTAGGCGCGGTAAGACAGCCGATGAGCTTGATCAGAAGCAAGGGCGCGTTACAATAGGGCAGTATCTATTGGATTATGCTGGAATTGAGCGTGATGTCATTGCAACTAGAGCGGGCAAGTATTGGCGGCTTGAAAAAGCCTGATTTGGTTATTTATAAATAAAGATCTTTAACAAGTTGAAAACCCTCGAGATAGCCAATCTGGCAGTGTGGCAACGAGAAATTCGAACTCGATTTAAAAACCGATGTACCTTTCTTAAAACACACCTCCCAAAACTCCACCTCACACACATAAGTCTCTCAAATTTTCTTCATGTACCGATCGCAAGCCGATCACACTAATTAGAAGAAACGACTTCATAAAACAAAAAACTTGCAAAAACAAACACACGCTATGCTGTCAGTTTGGTGATCTCGAGACCTCTAGTTTATACTAGAGGAATGAGTATTAAAGAACATCCACCACAACTTCATACTAAACAGTATGATTTACATGTTCCTGTATTGTTAAGCGCATCGCTTGATCTACTTAAACCACAGCCTAAGGAAAGATATCTTGATTTGACTGCGGGGTATGGCGGTCATGCTGAAGCTTTTCTAAATAAAACTCAATCCTACAGTAGTGCTGTTTTGGTTGATCGTGATGAGAACGCGATTGCTGAACTCGGACGATTTTCCGCTTTAGGCGCGACGCTTATTAATGCTGATTTTGTATCAGCGGCGAAGCAACTTGTTTCTGTAGGGGAGAAGTTTGATGTAATTATGGTTGATTTGGGGGTGTCATCACCACAGCTCGACAACGGCGAGAGAGGGTTTTCTTTTATATATGATGGTCCGCTAGATATGCGTATGGATCAGCGCCAGAAGTTTTCTGCTGCAGATATCGTTAATTCATATCCAAAGCAAAAAATAATCGAAATACTTGTAAGGTATGGAGAAGAGAGGCTGAGCTTTGCAAAACGAATTGCGGACGAAATATACAAGAGAAGACCGTTTACTAAAACTAGTGAACTTGCTGAAATGATTGTCGAAATACACCGTGGCGGCTGGCAAAAAATCCACCCCGCTACACGTACCTTTCAAGCATTGCGGATCGAAGTAAATCAGGAGCTCGCACAGATAGAGAGCTTATTACCGCTTTTACTACAGCTTCTAAATAGTGGCAGTAGGGTAGGGGTTATAAGTTTTCATAGTCTTGAAGATAGACTGGTTAAGAGGTTCTTTAAAGATAATTCAGGATTAAGTTTTGAAGCTGAACTTGAGCTTTTAAATAAGAAACCTCTCGATGGCGCAACTTACGACGCTTATAATCCGCGTTCACGTAGTGCTAAACTGCGCGGCGCATTGAAAAAATAAAAACAGAAAGGAAAAGGTTATATGCCAATCCAAATCAAAGTACAAAATGTATCAGCAGAAGAAATCGTAGCTGTACACGTAAAGTAATAGCCTTACTTAATTTATGTAAAGAGTAGTGTAGATAATACGCTGCTCTTTACATGCAAAATACAAATATAAACTAAAACCAAAAGAGATAAAATGTCATACCAACGAACTTATTATGTGACTCGGCGGCAACAAAGCTGGGGACGAAATCAGAATACAACCAGGTTTATTTCTCGCGTTAAGCTTGGTCCAGTTATGCACACTATTATAGTTGCTCTTATGATTTTAGTTATGGGTCTGGTATACTTAGCACAGGCAGCTGGTTCAGCTAATTATGATTACGCAGCTAGTGATTTTGATAAAAAGATTTCTGAACTTTCAACAAAAAAAGCCGACCTAGAGGTTGAAAATGCCCGCCTAAGTTCACTTGAATCTGTTAAGAATAGCAATGTTGCTAAAGCTATGTCAGCTCCAAGTAGTGTTGAACACGTACAATGATTGGAATAAATTTTAAACAAATGAGTCGTTCGCAGTTTTTACTGTTCGTGCTTTTATGTACGATGGTTTTAATTGTGATGCGGCTTTTTTATTTGCAGATAATTAGGCACGATTACTACAAAAAACTTGCGCGTCAAGAGCAGGTTAAATCACATATTATACCCGCTGAGCGCGGGCGTATTTATGCTATGGATGGTAATAATCCAGTTGAATTGGTGATGAATCAACAGGTTTATACTGTTTTTGCGGATCCTACTGTAGTTAATAAGCCGCGTGAGATTGAAGAAACTATTCGCTCTATAGCGGGGGGCGAAATAGTAAAGGGCGATATTCAAGAACTTTTGAGGGACAAAAAATCACAATATAAAGTGTTGGCGCGTGGAATTAGTTTGCGCCAGGCGGAACTTATTAAAAATAAGAAATTTAAAGGCGTTGGTTTTCAAAAAAATTCACGCCGAACATATCCAGAAGGTTCACTTGCAGCACAGACCTTAGGTTTTGTTAATAATGAAAATAAGGGGCAGTACGGCATAGAAGAAATGCTAGATTCTCGTTTACGCGGTAAAGATGGTTTGCTTAAATCTGTTACTGATGTGGCTAATGTCCCATTATCTATAGGGAATGAAAATATACGGCAAAATCCAGTACATGGTGATTCAATTGTTTTAACTCTTGATAGAAATATTCAATCAAAAGCAGAAGAAGTATTAAGTGAAGGACTGCGCAGAACGGGTGCTTCAAATGGTAGCGTTTTGGTTATGAATCCTAAGAATGGACATGTGCTTGCGATGGCTAATTTGCCGACTTATAATCCAGCCGAATTTACTAAAGTGCAAAATCCTGCAGCATTTGTAAATGGCGTTACAATGTTACCCTATGAGCCAGGATCTGTATTGAAGACATTTACGATCGCCACTGGAATTGATAAAAAAGTGATAGATGCTCAGTCAACCTATTATAATACAGATAGAATTAAGGTTGAAGACCGTACGATTTCTAATGCGTTGAAAGGACTAACTGGAACAATATCCATGCAAACGGCGCTTAATAATTCTCTTAATACAGGAATGGTAACAATTGCACAGCGGCTTGGTGATGGACATAATATTAACCTACAAGCGAGAGACACGCTATATGATTATTTTCATAATCGCTTTGGCTTAGGTGAACTTACTGGTATAGAAGTGGCAGGCGAGAGTAAGGGGACTGTAGTCTCTCCTAGTGACAAAAATAACCAAGGTAATGCAGTGCGTTACTCTAATATGTCATTTGGCCAGGGGCTTGATGTTACTATGATACAAGTTGCTGCTGGATTTTCAGCGATTATTAATGGCGGCACGTATTATCAGCCAACAGTTGTAGCTGGAACATACGGAAGAGATGGTATAAAGTTAGATAATTCTAAAAACGTAAAGTCTAATGTGATTAGCCAATCAGCTTCGGCTCAGACGCGTGAAATGATCCATAATGCTCGGACTCAATATACAAAAGATGATACTCCTGGCTACTATATCGGTGGCAAAACTGGAACATCTCAAACTATTGGTGCAAGTGGACAGTATATAGATAGCCAGACAATTGGTACATATTTAGGATTTGGAGGTACCGATAGTGATACAAAATACGTTATAATGGTACAAGTATCGGGTAAAAATATGAATCTTGAAGGCAACAAACATGCAATGCCGATTTTTACAGAGCTATCTAACTGGCTTATAGAATATTATCAACTGCAACCAAGGAAGTAACAATGAAACCAGAAGTTATTACAAATGAAATTACACAAATTTTGGTCTTAAGTGTGGCGGCGTTTATATTATCTATGATGCTCACACCTGTATATACATTTTTAGCGTATAGATATAAATTCTGGAAAAAACAACGCGAAGAGAGTACGACGGGTGAAAAATTAAAAGTATTTTTACGCTTACACTCCGCTAAATTTAAGCGTAATATTCCAACTATGGCTGGTGCTATTGGTGTAATTTCTATAGCTGCGGTTACTTTTTCTTCTAATTTTGATCGTGGGCAAACTTTGTTACCCCTGGCTGGACTGCTTGGCGGCGCTGTAGTTGGATTGATCGATGATATCATTAACTTACGAAGTGATGGGCATGGCGTGGCAGGTTTGCGCAGTAGTGTCAAATTCTTAATGATTAGCGTAATAGGGCTAGTTCTTGGCTGGTATTTTTTTGCGAAGTTAGGATACTCATCTGTACATATACCGTTCTTGGGCGATTTGGCGATTGGATGGATGATGGTGCCGTTATTCGGCTTTGCAGTTGTAGCAACTGGCAATGCTGTTAATATTAGCGATGGGTTAGATGGGCTTGCTGGCGGTTTACTTTCGATTAGTTTTGGATCCTTTGGTATAATTGCCCTTCTACAGGGGCACCTTGGGTTATCGGCATTTTGTTTTACGGTAGTTGGCGTATTACTTAGCTATGTTTGGTTTAATATTTATCCAGCACGATTCTTTATGGGAGACGTTGGTAGTTTTGCATTTGGTGTAAGTTTGGGCGTAGTTGCAATGCTAACTAATACTTTATTCTTACTTCCTGTGATCGGTATGATCTTTGTAATTGAAGCTGGGTCTAGTTTAATTCAGATTTTAAGTAAAAAAATATTTAATAGGAAAGTCTTTCTTTCCGCACCAATTCATCATCACTTAGAGGCAAAAGGGTGGCCAGAAACTAAGATAACAATGCGCTTTTGGGTTATTTCGTGTGTAGTTGGATTTATAGGTATTTATTTGGCTTTGGCGGGAGGTCATATTCCAAATGTCTAAAGCCGTGCATAGAGTGCGACGTTTTGCTGCTGAAAGTAGGGAAAAGGGTGCGCGTCGACATAAGCCAGACTATAGCATAATCGTTTATACGGCACTTTTAGTTATGATTGGACTGGTTATAATTTTTGCGATTGGTCCACAACGAGCCAATGTTCTTAATGAAGTTGGCGAGGGTAATTTTAGTGATTCACATTTTATTATTAAGCAATCTTTAGGTGTTTTTATTGCTGTGGCTGCATTTTTTGGTGCGGCGTTTTTGAAGGTGGATACTATATTACGCTATAAAAACTGGGTCTTATCAGCTGGAATTATCTCTGGAATATTGCTATATTTATTGGGTAATTTACTACACGTAGAACAAGTAACCCAATGCGCATTAGGGGCTTGCCGTTGGTTTGTTTTGCCTGGTATAGGTACTTTCCAGCCCGCTGAATTACTTAAGTTTGGTGTGTTGATTTTTACGGCTGGATTCTTAGCTTACCGTTACAAAAAAGGCTTGGTGAATAATATTGATAAAACGATTTTGCCTTTGATAGGTTTATTGGCTGTTTGTAGTTTTTTGGTGATTTTTTTACAAAGAGATTTAGGAACTGGTGTTGCGCTAGCTGTGATTATGGTAGCTATGGGAATTATTTCGGGGATTGATACTAGAATTGGTGTTAAAATATTGCTTATTTTGCTGGTAGCTGGTGTATTAATGATTATGGTTGCACCACATCGTCTTGACCGTCTTGCTACCTTTTTACATGGAGACGAAACATCTACTAGTGATTCAAGTTCGTATCATATTACACATGCAAAGATTGCGATTGGATCTGGCGGTTTATTTGGCGTAGGAATAGGTAATAGTGTTCAGGCGGCGGGGTATTTACCAGAAGCGATTAACGACTCCGTTTTTGCTATTTTAGGCGAGACGTTCGGATTTGTGGGTTTGGTTGTGATACTCTTCTTGTTCTATGCGCTACTTAGACGTATACTTTTTATAGTCGATCGTTCGCAGAATCCAAACTATCGCTTTTTAGCGGCTGGTGTTTTTGGGTGGATTTCATCGCATGTTATTATCAATATTGCTGCAATGATCGGGCTGATTCCATTAACTGGAATTACATTACCGTTCTTAAGCTTTGGTGGTACTAGTATGCTATTTATAGCAGCTGCACTTGGTTTTGTTTTCCAGATTTCACAATACACTGTTCATAAGTCGGAAATTAAGGAGGTAAAAGATGAGAGTCTTAGCAGTCGGAGGCGGATCGGGCGGACACGTTACGCCGGTCGCCGCAGTAATAAGTGAGCTTAAAAAAAGCGGTGATGTGAGTGAAGTGCGTTTTTGGTGTGATAAAAAATTTGCACCACAAGCTAAAGGTATTATGGCTAAATATGATTCATCAATTCCTGTTAGTGTAATTATGGCAGGGAAATTGAGACGCTATCATCATTTAACTTTATGGCAGCATTTACTAATTCCTTCAGTAGTTTTCCCTAATATATTTGATATTTGTAAGGTTCTTCTCGGACTGATCCAGTCGATTGTTAAACTGATTTTTTGGCGTCCAGATGTGATTTTCTTAAAGGGAGGATATGTTTGCTTACCTGTAGGTTGGGCTGCGCGCTTCTTGAAGATTCCATATATTATCCATGATAGTGATGCTCATCCAGGCTTAACAAATCGTCTATTAGCATCTAAGGCTAAATTCATAGCGACTGGTGCTCCTTTAGAATACTACCCCTATGATAAAACTAAGAGTTATTATGTAGGTATCCCTGTTTCGGGTGATTTTACTTTACTTGAAGAGGGGAGGAAGGAAGCTACAAAGCGTAAATATGGGTTTAATCCTGGTAAGCCATTAATTGTCGTAACTGGCGGCGGTTTGGGTGCTAAGCGTATAAACGATGCTATTTTAAGGCTTAGAAAAGAGCTCAAAGAGCGTGCTTCTGTCTTACTAATTACTGGGGTAGGGCAGTATAATGATGTTCGCCATAGAACCGGTGGTGATGATGCTGGCTTTAAATTGGTTAATTTCATATCGTCTGGGATGGCTCAACTTTTAGGCTCGGCAGATATAGTTATTGCACGCGCTGGTGCTACTTCAATTTTGGAATTAGCGGCAGTTGGAGCTCCGTCAATACTAGTCCCAAATGGGCGTTTAACGGCGGGGCATCAGCTTAAAAATGCAAAAGTTTATGCAGATGCTGGAGCTGTTTTAATCGCCGATGAAGAAAAATTTAAAGATGATGAAAATCTATTGCTTGATAAAATTGATGCTATTTTGAATAATGAAGACTTAAAGAAGAATCTTAGCCAAAAAATTAATCAATTTGCCAAGCCAGATGCTGCCAAAGAAACTGCTAAACTGATTAAAAAAGCTGTATAAGCTATCGCTTGAATTGTAAAAACCTGATACAATCATAAGTATTATGGGGTTGTTCTCTAAAGGAAAACAAGAGTCTAAAAAGGCTTTGCCTCCGCGGAGGCGTAATGTTGGTAATAGCGGCACTCAACGTTATAACAATAACTCAGCTTTTAGAAGTGGACGCACTATGGCGGGTACTACGATGTATCGTCTTAATAACTCTGATAGAAGCGCCATTAAAACTGCTACCCCTCGTGAAAAAATGCACCATCTAGAGCGTGTACGCAAAAGACTTGCCTGGATTTTTACTGGACTTATCGTTGCGTGTATAGGGCTTGCTTTGTTTTTGTGGCAGTTTATAGCTAGTGTAGTTATTGAATCTAATACTGCGGCTGTTATATCTCAGGATAGTCTTGATGTTTATAGTAAGTCTATTCAAAAGTATTTAACTAACAATCCAACCGAACGATTAAGATTCAATCTTAATCATAATTCCCTAAATGAATATATTATAAAATTACATCCAGAGATTAGCTCAGTATCAAAAGGCGATTCAGCTGGTTTTACAAAAACTCGCTTTACCGTGAACTTTCGTAAACCTGTAGTTTTATGGCAGGTTGATTCTGTTAAGTATTTTGTTGACGCTAATGGTGTTTCATTTACGAAGAATATTTATGAGAATCCAAAGGTCACTATTGTAGATAATAGTGGTGTTCGCTATACTCCAGGCACCGCCATCGCTAGTGCGCGCTTTTTAAGCTTTGTGGGACGTTCAATCGGTGTTATACAATCGCGTGGTATGTCAGTTAATAAGATTACGATACCAGCTGGTACATCTCGGCAAGTTGAAGTGTTAATTAATGATGTACCATACCCATTTATATTATCTATAGATCGCCTTCCAGGTGGTCAAGTGGAGGATATGCAGCGAGTAATAGAGTATTTTGCGCGAGGCGGTAGATTGCCAAAATATGTTGACATTCGCGTAAAAGGAAAAGCATTCTACAGAGAGTAGAGGAGTAAGAGACTTCTTTTTTATAGGTTTTAATATTTTAGGGAGGGGTATGCATACCCCTCTACTCTATGTTCTATTTTTGTTCCTTTATTAGTAGTTAGTTAAGGTTATTATAAAAAACATATAATTATATATATTATATAAAAAGTCAAATAATATGATACATAAGATAGAGTAGAGGGTAGTAATGATATGAAATATATAAAAAGTCAAATAATTAGAGCTAAAATCTGTGGAAAACTTATAAAATATATATTTATAAACAAAATATTATAAAAGTCAAATAAATTATGTCTAAGTAAGCTGCTGAGACTCGTAAGATATAGATATGTATACAAAATATTTTCGGGAATGGCTGGTCGGATTTTCTTGTAAAGTAAATGATTAACTATAAATTAATTATAAATTATAATATGGTCAATAAATTGATGAATAATTTAGGTATATTCTCCTGTTTTAGTAAAATATTCATTATATATTAAAATTACGCATCATATTACGATATATAATGAATCAAGATATTAATAAGTTATTAATATCGTAAAATCTACATTGTGCGACATTAAAACTATATTTAGAAAATGACTACTCATACCCTTTATATAATATTAAATTATTAAAATATTGAAATAAAAATTCCCAAGACTCTCAACAAGTTATAAGATATAAAATTTAGTCCCCTTGCGTGGGCTATGTATTGAAAAGCTCCAAAACCTTAAAATGATTATAATTATAAATAATTTATAAATGGAATATCTAGTGATTTTATAAACTAAACTAATCATAATCCTTTGCATTAATTCTAATAAGTGTATGTAAAATTAGATTCTAAATACCAACGATTTATATTAATTATAATTATAATTAGTATAAATTAAGTTCTATTTTTGTTCTTAATTTAATCAGTATAAATAAATTTATTAAAGCGATAATCTATTAAGTTTAGTAAAGCAATATAAAGCAATATTTAGCGTTGGGTATAGTATGTGATTTAATTATCTGTTAAGTAATTGTTTAGCGTCATTAATTCCGCCAAGATCATAGATATTTATATATCCTGCATCTATCAGCTGACGTGCTGCTTGGTAAGAACGATTTCCACTGCGGCAATACAGATATATCGGTGTGGACTTGCTGATAGATCTATCTTTAATAACATTTTGAATAAAACCGTCATCTAATGTTATATTTTTTGCACCTTTGATGTGATTTTCAGAAAACTCTTGAGGTGTTCTCACGTCTATTAATTCTGTACCTGGACTACTTAGTGATTTATCTGGATTTTCTGGTATCTTTGATAAATTCATAATTTTCTTAAGCTGTTGAATAGCCCTGTCTCTGCGGTTGCCATCTCCCCCATTCCAGAATTCTTCAGGGCTGGAAATTTCTTCATCCTTATCAGCTTTTTCTTGTTTGAATCTGCCTACAATTTTGCCTTGATGTACTGCGGTTATATCTGGGACGTATATTTTTGGTTCTCCAGATTCATTAGTTCTTAAATATGGGCGTAATCTATTAACAAGTTCTTCATAATTTTTATCATTACTTTGGCGTAAGTCATGTATATTTAGATAATATATTACTGGAGTGCGGGATTCTTTTGCTGCTTTATTGAGTATAGGCGCAATTTGCTGGCACCAAGGGCAACTTGGGAATCCTAGGAAGACTATACCGCTACCCTTATCAAAAATATCTAAAATCTGACTTGCTGTGGAATATTTAAAACGGTTATTCTTTTCTACTAAATGGTATTCTTCGCTAAATTTTAAGGCATCGTTTTGGTTAGATGATTCATAAGGCGTATCACTATCTTTATTACTTTGGCTTTGATGATATGTTATGGTCCAAAATCCACCCAATACTAAAAAAGCTAATACAAAAAATATAATTACTCTACGATTCACTAACATTATGTTAATGATTATATAAGACTGTATTAAATTTTGCAAAAATCTTATTTGCTTTTACTGAAGAATTGTCGAGCTCTTTCCGTCTTTGGATGATCCATAACTTGACTTGGTGTACCATCCTCAATAATCTCACCTTTATGTAAAAATAATATGCGAGTAGCGACTTCGCGGGCAAATTTCATTTCGTGAGTAACTATTATCATAGTCATACCCTTGGCAGCGACTGACTTGATAACTTCCAGTACCTCTCCTATCATTTCTGGATCAAGCGCGCTAGTTGGCTCATCAAAAAGCATGATTTTTGGCTTCATAGCTAGAGCTCGTGCAATTGCCACGCGTTGCTTCTGTCCGCCAGAAAGGCTATTTGGTGAGGCATTTAATTTATCAATCAATCCAACATCAGATAATAGTTTTTTGGCATCTTTTGTGGCTTCTTTATCAGATATTTTAAGTACTTTCTTAGGTGAAAGTTTAATATTTTCAATGACGCTCATGTTTGGGAAAAGATTAAACGATTGAAATACCATCCCAACATCTGTACGTAATTTATTTAAATTAACTTTTGAATTAGTTATATCAATTCCATCAATTATAATTTTTCCACTTGTAGGTTCTTCTAGTAGGTTTAAACATCTTAAAAAAGTTGATTTACCAGATCCACTGGATCCCACGACTACAACTACTTCACCTTGTTCTATATCAACATCAATGTCGCGCAAAACGTGATTTTTTCCAAAGTATTTTTTTAAATTTTTTACGCTAATTATCATCTTCTTTTAGTTTCCTTTCTACTCGGGTTGCTACCCTTGTGAATATAGCTGTAAGGGCGAGGTAAATTAAGGCCGCTGCAAATAATGACTCAAATGCCGTGGCAGTTTGAAAGCGAATATTATCGGCGCCGCGCATAATGTCGTTTAATCCTATCCATCCAACAATTGAAGTCTCCTTTAGTAGGGCTATAAATTCACTAATTAAGGAAGGTAAAGAATTCTTAAGCGCTTGCGGTAATATCACTAGACGCATAGCCTGCCAGCTACTTAAACCTAATGAACGCGCCGCCTCCATTTGACCATTATCTATACTCTCTATGCCACCACGTATGATTTCACCTATATAGGCGCCTGCGTTTATTCCAAAAGCAATTGCCGCCACAAATATTTTTGGCATGAAATTATAAGACCCAAATACTACGTAATACATAATTAATAGCTGGACTAAAAGCGGTGTGCCGCGTATGATGTCTACATAGATTTTCCCAAGAGATGCGAGTGGATTAAATTTACTTAATTTATCAAACTTTGTATTTTTGAAATGGTTAAACGGGCGAAAGTTTGAGGTTCGCATTAAGGCTATTATTATACCGATAATTACACCAAGTATCAGCGAAAAAACTGTTAAAACTAATGTAACCTGTAACCCATACCATAAGTATAAACATCGCCCGTCGCCAAAAATAACTTCCCAGAAATTCACTTTTCTTCCCCTTGTAACGATATTGTATCATTGCCAAAATATTTTTTAATTAATTTTTTGTAGCGACCATCTTGTTTCATTTCATCTATGACTTGATTTATCTGCTCTAATAATTTGTTATTTCCTAGCTTTATGGCAATGGCGTAATCTTCATTACTTAAACTGCCAGGTAGAACTATTAATTCCTTAAATCCAGTCGTGTATTGCTCTGCTGGTGCGTTATCTAAAATCGCAACATCTACACCGCCAGCGTTAAGCTCTGTAAGAACGCTTGGTGCAGTTGGAAATTGGGCAATATGAGCACCTTTAATTTTTGATGCTAGTGTATCGCCTGTTGTGCCGAGCTGAACCCCTATCTTTTTACCTTCTAGCTGGTATTTATTTTTAATACTGCTGCCTTTTTTTATTATCATTCGTTGAGCTGCTGAATAGTAGGATTTTGAAAAAAGAGCATTCTTTTCGCGTTCTGGTGTAACAGACATACCAGCGATTACCATATCTACTTGTCCAGAATTAAGGGCAGGTAAGAGTCCATCAAATGACATATCTTCAATTTTTAAGGTTTTATTTGTCTTTTTGGCTATTTCTTTGGCTATATCCACATCAAAGCCAACTATTTCATTACCGTTTTTATATTCAAATGGCTTAAATCCAGCATTAGTACCCATTACTATAATATCATCATATCGACCTATTGCTCCTTCGCGTTGTAGAATATCGTAAAGCATCCAGCTAATCATCGACATAAATAGCAGCGCACCTATTATCCAAATTTTACCAAATAATGGTTTTGCTTTTGTTTTCATAATAACAGTATAGCACTAATTATTAATAAAGCATTAGCGAATAGATTGGCGAGCAATCGCCTCTAATGCCTCTATTGCTAGTATTAGAATAGATCTTTGTGATGTTTTTTCTGCTGATGGTAGTTTCTCTGGAGTTTTGATTTTTTTCGGCTTTGGCTTTGGCTTTTTTTCATGGTTTTCTGCTATGATCGGTAAGACTTTTGGCTGAAGTTTCTTTTTATAACCAGCCGCTATAATAGTATTATCATCAGATATCAAATCATCAAGGTAGCTTTTACGATTTGGCGCTGGTATTTGCTCGGCCTGGGCTTTTTTTAATCTTAGAATTGGGCAATCTGGTGCCGCTATACAAGTTGCACAAGCAGCCTGACCTAACTGACCAGTGCAAGCAGCTGAAACTTTTTCTCCATTTATAACTTTTAATTCAAGATTTTTAATCATCGTTCAAAAAATGTCTCCGTTGAAATATTTGATTCATCGACACCGGCGGCGGTGAGTTTTTGCCAAATATCGCGTACAAATGGCAAACTGCCGCAGACTAAAAAGTGCGCGTCGTCCGGCGTTTCAGCGACAATCTTCGCCACCTCAAATCGCCCGTTATGCCAGCCGTCTGTTTCCTCAACCTGCTGGCGGGTACTAAACTTGTTGACCTGGATGGATGAAGCCGCCAACTCCTTTGAGAAAACCATATATTCTGGCGATTTTTGACTCAAATAGAGAAAAGTCGGCTGCTGGGCATCCGCCAAAATACTCCAAATCGGGCTGAGTCCGCAGCCTGCTGCGATGCCAACCAACGGCCGCTCGGTTTGCGGATTGAAATCGCCGTATGCCCGGCTAATGTGCAGTGTATCGCCAACGCGGCGCGAACACAAATAACTCGAGAATTCACCGCCAACATCCTTGATGGTAATTGACATCAATTCCTCGTGCGGGCGCGAGGAAATACTATATGCCTTGCCTTCACGCACCTGACTACCCTCGATAAACACCGTGATATATTGCCCCGCCATAAAGTCAAACGGCCGCACGAAATACAGCGTTGTCACCTCAGGATTTTCCTGGCGTACCCGCACAATTTCAACCGTTAGTGAATCACGCATTCGTCAACATACCTTTCCATTATTTTTTGAGCGGCTCTGAATTCCTCGTCAGTAAAAGTGTGATAATTGGCAAACTTCGGACTAATGGTGGTGCCAGTACGAAAATGCTGCAAAGCAAACCGTTTAGCGCCTTTGACCAACTCGCCAATCTTTTCAAAATCCGCCACCTCCAGCTGCTCGCGGACGATGGTCGTTCGAAACTCATGACCAATTCCCGAATCAATCATCAGCCGCACATTAGCTTTGATTGCCATGAGATCAATCGGCCGCGCCGCAATCTCTACGTATTTTTCCAGCGGGCCCTTGACGTCCATGGCGATGAAGTCAATCGTCCCCTCCTCGACCATACCGCGCACTATATCTGGATGCGTACCGTTGGTATCCAGCTTGACATCAAAACCGAGGCTCTTGATCATCCGGCACAGTACCGGCAAATCCTCGTTGACTGTCGGTTCGCCGCCAGAAATCACCACGCCGTCTAGTCGACCAATGCGCGATTTTAGGAAAATCATCGCCTCCTCGACCGGGATGCTCGGCGCTAACCGCTCGGGTAGTACCAGCTCAGGATTATGGCAATAGCCGCAACGCATATTACAGCCCGAGAGAAACAGCGCTGCCGCCACATGCCCTGGATAGTCCACCAGCGACAGCTTCTGAATCCCGCCGATCGCCACCTTAAGCTGGGACAGCGACGGCGTTGACTCGCTCATGCTCGGCGGCATCGTCATAATGCTCCCTCATGTCAAATTCAGCCTGCTTACCGTTATTCCACTGGGAAACTGGGCGCAAGAAACCAACCACCCGCGAGTAAACTTCAGTCGCTTCGCCGCAATTCGGGCAAGCTGGGTGCTCACCAACCAAGTAGCCATGATTTTTACAAATACTAAAGCTTGGCGTAAAGGTGAAGTATGGCAGTTTATAATTTTTACAAATCGTTTTGACTAGTTTTTTCAGCGTCTGCGGATCATCCATACGCTCGCCCAGGAAGAAGTGAATCACCGTACCGCCCGTATATTTGGTTTGTAAATTATCCTGCAAATCCATTAGCTCAAACAAATCATCGGTGTAATTGACTGGCAAGTGGCTAGAATTGGTGTAGAACGGATGCTTAACCGCCGCACCGAGGCCATTGGCAAAGTGTGCTCGTTCGGGGAAGCTGGCTTTGTCAATCTGCGCCAAACGGTAGGTCGTGCCTTCAGCTGGCGTCGCTTCCAAATTGTAATTATTGCCAGTCTCTTTCTGATATTCAACCAGTCGGTCGCGCATGAAATCAAGGATTTTTTCAGCAAAAGTTTTACCCTTTTCCGTGCCGATGTCAACGCCCAATAAGTTCAACGCCGCTTCGTTAGTACCAATCAAACCGATGGTTGAGAAGTGATTCTTCCAGTATTGGTCAAAACGCTGCTTAATGTTGCGTAGGTAAAACTTGGTGTATGGGTAAAGGTTTGCCTCGGTTAATCGCTCCAGTACTTTACGCTTAGTTTCCAGGCTATCCTTTGCCATATCCATCAGCTCTGCCAAGCCTTTAAAGAATTCTTTCTCGTTCTTGGACTTTAGCGCCAGGCGCGGCAAGTTAATTGTCACCACACCAACCGAACCAGTCATTGGGTTTGAGCCAAACAGTCCACCACCACGGTATTCCAGCTGGCGATTATCGATGCGCAGGCGACAGCACATTGAGCGGGCATCCTCTGGATCCATATCAGAATTGATGAAGTTTGAGAAGTATGGAATGCCGTATTTAGCGCTGGCTTTCCACAGACTTTCGATCACTGGATTATCCCAGTTGAAATCTTTGGTGATATTAACCGTTGGAATCGGGAAGGTAAAGACGCGGCCTTTAGCATCACCCTCAGACAAGACCTCGAGTAGTGCCTTGTTGAGCATATTCATTTCTTCTTGATAATCACCATAAGTGGATTCCTGCATCTCACCACCGATGATCACTGGGTTATCAGCCATGTGTTTTGGGCATTCCAAATCAAGCGTGATATTGGTAAACGGTGTTTGGAAACCAACCCTAGTTGGCACATTGACGTTAAAGACAAATTCTTGCAAAGCTTGCTTCACTTCATCGTAACTGAGGTTATCATGGCGGATAAACGGCGCTAAGAGTGTGTCAAAATCTGAAAATGCCTGCGCACCAGCAGCCTCACCCTGTAGGGTGTAGAAGAAGTTTACTACTTGACCCAGTGCCGAGCGGAAATGCTTGGCTGGCTTGGATGCTACCTTGCCGGCAACACCAGTAAAACCTTCTTGCAGCAGATCAGTCAAATCCCAGCCGACACAATACACACTGAGGAGGTTCAGGTCGTGAATGTGCAAATCACCTTCTTTGTGTGCCTGACCAATCTCTGGAGTGTAAATTTTGTCCAACCAGTAGGTTTTGGTAACTTCGGTCGATACGTAATTATTTAAGCCCTGTAAACTATAACCCATATTGGAGTTTTCGTTGACTTTCCAGTCGAGATTGCCTAGATATTTATCAATCAAATCAACGTGTGCTGTCGAAGTAATTTCGCGAATTTTCTTATGCTGGTCGCGGTAAATGATGTAAGCTTTGGCGGTTTTCTTGTATTTGGAGTCAATCAATGCATCTTCGACGATGTCTTGGATATCTTCAACACTCGGTACGGTTTTAGCCTTACGTTGTTCTAGTTTTGTTAAAACCTTTTGTGTTAACTTTTTGGCTTCTTCGTGATTTAGTTCGTTTGTTGCTAATCCAGCTTTTTCAATCGCTTTGGTGATTTTTTCGGAGTTAAATTTCACCCTTCGACCATCGCGTTTTTTTATGGTTTTTTGCATTTGCCCCCTCCTGAGTCCATTTTTACGGTCAGAAAAACAGTTTCGGCTATTTGCCGAAATAACTTGTTTTAGATACCGATTTATGTTGCTATATTGTTTGTAACACTATATGTAGTGCCTATGTTTATACTTTATACGCAATATATAGGGTATGTCAACAATAAATCATTGTAGAATTTACCTTCAAGAAGTTCGTATCTGTTATTGATCAGACGAAGTTTTTTGTTCTTTGGATGAAGAAGATTCGGCTGTTGTATTTGGCTGATTTGGTTTACGCTTTCGGCGTCTGCGACGCTTTTTTGGCGCTGCCGTGTTGGGCTCTTTGACTAAATTACTATCTTTTGTGTCTTGAGGTTGTTTATTTTTTATAGTCGTTTCTTGGGATTTATTTGAATTTGATATATTTTGTGATTCTACTGAATTTTTAGTATCAGCGGAAGTAGAATTAGCCTTAGCTATACTAGAATCAACTCCGCGGAGATTTAGGATAACCTCATCTTTCTTTTGGATTATTTGAACCCCGTCTTTATTTACAGGTGGTTTTTTAGGGGGAGTTTTTATTTGGTGAATAGGATGTAGCTGGCCGTCATTTTTTATATCTGGTGCTTTTTTAGTATTATTAGATGCAGGACTTTCCTCGCGGACTATTCTTGGTTTGTTTGGTGTAGCTGTTGGTATAACAGGCATTTTTCTAGGATGAGTAGATTGCTGGGTCTTAGGTGATGGTGCTTTGGCGGGTTTTTTAAGAGTTTCTGGCGGTTGAATTATTTTATCTATAGCTTCTTCTACATCCTGACGATTACGTGCGTAAAATTGGCGTGAATTAGCTATAATTGCCTCGGAATTATCAACTCCAGCTGGCGGCAGATTAAGAGTCGTAGCGCTAAATGCTGGTGCTTTTTCGCCTTTTATAACCATATTTATAATAAAATGGCGGTTATGCATTTGGAGCAGATCGCCAGGTTCAAACTGCGGTTCAAACTGCTGGGCCAAAATCTGTGCATCTTCTGCTGAGACACGAAATGAAATCATTGTACCAACATTTCCAAAAACAGCACCCCGCACAGTTTCGGTCATTTGTGATATATACTGATTTGCAACAGTTAAATTTAACCCATATTTGCGTGCTTCAGATAAAATTGTTGCAAAGGAGTCTGTAGCAAAATTTTGGAATTCATCTACATACAAATAGAATGGACGACGATCTTTCACATCTGGTATATCTGATCGACTCATGGCAGCTAGCTGAATCTTTGTAACCAAAAAACTTCCTAAAATACCAGCATTGTCTTCACCAATCAATCCCTTTGAAAGATTAACCACCAAAATTTTGCCTTCATCCATGATTTTACGAATATTAAATGTTGATTTAGGTTGACCTATGATATTGCGAATAACTGGATTGGCTGTAAAGGCACCAACTTTATTTAAGACAGGGGCAATGGCTTCGTTGACTTGTTTATCCCCCCATTGTCCAAATTCTTGTTTCCAGAATTGTAAAACTACGGTATCTTTACAATATTCTAGGGTTTCTTTACGGAATTTTTTATCCGTCAGCATGCGCGCAATATCTAGCATAGTAGGTTCTGGTCTATCTAATAATGCTAGGATCGTGTAGCGTAAGATGTATTCTAGACGTGGACCCCAACTTTCGCCAAACATACGCTTTAGCACGCCAATAACCTCAGATGAGATGTTGCTCTTCATGTTCGGATCAGTTACTTCTAGAGGATTAAAACCAACTGGATAAGCTGTGTCGGCTGGATTAAAATAAACCACATCTTTAAGCCGGCTTGGTGGAATAAATTTCATATTGTTTATAGCGAAATCACCATGTGGATCGATAATTGCATAGCCCTGATTATGGAAAATATCACTCAATGCAAACAACTCAAGTAAACCAGATTTACCAGCTCCAGTTTGACCTATAATATAAACATGGCGTGAACGATCATATCGTAACATCCCAAATTGATGATTAATACCGCGAAAATTTGTGAGTCCAAAAGCGGAAATATTTTCATCGTTAGCCCGATCCCCAGTAATGACTGGAAGTTTGGCTGGAGGCTCAGCTGTTTTAGTGCTTGCCCAGACTATGTTTGGAGTCTCCACATTTGTGTGTGGCAGATGGAATACAGAGGCAAGCTCTTCTATATTTAAGATAAATCCATCATCTGTAAATAAACGGCTGCGGTATGCATTAATTGATTCTTTGTCAAATGAAGAATTTGTTACCGTAAATCCATTTAAATTTGTGCTATTAAATTGCTTAAAAGTTCCGACTATAGCTTGCATTCGCAGGCGGGCATTTGATTGGCTGTCGCCTAAATATGCTAGCCTAATTTTTATTTGATAACCTAATTTGGCTGCCTTCTTTTCTGCTTCGGCAATACGAGACTTATCGCGCTCAGATAATTCCTTTACAGAGCCACCCTCGCCTGGCTCTGGGACTTTCCATAATGCCTCAAAAATTGTAGCTAACCACTTAAAACCACCACCATCTAGCAAGCTAAAACCACCGCCATTTTTAACTTTTTCAATCCAGTTATAACTTTCTTTGTGCCAAGAATCGGCGACTGGACGTGTTAGGACCTGTACCCAGATTTCTTCATCGGTATCTTCTAACTTTGCCAATGTTCCAGTTATTCCAGCTAACGGATCAACCTCAAAATTCTGAAATGTTTTAATGGGCAGATACTGACTGTCTGTCACGGTGATTTCTGCTGTATGGATAACTTTGTGAGTACGCTCATTTGCTACGTAGTCTTCGCTTGCTTCATGGATTTGGACACTTGGATACTGGGCGTAAATTTGCCCCTCTACAAAGCTTTGCAAGGTTTTTGGCATCCAAACATAAAATCTGATTTGACCGCGTACAGATGCAATTTCGAAACTTAAATGTTCTTGTACACCGCCACTTTTGCGTAATTCATTTGAATCACGCAAAATACCATGGAGACTGGCAAATAACTGCTCGGCTGCTAATTCTGATTTGTCATTAGTTTTTGGTATTTCTAATACCAATAAAGTACTGTCAACTGAAAGGACTTCTTTTACGCGACGATTATTTTGCCATGTCATAAATCCTAAAATAATACAAACAGGCACCCAAACCCAGGGAGATAGCACTAATTGTATGAAATCAATAAAAAATGACATACTACCCTTCTATAATATCACTTATAAATAGTCGCTAAAAGCTAATGCTAGACTATTATTTTTTAACATCATCTACGAGCGCATAAGTTGCTTTAGCAACACGCTTAAATTGGGGTTTACTTTGTAAATTTAGCAAAATTGTAGTTTCTTTAACTTGGCGACTTTCCAATACTCGTCTTACAATTTCTTCGCGATGCAATGGCTCACCAGCTTTTTCTAAAACCTCTTTAATTGCATCTGTAACTGTACCCTTACTGTAACCCCAAGAATCAAGTGCGTAAATTCCGCGCCCAATCAATATAAACCTCTTATCTTTAATAAGCTCATTATGAATTGCTTGCTTCGTTACGTCTTTGCGGTTAAAATCACTTTCTCTGATCGCCTCAGCTATTTCGCTGAAATGTAATGGTTTGCCAGATTCGCTTAAGATTACAAAAATTTTATCACGTATATTTTTTGGATTAACTGTTGGCCATTTTGCTAGTCCCCAAACATCTTTTAAATGAGCCAAATGTTTAGAAATTTGGGCTAAAGCTTGTACGTGATTTGGATGTTCGTAGTTAAGTTTTTCGTGGAGCTCTTCAATAGTGAGAGGTTTTTTATTAGTTTTAATTGTTTTGATGATTTCTTCAATCTGTTTTTTAATTTTCTTTTCGTCGCCGTATTCAGCAATTGCTACGCCATTTTCGTAGTTATCAGTTTCATTAATAACAGTTAAATTTGGTGAAAGCTCGGCTATAAATGCGATATGTGCTCGTTCGCGAGAGTTGCTTTTTTTGCCTAATAGTTTATCGGTTAGTTCATGTAATTTTGCAACCCTACCCATATCGCTTAAAGTCCGTATAATAACTTTTTCACAAGATGTTATATCAGGCAATTCACCGCGCTCGGCTACCATTTTGATGCGTATTAAAATAGCCTTTTCTAGCTGTCGTACGCGCTCGCGAGTAATACCCAGTAACTCCCCTATTTGTTCAAGAGTTTCTTTACGCTCGTATAGCCCAAAGCGGCGTTTAATAATTTCGCGCTCGCGCTCTTGGTCTATCGATTCAATAATTGCTTTAACAGAAGCTTTTATATCAATTATTTGTTCTTTTTTTGGAGCTTCGCTCATGAGTGTCCTCTCTGCCTAACACAGATTAAAATGTTAAAAATGTCACTTATCCTGATATATTTTAATTACGCAATTATACAATATAGTATACTCTATGTCAAACATATATCATAATTTATATTATTATAGCATGTTTTTTACGATTTTTGTAAACAATGTTATAAGACTTTTTATAAATTAATATTATATGCTTATGCTTGTATATTTTTATCTTTAGTGTATAAATATATAACTATTTTAAGGCAATTTTAAGACTTTTATTTCGTTTTTTTAGCGCGGCCTCTTCTCTTTGGTGTTGGAGCTTCCGCTAACATCTCATCAGCCTTTATACGGTCGATTTTTTTAGGATCGATATCTTTAGGAATTTTTACATTTTTAGTGCCGTTTGTGATATATGGCCCATACCGCCCATTCAAGACTTTAATGCCATCGCCCAAATCAGCAATATTTTTAGCCTTTTCAGCTTCTAGTTTGTTAGTGTAGAGTTCACGGGCTTTTTCAAGCGTTATTGTGTGGGGGTCTTCGGGTTTGATACTAACAAATAGTTTACCAATTTGGATGTATGGGCCAAATCTACCGATATTGGCTTTAATATCTTGTCCGTCTTCGGTTTGACCAACTAGCCTTGGTAATTCAAACATTTTAAGGGCTTGCTCAAGAGTTACTGTTTCGATTTTTGCGTTTTTTGGCATAGGTGCAAAAATAGGCTTGTCGTTTGAGTCGGTAGAGCCGAGTTGAAGCATTGGTCCGAATCGTCCAAACCGTGCTAGAATTGGCTTGCCAGATTTAGGATCAATACCAACTTCACGCTGTGCTCCAACTTTTGTGCGATCAATATTGCTAGATTGTTCAATTAATTTATGAAATGGCGTATAAAAATTACGCAGCATAGCATTACGAGCTAGCTTATCGCTTGCGATTGCATCAAACTCTTCCTCTACGTTGGCAGTAAAATCATAATCTACAATTTGCGAAAAGTGTTCGGTCAGAAAATCAGCGATTAACTCGCCACTAGGTGTAGGAACAAGCTTGCCTTTATCTGCGCCAGTTTTTTCTTGGACTATATTTTTAGAGATTTTATCATTTTCTAATGAAAGTACGATTGCGTCCCTTTCGATACCTTCACTCTCACCTTTTTTGACATATCCACGAGTTTGTACTGTATCTATAATTGTGGCATAGGTTGATGGTCTTCCGATACCTAAATCTTCGAGTTTTTTAACAAGCGAGCCTTCGGTGTAACGTGCTGGCGGTCTATCAAAAGTTTGCTTGGCAGTTGCTTGATTAAGGTTTAGTTCGTCGCCAGATTTTATATTAGGTAGGATTTCGCTATCTTTTTGATTATTATAAACCCTCAAGAATCCGTCAAATAGAATCACTTCACCTTTGGCTTCAAAATGAAAGTTACTTTTATCAGATACTTGTATAGTTACTATGGTTTTTTCCAACTCGGCAGGAGCCATTTGGCTTGCTATCGTTCGTTTACGTATGAGGTCATATAATTTTTGATCGTAATCGTTTGAGGAACCTTTTACTTCATTAATATTAGTTGGTCGGATAGCTTCATGTGCCTCTTGCGCGTTACTTGATTTGGTCTTAAATTTACGGATTTTAGAATATTTTTCGCCAAACTCTGACTTAATGAAGTTTGCCGTTGCTGCTATAGCTTGGTCGCTTAAATTAACGCTATCAGTTCGCATGTAGGTAATTTTTCCAGCTTGGTAGAGTTTTTGTGCGGCTGCCATCGTTGCCTTGCTACCAAAACCTAATTTTGCATTTGCTTCTTGCTGTAAAGTACTGGTTGTAAATGGTGCAGCTGGATTTCGTTTGCCTGGCGTGGTTTTGATATCGCTTACAGTGAATTTTGCGCCGATCAAGCTCTCTAGAAATCCGTTGGCTTCTTCTTCTGTGTCGAAACGGTTTGGAAGCTCTGCTTTAATTTCATTTTCATTATGTGTAAATATTGCAGTAACTTTAAATTTACTTTTGCCATTAAAATCTGCAATCTCACGTTCACGTTCAACTAAAAGCCGCACAGCTGGGCTTTGCACACGCCCTGCACTTTTTCCGCCTGGGACTTTTTGCCAAACTACAGGGCTTAGTTCAAAGCCAACTAGCCTATCTAAAATTTGGCGCGCTTGCTGGGCTTTTACTAAATTCATATCTATATGATGAGCATTTTTAATTGCTTCTTCTACTGCTTGTTTTGAGATTTCATGATAAGTTATGCGTTTAGTCTCAGCGGGGTTTAGTTTTAAAACTTCACATAAATGCCAGGAAATAGCTTCGCCTTCGCGATCTGGGTCGGTTGCTAGATAGATTGTTTTTGCGGACTTGGCGGCTTTTTTTAATTCAGCGACAACCTTCTTTTTTTCTGGATCTACTTCGTAATGGGTTTTAAAGTCATTATTAACATCAATTGGCGGAGTGCCATCTTTAGTTTTTTTAACTATAGAACGAATATGTCCTACGCTAGATAGAACGGTGAAATCTTTTCCAAGATACTTTTCAATAGTCTTTGCTTTTGCCGGACTTTCTACAATTACTAGATTTTTTACCATATACTATTTTACTGTACTTAAAAAATAAATAAGTTACAAGTATGTAAAATATCATAGATTGAATTAATTGGCAAGATAAAAGCCCCGCATAAAACGGGGCCTTAAGTGGAGCCTTAGCTGAATAACAGCTTTAATCTCTACTTAATGTCATTTACATTAATAAATGACAGCATTGTTATTGATGCAAAAATCACAAGAGTAGCAAGGATAATTGCAATATCGCTAAGCATTATGGCATTCACCTCCTTTTACTAAGTAGAAGTATCAAGTTTTGTGAGAATTTAAAATTCTCAGTAACTATCATCATCGTCGTCGTTAGAGAAGAATCGATCGGCATACATTATATACCAGTAACTACCCAATACAATTAAGATAAAGATGATACAGCAAAATAGGTCTATCAATTTATCCAAAAGTTTTCACCTGCTTTCTAATAAGTAGAGATTTATAGATGTTAAAGTGTCTTAGGCTCGACACTTGCATGCGGATTACAGATTATATTATCTGTATCACACAACGTATTATATACTAGTACATAGTAAATAATATGTCAAATAATCTAGTAAGATCGATTGGCAAATTATGGGGCGTGATTTATAATTTGTATATGAAAAAAGAGCTAGTTTTGCGGTTTTATAAACGCAATCAATTGCAGGTGCTTTGCGCTCTTTATATAATGAGTTTGTTTTGCGGCGTGGCGCTATCTATGTTGCTTTCCGATGACCCCCGATGGACAGGCTGGAGCTTAAGCCGTTTGGGTGAGGCTAGTGTTAATAGAATTTCAGCGATATTTTTTAATTCAGGAGTTTTTATGGCTGGATTAATACTAATGGCTATAGGTGCTACAGTAAGGCATAATTGCCTGCAGATTAATCAATGCTCTGCCGCTAAAATAGCAACCACTCTGATGGTTATATTGATGCCTATTTGTATGTTTGGAGTGGCGCTTTGCCCTAATGATACTATGCATGGGGCTCATTTTGTATTTTCGCGTGGTATAGTTTTTGGAATGGTAATATTGATGGTACTTTTCCCGCTTAGTCTTCAACATATAAATCGGCGTGAACGGGTGATATCTTTTAGTTTCCCAATTTTTGCTACGATTTTGGCGGCGCAAGGTTATATTTTAAAGAATTCTTGGTTTGTTATTATAGAAATCATACTTGGATTTGCGGCAACGGCATGGTTATTTGTTATGTGCCGACATTTCGATATGCAATTGCGCAATCACAAGTTACGAGTTAAGAAGTAGCTGTTATATTTTAACGCAAGCACCATTTGTTAGCGCCAAGAGGTTTAATTATACCGTTAATTTCTAGCATAGTAAGAGCTGTATTAAAATCACTAATTTCAGCCTTTGCTTGCTTTTGCAGTTCATCTCCATCGCGCACCCCTTGGTTTAATAATTCGATTATTGCATTCTCTAGTGGAGTATCACCTACTGGTAGAGATATTTGTGAGGGGTTTTGATTTTCTTGATTTTGCAGATTTATAACCTCAAGAATATCTTCTACCGACGTAGCGGGAATAGCACCCTGTTTTAGTAACGCATTACAACCAGCACTGAGTGGACTGGTTATATTTCCAGGCACAGCAAACACATCCTTACCCTGATTTAGTGCATGAGTTGCCGTATTAAGGGTGCCACTTCGGCTGGCTGCTTCTATAATAATTACAGCATCTGCTAAGCCGCTTATAATTCTATTACGCTTTAAAAAATTAAAAGGCAGAGGCTCTATTCCTTCTTGAAACTCAGATATAATGCTACCGCCTTTATCTATAATGTCCTCGCCTAATTTTCGGTTTGTGCTTGGGTAGATTTTATGTAAACCATTACCGAGAACTGCTATAGTTGTACCACCTGCATCTAGGCATGCTCTATGACCAATGGCATCTATTCCTAAAGCTAAACCGCTTATGATTATTACTCCCCGTTTGGCTAAATCATAAGCAAATTTATAAGCCACCTCCTTACCATAGGCTGTAGGTTTTCGTGTTCCGACAATCGCTATCGTGGGTTGACGTTTTGGTGGTAATGTTCCAATATAATATAGCTTTTCTGGAGGTTTATTAACAGAGGTCAAAATGTTTATGTATTTATTATCATCTGTTGATATACTATTGATTTTCATAGGAAATATTTAAAAAGTGTTGACAATATACAATATAAATGCTATATTTGTAAGTAATTGGCGAAAGCAAGTAGTCAAACGCACCTTCATACCCCCTATTTTAACAGTGATATGCATTTGATTGCAAATCACTCTTTTTGTTAGGTTGTGTGCAATGTGTCCAAAGTAATCTACCCTCCGCTTTCGGACATTAAGTGCATTGCATGCATACTAACCCCTTTAACTAACCATTTAAGAGCTTAGTTAGCGAGTACTCAAATATCGGTCTTTATGACCGGGCGCGCACCTTTGTGGAGTTTTGGTCGCAGCGCTTCGCTTATTTACTCCGCGGGTGGGTTGAAGGGTAAAACGGCGCTAGGTGATGCCCACCCTTACCTAGCGCTTTTTTATTTGCATAAAGCGTTAAACTTAAAAATAAAAGGAAAACCCCGCTGTATTTTACAGCGGGGCATGTGTTAGCGCGAAGAGTGCAACGGCACGTACCCGCCACTCAGTTGGTTAATGAATGTTTGCATAGTATTCTTGAGATACTTTGCTTCTTCTGAACTCATACTGCTAAGGTGGCTTTCTGACAGCTCATCACATACATCATCGTGAGTGTACTTACTCTTTGTGCACTCGAAAATACGAGGCAGATGACAATTGCCATCTGGAATTGACAAATAGTAAGAGGTATCGTTACGCGGTACATCGTCATTGCT
This sequence comes from TM7 phylum sp. oral taxon 348, assembly GCA_007845485.1. Classification (GTDB taxonomy): domain Bacteria; phylum Patescibacteriota; class Saccharimonadia; order Saccharimonadales; family Saccharimonadaceae; genus SDRW01. The sequence continues at coordinate 95,134 of SDRW01000002.1, forward strand.
GCTAGAAAATTCTGGCAACTTAATGCCAAGAATATCTTCGTCTGCGCCAGGGATTTTCTCCAGTTCTGGCTGAAGATTACTAGCATTCCCCCATGCGATACTTGCCTCGTAGGCGAACTGAGAAATTTCCAACGCTTGGGTGGAATTCTCTGGAAGAAGATCACGGCTTGCACGATTGCTAACAGGTGCTTGACTCATTTTGCTTTCCTTTCTGTAGTTGGAAAATGAGCACAAATGTAATATTAACATATATTTTGTATAATTACAATACTTTTTATGATATTTTTGGTTTTTAACAATTATATATTTAGTATCTGTGTATTATTTTGTTATACTGGCTAGGTGAAAAGAAAACAAAATAACTTATTAGGTATCTTTAGATTTTCTATATTTTTAACCGTTATTTTGGCGGGAGTTACTTTCTGGCAACTTAGCTGGCAAGGTCTATGGCTATTCTTTGTGTTATTGATTTTGGAAGTTACATTTAGTTTTGATAACGCTGTAGTAAATAGTCGTACTCTTGCTTCTATGAGTTTGATTTGGCAGAGAATATTTTTAACTGTGGGAATTTTTATAGCGGTTTTTGCTGTGAGATTTTTACTGCCTATTGTAATAGTTATATTTGCGAGCGGGCTTAATTTTGGTGAGGTTGTAAGTATGGCGCTTAACAATCCTGAGCGTTATAGTCATGTTTTGCATAATGCCTCGCCTATGATTAACGCTTTTGGCGGTATCTTTCTATTAATGATAGGTTTAAGCTATTTTGTTGATTACAATAAACAAATTCATTGGGTTCGCGGTGTTGAACCTTGGCTGGCACGTGCTGGCAAATTTGAAAATTTTAGAGCTTGTTTAATTCTTCTTGTAATGGTGGTTTTATATTTTACAGTTGAAGAAAAATATAAAGCGATGATTTTAATATCAAGCGTTTTAGGTACTTTGCTGCATATTGGGCTTGAATTATTTGGATCATTATTTGGTAGTCATTCATCTAAAGATATTAAATTAAAAACTGGCTGGGCTGCTTTTGCTGCATTTTTGTATTTGGAAGTACTCGATGCTAGCTTTAGTTTTGATGGCGTAATAGGTGCTTTTGCAATTACTAGTAGCGTTATTTTGATTACGTCTGGATTAAGCGCAGGTGCTATTTGGGTTCGTTCTTTAACTATTTATCTGATGCGCTCTGGTACACTTAGTAAATATAGATATTTAGAACATGGTGCGCATTGGGCTATTGTGGCACTTGGTATAATGATGCTCTTTAAACTATTTCATGTTGAACTTCCAGAATGGATCACTGGTAGTCTTGGCTTGGCATTCATTATTTTAGCAATTGGTAGCAGTGTTATAGAGGCGCGTCACTCTAAAAATACTAAGAATTTACAATCAAGCTAAATCGGTCTTGGCTTGGCATTTAGCACAAATTCCATATAATTCTACGGTATGTTGTTTTAGAATGTAACCTTTTTGGTTAGATATTTCCTGTAGACTTTCTTCAATTTTATGACTGTTAATTAATTCTGACTTTTTACAAACCATACATGTTATATGATGATGGTGGGGCTGAAACTTATCAGAAAGTTCTACTAATGGAGTCCAGCCTCGTAAAATTATATTTGTAATATGTAGTTCGTTAAAAAGATTTAAAGTACGGTAGATACTTGCTCTATTAGCCTTTTTGCGGCGCTTGGATATTTCTGCAGCTCTTAAGGGCTTTTTGGCGTTTAATAGAATCATAAATACTTCAAGCCGAGGCTCCGTTAAACTAAGCTTTGCTTCCTTTAAAATATTTTTAAACAAGATTATTTCATTATTCACTGATTTATTATAGTATATTTTGCAATTTTGTCGCAAAAATTATTAAAAATGCAACTAATTTGTAAAAAATAACTATGTCACTATAATTAACAAATATGAAAATTGCTTTTGTTGGTAAAGGTGGTGCAGGAAAGACTACAGTTGCAAGTCTTTTTTGCCTATATTATAGTAAGAAAAAATCAGTTTTAGCTATTGATGCTGATATAAATATGCATATGGCAGAGCTTTTGGGATTAAATGCAACTTCGCCAGATCTGCTTCTTTCTGAGAAGTATCCTAGCGACAAAATCCGTACTTGGCTACGTGGTGATAATTCTAGAATAAAAAATAATGCTGAATTTAAGAAGTCTACTCCCCCAGGAAGAGGCTCTAGAATTATTGATATCACAGATAATAATTGGTTTGTTAATAACTATACTCGCCCAATTAGTAAAAACTTGCATCTTGCGACGGTTGGCTCTTATTCTGAAAATGGATTGGCGTCGAGCTGCTATCATAATAATTTAGCTATTTTGGAGAATATTCTTTCGCATACAAATGATTCTGGCGTAGTGGCTGTAGATATGGTTGCTGGTACTGATGCATTTGCTTCAACGCTATATGCGCAGTTTGATATGTTGGTTTTCGCAGTTGAGCCTACTGTGCGTGGACTTAAAGTTTTAGATGATTATCTACGTTTGGCTGAGGCTGGCGGCGTTGCTGATCGCGTGGTTGTAGTTGCGAACAAAGTCGATGATAAAGACGATGAAGAGTTTGTTAGAAAATATGCAGGTAAGCGTTTTATGGGCTCAATTTATCGTTCGCAACATTTGCATAATATTGATAAAGGTCTTGAGTCGTTAGATTTTGATAAACTAGAGAATATTTCAAAAGATGTTTTTATGGAATTATCTAGACGATTGGAATCTATAGCTATTCCTGCGCAGGATCGTTTACCAAAACTCTGGGAAATCCATAAAATTTATATTGGCCAAGACTATGTTAAAAAACGATTTGGTGATCTAACTGATCAGATTGATGATGAATTTAAATATGACGATGCAAAATAATAGGGCATATTTAGGCGCGGACGGATTAAAAAACTACCTAAAGCCTAAAGCTGATGAATATATACCATTGGTTGAGCTGCCATCAGAGCTAAATCCTTTTTTAGAATCTCATGATATTCACATATCTGCAAAACTTATGAATACACTACCACTTGGTAATGTCAAATCGCTACCAGCTTATTATTTGCTTAATTCTGTTGATGCGATTAGTAAAAATGTAGTTGAATCGTCTTCAGGAAATACCGTGTTTAGCATGGGGCTTTTTGCTAAAAGTTTGGGAATAAAAAGCGTGAAAGCTGTAAAGTCAAATACTGTCACGCGTGGTAAATTACAGCTTTTGAGACTTGCTGGTATAGATGTTTTATTGGTTGATGGTCCGATTTGTCCTGATGCTCATGATCCGAATAGCTCAATTTCAATTGCACGCAGACTTGGTAATGAGTCTGGAAATTGTAATCCTGGACAATATGATAATTTTGCTAATCCGCAAGCTCATCGCGATGTAACTGGTCCACAAATCTTTGATCAGCTTGGTGAAAACTTGGGTATGTTTGTGGCTGGATTAGGAACGACTGGCACGTTAGTAGGTACTGCTGGATATCTTAAAGAAGTTTTGCCTGAACTTAGAGTTGGAGGTGTGGTACGTGTACCTAATAATCAAGTTCCTGGCGTCCGTACATCTAATCATTTGCGTGAAATAGACTTTAACTGGAAAGATATCCTAACCGAGGACTTAGTTGCTATTGATGAAGTTGATGCTTATAAATCTAGCCTAGATATGATTAGGCAGGGTCTTTTGGTCGGTCCAAGTAGCGGATTTGCTTATGCTGGGGCTTGTACTATGATAGAAAATATCATAAATAGTGGAAATGGTGATATGTTACGCGGTAAGCATGTAGTGTTTGTTTGCCCAGATAGTTGTTTCCCTTATGTTGAAGAATATTTTGAAATTTTAGGAGAATCTAGTTTTCCAGAAATAGACAATCAATCATCTGGCCCTATTCCTGGGTTTGAAGGTAATAATTACAATAATAAGCCAGCTAGAATTGATGACATTTCTCCAGAGGAACTATATGAAGATATTAAAAAAACAAATCCAAAATTTAAAATAATTGATGTTCGCGAACCTAGAGAATTTGTCGACCACCACATTAAAGGTAGTAAACAAGTTAGCTATTATAATATTGAGGACTGGGTGACACAATTAAAAGATACAGAATTGACCGATAGCTATGTTTTTGTGTGTTCGCGTACAGGGCGTAGTTTACGCGCTGCTAGTATTGCCAAAAAATTAGGTATAGAAAATGTTTTTGTGCTCGCAGGTGGTACTGCTGCGTGGTCGGCAAAAGGATTTGATAGAGTACTTCCTAATTCGTGCTTGCCAAACAACAAGCCTATTTTATAAAGCACTCCAGCTAGTCGGCTCTAAATTATCATTAATAAAGTCGTGAATTATTTCGATTGATTGCGGGATGATCTTCTCTTCAATGAGTTGAATTTCATCTTTTGTAAATTTTTTTAGTACGAAATCTTTATCGTGGATTTTGTTACGTAAAATAGTATAAATACCGATTCTTAGGCGCACAAAATCTTTCCCTAGATATGCGTTTAGTGATTTTACACCATTATTGCCAGCATCTCTTCCACTCAATCTTATACGTAACTTACCAAAATCTATCATTAAATCGTCATGTAAAACTAGAATGTCTTTTGTGCTCATTTTATAAAAATCAATTAGTGCTCGTGCTGATACTCCAGTATCGTTATAGAATGTAAGGGGCTTTACTAGAAGTATTTTTTCACCATTTAAGCTACTTTCGGCAATAGAGGCTGAGAATTTAGGTTTATGTATAAAATCGGCATCTAGCTGCTTTGCGAGTTTATCAATAATCATCCAGCCAATATTATGGCGAGTCTTTTCGTATTGGTTACCAGGATTACCTTGTGCGAAGATAATTTTCATTTTACAACTTAGTATAATTAACGATTATTGTGTGGATTTAATAACTTTTCGGCATTTTTAGCTTGTTTGTAGGCTTTTGTGACGGGCTCTTTTCCTTGACTTATACGTTTTTTGTTTGATTTTATTTGTTTTTCATCTCTAAAGCTAAGTTTAATAGGGGTGCCATTATAATTGTATGTATCACGGATAAGACTTTCTAAATAGCGTTTATAACTCCAGTGGATGAATTTAAGATTACTTCCATAAATTACAAACCACGGCGGAGTTGTATCTGTTTGAACTATGTAGCGTAATTTGGGGTGCGTATTTTTTAATCCAGCGGGCGGATGCTTTTGGACTGCTTTTTGCAGTAAATCATTTAGGGTGCGAGTTTTGGTCTCTTGGTTGCGCCTTTTGTTGATATCTAAAACTAAATCAAATAGTTTAGTAATATTTTGACCCGTTATAGATGAGGTGAATATCAGAGGTGCCCATGGTACAAATTTTAGATGATAACTAATTTTAGGTGCTAAGGCGTCACGAGTGAAGGCATCCTTACCTTCAACACTATCCCACTTACTTACTACAACGATTAGACCTTTTCCAGCGTCATTAATTATGCCCGCCAGACGTTGATCTAGCGCTACATTAAGTTCATTAACGTCAAGTAATAGAAGGCAAATATCAGACTCTTCTATTGCCTGAAGAGTGCGTAAAACACTAAACTTTTCTATACCAGTTTCTTGTTTACCTTGACGGCGAATTCCAGCTGTATCCAAAAGCTCAATCGTATTTTGATTATATCGAACTTGAACCCTATTAATATCCCGAGTTGTTCCAGCTATGTTTGCCACTAAGGCCTGCTGTTTACCTGCCAGAGCATTAAATAGAGTACTTTTACCTACGTTTGGTCGCCCAATGAGTGCTACTCGTAAAATATCATTTTGTTGACGCTCAATTTTGGCTGGTATTTTTTCGGTTACCATATCTAACAGATTAGCTATTCCTCGATTATGTTCAGCACTAGTTTGGATAACAGTTTTGATTCCTAGGCGTTTAAATTCATCAACTGGTAGACTGCCCTTTAAATCGGTTTTATTTAAAACGAGAATTACGGGTTTTTTACTTTTGAGAGCTTTTTTAGCTACGATCTTGTCTTGATCAGATGGATACATAATGCTATCAACAACCACTAAAATAACATCTGCTGATTCAGAAGCTTCTGTAATTTGATCTTGGATTGTTGCTTCAAAATCATCATTAGGATCTTTTAACCCAGCGGTGTCGACTAACCAGAATTGATGTTTTTTGTATTCAACTTTCCCTATAACACTGTCGCGTGTCGTACCAGCTTCGCGGGCGACAATTGCCTGTTGAGCTCTAACCATACGATTAAAAAGCGAACTTTTACCAACATTCGCCTGCCCTATTAGCGCAACAGTAGGAAGTTTACTTGCCATAACCCATTAATTATACCATGAATTAGGCGGCTCTGCGATATCGGATCAAAACTGGCAAGATAATATTTACGGGTTGATTACTATATAATCCCCCGCACCAAGCGTACCAAGTTCGTATGTGCCAAAATGAGTACGATGTAATTTTATTACCGTGTAGCCAAGAGCGGCAAAAGTGCGTCGGATCTGTCGATTGCGACCCTCGCTCATGGTAACGATCCAAGTGTAGCGATCTTGGTCGCTTTGGCGGCTTAGTCCAAGCTTGCTAAGTCCATCATTTAATTGTATACCAAAATCAGCAATCATTTGTTGGTGGAGCGGCGCCAGTTCTTTATCTAGCGTGACATTATATTGTTTGTTTTTTTTAAATTTTGGATGGGTCATGCGAAATGCAAAATCACCATCATTAGTGAGCAAAAGTAACCCCGAACTATTAGCATCAAGTCTACCTACTGGCTTTAGATTATGAAATTTATCTGGTAAAAGAGAATAAATAGTAGGAGTTTTACCTTGTTGTTTACGAGAGCAAACATAATTAATCGGCTTATTTAACATTAAATAAGTATAGCTACTACGTCCGCCCACTATGTGATTATTGATAGTTATAGTGTCGCTCTCGCCAATTCGTGCACCTAGTTGGGCTGGCTGATTGTTAATATATACTTTCTGTTTAGCAATCAGATCATCAGCTTGCCTCCGTGAAACTCCAAGTTGGAAGGCTAAAAATTTATTTAGCCTTCCAATCTTTTCTGTTCGGTTTGGTTGACTTGTTGAATTGGGCATATAATATTAAGTCTACCTTGTATAACCCCAACTATTATTGCTGGATTGGAGGAATATCATTGATCTCTTGAGCTAATCTATCGGCGACATTATTAATTTCCTCTCGTACATCGCCGTTTAGGGGTTGAATCACCCTCTCTCCGCCAGTTTTCTGCTGAGTTTGAGGCTGAGGTATCTGCGACGTTGTTGGCTGCTGTATGTTTTGCTGTGTCTGGTATACCTGTGGCTGTTCTTGTAGCTGAGGATTTTGCAAAGAAGTGTAATTATATTCTGGTTGCATTTGCTGTTGAGTAATGTTCTGCTGAGGTTGCTTAAAAGCTTGCGCATTCTCTAGAACTTGAGTTTGTGGGTTTGATTGAACTGGCTGCGTCGCCGACTGGTATCGATTTTCTAAATTAGGCATCTGCATAGGTTGAACTGTCTGCTGTTGGGTGTGCAAATTATTTTGTTGCAGGTGAACTGGCTGCTGTACTGGATGATGTGGCTGTGAAAATTGAGGAGGTCTCTCGTCAAGAGTTGAATAAACGCCAGTAGGTTGAATCGGAACAGTTGCTCTTTCTGGTTTTTGGTGATTTGGCTGTTGTGCTGGGGTGCGCATTAAATCCTCGGGTGGAATCACTGGATGACCTTGTTCAGGCGCAAATTCTAATCTTGGATCCTGCTGAGGAAATTGTTGGGCTTGATCCTGTGGCTGAATTTGCTGTTGGCTTACTGGTTCTCTATATTCTGGTAGATTTTCACTTGGCTGATCAATACTGTTATTTGTATCCACTAGATTTTCATTACTGCTGGAACTAGTTTCACGTGATGGTTCAGTCTCTTCGTAGCTTAAATTTTGAGTATCATTAGAATTGTCAGTATTGTCTGAATATGTGTCGTTTTCTGATATTCTATCCTCTTCCTGTGATTGTTGATTTGAATTATCATCAGTATCATCTGGCTGAGTTGACTGAGGCTGGTCCCCTAATACTTCATGTACGGCTCTTACGACATCTTCAATTCCAACCTGTGATTTTACTAAATAACGTGCAGCCCCAAGCTGCTCGCCTCTTTGACGCTGATCTTCTCCGCTGAGAGCTGTCATCATAATGACTTTTATATCTTTTGTTTCTGTAGTAGATTGCAAAATATCAAGCATATCAAAACCACTAATCTTTGGCATCATCACATCACTTACAATCAAGGACGGACGCTCTTTTATTGCCATTGCTAGAGCTTCTTCGCCATCCCCTGCCGAAACAATATCGTAGCCTTCGGCAAGTAGGCGTACACCATAAATTTCTCGCAAGTTTTTATCATCTTCTACTAATAAAATTTTTGTCATAATTACCCTTATTATACTTAAGCTTTTTGAAAAAATCCAGAAATTCGATCGTTATTTAATGTTGTAATTACCGCCTTGATATATATTCTGTTGGATTACGTTCTATGCTGGATAATGGTGTATTTGGGCGTGGTGACAAGTTTGTACGAGCATTGACTGGCGGTTGCTTAGAAGTTGGCTCTACTGGCTCTGGTGCGCGCGGATATTTTTCTGCTGCCGTGGATTGGATCGTTTGAGGATTTGGACGGTTAACTATGCTTCTAAGTAGCTTCTCTTCTGGTATAGGTATAGGTATAGGTTTTGGACGAACTCTTGCGGAGCTTCCAATTTGATAATTTGGCTGGCTTGATCTATGCTGAATTTCTTGAATGCGCGAAGATCTGGTTGCGGCTTTAGGTGTGCTAGGATAGGTATTTGGATCCATTTTACTAACTGGATTTACTTGAGTCTCTTTTTGAGATTGGGGTTGTACCTTATTATCTACAGGCTTTTTGGGTGTATTATTTGGATTTACTGCTTCAGATACTACTGTCTTAACTTTTGGTAAAGGGGGTATTTCTGGATTTGAGTTATTAATTTCTACGTCTGTAAATTCGGCAGCTTGAGTATCTGAACTATTATTATCGTTATTGTCATCTATAATCTCACTCTGTTCTTTGATAATTCTGAGTTGTTCTGCTATATCAGCTGCGCGTCTGTTCTCCTCTTCAATTATGGCGGTAGCTTGAGCATTTCTGATGCGTGGTAAATCTATATAAAACGTACTGCCCTTATTGCGCGTGCTAGTTGCGCCAATCCTGCCGTTCATACTCTCTACCATTCGCCTTGTTAAATAGAGCCCTAAACCACTACCGTTAATTTCGCGTGTATCGCTGTTATCTACACGGTAGAACTTCTGGAACAAATGCGGAATATCTTCTGGTGGTATTCCAATCCCTGTATCGCTTACGCTAAAACGTATATATTCATTGGAAGCATTTACATCAACTGCAATTTGTCCGCTGGGCGTGTATTTAATAGCGTTTTCTATTAGATTAGAGAGACATTCTTGCAAACGGTCTTTATCTGCTCTTACGTATAAAACCGGTGATATAGTTACGTCTCCAGATTTAGATCGCCCTCCGGTTGGTTTATATAACAAATTTAAGCCTTTTTCGCGGGCTTTTTTAATTAGATCTTCGGTAGCTTTGCGACTGATATCAATTGCATTTACAGCGGTAATACGGTTTTTTAGCCTTCCGTCTTCTGCTCTACTAATCTCTAGTAAATCACGTAATAAACGCCCTAAATATTGTGCTGATTCATGCGCCTTACTTATATACTCATAAGCTTTGGCATCTATTTTAGATACTTTAGGATTAAGCGCCAATCCTAAATAACCCTCTATTGAAGCTACTGGAGTGCGCATCTCATGGCTGGCTGTGCTTATGAATTCTGCTTGTTCGCGTTCCTCGGCGCGTTCTTTTGTTGTATCTCTAAAGACCACAATAACACCACCTTCATCAAGCGGTGTTATCATTAAAGATGCACTAAATCTTTTATCTGACTTGGTGATGATAACTAGATTATTCTTTTGCGTTTTTTTATTTGCTAGTGATACTACCGCTGGATGTGCTGTATCACTAATGGGATTGCCTTTTTCATCTTCAAACTTAAGAACGGAATTAATATGTAATCCTAGTGCGTCTGCTGCACTCCAGCCTATCATTCTTTGAGCTGCGGGGTTAATTAGTAGAATTTGACCAGAATCTTTTGTCATAATTACGCCATCGCTAATTGAACGTATTATTGTGCTTGACTTTTCTGATTCTGATTTTAAAGATTCGCTTAATCTATTTCGTTTTTTTGATCCAGTATTAAACAAAGCAACGTTGCCGTGCCAAATCATGTAACTTAACAATATCGGTAAATTTAAAATTGAAAAACTGCTAATTACATCTAACCTAGATAAATTACCCTCCATAACTCCCCAGATTAAAAATCCATTAACCAAAATAAATAAGCTAAAGATTCCACCCCATCCAAAGAGCCCAATAAAAGACCCGATCATGAGCCAAAATATAAGTAAGGGACTACTTATACCGCCACTACTAACTATAATCCATCCAAACAGTAAGATCGTAAGCAGGTATAAAATAGTTCCCGCTTGCTGTACAAAGCGTTCTGGAGTGCGTTTGTAGGCGACTACTCCTATTAATATAAAAACAAAACTTACTATGGCTACTATTCTAGAGGCGCCTAAAGTTGCAATTGTTGGGTCATTTGGAAAAATATTAGATAAAGCAAAAATTCCAATTCCAAGGCATGAAATCAAAAACATCACCTCACAAAGGTGTTTATACCAAAATGGTGTTAGGTTGTGTGATTGAATTTTTGCCCCCTAGTTAATAAACATTACAATTATACCAAACCCAAATATTACTAGCAACTAACTTAAATTTCCTGCCAAATAATCCCTCACCATAGCAAATCCATCAACCGCCTCAATTGCCGCCAAGTACTCTTTCCACTCCTCATCATTCAATTCTGCCAAACTACGGCCAGGAAAGCTCGGATGTCCATAAATATATAGTAATTCCGTCCAGCCATGGAGATTATCGCCACGTGGCTCATCAATAATAAATCCCTCTTCATCGGCTACGAAAATATGGTCTTCTTTACCGTCAAAATAGCCAACCGTAAAAGAAAAGATAGCTCTACGATCAGTTTCATCTTGTATTAACTTGATGATACCGGGATAGCTAAAACTATCCAGCAACAATTTAACGAAAGGCCCGGGAAAGCCTTTCAATGCTGGGATGAAAAAGCCGCGATCATCAACGATCAGGCGCTTGTTTGGAAAAGCTTTTTTAGCTTGTGCTAGTTTACTTTTGGCAATCGTTTGAATATCCAGCCCCCGCCCCTCGTCAAAATCATAGTGGAGCTGATGCAGATCAATACCGAGCGGGTGAAGGAGTTTTTGGAGGCTGGCGAACTTTTGGTGATTGGAGGTGATGAAGTGAATTGGGTGGGACTGATTTTTCATAATTATATAATATCAAATATGTAATAAATCATAGATCGTGTATTATAAATGTATGATAACTAGACTTACTGTGCGAGGTATAATTTATAATCCGCAAACTGATAGTGTGTTTGTTCAGAAATTGAAGAAATTACAAGGTAATAATTGGTATTTACCAGGCGGAAAAGTTGAGAATAAAGAATCTCTTATTTCGGCATTAAAAAGAGAGATATTTGAAGAGTGCGGAATTGAAGCGCAGGTTGGCAGACTAGTTTGTATTAATCAGTTTTTTGATAGTAAAAATGATACGAATGTAGTTGCTTTCTTGTTTTTAATCACTAACTACGCAGATTTCATGTACATAGATTTATCTAAAACATCACATGGCGTGGCGGAAATCGCAGAATTTAAATTTATTTCGCGAGAAAATGAATCTATAATTCCAAAATGGGTGTCTAGTGTAGATAAAAATATTCTTACTGATAATAATTCTAAACCATGTGGCGTAGACTTTTATGATGAGTTTTGATGTTGATATCATCTCCCAATAAACGACTCAAATCATAGTAGCTTGATTGATACCCCAATCCAGCGCGACGGTAATGAATTTATCGCAAAATACTACTATTATTATTTGCCATCACTATACGCCCCTAAAATCTCCCTCAAACTCACGCTATGCCGGAAGTTTATGTCGTCAATCTTATTCAGATCAACCCACTCTGGCGTGCCGTTGGTGTAAGTTTTTTCGCTGTCGGTTATGTTGTCGTTATTGATTTGCCCGTGCAGCTGGCTATGCGTGAAGTACAGCTGAATCGACTGGTTAGCTTGCGCCTCAGAGTTGCGCTTAAAAAAAGTAGTTGCCTGGTGAATGATTTTATCCGGCGTGATGGTTAGTCCAGTTTCTTCCTTAACTTCGCGGATAATTGATTCCTCAACCGTTTCGCCTTTCTCGACACCGCCGCCAATCAAGCTGTAACCGTCCCATTGTCTAGTCAAAAGAATCTTATTGTCCTCAATAATAACTGCGTACACGCCGACGCGAATATTTAGTTCGTCAACGGGAACGGTGTATTGATTACCGAAGACGTCTTTGCAGATGATGGTTTTAGTAATCTTTGCTCCTTATTGCAGTAACTTTCTAAAATTGTACTAATCAACCCGTTTGGCAAGCGACATCACTTGATAGTCGTATTGATCAATATCTTCTTGTTTCCAAAAATCGATTTCTTTCGTGCGTAAAACTTCGCCGACTACATGACGGACTTTGCGGCCAGTTGGTGTTCCGTCATAATTTACCTCAATCTGCTCCAGAATGTCGCCGGGTTGGACGTCAAAATCAGCCACTCTCATATCAAATGTTTTCTCGCCTGTCATAACTTTTTCAAATAAATCTGGGTAAGATTTTTTGGTGATGATTTTCATACGTTTTATTATCTCCCTCGCCGCGCTGCCAGTGCAAACCACATAAAGTAACCCTCCAACGATTCGTCTTCCATGCCGGCGAATAGTTCGCGGGCGCGTAGGACTTCGCGGAGTTTTGGCGATTTTTGGCGGGCAAGCTGTTCGGCGGTGGCGTCCAATAAGTCCAAGCCGCGCCGCCAGGCGCCAGTCATTGCCGCCGTATCGCCGCGGCGCCGGGCGGCAAAGGCTCGCCCGACTTCCGAGCCGATGTTGCCCATTTGCTCAAATATCGTTAAACTCTGCCACTTCTCTCGGTCAAAGACATGTTCACTCACGGACAACTCCGGCGATGATATCGATAATTTGCTGGCGTACTGCTGGGTCAAGCACATCACGCGACGGATTGTTTTGCCGCGGACGGATGTTTATCATGCTGTCAAACTCGATAAACTCATCGGTGCCAAACTTATCCGGATATAGGTTAATCCCCCACAGATCTGTTTGCCGCGATCCACGTTCTAACAAATACGCCTCGCCATCAGCATGCATATCCATGTCGATTACCACAATTTTCTTAGCAACATCGACATCCGCCTTGACCATCGTCCCGTACATTCTCTCGGCCATCGGGCGAAGCTCGGCGAGGGTTATCGTACCAACAATCTTCATGATTTAATTGTAGCACAGACGGCTGGCGCTTTAGCAGGATATGCTTTTAGCGGTGGATATGTCGTATGGGGTGGCAGGAGCTGGGGTTTTGTTTGATAGTAAGTAGTGCTTCTCCGCTTATTAAATATATAAGTCTTATTTGCTGCTTTTTTGCAGCCACGCCGCCAACTTTTTCCAAACTTCCGCAGTCAATTCCACTTTCTCTTCATCAGTCATTTCAGCTAGCGTTTTATTTCTACCGTCTGGCAAGAAATATTTGTCGTAATTGCGCCCGTTGTTGCCGCGCGGTTCTTTTAATAACGCGCCGTGCAGTTTTAAGGTAAAGGTTTGCGGTTTGTCACCGTCAAAGTAAGTAATCGTGCGCTGCGTGTACGCCCGAGCGGCGCCGCCGAGCAGCTGAATTATCCTGTCAATACCGATAGTGTCGCACGTATTTGGTATAAATGCCGGGAAAGCCGCCCAACTCGTCGATGAACAGACCTGAATCCATCACCACCAGCGGACGCTTAAGTAGATCGTAATATTTTATCGCTTTATCGACAGAGACGACTTGTTGATCGTCGGACTGGATTTCTGGTACGTCAGGCAAGGTTTTGTCTGGCGCGATCAAGTTGATGTCCGTTCCTGCCAGCGCCTGCTTAGCTCCAGCAAATTTGTGTTTATTAGTCGTCGCATAAATTAATTCCATGGACTAATAATACATTTTACTGCGATTTTCGTAAAATCGCTTGACAAAGGATTCCAGTATTGATATATATATCAGCCTTTGCAACCGCAAGGGTCGGCGTTTCGCCCGAGTCAATCGGGCTTGAGACGCCCCACTTCGCAGAGAATTACGATTCTCTGCCCGACTCCAGAAGGAGTACAAAATGGAAACCACCGGATGGTTTGACGGGAAACCGGCAAAGATTCGGCGCTCCGGCGGAACTACTGAGATCTTCTATGGTGGCGCTTGGGGTAACATCCCTGGCGATGGTCACGGACACGTGAAGGCGCAGGGAGGCTCTCTCGGCGAGTTCATTGTCTACTGGCGACTGCCTGAGAGCGAGGGCGGTGCTACTGTCATCGACAACTGGGCCAGCTCTGAGCGTCTCTCAGATCACATGTCTGGTCTCTGGTAGAGTTCCTAGACCTGGACAAGTCACAAAACTGTCCATTTTCCCACTTAAAATAGTACAATTATAGAGACATGAAAAATAGCATCAATATCGCAATACCAGACTTTATCACCCAAGCCTTTCCTATACTTAAAGAGGCAACGTACGTCCGTGAGTTTGCTTCTTTCATCACACTATATCCAGACGCAGTCTATTATTTGTTTCAGACAACATCCAATCAGTCGCTCATACTTGTAGCAATTGATTATCCTGACCCCATCGACGAGAGCCGGCAGGTAAAGAGTTTGTCTGGCGGGTTTGAGTTTGAATTTATACACCTCATCAAGCCGTACGCCAACGACCAGCATATTGAGATCCGTCCGAATGACAACATGGATGAAATGTTTTCTGTTCCAGACCCAGATAGCTATTTCCACTATTATTTAGCGGCAGCGAAACAGAAACTGGATTGGTGATTTTATCCTAGCTAAGAGCTTCTGAGTTCGAGAAGACCTCGCCCTGGCAGTACAATCTGTTGGGGCGGGGTACTCACTCTGTTACAATGAACCTATGATCCACAAACTATATTCCGCTTACGATCTGCCAGCCGACCATGATATCTGCCATTTGTTTGAGCATTTGGTTATTCGGCGGTTCTTGCGAATGGTAGAAAAATCCGGCAATGAGCGCGCTTTCATTGGTGAATTACACGGCACAACATCCGAATCAAGCGTGTTTTTTGACGTCGCATTCTTTGCTCGTGAATCAATCACGCTATTTGAAAAAGTCATCGCTGACGTAAAGCCGTTTGATCTATCCATGATTCGCGAATCCGTCGCCCATATAGAGGCTGAGATGAAATCAAGTATTATTATTTGGGATGAAAAAGAATTACGCAAACAACTGGCGCGCTGCCAAAAAGATTTCGCAGATCGCCGCTCTATCAAGCCTAAAAAAGCTATCAAAGCTATTAAATCAACCAAAAACCCACCGCTAGAAATTGACTACCAGCCAGAAGACTTCATAGATTTTACACTGACAATTGAAATTTCCGATGCCAGCGACCAAGCAACTGCCGCCTTTTTCTGTATGTACCCGATATTGCTTGATTTGGTGTGCAGCGCCTGCTTTGACCTAGCGCCAGTCTATCCATCCACCCGCGACGAATTTACTGCCTATCATGACGGCAATTCGGTCAGCCAAACCTACACCGTGAAAAAATCCTTTGATTGGCAAAATGCAGGCAAAGCAGCGCAAAACTATTTACGAACATTTGACCCTGCACCGCACGCCAGCCGCCTAAATGATCTCGCCGAGGCGTTCACGACCGACCCATTCTACAATTCCGCGCCAATTTATTTTTACCAGAAAACTGCTACGCCATTTACTAAAGAAGACTTAGCAAAAAGCATTACTGTAGCGAATCTGCAGGTAATATTGCAGCAGGTTGTGGTTAATGTTTCTGCGAAATAATTTACATTACCAACCGCAAGCTTATTGATGGGTACTAGGATTATTGTACGAATTAACACGTTTTCTTATACTTAATTTATGAATATTACCCGTTACCTCGCCGCTGCCATTCGCGCCAACGACCTGCCAGCCTACCAGCGCGAGCGCTACCCCGCTATCCCAGACGGCGAGATTGTTTGGTTTGTGAATGAGGACTTTTCTGGTGTTGATTTTGATCAGTTTGTCATGGGATTTTTCGCGTTTGAAAATTGCAATCTGGATTATGCAAAGCATATTTACGGGCAGCCGATTTATTTTACCAATTCGTCGGTTCGGGATGTGGATTTTCGCGGTGTCAAAGCTAT
Source organism: TM7 phylum sp. oral taxon 348 (assembly GCA_007845485.1). Classification (GTDB taxonomy): domain Bacteria; phylum Patescibacteriota; class Saccharimonadia; order Saccharimonadales; family Saccharimonadaceae; genus SDRW01. The sequence continues at coordinate 111,498 of SDRW01000002.1, forward strand.
TATTGAGGCAGAGGATTGCGACTTTCGCGGCATGAAATATGATAAGGAAACACAATTTGTCTATGGTAGCGGTGAATTGGCAGTGCGATCGCGCTTTATGAATTGCAGGTTGGATGATGAGGCGCAAAAGTTTTTAATGCGGCAGGGTGTGGATATTAGTCTCTAACCTCTTTTTATTTCATGAACCATTATCAGCGTAGCAATTGAGCTGCTCATATTCTCTGCTCCTGCCACTTTGTGCAGCTCCTGAATAAACGCTACCTCTTTCTTGGGCCACTCGTGGTAAGGCAAGGCTTCCCTCGCGTAGAAGCGTATTGCCGCATCACCATAGGGATATGTTGCAAGTTCATTTGTATAATCTGCAACAGTTGCCCGTGCAGTCCAGCTTCCGACTCTATGTATTTTCATAAGCTCATCTAATAGATCTGGCGCTTGAATCTTCTCCAACATATCGGCGTGTTCTAAGATAAATCGTGCTGCGTTCTTAAGCACATCTTTCTTGAAGCTCATTCCCATCCGCTGATATGTACTATCGGGAGTTTCCAAAACCTTCTGTGGACTAGGAAATAGATGGTAGTGTATACCACTTGTTAAGATGACCCTTTCCCCTACATATTCTGAAAAGATGCGATACATATTCTTTGCTTGACTAGCTCGTATTACCTGACGAATAATATTAGTGCCAATACAGTCCCATAAATTTGGGCACTGTATACGATAGATGTACGCCGCAGAAGGGCTATCTACAAGCTTATCATTCTTTTTAAATTCCATGTAGGATGCGTTACCCTCTAGTAAGGTATGCTTGTCTTGAGATAGCACGGAGTATACTAATCCGTCAGCGGTTTCATGTGCACATATAAACGTTCCAGTTTCTGTCTTCACCCACGAATAGTGGTCGGTTAGATAGTACTTGCTGCTGTCTTTCATGCTAAGCTTTTGTTGTATTTATATTTTTTAGATAATTTACCGCGTTATTTAGTCTGCCATGATTAATTAATGATACTTAAATTTCTAATACTCGTATCATAAGGAATCGTCCATAATTTACCATCAATATTTAGATTTTTGAGGAATGTATGCATTTGTCGCTGGATATCACCAGCGTTTGCGTCGTCTTCTGCCAGGACTTCCAATTCAATAAACAGCCCAAGCTTAGTTACTTCATCAATGCAAATCGTGTAATCTTTGGTTTTTGATTCAAGGCGGATTTTATCAACCGTAACGATTTCTTTCCAGCCTAGTACTGTGAGCATTTGGCGTGCCGCATTGCCATCGCTAACAGTAAACTCGTATTCATCAGACACTAGTTTTGTCTGCCCCTCGACCTTCAGAGTCATCAAGCTTTGTTGCAGCTCACCAGTTTCCGGATTAAGAACATCGCGCACTCGCATAATCTTTGAGCCGGGAATGATAGGCGCGTCAACCTGTTCGGGAAGAAGGAATATAGTGTCGATCTGGTGTTTGCTTGAGATGGGTGCGATGAATTGGCTTTTTAGTATGGCGATGAGACTATCGCGAGTAATGTCAGATGATAGTTTGAATTTGGATTCGATTTCAATCATAAGTTATTGTTATTTGAGAATTAATTATATTTTAGCAGATTTACATAATTAAGTAAGTCGCTAAATAGGTATTGATTCTGTAAATTAGCTTGATATAGAATTATACATGTTTTTCCCGAATCTATTGGGTTTGAAGCGTTTCATCTCGAAGACTGCAAATAACATATTAATAATGGTCGTGTCATAGGGTAACGGCATATGACGTCAATCTTCCAACTTGGAGAAGTCGATAAACTGTCCATATTCTCTGTGATAATATAATAGATGACGATGCAACGAATCCTTATCTGTAAACAAGCTGCTTCGCCTATTGAGGCGCATATCTATGAGCATCTAGCGATGACTAAATTAAAGCAGACCATGCAACAATCTGGATTATTACGGCAAACGTCCTAAACCGTTTCTCTGATTATATCTCGTCGCTATCCTACACGAATAATCCATGCGCGACGCCAGACAGTTGCCAGATTGCGCGAGAATTCGGAATAATCATCGGCGCGGCAGGTTGGGAGAAACTTGCTACCACAGAAAATATAGCAAAAGCTTTGAAGGCAACGCATATCACTCTCCTTTATAAAAACAATATAACTAATTCTATTAGTTGTCATATAAATTAGGTTTATAGGTTTAGTTATTTGTACTTCAAGCTGTCTAGTAGAATGAGTTATAATCAAAGTAGTAAAATTTTTACAAAGAATTACATTGATAAATATTTACTCCCAGTATGAAGGAGGTATTCACTACAATTTCCCTGTGCCCCTTGATATTCCCGTGAATGACAATTTAATTTTTATTTGAGTTGTTGTACTTACTAATTGTTTGTATATATATATCTATATAAGATTTAGCGGTTGCTTGGGGTGATAATTCACTAAAGACACTTTTTGTGCCAGTAGCGAGTTTTTTATGGAAATGTGGCTTGGCGATCTGTGTCATACCTTCTGCAAGACCAGTAATACTAGGATCTACTAGCAAACTATTAGAATTATTCAATCCAACATCAAGTCGGTCATCGCAATATATAATTGGTAGTCCAACTACAAGTGACTCTGGTATGACTATCGGTTGATTATCGAATCTATATGACGCCAGAACAAATATATCAGCATCGCGTAGGAGTTGAACTATCTCTTTTCTATTACTAATATGACCAGTAAATATAATATTAGGCGAATTTTCAGCAAGATGTATTAATCTTTTATATTCTGCTCCATCGCCAACTATATACAATTCGCTATTTGGAATAGTGGCTTGTTTAAAGGCTTTGATTATAACGTCTAAGCGTTTTTCTTTAACGAGTCTACTAATACTAATAAAACGAATTTTGTTATCAGAGCGTTGGCGTTTTATAGCTTTAGTGTAAGCTTCAAAAGTGCGATTATAGCCTGTCGGTATAATAGCTCCAGGAAGATCAATATTTGCGCATACCTCCCTTATGTAGTTGAACATGTAGTGGGATGGTGTTGTTGAATAATTTACTGCGCGGGCGATTATGGCTTGAGTGTGCCAATCAAACCGCCCAATTCGGCTTTCTTTGGAAAGCTGCATAGATGCTTTATGGTGTGTGATATTTAAATACCTTTTATGAATATGTGCAATAATCAGTGCATAAATTCGAAATCCAATACTAGCGAAGAAGGTTGACACTATCATGGTGTGCGACCCAGCTATATTAGTATGGAACGTGTGTATGTGCGGAATGTTTTGGATTTTAGATATTTTTGCGGCGAGCAATAGTGCTCCAGTGTCGGTTTGACTGTGAACTATATCAAAAGAGTGCTTTCGGCTAATATCTTTAGCTGATTTCCATGAAGCACATAAAATTCGCGTATGGAGTGGTAATCCTGGAAATTTTATTGATTTTACTGGAATAATCCGGATATTACTTGGTGCTTCAAGGTCTGTACGTGGTGCTATTAGGGTAATATTATGACCGATCTTTGATAATTCTTCTATTTGAGTCTGAACTGATCTACTTACGCCACTTGAAGAGGGAAATTTATCATCTAAAACGATAGCTATAGATAGAGATCTCATGGGTACAAGTATACCAGATGTCAATAATAATTTCCTAGGATTATGAATGTGTTATTATTATTTTATACTAGCGATGATGGATTATTTTGATCCAATAAATTAGAGTGAAGAATTAAAATGGATTTCTTGTAAATTTAAATTTGAATTTACATATCTAATTAAGCAATAATATAATAACCATTATCTAGAGTTTTGCTTTAGCGAGGATGTAGATGACGTTTTCTTCATACCAGACTCAAATAATTATTATAAGATACTATTTAGTCGTGACGGGATATAAGTTTAATTAGTATCTTTGTAGCCACCTAGATAAGACCTTATGAAAGATAAAATTACAAATTTTGAATTTATAACAAAATTTAGCAATGATTTAGGTGTAGATTTTTTCGCAAAATATCTACCTCTGCTTATGCTGGACTGGGCGCTAAATATAGACGAAATACAGCTTGAAAATGTTCGAGAAGAACATTCAAAAACCAAGCGTAAAATAGATAATGTGATATATTATATAAATTATTCATTATCTAAAATCAAGTCCGGTCTTGGTAGACCAGCAAATGATGACTTAGAAGAATATTCTCTATTTGTTGAGAGGAATTTTATAGATGAAAAAGATAAATCAACCCGAAAGGCATAAATATAACTATTTGTTTCTTCCTGGATTACCAGGGAAGATTAAGAGATTTAGTTTTTTGATGATATTACAGACACAGGGGGTAAAATATATTGGTTACAATATTCTGGAACATATAATAATATTGGGATTGACAAGTTCACTATAGATTCTAGTATCCATGATATAAAGGAGTCTTTAGATCGGCTTTCAAAGGAAGGTCTTCCTATACTAGTAATTGCTTACTCCTAATTCTACATATTTAGTAAATCTAGTAGATTTCAGTGACTATCCGCTAGTATTCGGTATGTCTCTATTCTCTCCTATACACGGTCTATCTAGTGGATATATAAGGGAAGACTTTATAAAAACCATTAAACAATTAGTAGATGATAATAAAATCGATAGCGATCTTTCTTATTGGGAATATTATATAGAAAACACAATACCTACCAACTTTAATGACAATTTTAGACGCCTGTCTAATTACAACTTTCCTGTTATGATAGCTTATACACAAAGTGATACGGTCATAAAGGCGGAAGTTTTATACAGGGAATTAGACCGATTTTGCGAAGGTGCCAATAGCAATAAATTACTAATTTTTGTCAACCTTTTGGGTGTCATCGCATAGATAATTATTATAGCGATAACATAAGTGTATTCTTTAAATCTCTCTAGTACTTTATCAAGTTAATCATTTATCGCAAAGTAGCTAATAATATTACTACTTAGTTTATCTATATTGCAAGGAAGATTACTGGTAAATACATACTTTGCCGAAATGTCTGGTAATAAAATAGCTATATACGATGATATATTTGTCGTTTTTGTGGGTGATAATAAAACTCTCCCTACTACTTAGCACTATGCTAGTGCAAACGCACTCGCCTGAGGATAAAAAGACAAAAATCAGTAACGTGGTTATAGATGGTATTTCTATTCACACACACGAATATACCCCCTAGAAATAATAAGATACCCTATTGCTTATAATTGTTAATGCGTCGAATCACCATCTTTATTTGCAATTAAACCTATGATTTTACAAATTTCTTTCGCTTTCTCGTCATCGCTGTTTAGAAAATTGTCCATCTCATTTTCACAAAAATCAATTACATGATCAATTCCTTTTTCCTTTCCAGTATACTGTTCGATGGCTCCTTTCTTTAGGTAAAACTCGTCGGATGAATATCTTAACTCTATTTGCTCATCTAGGTCAGGGCGGTCTCTTCTATATCTGATAATTCCTGCTTCTCCACTATTTCTGAATGATACGGCATTTCTGCGTCCATAAAAATCTTCCCCTGTAGCATCTAAATCCTTAATTACATATACCTTTAGCCCAAAAGATTTAAAGAAGGACTTAAATGAGGATATGCTGTCTTTTCCGCGTACCCCATATACAGTAATATTTTGACTGAGATCTGGTTGTAGTTTCTTTATGGCAACTCTAAAAAAATACTCATCATCCTGACCTTCAACCAGCAATACTCTATCCAGAAATAGTACTCGAGCTGCCCAAGTATTGTTTAGGATTTCTATCAGCTTTTTTTGATCTTCCCTAATATCGGGAGTACACACCACGGAATTACGCTCTTCGTTTAGTGAGAATCGTTTGACATGTCCTATTGTCTTGTTGCTTATAAATCCTTCCGAATGAGTTACGATGATATATTGTACACCCTGCTCCTTCGCTAGTTTTTCGAGTATTTTAAGATATTCAAATTGAAATTGGTAGTGTAAATGAATCTCTGGCTCATCAATAATAATAAGACCACCATTTACATCATCTCGACCGTACGCCTCAAATATCAAGTGTATAATCGATTTTTGTCCAGCACTAAGACTGTTAATATCTCCTAGGTCTCGGTTATTTTTTGTATCGTAAAACCTAAATTCGTATGACCAAGTTCTTAAGTCCGTGAGTTCTATATAGAATTTTAAATTCAATAATTCAAGCTTGTCATTTATGTCATCAACCATCTCCAATCTATTTACGGCATCTTTGGCTTCATCAATATCCTTTTTGCCTTTTAAAAAATTAAGATATTCCTCGCCAAGCTTGAGCTTTACAATATTGAATATAGCTGGCTCACTACCAGATTGATCATGATTACTGCGATAAGAAGAATCGCGCCTAATTGCTCGCAATTGACTTACTGGATTGGACTGCAAAGAGGTTTGTAGAGAGAAAGTATTATAATTACGAAAAGCAGACAACATAGAAAATGTACTTCCAAGAGGTTTTACATGGTCGGCATGTTTATTATTATGTATCGCTATAGCTTCGTTGATAGCCTGGTAGTATTCTAGATAAAATTGTACGGAATCTGGCGTGGAATCAGTATATTTTACATCGTATGTGCTTTTTTCATAATTAAAGATAATATCTATAACAATTTTTATATCGCCATTTATAGGCCTAAAATCTATGGGAAATTTTATATAAGAATACTCCTCAAATATATTTTTTATATGAGTGTAATTATTTGCTATATGGCTCATGTTAGCGTTATCAATATCATCAAGTGTAAATGATATTCTTATTCTCTGTATTTCCGATTCCGAATTCCAATTAGGCTGGAGCCGAAGACCTGAAATATTATTAGATCGATCATCTATTATGAGGGAGCCTCTTCGAGCTTCACCTAGCAACGAAAAATTATAATCCCTAACCTCACAATACTTAAATAGGACTCTTGTGAATACAAAATTCATAGCCTCTAAAGCTGTTGACTTGCCCGATCCGTTCCCTCCAATAATAATATTAAGATTTGGGTCAAATTCAATCTTAAAGGCGTTATTTATGTCCTCCTCATATTTGAAGCTTAGGATGTTCGATAATTGTAAATAATTAACTCTCATATGCTAATTATTATACACTTACCAATCCTGCTTTGGATTCGGAGCTATAAAATATAGCTCTTTCGAGCTATATTAAAAATGTGTATTTTTTGGAAGCTATTTTTATGCTTTCAGTTTCTTATCCTTCAGCTTCAACACCACATCCGCCTCTTTAGCCAGCTGTTTGCTGTGAGTTACGACGATGACGCATTTGTCGTTTTCGTGGGCGGCTTGGCGCAGGATATCGATGATGTCGGCAGCGGTAGTTTCGTCCAGATTACCGGTCGGCTCGTCCGCCAAGATAATCGGTGCATGCGAGACGAGGGCTCGGCCGATCGCCACGCGCTGCTGCTGTCCGCCGGAAAGTTTCATGACATTACGGTGAATGTGATCGTCATCCAGACCCATGGAGTGCAGCGTTTCGTTGGTGGCCTTGGCATTAACCAATTTCAAGTTTTCCAGCGGCGTCAGATAATCAATTAGATTATAATTCTGAAACACTAGCGAGATATTGTGCTTGCGATGGTGCGAATAACCCTGCTCGGCGATGTCTTCGTCGTCGAACAAAATCTGCCCGCCAGTCGGCGTGTCTAGTCCCGCTAGCAGCCCCAGCAGGGTTGATTTACCAGCGCCAGAACTACCGACGATGGCGTAGAACTTGCCCTTTTCAAATTGATAATTGATGCCGTTCAGCACATTGCTGGTGCCATCGGCGTATGAGTAGATAATATCGCGTAAAGTAAGTATTGACATAATAACTCCTAACTTAATTTTGCTAAAATTTGCTTTGGTGATTGGCGCATGATTGGCGCGGTGGCAGCGATGGCTGATAGTAGAACGACCATGTAGCCGAAGGCTAAAGCCTGCAGATAGGTCGCCGGTGGCGCGGCCTGCACCACAGTCTTTTCTAGGCGCTGGCTTTGATCGGTTTGTGCTGTGAGGGCGGTAGAAATCTGCGACGAGGCGACCGAACCGACACCGAGCGCGAACACCGAACTGACTGCGGCGATGATAGCTAATTCCGCCAAGAATTGCCCGATAATCTGCCGCTTTGACGTGCCGATAGATAGCAAGATGCCAATTTCATGCAAGCGGCCGCGCACCCAGAACACCAGCACCAGCGACAGCACCGCCAGCCCCGCCGCGGCTGCGCCAATGGTGGCAATCGTCAAAATGTTTTGAATGCCAGCGATGTTTTGGAGAACCCCAGCAAATACCGCCCCGTTGTCAGTTAGGCTGAATTTTTGCCAATCGACGTTTGGTAGGCTTTTGACGCGGTCTGTTAGCGACTTCAGCTGATGCGGATTTTCGGCGAAATATGTCGCCCGCGTCAACTGCTGGCTACCCGTCAGCTGCTGCGCCGCAGCCAAGTTGGTAATGAGATGATTCTCCGCCATGTCGGACTGCAAGACCGCTGGCTTTTCACCTTTGCCGCTGAAGATGCCCATGATAGTCACCGTCACCCGCCGCCCGTCTTTGGTGATGTCCAGCTTGTCGCCTGGCTTGATGTTATTTTTCTCGGCGAACGTTTTGTGAATCAGGGCCGCGTTTTGATCGTTCGCCGTTAGGTGCTTGCCCTGCTCCAGCTGGTAAAATTTACCGGTGAACTCGCCGAGCAGATTACTCTCTGTCGCGCCCGTCACTTTTGCCTCGCCAGCGATTCCAGAGTCCAGCTGCACGCCGCTACCCGCTACGTCAACCAATTGTTTGCCTGGCAGTCCCGCGGTGGTTTCTGCCTGGAAATTGTGTGCTTTGACCTTGTCCAGGCGCTGCACCCGCTGCGCGATGTCCATCGGCACCTCGCCCGATGGCTGCTTGCTAGCGATACTAAAGCCAGCGCGGATGTTACGCTCGACCGATTGCTTCAGCTGCGCCATCGTCTGCTGCACCGTCAGCGTGCCGATGAGCAGCGTGAAAATCAGCGTCATGATCAGGGCGATGGTCAGGCTGCGACGCCGCCGCCGCGCCACAGCCGTCCAGGCTCGTTTGATAATCGTCATCATTCGCCCCTAGTCCACTTCAGTTAGTAATTCTTTTGGCGTTGACTGAGTAATTGGTCGAGAAGCCAGCAGCACCGCAATGATAATCACCGCCAGTCCGGCGCCCCACACCGCTAGCAGATCTGTCGGTTGCACACCAACCGTCACCTTGTCGAGCGTCCGCGATGCCGTCACCGAGTCAGCATCAGCACCGAGCGACGCACCGTTCAGCGAACTGCCAGCCTGACGTGTAGCATTCTGCGCCGCCTGCGACACTACGTGATCGCCCATTTGTTGGGCAATCAGCCCGGCGGTAAAGTACGACGCACCGAAACTCAACACCGCGATCATCACCAGCTCAGCGATATATTGCAGCACAATCTTGGACTGCGGCACGCCCGTCGCCAAGAGTACGCCCGCCTCGCGCTTGCGTTCATTCATCCACAAGTACAGCACCATGCCGATCACTGCCACACTGACTAGCGCCGTCGCCCACAACATGCCGTCGATCAGGCCGTACACGCCGTTCACCGCGCCAGTCACGCCAGCCAGTTCCTGGCTATTCTTATTCAATTGATACTTTTGCCAATTGACCGGCAATTTATTCGCCCGCGCCATCACCTCGTCCAGCTGCTTGGTGCCTTTGGTGAAGAACGTGGCGTCCTGGTAAATCTCATTTTGCGCGGTATATGCATTCAGCTGACGAGTTGTCGTGAGATCGGTCAAGAACAAATTCTCGAACAGCTCCACCTGATACGTCGCCTGCTTTGGGTTTTTGCCATTAAATATACCGACGATTTCCACCTCGACCTCGTCCTTGGACGGATGCTCATTATCGGTATCGTATTGATTAGCCTTCAGTTTAATTTTACTGCCAAGCTTCAGGTTGTTAGCCTTGGCGAAATCTTCGTGCACCAAAATCTTGTGCGAATCGTTCTCGGTGATGTGCCGGCCAGCGATGAGCTTGAGCGACTCGGCGCGGAACTTCTTCTCGGACTCAGATTTGTTGACGCCGATGATAGTCGCGGCATTGCCAAACTGTTTATCTTTCTCGGCATCATAGCCGCTGCCGCCGCTTGGTAGTGGCACAAGCTTGGTATTGATAAAATCGACCGTGGCGTTCTGGCGCTTGACGTAATCCGTCACACCTTCCAGATTTTTCACCGCGTCGATGTCTTTGTTCGACACCGTTCCCGAACCGCGGGCCGTTCCCGGATTGGTACGCGGATTATTGCCCAGCGTAAAGCCGGCCTTGAGCGTTTTGTCTAGCGACTGCGCTGCCGCGTCGGTCGAATGCTTGATGGCAAATCCGCTCAGCATAATCGTCGACATACACAGCAAAATCGCCAGCAAAATTAGCGTTTTGAGTTTTTTCCTGGTGATATACAACCAGGCACGTTGCAAAAATGACATAGATCTCCTTTCTTGGTTCTATGTCAGTGTAGCAAGGGTATGTGAAGGGAATGTGAAATGGGTAGGAATCTTATTTAGCTATAATTTCTGGCTATATCAATTCAAATTCAATCCCAATAACCCCATTTTGCTTTTGATCGTGGAGAGAATAGAATTCGTTGATTTGATTCTCCAGCCATTCAACACTCTCGCCGCCAAATTTCCGTGGATTATTATGAGAGAATAAATCATGAAACGTTGCGTAGCGTAGTAAACCAATTACTTTAACAGTGGCAGTTTGGCTGGGGTTGTCTCGATTGGTAAAAATTATTTGGTCGCCGATTTGAATTTTCTGGCGCTTTTCATCGTATAGTCGTGACTCGATGGTTTTATTGTCAGAGGTGATGGCGTTAAAGGGTTCGGTGGCTAAGGTTAATTGATGTGTCATCATAGTAGGTTATTATAACAGAATTAAATGGCACGCAACTAGTGAGGGCGCGAAGCATTCATCGCCCCGCGCCCTAGCCTATCCATTATTCCTGGACGACCTACGCCCCCGGTTTTGGTGTCGGCGTATCTTTCTTCGGCTCGGCGGCCTTTTCGAATTTGGCGTTCTTGATTTCTTTTTCTAGGACGCTGCCTGCCACGAAGCGGACTTTGGCCTCTTCAATGATACTAGGATTGACGTCTTTTTCCTCAAGGACGCCTTTGGATTTGAGCGTAACGTGGAAATAACCAAGCTCGCCCAGGTGCACGCTATGACCTTTGGCAAGCAGCGATGCCAATTCCTCGCCCAAAATCGTCAAAACTCCTGGATATCCGTCTTGCTAACAGTGGTAGAATGACGGGCAATATTATCGGAGAGTTCGGGCAAGTCGATGCGGCCAGCTTCCGATTCACGGGCATAATACTTTGGCGGATCGGCTGGTTTGGCTGGATTTTTCATCTTAACGACTTTATATTTCAATGTCATTTGACTATCCTTTCCGTTGATTAATCAACACATTGTAGTAGAGCTTTGAGACTACCACGGTACTTTTTCTAAACTACCATGGTACTTTTCGAAAAGTACCACGTTGGTTTTCACTGAGCGAGTGTTGCCTCTTAAAAACAGGGGTGACAGTCGATAAATTGGAGTCTGGAGGCTATCAAAACACCGCTTAATGAATTATCTTTTCGCGAGTTACATCACCGCCCCACCTCCTTTCGGATTACAGCCACCGCCGCCGCAAGCCGCGATGCTGGTTGTGCTTTTAGTATAGCATGGATGGGGCGGAAAGGCGAAAAGCTGGCTGATTTTGTATTTGTGCGGTTGTAGCATGGTGGAATTGACGGTGATTTCCGTAAAATTGCTTGATTTCGGGCTCTAGTATTGATATACTGCTATCCAGCCTTTGCAGTTGCAGAGGTTAGCGTTTCACCTAAAGCCATTGGGTTTGAGACACTCCAATTTGCGGAGAGCTACAATTCTCCGCCCGACTCCAGAAGGAGTTATTATGGCACGTGGCAGTAAGTGTCCCGACACTGGATTAAAGCGCAAGTATTGCTTCTGTTCCAAGTGTATTACGATACAGAACAACGCCATCCAACGCAGTGGTAACCTGCGGAGAGACCGCAAGAGTACCAACCGTAGGGAGCACGACACTAAGGGTCGTAACTACCACGGTCGTAGCGATAATTGCAAGTGGTGCTAGCCATTCTGACCCGGACAAGTCGATAAACTGTCCACTTATCCTTGATAAAATAATCCTATGTATAAACAACGAGACGAATATACTGCAGCACGAGAAATTATTGATTTATATTACGATACACCTGATTCTGCCGATATTATAGAGTCTCTCAGTTGTATCTGTTTTTCGTTGGCGCGAACTTTCGAACAAGATGGTAAAAGAACTATATGGGATGATATGTTTGATTATTTTGATCAAGATTATATGGCAATTGAAAAGAAACTAGAGCGCCCAAATCGTCAGATAATTGATGACTTGTATCGCGAGGTTATCAATCATATACACTAGCACACACCTACCCTCGCCCTTGACATAAAACAAAAAACTGCTCTATCCTTGAACTATGAAGAAAGCTAATAACCACAAAATAGCTGCCGCCATCCGCGCGGGCAACCTTCCCGCTTACCAGCGCCAGCGCTACCCCGCTATTCCAGACGGCGAGATTGTGCGGTTTACCAGCGAAGATTTTTCTAATGTGGATTTTGATAAGTTCGCGAGGCTGAAAACTGTGATTTTCGCGGCATGAAGTATGACGATGCAACGAATTCTTATCTGTAAACAAGCTGCTTCGCCCATTGAGGCGCATATTTATGAGCATCTAGCGATGACTAAATTAAAGCAGACCATGCAACAATCTGGATTATTACGGCAAATTGATTATTTTGCACTCGGTACGCACTATTCGGGTACAGGATTTATCACTATTGATATTGATTTATATACGGAAGAAGCAGTTAATCTGGCGCATGATTTGCGGCAACTTCAAGCACTTACAGATAACGAATCTTTGAACTTAGCCATGAGTCAAATCGCCGCAGGAAATGATTGTACGATTATTTGCAATAATCTTGATAAACTCCAATATGACATAGCTAAATTAAACAAAAACGATTGGCAACCAATTGAAAAAATCGACCAGCCACTCATTATTAGTCAGCTTGCCGAACACAAATTCCTGTACGAGACCGACGATCCTATTACGTCGATTAGCCACATCTCTTGCGCCCTTAAGCAACCGCTAAATAGCGACATGATGCTGTTAGCTTTATTTTATTATCTGGCTTTTGCCATTCATGGTACAGTATCCGACATAGCCAATGTTCGTTTGGGATATTATAATCTTAGTGAACATGCTGAACGAATTAATAAAAGTACGTCTTGTATTTGCGAATTTGCCGCACTTAGCAATTTAGCAGACAGAGCCAAACTACTAGACATATACCATGAAGTTATCGGAAAAATGCTAGAAAAAACGGCTCTAGCGCGCATTTCTCGCCGCATTAAATCCTTTTCGTACAACGACGGGAAAATGAACGTTCCAAATATCGATATGTATATTTCAGAAATCGGCATTGTTGCTGGTGAAAAAACTTGGCAGAAATTAGCAAAAGAAAAAACAATTGCTAATTTGATAAATAAAATAATCCTTGAAATAGTGTAAAATCACTTTATGAAGCACTTCACTCTCGTCAAATACCATCCCTGCACACAGCTCGCTCATCTTTACGAGCATTTGTTTGTTACCACGGTCGCCTTACCTTTACCGCCACGGGCAATACAAGCTGTTGGATTACGCGCTCAATGGTGCTACTTATGATTCTGGCGTGATCATTATCTCTGCGGAATGTTACGCCAAAACGTCAGCAAAATTACTTCAAGAGTTAGCTATGATGAAGACTGATTTTGGCGAAGCTCCTTTTTACTTGCCGATTTCACGAGCTTTATCACATATTATCGCCGAAGAGCCAGAGGTGATTTTTATTGGTGATGTCGATACGATAATCGGCGAATTGAGATTGCTTGATGACCAGCCTTGGCAAGATTTAGATTCGGTTGAATTGTTGCCAAAAGATGTGCACGGAGATAAAAAGTTGCTTGATCTGATGTATACTACCGATCAGCCAGCTGTCAAGCCACGTAAGATCAAGCTGCAATTACAGTTTAGTGATCCATCAATTGAGCTGCGTATGTTGTGGCGCGAATTGGTGCGCTTTTTGAATTTATCAATCGGGCAAAAAGTTTGCCAAGAGTTCGGTACTTACTTTACTGATGAATCTGTCAAAGATAGCGCAAATTCAACGACAGTAGTTAGTATATTTTTGGTCAATTCTCACATACTGCCGGCAACAAAAATAGAGGAAATCGCCGCAAGCGTTAAACACACTCTAGAAACGATCACTATGCCAGAAGTTCTACAACGTTTTGCGAATTATCTATCACTAGCTTCTTATTCTGCCAATCCGCATGCCGCCCCAGACGAGGATCGTCTACTTAGGGAATTTGGAGCCATCTTAGGCTCTGCTGGCTGGAAGAAGATTGCTAGCGTAGAGAATTTGACTAAGGTTTTACAAGCAACGCGAATCACTGTAAAAGATTCAGCAACAAAGCAGATTAAAACTATTTGACTCACTGACGGTTTTATTATTGACCAAACGCTACCCTCTACTCTACAATCAAAATGTGATCAAAACAGTTTCAAAAGCCCTTATAAAGAATCGTGCTGGCGCGTATTTACTACTGTATAGAGGAGATTCGCATCCAAATTTTCCTGGGCATTTGGACATTCCCGGCGGAGAGGTTGAACCTAATGAATCATACAAAGAGGCAACTGCTCGCGAGATATGGGAAGAAACCGGCGTACATGTTCAGCCAAATAGTCTAGAAGAATTATTTGCTAAACAGTACAAAAACGTAAAACATATACTTTTTGAAGCGAATATAGACGAGATAGACATTCCAGTCAAACTAAGTTGGGAACATAAAAATTACTGCTGGATGACGCGAGAAGAACTATTGAACACAGCCGTCCCAAATAATGCAGATCCTTATTATGTTGATGTTATTGATTATTTAGGTGTCTAGCTTATCCTACGCCCTCACTTACAACCGAATGCCTCGCATTACGCGTTTTTTGTAATAATAAAGTTTATTTTCTAATATATCTTGACCTTCCTATTTAGTATCAACTACTAAGTTTACATAATTTCAACTAAAACCTAAAACTAAAAATCATTCATTTTTAAGCTCTTCTATAAGATTTTTTAATTCTCGCCACATATCTTGCAAGTCCAGCTCATCATAGCCATTTGACCACTCTAGATCAATTGCAAGATCAGATATTCTTTGCACTCTTGAATCATTTTCTAGTAACTTTTCGTAAACATTGTCATAATCACCTACAAGCTCACCCACTATGTAGGCAGATAGGGTTTCTCTAGATTCAGTTTTCTCTGCTGACAATATTTCTTCATCTAGGAATTTGATTAATCTTTGTTTCGGATCCATGGGTCGAATTATAGCATGGAATAACCCGGGTAAAAAAAGCTTAATATTTAACTCTGTGGTGGTAAGAATTTCTGAATAGATCGCTCACATTGATTAAGCAGTTTGACATTAAGTGGCACTGGATTATTATTGTTTAAAGAATAATACCTCTGGTCGCATATACTAGCGAGATCATCCCACGATACAACAGACGAGTCCTCGAGACCGCGCGCCAACGAGAACGCAAAGCTATCAAGATATTCAAGGACATCTGAATTATCAGCATTTTCACGAATCATTTGAATCATATCGCGCGCTAGAATTGCCTGTTCATCTTGCTTCATAATCTTATTCTGGTTTTATAATTTATCAATTAGCTCTAGCAGCTTTTCCCATGAGGCTCTGTCGGTGTGGTCGCGGTCGACAACGCCAGCATAGTATCGTATTGCATAAATATCTGGATATCTTGGGGCTGAGATCCACTCCTGCATATCTAGTGGATAAGCTAGCTGATCAGAAACCCCAATAGCTGCACCCCAGTCGGTAGTTAACAAATCAAGCCCATCGGATCGAATCTGGTCCGCCCAGTACTTGCAGTGCTTAACTGCTTGTTTGTAGGTCATTTGAGGATATTGATTATTTTTACCGTATTCTTCTGGCAGATCATCAATTAGTTCCAATAACTTTGCCCACGAAGATCTGTCGGTGTAATTATTGTTAATGTCTATAGCATATGTACGAACTCGATCCAAAGGATAATATTTTTGCGGATCAATCCAAGTCTGCATATATAGCGGATAAGCTAGCTGATCAGAAACTTCAGTAGCTGCAACATAATCAGTGGTCAATAAATCAAGCCAATCGGCTTGGATCTGGTCCGCCCAGCATTTGCAGTGGTCAACTGCTTGTTTGTAGGTCATTTGAGGATATTGATTATTTTTACCGTATTCTTCTGGCAGATCATCAATTAGTTCCAATAACTTTGCCCACGAAGATCTGTCGGTGTAATTATCGTAAATGTCTATAGCATATTTACGAACTCGATACAAAGTATAATATTTTTGCGGATCAATCCAAGTCTGCATACATAGTGCATAAGTTAACTGATCAGAAATCCTAACAACTGCACTGTAATTAGTGGTCAATAAATCAAGCCCATCGTCTCGGATCTGGTCTGCCCAGTACTTGCAGTATTCAACTGCTTGTTTGTAGGTCATCTGAGGGTATTGATTCTTCTTATTCTTCATATTTGTTATTATATAACATAAAAAGTCCCAGACTAATATTAATATTAGTCTGGGACGATCGTCTCCTTTCTATCTATCGAGCATCTTCGGGCGGAATGTGACTGTCAGTATGACTAGACGGAAGACTCTGGTTTGTCCAGTGATAATTCTTGTTAGATTTTCCGTCAGTGTCCCACGAGACGCGATAGTTATCTTTGTAGTACTGCGTCACATGCAGATCTATCTGTCGCCTCCGGTCATAGAAGACCCCACTGCGATCCTTGGTGTCATTGTCACGGTTTCTTAAGCCTAGCGGTAGCATATCTCTCCGTATGCGGCGATCATACAGTGCCCCACTATTGGTGAAGTTCTGCGTACCATGCGGTTCAGACGGTCCGCGCATATATATCACGGTTCCATACTGATCCATAACGTAGTGCCCATGCCCAGGACCATCAGGCGTACCAGCCCCACCGAAGTAGATGTTGGTGTTGCCATCTGAATCTTTCGAAATCCAGACGTTGTCTCGATATTGAGACGGAACTCCAGCCTTTTTAGCGATCGACTTTTTGTCTTCACGCCGTTTTCGACTTGCCGACTTCAGTTCATCGAGCCTATCCTTGAACGCCTTGACACAAGCATCAAACTCAGCCTTTGCCTTCTCAAATTCAGCTTGCGCACGTTTATGCTCTGCTTTGGCGGAATTAAAAGTATCTTTAGCAGAACTAAAGTAATCTTTTGCATCCTGGAAAGCTGGTTTACATTCTTGAAACTTATCACGAGCCGATCGAATTTCTTCAACCAGCCTGCGCCGTTCATGTACGTAAGTCTTAGACTCTTCTTTATAGCGATGCCCTTCAGCTGCATACATACTAGCAGATGCACCATCTCGGCGTTCATACGCCGAAGATGCATTATCAAATGCCTGCTTCATATTCTGAAAGGCAGACTCTTGCTGAGAATTTAACCAATCGATCCGCGGACCATTGTGACTTTTTACCGACTGGTAGTATTGCCACGCTTGATCTTGCGTATAATATGCACGTTGTTTGGCTTCATATGCACGGTTCATTTCATCCCGTGCAGAAGAGAGCTTTTCCCAAGCAGTTTGCTGCGCCTGATACGCATTTTGTTTACGCTGAAACGCAGCACCTTGCGCTGCTTTCAAGCGATCAAGTTCGGCATCTCGTGCCATTTGTATCACCTATTTCTGTAAAGGAGCGAAGTTACAGCGGTTGCTGTAACTTTATCATTTTACAATATAAAAAGTATCTTGACAATAGTTGATAAAATAATATAGCTTTATAACTTCACTATAAACCGCATACCCCGCCCGTGTGGCGTGAAGTCGTAGTCTAGCCCCTTAGCGTCGAGCAGTATTTTCACGGTGTAGAGGCCGATGCCGCTATTGTTAGGGGTCTGCTTGGCTTGGGTATTAGCACGATAAAACGGGTCAAAGACATGCTGGAGTTGCTGCTTGGTGAGCGGTTTGCAAGCATTTTCGATGGCCAGTTCGTGCTGGTCACAGGTAATTGTTATCATACTCCCCGCATCGCCGTGGCGCACCGCGTTTGACACCAGGTTCGAGATGACGTGGCGTATCATGTCGCGGTTGGCACGAATGGTCGTTGGGTGTGCGTCAACCGCAAAAGTCATGCCGCGCGTTTTCGCTAGCAACACATAATCGTCAATCACTTCAGCAACCAGCTTATCGATCCTCAGTCGCTTTTCCTGACGCAAAGCCTGCTCAGCCACGCTCCCAGAGCGCAAGACATCATTCACCATCGCCGCCAAGCGGTCAACCTGCGCCACCGATTCCGCCAGGTATTGATCGTGATTTTTATATTCGCCAATGTTGAGCTGCATATTTTCGAGCATGATCCGTAGCGCCGCCAGCGGCGTTTTTAACTCATGCGAAGCCGCTCGCAAAAAAGCGATTTTTTCTTTCTCCAGTTGGGTGATCCGCTTATTTTCATGCTCCAGCGAACGAATCGTTTGCCACAGATTTTGATACAGCTCATTAATATTTCGCCCCAGTACGCCAATCTCATCACTGCTATTTACCGGATAATGTGCGTCCTTTTCCAGCCGTTGCATGGTCGTGGTCACCGCCGCCATCTGGCGAATCGGCCGCGTCACAAAACGGCTGTAGATGTAGGAAAACACGAGCGCCACCAACAGCGAGCCGAGCATAGTATATGGCAATACGTGCAAGGTGGCAAGCTTGGCCTGAGTGACGGGTGCCACGTCAGCCAGCAGCTTGACAGCGATCGTTTGGCCTTGGCTATTCGCCACACTGCCCTGCCGCAAAATCACCGAGCGCGGATCAACCGTTTGGCCATCAGCGATTTTCACCACGCTAGTATCGACCGATTTGCCGCTATCGGTCACGATGTTGATCGACTGAAAACCTTGAAAATACTGGTCGCGCCCATCAATCGTCAGCGTGATATTGACATTTTTCACCTGAGCGAACTCCTGGCTGAGACGACGCATCTCCTCAGTCGATTTGCCGCGTAGTTCAGCCACGAGCGCCGTGAGATTTTCCGCAGCCTCGCGCTCTTTCTGCTGCAAATAAAATTGCGGCATCAAGGTGTAAACCAGCGCATGCACCAGGATGATCAACGCTGCGAACAGGCCAATTGACACCAAAAATGTTTTAGGGAATAATTTAAGATTCTTCATAGCGGTAGCCCACTCCCTTCACTGTGATGATGCAGTTCAGGTGTAATTTTTTGCGTAAGTTTTTGATATAGACATCAATCACTCGGTCGAACGGCACCTCATCATCACGCCACAATTTATCAATGATAGCCTGGCGGCTCCAGACCATGTTTGGATTATCCACTAGCAGCTTGAGCAGCTGCACTTCCTTGGGCTTGAGGTGCGCGTCAGTATCATCATAAAATCCCTGATAGGCCGCGAAATCCACTGATGCCATACCGCACTGCCACAAGGTTTTTTTGACAGACTGCTGGCGGCGAAGTAGCGCCTTGATCCGCTTTTCTAAAATCACCAGCGAAAACGGCTTGCTCATATAATCATCCGCCAGCTCGTCAAAACTAGCAATTTGCGTCGGCTCATCATGCAGTGCCGTCAGCATCAGCACCGGCACGTCGCTGGTCTGGCGAATCTTACGTAGCGTCTCGATACCACTCATACCTGGTAGCATAATGTCGAGAATAATCACATCCGCCTCAGTAAATTTTTCCAGCGCTTCCTCACCGCTGGTCGCCGTCAGTACCGTAAAGCCACGCTGGCGGAGGAATTGTTCGGTGCCAGTGCGCAGGACGGGTTCGTCTTCGACTAAAAGAATTTGTGATTTTACGTTATCCATATAAGTTAATAAACTAATTATATAATAGATTTCTCGTGATTTTTCCAAAAAATATCGATGAGTTTATAAGGGAGATTTTTATACTTTTTCCAGGTGATGATTGTTAAAATAATTAATACTAAACTAACTAGTACTGCTACCGCGCTCTGTGCAAATAATTTATCAGCGTAAAAGAATAAACCTATATAAACTAGGCGCGCCAAATAAAATGTTAGTCTGTGTAATTGTGTACGCTTTATATCATCAAGTGAGATCCCAGTTAGCATGCCGCCTATTGTGCGTCCCTTGCATATTAGAGGTAGGATAAGTTGTATTAATATATTTAGGATAGTTAAAATAATTAAAGATTCATACGAAAGATCTTTTGCTAGTTGAGGTGATAAGAAATATAAAGATATGCCAATAATAGTAATGATTGCTAAAGAAGAAAAAATATCAATCATAAAAGCTACTAACCGTCTGACTAGTCCAGGTTGGGTTGTAATTGCAGAGCCACGTTCAACATTACTGAGGTTTGGCATGAGAAAACCTAGCCAATATCCTATTAAGCCGCCGCAGGTATTTAGAAGTAGATCATCAACATCAAATAGTCGATAACTGCAAGGGTAGATTCCAAAACCTCCAGTGAGTTGAGCCGTTTCTATCGTTAGTGAAATTGCCAAACCAAGGAAAATAACCAAATACCAGCGGGATTTATACATCATTCTGATAAATACCCCAAGTGGCATAAAAAATACTACGTTCATAACAACTTGCAGAACAGCACGCAAACCTTCATATCTGAACTCCATAATTGATTCAAGCCATTCAATTTGCGGTACGATATTGTGATAAGAACAGAATTGAACTGGATTATCTGGCATTGGATATAATGTAAATGCCAGTAAAGCAAGCGCGTATAGCATAACTAAATAAACCATAATAATTCTGCCAAAAACTAATCGCCTTAAATGCATATATTGCACAACTAACAATGGGAATGTTAGTACCAAAGCTACAAAAGGCCACACTAACAAGGCTACCTTTAAAGATGTAGAAAATGAATTAAAAAACGAAAACATCGTACTATTATTATACAAATTATATAACTTATCAATATATGTGTATCTGATTGGATAATTAAGTAGTTTGATTTTGTAAATCCTAAGGGTATAATTTATAGAATCGGGGTGTGGCGCAGCCTGGTAGCGCGCACCGTTCGGGACGGTGAGGTCGCTGGTTCAAATCCAGTCACCCCGACCATGTTGGATGTTTATCGTATGTCGATCGCCTAGCCCGCTCTCTTTGATTTTTCTTTGTTTATTGGTGTTTTATTATGTATAATTATTAAATAATAATATTCGTAATTTGTAATATATCGAAAAAGGCTTATGGACTATACTAAAATAACTAGCAAGATTACCTCTGATATTAACGACGCTATTATGCGCCTATATCCTGATATGAATATACCAGATGTAACCGTTACTGTGCCAACCCAACTTGATAAAGCTGACTTTGTTTGTGATGTGGCTTTTCGTTTATCAAAAATTCTCCATACTGCCCCTTATGAGATAGGAGAATCTATTGCTAAAGAGGTAAATAGTATACAATTGCAAGATGGTGATTACACTCTAGAAGCCGCGAGACCTGGTTTTATTAATGTACATCTTACGGATGCGTCTCTTTCTAAAATCCTTATACATATAAACGATACAAATCAAAACTATGGACGCAATGATATGCTTGCTGGCCAGCGTTGGGTTATTGAACACACTTCGCCAAATCCAAATAAAGCTATGCATATTGGTCATTTAAGGAATAATTTAATTGGTATGGCTGTGGCTAATATAGCTGCTTATTGCGGTGCTTCGGTGGTGCGTGATTGTATAGATAATAATAGAGGTATAGCAATTGCTCGGGCAATGTGGGGATTTTTAAAATGCAAAAAGCGAGACAGTGCTAAGGATGCGACTTTAGTAGATTGGGTAAATAATCCTTCAGCATGGATAACGCCTGAAGAAGAAGGCACTAAGCCAGATCATTTTATTGGCACATGTTATATGTATGGCGCTGAAGCTGCAAAAAAGTCGCCAGAAATTGATCAGGAAATAAGGCAAATTGCTCTTGATTGGGAAAATGGAGACGCCAATACCTGGAAGTTGTGGAAATTGGCTATAGGCTATGCCCATGATGGTATTAACCAGACGCTTGCCAGAATAGGTAGCCATTGGGATTTAGTTTGGCATGAACATGAACACTATAAAGATGGTCGTGGAATGATTTTGGACAATATATCTAAAGGTATATTTAAGAGATTAGAAAACGGGGCTATTTTAAGTAATTTAAAGTCATACAATTTACCAGATACGATTGTACTTAAATCCGATGGTACGTCGCTTTACATTACGCAAGACATCGCGCTTACAAAGTTAAAGAAAG
Source organism: TM7 phylum sp. oral taxon 348 (assembly GCA_007845485.1). Taxonomy (GTDB): domain Bacteria; phylum Patescibacteriota; class Saccharimonadia; order Saccharimonadales; family Saccharimonadaceae; genus SDRW01. The sequence goes on from SDRW01000002.1 coordinate 133,912, forward strand.
AGCATTTTAACGCAGATAAATTATTCTGGGTGGTTGGTCCAGAGCAATCTTTAGCCATGAAGCAAGTTTTCGCGATATGCGAACAACTGGGTATTGGCAAACTTAGTGATTTTACACACCTCCCCTATGGATTAATTAGTATTGTTGATAAGCAAACTGGCGCTAAAAAGAAAATGAGTTCCCGCGATGGCAATACTCTTTATATAGATTCTCTTTTGGATGAAGTAAGAGATTCTCTTTTGAATTCTGGCAGAGATTATGATGAAAAAACAGCTGATTTGATCGCGATTGATGCTGTAAAATTTGCCGTGCTAAAGCCTTCGCGCAATTCTGATTCTGTTTTAGATATTCAGGAATCAATTAATTTAAAGGGTGATAGCGGGATTTATATTCTTTATACTTTATCGCGTATAAATAGTTTACTTTCTAAATATACTGGTGATTTAACTTTGCCTCAGAGTGAGGAGCTCGCGCTTTCTTCGGAAGAGCGCAAAGTTGTAATGTTGATGGCTTATTTCCCTAAAAAAATTACCGATGCGCTGGAGTCTTATGCACCGAATATATTGATTGAGTATATTTTAGACATTGCTCATGTGTTTAATAGCATCTACGCAAAGGAGCAATTTATTAGCGAAGATGTAGCTAATACAAGGAAAAAGCTGTATCTATCTAAATCAATTGCTATCGTGATTACGAATGCGCTTAAGTTGCTTGGTATTAAGCCAGTTGATAGAATTTAGTGACAATCTTTGGAATTAAATTCTACCATAATCTAATTGATATCATATCAATATGACGAGTGTAATTCATAAATTGAATGTTTGTTTAATGATTTAAACTTTTTCTGGAAGTTGCTACGTGCTACACTTGGGCTATGAAGAAAGCTATTATTGTTGCTTATGATAGGAATCGCGCTATTGGTCGGGGTGGTGATTTGCCGTGGGGGCGCAGCTTGCCAGCGGATTTGGTGTATTTCAAGCAGCTGACAAAGGGCGGTGGTATTATTATGGGGCGCAGGACTTTTGAGTCAATTGGCTCGAGACCTCTGTTGAATCGTAAAAATATCGTCATTTCCTCACGACCGACTGGTGTTGAAGGTGTGCTAACGGTGATGAATCTGTCTAGTGCCTTGGCGTTGTCGCACTATTCGACATTTATTATTGGTGGCGCTCGCGTTTACGCTGACGCACTGGAGACGCCAGAGATTGACACCATCTACGCTACGGAAATTGACGCTTTATTTCCAGGCGCTGACATATTTTTCCCAGAAATCGATATGAGTATTTGGCAAGAAACTAGCCGTGTTTGTCATCCTGCCGACGCTGACAATGCCTATGATTTTGATTTTGTGATATATAAGCGAGTTTCTTAATCCATTGCCTGTTATTGATAAAGAATGGTATTTAGTTTTGTCTCATCGCGCCCAATATCACACTGCAATTGGCGCTTTTATTGGTGAATGGCTCTCGTAACCCTCTAATCGGATATCCTTAATCGTGAAATCATCAATATTCTTAATGTCAGGATTGAGCCATAATCTTGGCAGCGGTAGCGGATCACGAGATAGTTGCTCGTCGACTTGCTTGTGGTGATTATTATAAATATGCGCGCTATTCAAGGTATGAATAAACTCACCCGGCTGTTTGCCGGTTACTTGGGCGATCATCGAAAGTAATAGTGCGTAACTAGCAATGTTAAACGGTACACCTAGGAATATATCTGCCGAGCGCTGTGTCAATGCCAGATCCAGTTTCTCGCCATTCTCATCTGGCCGAACATTAAACTGAAACATAGTATGGCACGGCGGCAGCCCGCCCGAACGCACGATTTCGTCAATTTCCGCTACATTCCAGGCGCTGACGATGTTGCGCCGCGACGTTGGATTATTCTTTATCATATCGATGGCGTTTTGGATCTGGTCAATCGTCCCGCCCTTACCGTCCGGCCATTTGCGCCACTGCACGCCGTACACTGGACCTAAATCGCCCCACTCCTCGGCAAACGCATGATCGGTCGCAATCCGCCCGATAAATTGTTTCATGCCAGCGCACCATTCGTCGCCGTTGATTTCTGGAATTCTCTGACCAGTTTTCTCTAGATAGTTCTTGTACGGCCACTCATCCCAAATATGCACGCCATTTTGTGCCAGGTACTCAATATTGCCTGTTCCTTTTAAGAACCACAAGAGTTCATGTGCCACGCTATTGAAGTACAATTTCTTGGTGGTCACTGCTGGAAAACCGTCCCCTAAATTGTATCGCGTCTGCGCACCAAACATTTCAGTTGTGCCGGTGCCAGTGCGGTCGCCTTTCTGGATGCCGTTGTCGCGGACGTATCGTAATATATCTAAGTACTGCCTCATATCACCTTTCCTAATGTTATCTATTATGACGATGTTTTTATAAAACCACAAATAGAGATGAAAATAAATAAAAGTTGTCTTTTAGTGCCGTAATCATAGCTTCCTCTTCAAGTACAACCGCCATCCCCTCTAATATTATGCCATCAAAAATTGTCTCTGCATATTCTGGAACTTTCTCCCAGCGTAAAGAATGTGCCAACTCATGACACATTGTCTCAAAGAGAAAGTCCTCGTTAACTTAGTATGATGAAACGCGAGTTATATGTTCTTTCTGCAATCCTATCTTCGGTAATGGTTGGTAATAAGAAAGATGGGGCAACCACGACTATGTCGACATCGTAATTGAATTGTTGAAACATTTTTGAAATAATTTAAGACATAGTACGGCTATGTGGGTCTTTGCGGTTTGACCTCACAAAAGCAGCCCGCCACCACTTGGATGACGCTTCGTATAAAATTCTCAACATTACTGACACCCGCTGGTGCAGCTAGGGCTACATTCGCCAACACAAATGGCGCTCCAACCACGATAAATATTGCCGCCAAACAATATGTTTTTCTTGATACCATAAACTCCCTTTCACCAGAGCGTGAACTTTGTGTTTACCTCTGTTATTTTTACGTTAGCAGGCATCATTTTACTTGGCAAGACGGCACTTAAAAGTCTGCTGCGACAGCAATAGTTTGTTAGTTTCTGAAAGGTTTGCTAGATTTATAGAGGTGTAGCTAGGTTTTAGTTTTAGTAAATAAACGAACTTGCCAAAAATGATGTTTTCCCGCTAACTTTACACCAATAAAAATTACAAGTAAAATAAAAACATGAGCAAACTAAAATCCGAAAAGGTTGTTATATCTTCGCCGCTATCGTTTAGTGGTTCGGCAAAACGTATTTGGAAAATCACGGACGTAGATAATCCGGCTATGAAAGTGTTGCTTAGTTTGGTGGCTGCTGCGCTCATTCCGTTTGCTTGGATTTTTGTGGCGTTTTGGTATGTGTTGAAGATTGTTTTTAGTATTGTTTTTGAATTTCCGTCCATTATCGGTTACGGTTAATGCGGCGGAGTAGTTGTAAGTAAAAATAAGCAAAATTGCGACACCGCGAAGTGCTGGAAGCGATAGAGAAAAAGCGTAACTTATAATCGCCGCAGTACGGTCACGCGTTTCTTGTCGTAGGTTTTCTGGGACTTGTGCAGAGCTTCAGAATGAGAATCAAACCATGTAGTTATATCGCCTGTTAGTTTTAATAATTCGAGACCGGTTTTCGTTAATTCATACTCAACCCGCGGCGGAATCGTCGGATAGAAAAAGCGCCGGACGATGCCGGCGCGTTCTAGCTGCTTGAGGTGAATAAAGTATGCGCCTCTACCGCTGCGCCTACGTTCGTCTATTATGGCTTTAACTGTCTCTTTGGGTAGTGAGCGTTTTTAATTGGCGCTGAGCTAAAGGTTGGTATATTTGCATTCCATCGCAAATCTAGCCCGTCTAGCTTTGGGCGCATGCGGATTGCTACAATATGACATAGCAGCTATTCTCCTGATTATTTTTCCAACTTTCAGTTTAGAATAGCTGCTTTTTATATGCAACATTAGGCGGGAGTGCAGCGAAGGTGTTGAGCTGTTACGTTAATATTGACTAATCACTGTACAGTAGTCTACAATTAGCTCATGGATTATGGATTATCATAAGCTATTTCAATCACAAGAAGTTCAACAACTAGCAAATACTATGTGTGACATTGCCGCAGAATGCTGGAATTTGGGACTGTCTGACTCAACAGGGTTTAGTATAAGCGCAAAGATTCCAAACACTCCGGCTATACTGGTCGATAAATCTGGCACTTTATCGTGATTCTATTCAAACCGACCCGACCAATAAGTCTTTCGAATTTAAATATTCGCTCAGCCTCTAAACTTGCGAGCGAAATTCCAGACGATGCGCAGAAACAAATTGACAATCTTTGGAATATTGAACTTGATAAAGCCAAGCACGAAGGTAAAATTTTATTTGATAGCAGTGTATGGTCGTTTCATAATGCTCTGCAAAAAGATGATAAATTAATCTTACAGCTAGGTAAAGTTTCGTATAGCGTGCGCCATATCGCAAAGCAGCATCCGCAAATTGCTACAAAAATCGGCAAGCAAAAAGCAACCTTCACTCACGTATTTTTAAAGCTTAGCGATGATAATTATGTCTTTTTGCAGCGCTCAAATCATTTTGCGACAGATTTGAAAGTTTCATTCGTAGGCGGGTCGTTTACCGCTGGGCAGAGTTTGATAGATCATATATCAGAAGAACTTCAAGAAGAAGTTGGCTTGAAATATGAAAGCTTGAGTAAAAGTAAACTTTTGGGTGTATACGAAAATGAATTTGGCAATTGCGGTATAGTAGTTTTCGCTGAATTATCCATAGATAAGGAGGCTATGAATGAGCATTTTAATACCTGGGTGCGCTCAATAGATAAGCCAGAAGCCACAGGCTTAATATTCGTGCATAAATCAGAAATGAAAGACTTCTTTGGCAAAGAAATGGTGCGATATATAGACGCGTTAAATTTGTTAAATGAGGTATTACAAGACAGTTTCATATAGTGCGACCCTCTAGAACATATCAAGCACCTTATTGTGAATCACTGTATAAACTTGTGCGTAATCATACCAACTAAATTCCCCCTCCGCTCCTTTATACCAAAGACTAGGGCTTAGTTTCCTGTAGCTGTCTATTAGTCTTTCTAGGTCTTGGCCTTTATATTTAATTATCTGCTTTACGTCGTCACCCGGGTTTACGGGAGCAGATTCAATATTTGCACATACTAAATATGTGTCATTGTTGTAAGCATTGCCATCACAGTCGATGGCTCGTATACTAAATTTAGTCTTTATGTGTATTTTATCTTTATGTATAGCAACCCCAGTTTCTTCCAACAACTCCCGACACGCAGCATCTTTGATATTCTCTCCTTCGTCTACACCCCCTCCAAGTAACCTGACTATTCCGGGTGGATAGAAATCGGGTTTTGCTCCTAGTAGTAGATTATGACTATCGTCAAAGGCTGCTACTAGTACACATCTGTTGCGATATAAGTTGCCAAAAGGCTTAGATATTTTTATTTTTATGCTTTCTTCGTTCATACTACCCCCTTATCAAACGACTATTTAATTTCATCACCTAAAGATTGTCTGACTGAACTGATATTTTTACCACATACCTCAGGTTGATAATCGGTTAATATTTGGCTAATTGTATGAGCCAAGAGCTCAAGTTCGCTAGAATCTATACCCCTGTTTCACGGTGTCGCCGCCACTTTTCGCCAACAACACCTCGGACAGCTCAATGTCGGGCGTGTCGAGAGGGGTGAATCCGTAGAGTTCATAAGTCGTCTTGATGATATCAAGTAGCCTATTGAACTCAATCTGGTCTTCTGGTGTGTACTCAGGGAATCCGCTAGGAATCCTGGGTTTAACAATGGTCATCTGGTGTCCTTTCTTAATCTGCTAGCGACGGAACTCTAAACACTCCATCACTATAATACGGCATTGTAAACTATTCCCAATTATAACACAAGCAAGAGTATTATAATTAGTTATAGATCTATTGACAACACGGTAATCTATTGCTATTGTGAAATTGAAATTGGTCGAAAACTAGAGTTTAGGAGGAGCAATGACCAAAAAGCAAACTCTCATCACCGCTGCAGGAGGCAACGGTACAGCCATTGAGATTCTTGATCAGGCGCTGACGCGTAAGGAATATGAGTCTCGTGGTAAAGCACTCGAGAGCGACTTTGCTGCTGATGGTGTTGAACAAGCTGGGTTTTTAATCCCGAGCGATCGACACTTCGAGATGGCTGGCGGCGAGTTCTGTGGCAACGCTACACGTTCAGCCGCAGTTGCGCTATACAAAGGATACAGAGAGAGCAGCCTGTCTTTCACTGTCTCAGGTTTTGCCGGGACAGTGAACGCTTCAGTCAAACCCTTGACTGAAAAGACATTCTTCGTTGAAGCTACCTTCCCTGAAATGGTAGCGAAGATGAAGTCAGCAAAACTAAGAGACGGCACGCCCGTCTCGATAGTTGACCTCGGTGGTATCGTGCATGTCGTCATTGAAGGAGAATTCCCCAAAGACGAAAAAACGTATACTGCCGCACACCGCCAAATTGTTGACCAGTTTGGCTTGCATGAGCGCGACGCTGTTGGTGTCGTGTGGTTCCAGCGAGAGTCTAACGAGGCGGTCATCATTCACCCTGTAGTATGGGTACGCGCCGTCGATACGTTCTACTATGAGTCGTCCTGCGGCTCGGGAACGATCGCAGTAGGAAGAGTGACGGGTAGCTCTTCAATCGTCCAGCCGACCGGGAAGCCAATCTCGGCGGAGATCACAGAGAGTGGGATCACTCTCTCGAGCGAGATGGAGGTTGTCTGTTGAGAGACAGGCTTCGGTGTGGAATTGCCACGCCGCAAACACTTGACATATCGGGATTCATCAGTACGTACAAAGAGGCCTTCGGGGGTCCTCCGTACTTTGAGGAATACACCGATTGCGAGATCTATGAGGGAGTAATCGCTCCCCGTATGAGGTCTGGCGCGATTCCCGTCAGTCAACAGCAGGACGTATCGTCTACCGAGCAGGCCACAGAAAACCATACTCAATCTCTATAAAGAATTTATCTTTGGGGAGATTGCATGGCGTCTGCAAGGAAGATCGAAGAGATACGGCACCAGAAGAATTACCCGCTCCTCGAAAGTCAATAGGACAGCTTCAGACCCGAGACATCTTCTTGCAAGATGTCCAACCAATGCCGGTGAGGTCGGTATCCGGCAAAGCGGGTGGAGATTGTATAGACATAATCTCCACCCGCATGAATCCCTGAAAGAAATGTAATTATTATTTTATCGTAAAGTCAATGATGTCGTAGAGTGCTTCTTTCTCATAAAAAGCAGCCCACTCCCTGTCGCCATAAGAAAAGTGCCACCATTCGCCGTAAAATGGCGCAAACCCCTCACTAACCATTGCATCGTGGAGTAGTTTTCGATTTTTTATCTGCTCAGACGTTAGTCCATCTGCTTGCGTTTTAATGATATCTTCATCACTGTAATCCGCAATAGCAGAACCCATATCAACTTCGTCACCATCTAAAGTTGTTAAGGTAGCATCAATAGCCGCACCTGTAGGATGCCCCGCAATATCTGGTACAGCTACGAAATTATGCACATAGCTTTTGAGGTCTTTGTCGCTAATGCCAGGTTTTTCTTTCGCGATTTCATCTTTTCTTTTGGTAAAATAAGCCATTTGTATGTCAGGGTGTCGATAGCCATACACTACGCGCAAGCAGTAGCCTTGTTTCCTCAAATAAGCCTCGACGCTAGCCAATTTTCTAGCGACAGAATCCCTCACATAAATAATCTCGCCAGTTATCGGTAGCATATCCCTCTTAATATATTTTGCCTTAATGGTGGGTTCATAACTAGCTACACTCACGAGAGGCTCGTCACTAGACCCCGCCTTGTATCTCGCAACGTCTTCGTAACTTAGGATTTTATTAGAATTATTGATCATTCTATACACCATTGACTATACTACTACTTTCTCTATAGGAAGTACAAGAATATCACAAGCCCCAAGTGTCTTTAATTCATCCGCTATGCTCCAAAAGGCATTTTCATTCATGACAGCATGAATGGCTATCCAATCAGGTTTCGTTAACTCTGTCACTGTGGGGGCATTTAAGCCTGGTGCGATTTGCTTGATTTTTCCCAGGCTATCTTTCGGTGCGTTCATCATAACATACTTCATGTTTTTTGCAGCAAGCACCGCTTCAAGACGTGCTATCATCTGTAATAGTAAATTCTCTTTGCTGCTTGAGAGTTTTTTACTCCCTCTTATAAGTACTGCTTCAGTTTCCGTAATTATATCAATTTGGCGCAAGTCATTGAGCGTTAGAGTACTTCCGCTAGCTACGATATCTACTATTGCATCTGACACACCGAGTGCTGGAGTAATCTCTACTGACCCAGAAATTGTAATGATGTCAACAGGGATATTCAGTCTACTAAAGTATTGCTGCGCAGTAGATGGAAAGGATGTTGCGATTCTTTTTCCTCGCAGTTCTTCTGCTGTGCTAACTTTTGATTCTTTTGGCACGGCTATAGATAGATTACAGTGTCCAAATCCCGGCTTTATTATTTCGGTTACTTTAGATTTAGACTCTTGTATTATATTTTGCCCAACAATCCCGATATCCGCCACTCCAGACTCAACATAACCAGGAATATCATCATCTCTACAGAAAAGTATCTCTATGGGAAAATCGCGTGAAATAGCGAACAATTTTCTATTATATATTTCAAACTCTATCCCCATTGAGCGAAGGGTTTTGATAGATTCATTTGTCAATCTGCCATCTTTTTGAATAGCTATTTTTAGGTTTTCGTCCTTCAATTTTTTGTCCATACAGAACCTCCTTAGAATTAAATGATAATTGTATCTAAGGAACGAGAGGTAAACAAAAAGGACCTCCCGCGGTCCCATCCTTATTCTATAGCTCATTGCTGAACTGTAGCGCTCAGTACCGGCTCTACGATGGATCGCGATTTCGGCTGTGTGACTTTACGGCTTCACTCCCGTGGTGTATTTTGACACCCAGCTCGTTCCGGCGTGACTGGAACTCTGACGCTTTATGTTTTAGGATTATACATAGGAGCTATAGCTGAGTCAATATTTTTGGAGTTTTTAGATTTTCTTTTTCTATTCATTTGGCGTATCTTTCTCAATACTTTTGCTATTGATATGTTTGTTATCTCCTAATCCTATCTTGGAAGATTGAAGGCTGTGTTGGGTAGAGAGTATGTTAGATGCTAGCTTTGGAAGTAACCCGTCTATATTTTTAATTGTCGGGCAAGCTTTGTTTAATATTTCGAGATAACTTGGTGTACTAAAATTTTTGATTATATTGGATGCTAAAGATTGCTGACATTCTGCTACTTGTCTAATTAATTCGGTGTTGAAATATATATTTATATTCTGTATACCTTTTAGACTATCTACTATTTGTGCGCCAAGGATCTGTAGTTGGGCTTGTTGTTCTGGAGATAATGACAACTTCGCTGGAAGTTTAATGTCTTTTTTAATTTCCTCAGCTAGTTTTATAGCACTTTCTTTTTTCTTCTCTATAAAATGATTATGGTGAGCTGCGGCATCTCTATACTCCTTAAGATTATTTAACTTGATTTTCATATCCTTCCAAGATATATCCTTTTGCAAGATTTCCTTGGCGATCACATCCCAGATAATAATAGCTTTGCATTTTTCGCTAAACTTTGTTTTGAGATCATCAAAAGAGCTGCTACTGCTTAATAACTCATTTAGATTGCTAGCAGTTAACTGACGTGAAGACCATGAGAAATCGTATCCTAGAATTTCTATTATCTCGCCTAGAGTTAAATAAGAAACCAGTGTCTCTAAATTATTTTTGAAAATTAAATTATTTTCAGTATCCTTTGATTTACATTTGTCTAGATATTTTCCGTGCTGCAATAAAATATCATAATATGCTTCAATTAAATCAGGCAGATACAGCAGCAACTTACGCAATTGAATCTCCACTTCATAGACAGCCTTGAAAACTTCTTCTGCCCGTTTGCGAGAACTCGAATCGCTCAATATGCCTATTTTAAGATTTTCATTAATTTTAACGTATATTTGAGGATCTATTTGCTTACTGCGTTTTATTGTTACAAGAAACAGCTGTTCGGATATAGCTTCACATTTATCAGAAGAATCTTTATTGATTCCTATTCTATCTAAAATATTCTGTACTTCACCACTAGTTTGCGCTTTTATAATTAGGACTATTTGCTGCATACGCTCATTATAACACCGAGGCGATTATTGTAGTATGGGGGGTAATGCAGCGGTCTATTATATTAAATCTATATACAAAAAAAGACTCCGAAGAATCTTGTAGTCTCTTTGATGGTGACCCTACCGGGAATCGAACCCGGGTTGCCAGGATGAGAACCTGGTGTCCTAACCGCTAGACGATAGGGCCATAACTCTGCAATTATACCAAATATAGCTTGAATCGTCTATATAGGATATTTACTGCCAGGTAACTCCTCCATTTTTATTTGCTGGCACGGCGCTAATCCATAATCTACCTGGCGATAATAGAAAATCCTTACCATCCGCTCCTATAAAAGATAGCTGATCTGCTGTGGTGGGTTTTCGCCATGTTACCTCATGTATGGTACCGTTTTGAAATATTATAGCTGTACCCTCGCCATTGCTATTATAATTTTCGCGCCAACCATCCTCTTGAACTAAGTTCATCTGCATCTTTAATATTACAACAATATCAGAGGTGATTTGTCCAGCTTCACGGTCTAAATGAGGTGCGCCTGCTTGGCTGCGTTGGTAATTATTTGCCTCTGGATTATATATCCATGAACTGTTATAAGTTGCTCCGCTCATAGTAACGCTTATATTTGTTGCGTTTGGCTTGGGTGATTTTGTGCTGGTTGGCGCTCGTTTAATTGCTGGCGGCGTGGATTCTATGTAGCCCTTTGCGGAATTTAGCGCATCTAATCTTTCAAAATTTGTATAAACATTATGAGGAGCCCATCGGTCTGTACTACGCCAGTAACTACCTCCGTTAAAAAACTGATCAATATCTCTATATTTGCCATTTCTAATTTCATCAAGAGAACGCTTACTGCCGCCAACATGCGCCACACTTGCTTGCCATGGTGCTAACCAGTCGACATAATATGGGCGCAAACTTCTTACGGGACCTATTAATCCAGGCTTGCTTTGTTGATATAGATTTAAAAAGCGCGTAATTCCACCCTCGGCGATAGCTTCATAGGTTATTTCTGCTCCTTGTAGCCCACTTTGTGGGCGTGCTGCTGGGCTATTTTCAATCATAATTGCGGTGATTGCGCGTTTAGTAGATGCTTCATCGGGAACTTCCCTGCCAGTCAGTGGCGCATAATATTTTTTTGGTGCAGGTGTAGGCTTTGTTTTTGGTTTTTTTAATACGGATTTTGTAACGGACTTTGTCTCTATCTTTGGTTTGTTTAAAATAATTGCTAGCGTAATCCCACCGCTAACTAACGCCACAACTAGAACAACACAAATACTTATAGATAACTTTCTATGATTAAAAACCCATTCTCTTAATTTTAGAATAAAGGATTTTTTTGTGTTTATAAAATTTGGTTGTTTATTTTCCATTACACTACCTTTTAGGCTTATGCTAATAATTTTAATAGTGTATAGCAAAATCGTCAAGTTGACTTTTGCCTTTATTTATCTATTAGTATGTGCAATTTTACGCTATATTTTTAATCGCAAGATTTAATCTATCTAGGCTTTTATCTTTACCTAGTAACGCAAGGGTATCATTCAATTGCGGACTAAACTGTGCCCAAGTCGTAGCAATTCTTATTAAGCTAAATAAAATACCTGGCTTCTGGTTGGTAATTTCCAAAAGCGTATTAAGACAATTTTGAATATTTTCTGAGGTCCAATTATTGATTTTATTGAGTTCATCACACGATATTTGTAGTAACTTTTTTTGCTCTTCTGATGTTAATTTTTTGAGCTGTTTGTTGTTTAAAATTAAATCTAAGTTGATTTTTGGTTCACTAAAGAAATAACTGGTTAAAGCTGGCAGATCTTGTAGAGTTTTAAGCCGATCTTGCGCCAGGGCTAGCACTTGCTTTTTATATATTACATCTGCGGAATTTGCTTCTTTGCCCCAAAACATTTGGCAACGTTCATAGAGGTTGTCTAAGTTTAAATTGCGGATAAATTGTCCATTCATCCAAATTAAACGCTTTTCATCAAAACGAGCACCCGATTTTTGTACTCTATCGAGCTTAAATTTCTTAATTAATTCTTCTTTTGTGAATATTTCTTGCTCTGTGCCATCGTTCCAGCCAAGCGATGCCAAAAAGCTCATCATAGCCTCTGGCAATATGCCTTCTTTACGGTATTCGTCAGCAGATTTCGCACCGTCACGTTTACCTAGCTTTTTGTTGCCGGATGGCGCCATGATGTGAGGCGAACAAGCTAAAACTGGTGGTTTAATTTCGAGTGCATCATATAAAGATAAATACCTTGGTGTAGATGCTATATATTCTGCTCCGCGGATAACGTGTGTAATTCCCATTTCAAAATCATCAACAATATGAGCAAAATTGTAAGTTGGTAAGCCGTCAGATTTTATTAATATAAAATCATCTAGTGCTTCTGGGCCAGCGCTTAACTCTCCCATAATGGGATCTTGCCAAGTATAACGTTTTATTTCAGGAACTTTAAATCTTAAAGGCTGGGTTCCATCCCATTTTGGCGGATTCTTTGGACGATAATTTCGGTATAGAAAAGCCTCTTTCTTTGTTTTGGCTTCATCACGAAAAGCTTGAACTTGCTCGGGTGTATATGGATCAGCATATGCTAAGCCTTTATCTATCAATTTTTTAGCCCATTCTAAATAAATTCCGCGCCGCTCAGTTTGATGATATGGTCCAAACTTACCCTTTTCTTTACCATTTGCGGTTGGACCTTCGTCCCAATCTATACCTAGCCATGATAATGTTTCGTAAATCTTTTCTTCTGCGCCCTCTACAAATCGGGATCTATCTGTATCTTCTATTCGTAAAATGAATTTACCATTATTTTGCCTAGCTAAAAGCCATGGGAAAAGTGCCGCTCTTAAGCTTCCTACGTGAATATAACCAGTTGGGCTGGGTGCAAAACGAGTTCTTATTTGTGTCATATTGCTAATTATAGCATGTTTATAAGTTACTTAAGACTTGATGCAATGCGTTTAATCTGATCTGGGCCAAGTTGGGCTGTTCCATCTATAATATGTAGAATTCCGCCACTCACCCAGGCTCCCCCGTTTTTGTAGCTATAAACGGATATCCCCCGCTCATTATCTGTTTGATAATGCCCTTTTGATTTATCTTTTACATAATTTGTTAGCAATGATTCAGAGTCCCAATTACTATTTACTTGAACAAGCTTAAACTCATCATCATTTGTGGTAGATTTAAAATTAATTTGTACACGGCCCTCTTCACCAAAAATTGGTCCATTAACTTTGAAGCTTCCTGGTATGTAACCTGGATAGCTGGCCTGTATGCCAGACTGTGCATTGACAATTCCCATGGAAAATGATGGAATTTGAGAATATGCTGTATATGCGATTGCTGCCGCGCTAATAAGCCCAGCCGAAAGTCCACCAATCAATTTAGCCTTACCCCAAAGTTTAGGCTGTTTAATCTGATGTCTATCTTGCTTGGGTGCATTCGCCAAGGCTTCTGATATAACTTCCTCTTTAATTTGACGCGCTGTTTTTAGAACAGGTTTATTGTTTGTTGCTATATTTTTACGTTCAGCCTGGCGAATTTGCGCAACTTTAGCAATTGGATGTTCTGTGTAAATATCTGAATCTTTAGGATTATGAATTGTATTTTGATTTTGTTTAGTTTGGTTCTTTGTGTGCTGGCTAGGCGAATTTTTTGTTGTATATAGTGGAGTGTTTTTTGGCTTTTGAATAGGCTGAATGATTGGTTTCCCTTGTCTCTGTAGGGAGGCTTGTCGGTGTTTTACTGCCGTGCTATTAAATATCATCTTGCGAGATTGAGTTGCATAATTAGTAGCTTTAGGCGCTGTAATTGGATTATTTACGTGATCTATATTACTTAATAGTGTGGGCGCTTTAAGTCTGGGTGTGGTTTTCTTTATTATGCTTGCTTCGGGTTTTTGTGTTTGCGCAAGCCTTGCCTTATTTGATTCAATTATTTTTTGCGCTTTAACGATTTCGCTAATTGCGGTATTGATTCTCTCTATATTTTTATTCTGTGGTTTTTGAGTAGATTGGTTTGTTTGCGCCGTTTGGGTGATAGTCTTTGCTTGGGATTGCTTTATGGCTGCCTCTAATTTTGACTTTGCAATCACTCCATCAAGATTATTATCTTGAGGTGGTGTAAAGTTTGGTTTTTTCACAAATTTACGATTCAGGGTTCTGGATTTTTGGCGAGATATATGCATACCGCCAGCACTACCAACATTACTTCTTGGACGCAATGGTGTATGAGTGGTTAAAATCTTATTAGTTCCCTTGTTATTTTCCATAAATAAACCCATTCGTAAACTCTACCCGCTTACGTATAAATCATAAGCTGATTGTAGCATAAGCACTGTGTTTTTTGCAATATTTTGGTATAATACTACTTGTATGTACTATCTTTCTTCTCGCAAGAAAAAGTTAGCCAAGAAATTATTCTTTATGGCATTAACTGCTGTGTCTATTGTGATTGGGGTTACCGTTCTAACCGCCTTGATGCTTGGATATAGTTTTAATTTTAATGGTACGGAAGGTCATGTAGAGCGCATAGGAATTCTACAGGTTGATAGTAAGCCAAACGGTGCAGAAGTGTATTTAAATAATCAACGTCATAGTACCAACACTAGGGCACGAATTGCTCCTATAGAAGGAGATTACAACCTCAGGATACAGAAGGAGAATTATCGAACGTGGCAAAAACAAGTTAAAGTAAAGGGCGGTGAAATCACATGGGTGGCTTATCCTCGATTGATTCCAAATAAACTTTCACCTCAGTCTGTTTTGGATCTGCCAAAAACTTTAGCTGATGCCCTCCCCTCTGGTAGTAGTAGACGTTACGCGTTACTTGAAAATGCTACAAACCCAACAGTAAATATTGCGTTTATAGATCGCGATACACCTGAATTTAAATCTGTCTCTATGCCTGATTCAAGTTATGATAAAGCAGGTCTCGGCAATTTTAAACTTTATCTTTGGAGCGGAAATGAACGTTATGTGGTTTTGAAACATATTCGCGCTAATAATCCTATTGAATGGTTAATTTTAGATACAGAGAAGCCTGAGGAATCTGTAAATATAAATCAAGCTTTTGGTATTGATAATATAAATGAAGTTGTATTTGGTGATTATGGAGGATCGCAGCTTTACGCATTGATTGATGGTAAGGTACGTAATTTGGATATTTCTAATAAAACAATCAGCAGTCCACTTATTGATAATGTTAATAATTTTAGCCTTTATGGCGATGGCTATATTCTATTTGTGCAAGATAATCCAACTTCTAAAACTCGTAAATTTGGCTATATTCGAAAAGGGTTTAAAGAGCCTAGGATTATTAAAACTCTGCCACTAGAAGCAGGTAAAAAAGCTTTTATGGATGTAGATAAATACTATGATAGATTCTACTTCTTAGTCTCAAATGGTAACCAAGCTTGGCTTTATGGTAGCAAGAGCTTATTTTATGGGCTACCTTCTGATAATAAAAATGATCGGCTTGATTTATCTGAAATATCAAAGTTTTCTATGAACCAAGAAATTATTAGCGTTAACGTAACGGAAAACGGTCAATTAGCAACTGTTCAGGATGGTAAAAGTTTTTCTACGTATAATTTAGAATCTACCTTGCAGAGTTCAACTCAGATAAAGCCCAATGCATCTGGCGAGGCGCAAAAGTTACGCTATCTTGATACATACATGCTATGGGGTGATAATAATGGTACCTTGCGAACCTATGAATTTGACGGTGAAAATCAGAATGATCTATTACCTGTCATTGCTAAATTTGATGCAACCATTAGCCCATCTGGCAAATATCTTTATTGTATAAACAAGAACTCCTCTGGCGATTACCAATTTGTGCGAATTCAATTGCTTGATATTTAGATTTATTTAGTTAATAATTAATAAGTTTCAATATAGATTTATCTTGCGCCAAATAATTGCTCAATTAGTGTTGGCCGTGTTCCAGTCATTTGGGCTGTAGTTTGTGTTTGTGATATCTTAGTAGGCTGAGCTTTTTCCGCGTTACTAGGATCTGGGCTTATCTGTTTGGCAAAAACTAGGAATCGCTTTTGTGCGGTACCTAGTGGAGTACATGTTATCAAGGTAATAATTGGATCGTTACCTTTGTAATTTAAAACATGCGTTTCGGTTGGCAATACAGTTTTGGTATCAAAAACTTTATAGGCATAGCGCTTAGAGTTGTAATTTATATAAATAACATCATCATTAGTGAGTCGCTCAAGCTGCACGAAGATAAATTTATACGCCCCACTATCCGACCAGTCGCTACTAGAATGAGCTGAGAATACTGCATTTCCAATTTGACCAGGCAACGCACTTGCGCCTGGGTATCTAACATGGGCAATACCATTTGACATTGCGTCTAGTTGTTGTTTGGCACTACTTCCGACATTGAGCACAATTGGTGCATCGACATTGATTTTCGGTATAATCATCTTATTTTCTGGGCCGACTGGAACATCTGCGTTTGGATCAATTATAATACTTTCTGGCTGAGATTCGCTTGGTGACACATATGCTTTAACATTGGCAATTAGAAACTGATTATATTGTAAAAGAAGACCAATTATACAAGCTGTTAGCATTCCTGCTATTGGTATAAAATGACGACTTTTACGGGCTTTTTTTGCTGAATGTTGTGCTTTAGCTATGATGTCTCGTCGAATTTTATTTAAAGCTTCAGTTTTTGGGGAATTAGAGATATTATCAGATTGGTCGGTGTTATTTTGCCCAGTAAAGATATTTGCAGCAGCATTGCCTAATGAACGATTGCGTAACTGCTCCTTTTGTGCATCAAGATTTTTACGTATTTCATTAACGTAGTATTGTTCGTAATATTTTTGATAATAAGTCTGCCATGCACTATGATATTTTTTCCATTGCTCGGCATTTAATTGCTGTAGGTAAGCTTGATTTGCGGGCTGGTTATTTGTGGTGTATTGATTTTGGTTATTGTTATTTGTTGGATTATTTGCCGCCGTGTCGCTATTGTGCGAAATATTCAGAATACCAGACTCGTTATTTTGTATGTTTCCTTGATTAGTTAGCGCAGGTTGATTTTTGCTTTTATAAAGATTGTTAATTTCGTTGCGCACTAAAGATAAAGCCGCCTCTCGCTGATTTGAATTTGTAGGCGTACCATTATCAGAAGTATTTTGCACTCCTGAATTAGACTGATTTTGTGAAAAATTATATTTTGGATCCATGAATCTAGTATTTTTTCTCATTCTATTATACAATAGATTACGAGTCATACAAAGATTTGTCTTTTGTATTTTTGCCGCGGTGGTGGAATTGGTAGACACGCTAGACTCAAAATCTGGTGAGCATTAGCTCGTGCCGGTTCAAGTCCGGCCCGCGGTACCACAAATTTATTGATTATATATAGATTGCCTTTTGGCAATTTTTTATTACTCTGTAATTCCTGCAGAGATAGCCTCTAGCGGTTTACTTGGATTCCATAAGTAGTACACCGCCATTACGCTAGCTGTATTACCGCGCCATATCTTTAAGGGCTGGGTCCACTCCATCGTTATAACTTTGCCTCTGTTGGCTATTATTATAGTATCTTTATGTAAAGTAGCAATTGTTACTGGGTATGTTACTGTAAATTTATGTAGAGAATCAACAAATTGCAGAAGCTGCATACTAAATGTCAGAATTTTAGGATAATATACACTACGGAACAGTTTTTGGACTTGCGCAAAACTAGCTACAAAAAGCGTATTTTTACGTTCTAAAATTTGGTTATGGCTAGATGAAATCAAGTCAATTGCGTCTCTGGTGAGTATTAGCACCCCCTTGTAATCATGTATAAAATCATCATAAACTATTGCGGTTTCGCTGCTTCTACCAGCATCGCCAATTAATAGAATGCCATTTGCCCACTCTGCTAAAGCGCGCATATTGGGTAAAGCATCACGGCTTAGACTACCGCTTAAGTTACTTGGTGCAAAATGTGCCTCTGTAATATTAGTTGGGATGCTCTTTTTTAATACATCGGGCAATAAAATACGAGCCTCGCCTATGCCTGTTTTTAATGCTGTGCTATAACTTTCAGCTACGCCAGCAAAGCCTAATTTATTTCCACCAATTATACCTAATCTACCTGATTGTTCTCGGCGCTCGGGCTTATTCCATAAAATATCTGTAAAAATTGGTTCGCCTGGTTTTTGGATTTGCCAAAAGGGAAATTGTTGCATAATAATCCTAAATATCAATTGTTATACTGACTGGGCAGTGATCACTCCCCATAATATCTGGGTGAATTTGTGCTTCTGTTATTTTATTTGCTAGCTTTTCCGATGCCAGCCAATAGTCTATCCTCCAGCCTATATTTCTGGCTCTGGCATTTGCCCAGTGTGTCCACCAACTATAATAACCATTACCTTTTGTAAAAATTCTAAAAGTGTCTTTAAATCCTGATTGAATAAAAGCATCAAATCCCGCCCGTTCTTCATTTGTAAATCCATGTTTACCAATATTTGGTTTGGGGTTTGCTAAGTCATCTTCTGTATGGGCTACATTAAGATCGCCGCAAAAAAGTACTGGTTTTATAGATTCAAGTTTTTTCATGTATTCAAGCCAAGCTTTATCCCATTTTTGGTGGCGTAATTGTAAACGACTTAAATCACCTTTGCTATTGGGAGTGTAGACCGTTGCCACGATAAAATTATCAAACTCTGCTACAATTATTCTACCCTCATTGTTTGGATTGCCATAATCATCTTGATCTAGATTATATTTTTTAACTATATCTTCAGGGAAATCAAGCCAAATATTAAGCGGTTTAGCTTTGCTAAAGATTGCCGTTCCGCTATATCCTGCTCGTTCGGCGCTATTCCATATTTCAAAATAATCTGGTAGATCAATCTCGACTTGATTTTTCTTGGCTTTAGTTTCTTGTAGACACAATATATCTGGTTGATGCTCGCTAATAAAAGGTAAAAAAGTACCTTTTTTAATAACAGCACGAATTCCATTTACATTCCAAGAGTATAATCTCATATCCAAATTATAACAGAACTTCGTAGATTGATACTACATACTTGACTTATATGTTATAAAGTTGTAGTATAGAGAATGGGTTTGCAAAAAGCTAGCCCAGTACTTTCCGATTTGAAAGCAATAACTAACTATTGCTTTCCCTGTTGTTTAAGGATATGATCATGTCTGATCTTAAAGTTCATGTTCATAACGTGAACGAACTCCTGAGTCCAAAAGGTGACACTATCTATTTGAAAGTCTCAGATTCTGAGAATGGAGATTCGGCGATCAAAACAATTATTTGCGAATTTGAATCATCGAATCATCACCAAAAAGATGGTGTAGTAACACTTAAGCCTATTGAGAGCCCTGAATGGTGGAAACGTCCTCGTTCTCCTCGCGTGCGAGTCAATACGAATGAAGAGTACGCTACCATTGAAGAGTCTCTCTTCACTCACGTCTTTAAGTATGAACCTGCATCGGTTCTTGCTTAAAGTATAAATCCTAAACCACATACCCCGCTGTTTTTTTGTACAGCGGGGTTTTCTTTTTTGTCCCATTATTTCTTGGAATCTTTATAGATTGGTAGTTTGACTTATAAACATAAGTATGCTAATATAAAAAGTGGGTTTGCAAAAAGCTAACCTCGTCCTTTCCAATTTGAAAGCAATAAATTTTGCTTTCCCTGTCATGTTAGGATTTGCCATGTGTAACGGCAAACTTTTCAAGGTCCATGTTCGTAATATGCGTGACTTCAAGAAGGCTTGTGAGTGGCATCGTAACTATCGGCTCGGCTGTGCTGATGCCAAACCTCTTCCAAGCGAGTGTAAGCGCTTTCGTTTGAAAGTGTCTGATGCTGGGAAAAAGTTAGATCTTGAAGAAGAAACTATTAATTTAGATTTGCTTCAAGATTTTGGTTCCATGTTTAATCTTAATGAACGTGTTTACCATAATGTTTCCCCTAAAGTAACTCGTAATTCCTATGGTTTGAACCAAGGTCATGAGGGTGACTTTCGAGTGAAGGTCTTACCAGAGGATGGTTTTGCCTATATTGGGCGAGATTTGTTCTCACGTACCTTTTGCTATGAGCCTTCGCTGTCGCAATCGATCGATTCTTTGACCGATATCAACAAATCCTAATCCACATACCCCGCTGTTTTTGTACGGCGGGGGTTTTCTTTACTTTAATATTAAATGTATTATCTAAATTTTAAAATTCGCTTAGCGTCGCGTTCAATGTCGCGGCGTTTAATGGTTTCGCGTTTATCAAATTTCTTTTTTCCCTTACCCAGTGAAATTACTAATTTAATAAATTTGCCGCCAGTTAACATTTTTATCGGTACAATCGTAAAGCCCTGTTGTTTCTGTTCTATTAGATTGTTTAGCTGTTTCCGCGATACTAATAATTTTTTTGGTTCGGTATCTACAGTTTTTTGATTGGCTTTGCCTCTTTCATTTAGCTTTATACTAAATGATGCGTTATTTAACCAAAGCTCGCCACCGCGGATTGTGGCAAAAGCGCCTTTTAATTGAACGTGACCGTCACGAGCAGCGCGCACTTCACGGCCGTTAAGAACCATGCCAGCTACAATCTCCTCTTCAAGGTGATAATCAAACTTAGCCCGCTTATTAACAATCTGCGGGATGATGGGCTTTTTATCTTGCTTAGATTTTTTTGCCATTATTACGGTAATTATAACATAATTATTAACTTCTCTACGAATGATATTGCGTTTTATGGTATACTATACCTATGTACGATCGTATTCTTCTAAAGCTTTCGGGCGAACAGTTACAAGGAAAATTTGATAGTGGTTTTGATGCAGAACGAGCAGCCTGGATTGCTAAGGAAACGGCAAAAATAACGGCTTTAGGATCACAAGTTGTGATTATGATTGGCGGTGGTAATTATGCCCGTGGAGCTCAGCTGGCTCATGGCGGTGTTAAACGCGTTAGTGCGGATAATATCGGTATGCTTGCAACTATGATGAATGCAATTGCATTGGCTGATGTTTTTAATTTTAGCGGAACGCCAGCACGAGCACTTTCTAATATTAAGGCTGATCAGGTTTTAGATCAATTTACACATCGTCGAGCGATTAGTCATTTAGTTAAACATCGTGTAGTTATAGTAGCTGGAGGAACTGCTCGCCCCTATCTAACTACAGATACGGCAGCAGTAAGTTTGGCACTTGAGCTGGATTGTAATCTAATTATAAAGGCTACTAAAGTTGATGGTGTTTATGATAAAGACCCGGTTAGGTTTTCGGATGCCAAAAAGTTCAATACACTAAGACTCCAGCAGGCGGTAGAACGTCCAGATATTAAAGTTATGGATAAAGCTTCTATCGCGCTTGCTGCTGACTATAAATTGCCGTTGGTGGTTTGCAAATTGCTACAAGAAGATAATCTAGTACGCGCTGCCAATGGAGAGCATGTCGGCACAAGAATATCTGCTGAATAATTATTTACTTTTTTGCTTCCTTGGATCGGTATCTTTGCCGTTATCTTTATCTTCGCCGCCCATATTATATTCATAAATTGGTTTTGTAATGCGTAGGCCATGTGTATAACGATATAATTCACCATATATACCTTGGAATATTTGGCGTAATGAGTTATTTCTGTAGCGTCGGTCTGATGCCAGACATCCCATTTTTATAATGCCAATTTTATACCCTGCTCTTTTTGCTTTAAGTATAATATCGTAATTTTCCATAATGTATAGAGATTCATCAAATCCATCTACTGCGTTGAAAGCCTCTTTAGTAATATATAGACAGCCAAATCCAATTGGCCAAGGAGTATATTGCATTAGGCGCATATAGCCGCTCATAAAGTGTGCGCCTGCACGAATAGCTAGATTATCTGAATTCATCTTCTGGGTAAAACTACCTGCTTGAAAATGCTTTTCATTAACTCGATTTTCAAAAGATTGTATAAAATATTTAGGAAGAATCGTATCTGCATCGATAAATACAAGCATATCCCCCGCTGCCTCACTGGCACCAGAATTACGAGCCTTAGATGAGCCCTTTTCGCTTACTTTTATAATTTTAAGAGGTAATTTACTCGAATAGGCTTCAGCGCACTCGACTGTATTATCTGTGCTTGCAGAGTCAACAACTATAATTTCATCAGGCTTTTTAGTTTGGATGGTAAGTGATTCAAGAAGATGATCTACAACCCCAGCTTCATTTCGACAAGGAATAATAACGCTAATCTTCATAAATAATAGTATAATAGTATTATGCCTAAAATTTCAACCCTAAAGCAAATTTATGAAAGACTCAATTGCCAAGAAAAAACGGTCAATGGTGTTTGTTGGTTTGAATGTAATACTAATGCAGACAAGGCTGTGGTGATTTTCCATGGTGTTACGGGCGGTAAAATTGACATGGCTCCTTTGGCTGAGCGGTATGTTAATTTTGGTTATGCAGTGTATGCTATTGATCTGCCTGGGCATGGAGGCTCATTGCGTCCTAAATTTGAGAGCTACGATGATTTAGCTGATTGGCTTAACTATACTTTAGAACAAATAGGTAGATTTCCAGATGTGATTATTAGTAATTCATTTTCTTCATCTATACTATACCACGCCTTGCGTACAAATAAGATTCCTGATCATACAAAAATAATAATGGCATGCCCAACACCCGATACTACTATTCTAGCGGATGCACTACAAAAAATATCAAATAATCTGCCAGAAAATTTTAGCTGGAGTGTCTATAATAGCAGACCTATTCGTGGAGTGCGTGTTGCTGTTGCGCTGAAAACTCGCCAAAAAGCGGCTTGGAATTGGCTAATTGAGTCTGAACGTTATAAAAAGGATAACTTGACTTTACGCGATTCTGATATTTTAACAACCTTACTCTACGAAAATAACCCTTATGTACATGGTATTGCATTAGAATATCAAAAGAGAATAACCTTAATTATTGGCGGAAAAGATAATGTCGCTCCCCCGAAAACAGCGTCCATTATGCATGAACTTTTACCCGAGGCACGTATCATCAGTGTGCCAGCTGCAGGTCATATCTTGCATTTTGAAGCTCTAGAGGCGTATCCAGAGCCCTAAAAAGCTTTTATTTTATGGGTGTTATATGTTTAGCCTAAGTGAATTTATAGAATATGGTATAATAACCTTATGAAGATAGCGTTCTTTATTGATGATTACCTACCATCAGTACACGGCGTGGCGACATCAACTTTAGTCTACAAGCAGGCGCTTGAATCGCTTGGTCATGAGGTTTTTGTGATTGCCCCAAAGGTTAAGGGATATGAGGATAATGATGATCATGTGATTCGCCTTTCATCTATGAAAAACTATATTTTTGAAAAGCGCTACACAGCTAGCCTATATCCTGGATTAGCTAAAAAGCTTGATAAATATGAGTTTGATATTGTTCATAGTCAAACTCAGTTTCAACTAGGAGTTTTGGCTCATCTAGTAGCTAGACGGCAGAATATCCCTCACGTAACAACTATACATACACTTTATACTGAACTAATCAATGATTATCCAATGATGATCATTACTGGAATTACGGCTATAACTGTTGCGATGCCGATAGTCCTTGGTATTAAGCCAATTTTACCTGAAATCTCAGCAGAAAAGCTTCGAAACTTAAGTAAAGATAGTCTTAAAGAAATGATATCTCGCCAGGGTTGGCGCTTAACGGCGGCTTTTGCAAATAAATGCGATGCCTGTATATCACCGTCAAAGCACTTAGAACGTATTTTGATTGAAGAGGGCGGTTTGAATGCGCCTTGCTATAATTTCCCAAACAGTATTGATACTAAAAAATATCGCTCGGCGCGCGCGGAAGATTCTCCTATTGAAAAGAAGCCTGGTGAGAAGTTTATTATTTGTGTAGCACGTTTGAGTCCTGAAAAACGCCAGATCACGCTGGTTGATTCAATGGCTCATGTTAGCGATAAAAATATAAAATTAATCTTAGCTGGTGGCGGTCCTTTTGAAAAGGAGCTACGAGTAAGGATTTCTGAACTTGGTTTGGAGGATCGAGTGATTCTTACAGGAATGCAATCAAGTGATAAAGTAGCCTCTCTTCTTAAGCAAGCCGATGTTTTTGCTCTTGCTTCCTACCATTTTGATAATCAACCAATGACCTTCCTAGAGGCTTCGGCTGCAGGATTGCCAATAGTCTACTGTGATGAACAAATGACTGAAGGACTCAGGAAATCTAATTCTATTTTGACTGATGGAATTGAAGGAAAAGACTTTGCTAAGGTATTCAATGATTTACTTTCTAATAAGGAGCGTCTAGCAAAAATGTCTCGTGCTGCCCTTAGAGTAGCTAAATCTTTCGATTCATTGACTATGGCTAAAAAGCTACTAGAACTTTATAGCAGTTTGATCGAAACTCGGAAAAATCTAGAATCATAAATTAGTGTATTGTATTTTTTATTACGCTTGTGTTAAAATCTTCTTAATAATTAATATAGTTAACGCAGGGAGTGTGGCCAAGTGAAGGAAAGTCTTTTAAAAACTAGTAAGGATTTTATTCTTTTTTACATAAAAAGAGACTTGTGCTGACTATTTGCGCTATTATAACTCTAGTTTTTGGTTTGCTAAATATATTTGTTTTCTCTAATCATAGTGAGGCGCTAGATTCTGATGCTTTCATAACAACCTGGAAGGTCTCTGGCGATTCAGATGGCAGAACTGTAAAAATACCAGTTTATAAGAATATCTATAAACATAAAATCAACAATGCAGCCTACAATTATACAATAGACTGGGGAGACGGTTCACCAATTGAAGCTAAATCTGGTTATGTATCACCTTCGCATACTTATGCTAATGATGGTGAGTATGATATTAAGATTGAGGGTGATTTTCCAGGAATGACATTTTCCGATGAACCTCGTTCTCAGGGTAGGAGGACATACTACTCGGATGCATTCCCCGATAATGACGATCGTGCAAGTGAGTCTATGGGTAGAAAGATACTATTTATAAAGCAATGGGGTAAAATAAAATGGCAAAGTATGATGGGTATGTTTTTCAATGCCTATGAGATGACTGGACGGTATACTGATTCACCAGATACTTCTGAAGTGAAATCTATGAACCATATGTTTCGTAATGCTATGAAATTTAATTCGCCAGTTAACTTCGATACATCTAAGGTAGAAGATATGGGAGAGATGTTTAAAAATGCTAACTCCTTTAATCAGCCAGTTAACTTTGATACCCAAAATGTAGAAAATATGGGAGAAATGTTTATATATGCCCCCTCCTTTAATCAGCCATTAAATTTTAACACCTCTAAAGTAACTAATATGTATGGTATGTTGCGTCATGCTAAAGCCTTTAATCACCCTGTCAATTTTGATACGCGGAATGTGGAGAGTATGAGCATGATGTTCTCTGTTGCTGAAGCTTTTAATCAACCAGTTAACTTCGACACATCTAAGGTGACTAGTATGTATGGTATGTTTGATAATGCTATAGCCTTCAATCAACCAGTTAACTTTGATACATCTAAGGTGACTAATATGGGTGGTATGTTTATTGGCGCTACCTCCTTTAATCAGCCGATTAATTTTAATACATCATCAATACAGTATATATCTGAGATGTTTAAAAATGCTACATCATTTAATTACCCTGTTAATCTTAGTGATACGTCTAGAGTAAATTACTTTAGTAGTATGTTTGAAGGCGCCACCTCCTTTAATCAGCCGATTAATTTTAATACATCAAATGCGACAAATTTTGGTAATATGTTTAAAAATGCTACCTCCTTTAATCAAGATATATCTAACCTAGATTTTTCTGTCGCTCTAAAAAGAGGACAATATGATGATGGAATGGGAGACTTCGCTAGCAACTCGGGCTTAAGTATAAAGAACTATGATAAAATTCTAAAAAACTGGCATGATGCAGTAAAGAATGATCCTAGTATTACTTTTCATCATAAACCCTCCTCTGCAGGTCTCAAATACTGCGCTGCCACCGCCGAACACGACTTCTTGGTCGGATTAGGTTGGACTTTCAATGACACCCGCGACTGTGGTGTTGCCCCGCAAGATATCAACCTATCATCAAACATTATCGATGAAAACACTCCGCCAAACACTAAAGTTGCCGATATCACTATGCCGTCTGACCCTAATGACACTCCTGGAGATACCAATACAGCTTCTTTAACTTGTGCTACTCCAGGTGCAGATGATAATGCATTCACCATTACAAATAACAAGCTCTACCTTAAAAACCCAGCAGATTATGAAGCTAAAAATAGCTATAACATCTGTATTCGTGCCACTGATGAATATGGCAACTTCTTAGATAAAAACTTTACTATAAATATCAATAACAATAATGAACTACCGGTAGTTACATCTACACCAATAACTACAGCTACTCAAGGATCGCCATATTCTTACACTATTACAGCTAGTGATCCAGAAAATGCTCCGCTAACATTTACAGCATCACCATCAAACCCTAGCTGGCTACACTTTGACCCATCTACTCATGTAGTTTCTGGTACTCCAAGTCAAGCTGATGCCGGCAGAACCTTCCAAGTATCGTTTACTATATCTGATGGAACAAGTACAATTGAGCATAAATACAATATTACAGTCAGAAGCAATGGTAATAACCAAGGCGGTGGTAATAATGGTGGTCATAACGGCAACCAGGGCGGTGGAAATAACTCTGGCGGTGGCGGAAATTCTGGCTCAGCTGGCGGGCGCGGCGGTAATAATGTAGTTAATAACTATACTCATTACCACACTCATATTACTAACCAAAACACAAGAAATAGTTCTAATGGATCAGGTGGTGGTAGCGTAACCGACAGTAATCCAGCTAGACCAGATAGTAATAATGGCAATCATGTGAATGATTCCAGCTCTGATAGTTCATCAAACAAAGATAATAATAAAAGCTTAACAGATAAAACTATTTCATCTTCATCCCACCGCGGCAATAACTCAAGTAACTGCCAATGCCCAGTCGCAGGCTCATCTAAAAAAGAAAAGAGATCCTTCTTTGATATGACTATTGGCGAACTGTGGTGGTTCTGGATATTAATAATCCTTATCTTGATCGGTATAATAGCTTATCTGGTGCTTAGGAATAGGGATAGGGAAGACGAATTCAAAGAAAAAAGAGTCGGTTTTTAAAGTCTCGACTCAGGACTTATTAGTAGTTGCTCCAATCTTATAAGTTGTTACTGACGTAGTTATCGGTGTTTAAGGTGTTAGGGGTTAAAACTCTATAGAACGCCACCTCCTGCAATTGTTTTACAAACAATTCCCTTGATTTGGAAGAAAAGCATAAACTGAATTTGAGTATATTTTCGGTTTTGCTTTACTTCTTGGAGGTGAAGATTGGCTTTATTGCTTGCCTTTTGAATCTTCTTAATACGATTCCTGACTTTTTTGATTTTATGCCCCAAAGCAATTGCATCACGACATTTATTGTCTTTTATTCGGCAAATGGACTTTTTTAGTTGGGTAATTTCCCGCATTGCGGTCTTTTTGGCTTTTTCATCCCTTTTATTGATCCTCTGATATTTGCTCATGGCGGACTTCTCTTTCTGAGCTACGCTATTCAATGATTCATCTAACTGGTTTAGTTTCTTTTGCACTATTTCTAGTAAGATGATATGAAGAGTTAGTTTTGTTAATTCATCATTCTTTTCCACGATAATCACCTCTTTTAAAGGAGCTATGCTGCAACGGATTTGTTACAACTTTTATATTATATAATATTAAATATAATTAATCAAACAATCAATATATTAATATAAAATTATTGTTATATAATAGAAAAATGATTGCCGATATAAATATTAGTGAAAAGAGTTTTGGTGATAAGATTTTAATGACTAATGTTAAATTTAGTATTGATGATGGTGAAAAAATCGGCATAGTTGGTAGAAATGGAATTGGTAAAAGTACACTTTTTAATATACTATCAGGAAGCGATAAAGATTTTAGTGGAGAAATTGTTTTTCGGCGTGGGGTGAGCGTAGCAAGTACGGCGCAAGAACATCATAATTTGGCAGATATTAGTGTTATTAATTATATTTTAAATGGGCTTCCAGAGTATGCTAGCTTATCTAAGATTATCAATGAATACCCTAGTTTTATGGGAGACAATATACGTTTAATTAACGAATATTCAGAAGCATTGGATAGGTTTAATCAGAAAGATTTTTACCAAATTGAAGAAAAAATTAAACGTGAACTAGGCAATTTTCAGCTTGAAAATGTATACGATCAACCTATGGAAAGTTTAAGCGGCGGGCAAAAAAGACTCGTTGAAATTATAAAAATTATGCATTCAAATGTGCACTTAGCGTTGATTGACGAACCTACAAATCATATGGATTATGTTGCAAAACAACAATTTACAGATTGGGTCAAAAGTCAGGCAGTAAGTAATGTTTCTATGTTAATTGTTACGCATGATAGAGATGTGCTCGGCAAGGTTGATAGAATAATTGAACTAAAAAATGGTGGCAGTACAAGTTATTCGGGGAATTACGACTCATATCTCAAACAAAATGCCATGGAAACTTCAAGCGGAATGATGAATTTTGAACAAGTTGAAAGACGTATTACTAGCTTAAAACAAAAAGTATTGGACTATCAAAGATTGAAAGAAAAGTCTCGTAACCAGAGTACAATCCAGAGGTTTAAGCGTCTTGAAAACAGTGCGCGAGATGAACTGGCTGAACTTGAAAAGCGTGAAAAACCTAGCTTTTGGATTGATAAAGACTCTATTGAAAAGTTAAACTACAAGGCTGTTGCCAGGTATGAGAAATTTAAGTCTAAAAATATTCGGGTCAATTTAAAATCTTCCGAGGCTCGTAGTAAAAGAGTTGTGGCTAGTGCTAAAAATGCTACGATCGGCTATAGTGATAAGATTCTACTTGAGAATATTAATATAGACTTACGCGAAAACGAAATTTTGGAATTACGCGGACGTAACGGCGCTGGCAAGACTACTCTAATCAAGGCTTTATTAAATTATGACAGTAATTTACATTTAGGTAACAAAAATAATTTAGGTAGCTTACCTACTGTTTATGATGGAGAATTATGGATTAATCCAGATATAAGAATTGGCGTTTATGAACAAGAGATTAGTGATAAATATTTAAATCTTTCATTGAAAAATGCAATCGAGCAACTTTATTTAGATAAAAACTTACCAATTTCGGATACAAAAATTCGTCAGCTTTGCTCTGACTATTTATTTACTTCCACTGATTTAGATATTCCGATTATGCAACTTAGCGGTGGACAAAAAGCTCGTTTTCAAATAATTAGCATTTTGGCAAATGACCCACAGTTGTTAATTTTGGATGAACCCACTAATCATCTTGATTTACCTAGCATAGAAGAGCTTGAATCTGCTTTAATGAGGTATAGCGGCGCGATAATTTATGTTAGTCATGATAATTATTTTAGGCAAAAATTAAAAGGCGAAGTTTTGGCTCTTGGTTAGGATTTTCTTTTTACAATAAAATAGATCCAGGAGCGGATCTATTTTATCTATTGCAAGGCGAGCTTATTTATTCTTTAATAAGCCATTTGCTTCTAGAGCTTCTTCTAATCGTGGACGATCGAAACCAAGAATCAAGGTGCCGTTAACATCGGTTACTGGCACTCCTTGAAAGTTACCGTTAACCTTTTCGAGAAGCTCTTTATTTGCATCTTGATCTTCCTCGATATTTTTAGATTCATATTCAACTCCAAGCTTATCTAGCCATTGCTTTTCAGTGTTGCAGAAAGCGCACCAGCTTGTACTATAAACTATTACCTTGCTCATATCCCTCCTTAATAGTATTGAGATTATTATAGCAAATAACAATTATAAATGCTAATGATTTATATACTAGATTATTTATACAAGGTATTGACCTAATTTTTTACTTGTAAAATACAGCGATATTATAGAGATTATTAATGATATAAATATTGTTCCATAACTAATTGCAGTAGCTATACTGGTTGCAGTTGGTACGCCAAAAGCTAATAAAACAGAACTTGCAATTGATGTGCCACATGCACTACATCCCATACTAAATGTTGCCAGCCCGCTTGTTATTCCAATTCCCCCAGCACTTTTAGCTACCACACTAAACTGTCTTTGCTTTTTTATTATAAACATTATTTCAGAGATTAAAATACCTTGGATTAAGCTAACTATTAAAGTTCCCAATAAAATCCAAGAAATACCAGTACTAAAGATCGACGTAAAAGTACCAGACAGAAGATGGATTTTAACATCTAGCGGTATTATTGATGAGCTTAGAATGTAACCTAATAGTTGAAGATTTTGCGCCCAAAACATAATTATATAAACTACCAATCCTATTGCTAATGCAATATATAAATATTTGGGGTGTTGACTCAAGAAATTACCTAAAACTCCAAAAGAATGTTTTAAATTTAGTTTAATTCTGTTCAATTTTTGATTTATAGACTTGTTCATTATTTCACTTTCTCGGCTATAGCCGATTCAATTACAGGCACAAATATATCGTAGGGTGGCGCTCCATTATAACCTTTACCTTCGATTATAAAGTGAGGTGTTCCATATCCGCCCGTATCTAAAACTTCTTGTTTATTCTTATTAATTTTGCTTGTGTATTTTGATTTAGATACACAATCTTGCCATTCTGGTATTTTTAAAGATGTTTTGCGCGCAATGTTTGTTAGTCCAATATTGCTAAATGGCGATACATTGTTAGATCTTGCGGCTATTTCGTAAGCGTTCTTTATAAAATCAAGCATCTTACCCTGCTCATCTGCGCAATAAGTTGCATTTCCCGCTGACATAGATTCTGGACCATACGTACCTAAGATCTTATAACTAATCTTAGCTTTATTTGTATTTACATAATCTTTTATTATTCTTGGTAAAATTTCGCGGTGTGCTCGTTCGCAATCTGGGCAGAGTAAATCTAAATACACAATTATGTTTATAGCTTTTTGATTTGATGCCGAACCTAAGTTGGGATTTTCTTTCGTAATCGAACTGGAAGTCGATTGTATACTAGGTTGATTTCTATTTTCACCCCTAAAAAAGAAATTATTTAAAATAAGTACGCCCACTGCTACTAAAAATATCAAAATCAACGTTATAAAAACTACTCTGCTTTTTGGCACAACTACTAATTGTAGCATAGAATTATTTATTTGGCGAGCGACTCGTTAAATACCAGTCGCCATTGATTTCACGGTAAACGTAAAGCTCCAAACTTGGATTCAAAAGCATGCTATATTCGGCGGCTTCCTCAGCTTGTTTGCGTGTTGCAAAACGGCGTTTTTGCTTGCTTGCTGCACTCGCTTTGTATGTTTTGTGTGGTATATTTCGATTTCTTCTTGGCATGTTGGAAAATATATAATTACGTGTTATAGTATATAGTGTATCATGAGTTCTGATGAAAAATCTCTGGACAACCCGCCAGATATGCAAAAAATAGTGATTAGTACATTTTTAGATACTACTTGGCGTATGTTTATTCCGATTCTAGTATCTACATTGGCAGGTTGGCTTATAGATAGATTTACAGGTACTCGGCCAGTTGCTACCTTGATAGGGTTAGCTTTTGGTATACTTATAACATCATTTTTAATGTATAAACTTTATAAAAAGGTAACATCTCTAGGATATAAGGAGTGTAACAGATGATGACAGATATGCCAGTAACTTTTGCTGCGGCTAATCTTCATATTGATATTAAGGCTGAGTCAATTTTTCATATAGGTGAATTCCCTGTTACAAATTCTATGCTCATGGGGGTGTTTGGCTATGCATTGGTGATTTGGCTGTTTTTTGCTGTCAGAAGATCGATTAAAACTGGCAAAAAAGGTTATATTACAAGTGCGGTTGCTTGGGTTTTTGAAATGCTTTACGGTACAGTTCGCCAGGTTATTCAGAACGATAAAATAGCCAAGAAAGTTGCGCCGTTGGCAATTACCATGTTTTTTGTGATTTTAATTAATTATTGGATGGGTATATTGCCCGGTGTCGGAACGATTACTGTTAATGGAGGTACTCCTCTGTTTCGTGGATTAGTTGCAGATTTAAATGTAACTTTTGGACTAGCTATTATAAGTATGGTTATGGCACAAGTGTATGCAGCTAAAGTTCACGGTTTCTTTGGTAATATTGGGCGCTATATTCGTAATCCCCTAAAAGATCCAGTTGGTTCTATGGAAGGTATTTTGGAGCTTATTGCTGAGTTTTCGCGTATGCTTGCGCTAAGTTTACGTTTGTTTGGTAATGTTTTTGCGGGTGAGGTTTTGCTTGTCTCCGTAAGTTATGTGGCGGCTTATTTCGCATCTATTGCTATGTTGCCGTTTATGATTTTTGAATTGTTTATTGGTACAATTCAAGCCTATGTATTCTTTATGCTAACAACGGTGTTTATTTCACTTGGTTTGGCGTCGCATGACGAAAATGATTCTTCTTCTGATCACTCCCCTGCTGATAATAAAAAATTAGCAGCGGAAGGGTGATCGAAGACGAGTATATTAAATATAATAAAAGTAATTGAAGGAGAAAATTACAAAAATGGAAGCACTCGCATTTGGTTTAACTTACGCTATTTCAGCAGTTGCTGCAGCATTTGGCGCTGGTATGATTGGTACTGCAGCTATGAACGCAGCTGGTCGTAATCCTGAAAAAATTAACGAAATTCGTACTTTGATGATCCTTGGTATTGCGTTTATCGATGCTTTGGCAATTATAGGTTTCGTTGCTGCTATTTTGACAAAGGTGCTTTAATTGGAGTTGGAGATGCAGACTTTAACGACTGTCGCAAAAGCCGCTACCGGCGAAAGCTCGGATCTGTTTGCGTCGCTTGGCATTGATTGGAAGATGCTTTTGTTTCAGATCATTGCATTTGCAATGTTGCTTTGGATTTTAAACAAATATGTTTTTCCAGTTATAGTAAAGTCGATTGATGAGCGTGAAAAGAAAATTACTGAAGGCAGGCGCCTTGCAGAAGAAGCTGCAGAGAAAGCTAGCTCCGCCCAGGAAGAAATCGCAAAAATGATGAAGCGTGCTCAAAAAGATGCAGCTACTATCATTAGTGATGCAAAAGAGACGGCTAATAAAATTGCTGAAGAATCTGACAAGAAGAACAAGGAACGTGCCGAAAGAATCATTGCTGGTGCGCATGCCGATATTGCGCGTGAAGTTGCTAGTGCCAAGAAGGATCTTTATAATGAGATGCTCGATTTAGTGACACTTGCAACCGAAAAAGTTGCTGGGAAAGAAGTTACAAAATCTATTGATGGAAAAACAATTGCTTCAGCAATTGAGAAAGCAAAACAGTAATGGTTACTAAGCTATCTCGTCGCAAGATTGCTACTGTTGTAGCTGAACGCTTGCTTGAAGGAGATAAAACTATCATTAAAGATTTGGCAGGATATTTGTTTTACACAAAACAGACTCGTTCAATTAATCTACTGATCCGCGATATTGAAAACGCTTTACTAGATAAGGGTGTTTTAGCAGCTAAAGTTGTTAGTGCTCACGATTTGGCGGATAGTGTAAAAAAGCAAATAGATGCTTTCTTGCTTGATGAATCTGGTGCTAATTCTGTACAGGTCCAGTATAGTATTGACAAGGATCTTATTGGTGGTATTCAAATTTCCACTCCGCAAGCGATACTTGATACAAGTATTAAAAACAAGCTGCAGCGGCTAAAAGCAGCGAAACAATAATCTAAGAAAGAGGAATTTATGGCTGAAATATCTGTAAGTGAACTTTCTGCTGATTTACGAAAAGCAATTGCTAACTTAGAAAACCATGAGGGTCTTGAAAAAGCTGGCGTTGTGATTCGGGTTGGCGACGGTGTGGCTTGGGTTCATGGATTGAAGAACGCGGGCTACAGCGAAGTGCTTGAAATTGAATCAGAGAAAGGTTATGTCGAGGCATTTGCACTTAATCTTATGGAAGATGAGATTGGCGCTGTGCTTCTTGGTAATGAAAATTATGTAAAAGCAGGCGCAAAAGTGCGATTGAAGGGTGAACTTTTGACTGTACCTGTTGGTAAAGAATTGTTGGGTCGTGTGGTAGATCCGCTTGGACGTCCTTTGGATGGCGGTCCTGAAATAAAAACCCAAAAACGTGGCCTAATTGAGCGCCCAGCGGTTGGCGTTATGGGGCGAAAGTCTGTCCACGAACCATTAATGACTGGAATTATGTCGATCGATGCTATGTTTCCAATTGGTCGCGGCCAGCGTGAATTGATTATTGGTGATCGTCAGACTGGTAAAACTTCCATTGCAATTGATACTATGATTAATCAGGCACGTCAAAAAACTGGCGTTATAAATGTCTATGTAGCAATAGGTCAAAAATTAAGCAAGATAGCTCGTTTGGTAGAACGTCTTAAAGAAGAGGGCGTGATGGATCAGACTATAATAGTCGCAACTAGCCCTAGTGATACTGCATCCCTGCTCTATTTGGCTCCTTATTCGGGTACAGCTATGGGTGAATTCTTCCGTGATAATGGCGAACATGCTTTGATAATTTATGATGATTTAACTAAACACGCTGTAGCATATCGCCAAATGAGTTTGCTTTTACGCCGTCCACCAGGGCGCGAGGCTTATCCTGGCGATGTCTTCTATCTCCACTCTCGCTTACTTGAACGCTCAGCTAAACTTAGTGATGAACTTGGCGCGGGATCACTTACGGCTTTGCCTATTATCGAAACTCAGGCTGGTGATATCTCAGCGTATATTCCTACTAATGTTATTTCGATTACTGATGGACAGATCTTTATGGAAACTGATCTGTTTTACCAGGGAATTCGCCCAGCAATTAGCGCTGGACTTTCGGTGAGTCGCGTTGGTGGTGCTGCTCAAACTAAAGCTATTAAAAGTGTGAGTGGCAATCTTAAGCTTGGTCTTTCTCAATTCCGCGAGCTTGCTAGTTTTGCTCAGTTTGGTTCTGATCTCGATTCCGAAACCAAGGCCCAGATTGAGCGCGGCCAGCGATTAACGGAACTCTTGAAACAAGCGCAGTATCAGCCAATGAGTATTTGGGAACAAGTAGCAAGTATCGCTGCTGTAAGTGAAGGATACTTTGATGATGTTCCAGCTGCTAAAATCAAAGAAGCTCAAGACGCTCTCTTAACGAATTTATGGTCTAATCACAAGACTGAAATGAAACAACTTTCAAAGGGTGATAAAAAATTCGGTGAAGATAAGGCAATCTATGAAATTGTTAAAAATGCTGCTATGAGTGTGGCGAAAGGATACCGAAATTAGATGAAAGTTTTGTTTGTCTGCTACGCAAATATTGGTCGTTCGCAGATGGCCAAAGCTCTATATAATCACTTTACTGGCACCAATGATGCAGATAGTGCTGGCGTTGGGGTTGATGAAAATCTACCTAACGCCACTACTATTGGCCAGTATGATGAAATACGTAATTATTCTAATCGTATACGCCAAGCTATGCTTAAGTATTATGATATAGATATTTCTAATTTCAGGCGTACCCAACTTCAACCTGATGTTTTATCGCATTACGATTTGGTTGTTAATATTGCAGAAAAGCAACAAACTCCAATTTGGCTGCGTGGCGATAATGTTATTTGGTGGGACGTGAAAGATCCTGGACTACATAAAGAGGATCAGGTAATTATGGATGCTCGTAAGAAAATTGATGCAAAAGTTAAGCGGCTAATTGAGATTAGTAATTCGGATGGCGATTTTAAATCAATCGATGATCAGATTGATAAGGAGGATAAAAATGTCTAGTATCCGACAATTAAAATCACGTATTCGCTCAGTTAAGAACACTAAGCAGATAACACGCGCTATGGAGATGGTAGCAGCTAGTAAGATGCGCCGTGCGCAAGATGCAACGAAAGAAACTAGTGCATATGCACATGCAGCAAATGAGCTACTCACCTATCTGGCGGGGCAAAATGTAACCGATAATCATCCATATTTTAATCAGAGACAAGTAAAAAATCGGCTTTTGATAGTAATAGCTAGTGATAAGGGTTTGGCTGGTGCGTATAATAGCAATATTTTACGCCGATTAGCTCAGGAGCTTAAAGAAGATAAAAATATGGGTATTGGAACGCAGATTGTAACGATTGGACGGCGTGTAACTCGATTTGTAGCTAAGCTCAAAGACGCTGAACTTATTGGAGCTTATGATGATATGTCCGATAAGCCTACTGGTCATGAGTTGAGAACTATTGTAAATACTGCTATTAACTCATTCACTTCAAAGCAAGTTGATGCAGTTGATATTGTATTCACAAAATTCCATAATGCAGTTAAACAAGAAGCTTATATGCAGCGAATTTTGCCCGCTGGTTATACATATACGCCAACTTGTGATTATGCTTGCGATGCTAAATATGAACCAAGTCCAGCAGTTGTGCTAGATGCAGTTGCATATAGGTTAATTGAATCTCAAGTATTTCAAACATTGCTTGATGCTCGCGCTAGTGAACATAGTATGCGTATGGTGGCGATGAAGAGCGCAACTGATAATGCTTCTGATTTGGTTGATGATCTAACTCTCGAAATGAACAAAGCCCGCCAAGGCGCGATCACCCAAGAACTCGCTGAAATTTCTGGCGGCGTGGAGGCTATGGAGTGAACCCTTTAGAGTTAGGAGAATCTAATGCCTAAAGTTACTATTTTTGTTAGTACTATAGTTTTACATAATGACAAATTTTTAGTTGTTAAAGAGGGAAAGAATAATCATAATCAGCTAGATACTTGGAATTTCCCGGCGGGACATGTTGAAGCTGGTGAAGGTCTAATCGAGGCGGCAATACGTGAAGCTAAAGAAGAGTCTGGCTATGATATAAATATTGACGGTGTTTTATCTGTTTTATTTAAAAATACTAAAGACGGTATGGATTTAATAGTATTCTTTAATGGTCATATAATTAATAACTCGCCCACCAATTATGAAAGCGGAATAAAGAAGGTAGATTTTGTATCTTTCGAATCTCTTAAAAAATTAGACTTACGTTTCCATGATGATATTTTAATACAGGCAAACCGTGCTTTGTTAAATAAAATTTACCCGTTGGATATAATTATGGATTACCAGGAGAGTTAATATGATAATATGCAGTAAATGTAAAGTCAAAAAATCACAAGGAGGAATCAATGAGTAAAGATATAGGTAAGATCATCCAAGTTGTTGGCGTTGTGGTAGATGTGGAGTTTAAAAGTGGCGAATTGCCTGCTATCTACGATGCGCTGCACGCTAAAAATGGCGATGAAATTGTAACTTTAGAGGTAGCTCAACATCTCGATGAGCATACAGTACGTGCTATTTCTATGAGTAGTACTGATGGCTTAAAGCGTGGCGGTGAAGTTAAAGCGACTTTTGCGCCAATCTCTGTGCCAGTCGGTAAAGAAACGCTTGGTCGAATGTTTAATGTTATTGGTGAGCCTATCGATGATAAGCCAGCTCCAAAAGCACAAATGGCACCAATTCATCGTGAAGCTCCTCCGTTAGACGAGCAATCTAATAAAACTGAGATTTTAGAAACTGGAATAAAGGTGGTAGATTTGATAGCGCCTCTAGCAAAAGGTGGAAAGGCTGGGTTATTTGCTGGTGCTGGCGTTGGTAAAACAGTTTTAATCACTGAGTTGATTAATAATATTGCGAAATTCCACTCTGGTAATTCTGTGTTTGCTGGGGTTGGAGAACGTACTCGTGAAGGTAATGATCTTTATTACGAAATGGAAGAAGCTGGTGTGCTTGATAAAACTTCGCTTGTATTTGGCCAGATGAATGAACCACCAGGAGCACGTCTTAGAGTAGCTCTTTCTGGACTAGCTATTGCTGAAACTTTTCGTGATGAGGGTCAAGATGTTCTCTTGTTTATAGATAATATTTACCGCTACACTCAAGCTGGTGCAGAAGTTAGCGCATTGCTTGGTCGCCTACCAAGTGCTGTTGGTTATCAGCCTAATTTGCAACAAGAAATGGGCGCATTACAAGAGCGTATTACATCGACCAAGACGGGGTCTATTACATCTGTTCAAGCAGTTTATGTTCCAGCAGATGACTTAACTGACCCAGCCCCAGCCACGACTTTCGCCCACCTTGATGCAACAATCGTGATGAATCGTGCGCTAACTGAAATCGGTATTTATCCTGCTGTTGATGTATTGGATAGTACAAGTACTAGTCTAGATCCTGAAATTGTTGGTGAAGAGCATTATAAAGTTGCCCGTGAGGCTCAACGCATTTTGCAACAGTATAAAGACTTACAAGATATTATTGCTATTTTGGGAATGGAAGAGCTTAGCGATGAACAGAAGCAGATTGTTGGGCGCGCTCGTCGTTTGCAACGTTTCTTTGCACAACCTTTCCATGTGGCAGAAAAGTTCACAGGAAATCCTGGTGTATATATCAAGCTTGAAGATACTATTCGCGATACCAAAGATATCTTAGATGGTAAATATGATGATAAACCAGAAAATTGGTTCTATATGGTTAATGGATCGTTAAGCCAAAAAGTCGCTAGTGAAAAGGAGTAAAATATGATGCAATTTCGATTAGTAACTATGCTCGGAACTAAAGTATCTGAGGATGTCTACTCAGTTACATTACCGACTGTTACTGGTGAAATATCGGTTTTCCCTAGCCATGAGCAATTAGTTACAATCGCAACTAGCGGTATAATTACTGTGCGATTTAACAAAGAAGATGCTGATTCTAAATTAGAATATTATGCAATTTCTGGCGGTGTGATTGAAATAAATCAACGTGGATTAAAAGTTCTGGTTGATGAAGCTGACCATAGTGATGATATCATAGAAGCGGAAAGCAAGGCAGCTCTTGAGCGTGCTTTGAAGATGCAAGATGAAGCAACTGATCAAGTTGAGCTTGAAAAAGCACATCAATTGGTTGATCGTCATATGGTTCGCCTAAAGGTAGCCAGCTTGCGCCGCCGCCATCGTCGCTAATTATTTGCTGGTTGAAGAATAATTTAGCCGCGTATTTATTAAACGAATTGTTTTGTGTGGACTTTATAAATCCATCTGAACTAGTTCGCGAAGAAAATACGCGGTTGATTCTTTCTGTTTTAAATTATATAGCTAGACTCTATAAACTATCTATAATTTTACGCGCTTCATCTGTTGATTTACATTGCATGAGTAACTCTCGCGCCTCTTTTGCGCCATCAAAGCCTTTTATGTAAATTTTAAAGAAGCGTTTGAGCGTTTCAAACGGACGTCCAGTTTGTGGCTGCCATTGGTCAAATAAACCTAAATGGATTCTTAGTAGATTAACTAAATCATTTTGTGTTTTTTCTGTATTTTTAGGATTATTTCTAAAGCAGAATGGGTCGGTAAAAATGCCACGCCCAATCATTATGCCGTTTACGCCTGGATGATTTTTGACTATTTCTTCCCCGTGGGCACGGTTTTTTATATCACCATTAATAGTTAATAAAGTTTGCGGCGATATTTCGTTGCGTAGCTTTACAATTTCATCAATTAATTCAAAATGGGCTGGTACTTTACTCATTTCCTTTTTGGTGCGCAAATGTACAGTAAGATTCACAATATCTTGCTTTAAAAGTGTGCTTATCCAGTTTTTATATTCAGATATATTACTATAACCTAGCCGTGTTTTTACGCTCACTGGCAAATTTGCGGCTTTTGCGGCTTTTATAGATTCTATTGCTAGTTCTGGATTACGAATTAATGCAGCACCTCCGCTTTTTATTGCACTTTTTGCGGGGCATCCCATATTTATATCAATACCATAAAAGCCCAGTTCGCGGCAATAGCTTGCTAAATTTTGCATATCATTAGGGTTACCACCCCAAATTTGCGCCACGATTGGGTCTTCGTCAATACTTTTTACTAGACGTCCGCCTATCGCCTTCTGTCCAGCATGTGTCCATCCAGTTGCATTAGTAAATTCACTAAACCATATATCTGGCGAACCCGCCTCGGCTACTACATGCCTAAAGATGATATCAGTAACGGCTTCCATTGGAGCCAAAATAAAAAAAGGCTGCGGTAGTTTTTGCCAAAAGGAATCTTGCATAGAAGATATTATAACATAAAGAAAAGTCCCCCGCTATTTTAGCGAGGGAATAATTTAAAGAGAAAGCCAAGTGAGGCGCACATCTCAGTATAAACTGAGAGCTTTCTCTCGATGGAATCAAATGAGCAATAAATATATTATGATTCCATACCGCCTGATAGAACAATGAAAAATCAGACGCCTAGCGGTTGGCGGATAGTGCGGGAGTCGAACCCGCATCTTTAGTCTGCAGACTCAAAGCTCCCCTAGGAAACTATCCTTACCCGCTCTAGAGCAGGATTTAAACCAAAGCATATGCTAGTCAAAGATCTTTTCTATCCGATGGACTAACGTAGATGTATCTTCAGTAACTTAATAAGCTTCGTACATTATCTACGCGATTGCCGCATTGGCAATAATGGCTCCACGGATTCGAGATGTGCGTCGATTCTTGTCGCGTTTGTCTTCGCGCTCTTGGGTTTTAATAATATTCTCGCGCACTTTCTGATTGAGCTTGCAAACTTCATCAAGCTCTTGCTGAAGTTCTTCGAGATTCATATTAGGCACCTTTCCAGAATTAAATAATCAAAAACCAAAGTATGTGCTAGCCAAAAATCTTTTTCGCCCGACGGGCTTCAAAGTCAGCATTGCGTACACTTTGCATGGTTGAACCTTTGTCTACAAGACGCTGTTCTTCGGCCGTCCGATCTTTCGGCGACTTACGAGCAGCGGCAATATAGTCATCTTCGTTCCTTGATGGACCAAAAATTCCCAAAAGATCACCTTCCTACTTACTAGTGAACGGTTTGTTAAGTGGGGCATACTCAATAATATAGAGCACAAGTTATCACTGAGTATGCCCCAAGAACCAAATTGTACGCTTCCCCACATACAAAATGGTTCTTGCGAAATTACTTCCAGCTGCAAGGCTTTAAGTAACTCACGGTTATTAATTATATATAGCTTATACGGCGGTGTCAATGCTATTTTTGAATTTTCCCCGCTTTAAGTCATCTTCAAATTCTAAAACGCCAGCATAATCTTTAGAATAGTTACTTGTATCTGGAAAATTTAAATTTTGTATATGGTGCCAGATTGCCTCAAGTAAAGTGGTAAAATTAGTTAGCTCCTCTTCAGAAACTTCTTGTAAGCGAATATCAATAATATCACCCGCTTTATCTGGTTCAACGAACTGTAAAATCCCGTCAATAAATTTATAATTTTTCCAATCCCTCGAATTTTCGGCTAAAAGCTTATAAAACAGTAATTGTTGCCTATATTTATGAGCTTTAATCCTGTCATAATCAGCGCCTTTGTTCCAGGCATGAAGTGGTGAACCAGTTTTGTAATCTGTTACAGTTATAGTTTTATTCTTTTCATCTATAGATGCCACATCAATTTTACCTGTTAAATGCACATTTTTAAATGTAGCTTGCTGGTTTGAAAAATTTAATTCAGCACGTTGGTCTCTTGTAAATGAGTGCAATTTATTTTGTAAGAATATATTTAGGGCATCAATTCCTTTTTGTGTAAAATGATTTAATTCTTCTGCTGTGAGGGGCTCATTTTCTAATTTACTTTTAAATTTGTCGATAATTTGCTCTGGCGGCGGTGTTTTACCATCTGCTAACATACTATCATGTGCAAACTGTAATGCGGTATGAATAGCGGTTCCATAACTAGCGTATGGGCTACGCGCGGATGGAAAATGCAAAATATTATTTAACAAAAATGATTGAGGTCCGCCACGTGTTATGTCAATAAAAGCATTTACATGAGTAGCGCTTAACTTATAGCGTGCTAAATCTTCATCTAATAAATCTTTCATTGTAGCTTGTGGTAAACCAATTATTGGAGCATACCATTCTATTTCGATAATTTCATTTTTATGATTCTCCTGGAAATCATCTCCTAAGTTAGTCGCCTTTAAGCTTAATTCCCCTGCCAAAAAGTTTGCTAGCATTAGTTCTTTACCAGATTCTGATTGCAGGGCTCGACTGATTATCAATTGCCTTTTGGCGCGCGTCATTCCTACAAAGAACAAGCGTAGACGTTCTTCTGGGAAATCGTTATTATTACGTAATCGCAAGTTTTCAGGATAGGCAATCTTGTTGCCACCGCGGCTAGCCTTGCTCCCCCAATTCGTATCAGTAGCACCTATTAGATAAACTGTATCAAACTCTAAGCCTTTACTAGCATGGGCACTCATTAGTTTTATACTCTGGCTATCTTGCCCTATGTGTCGCCTGATCGTTATCGTGGTATTTGTTTGTTGACATATTTTTACAAACTCAAGTAAATCGCTTAATCTGGCTTTACGTAAATCTGGTTTATGTTCGCGTAATTTTGTTCGTAAGGCTATTAGGTTTTGTAAATGGGAAATTCTTTCGGCGTTATTTTCTGCTAAGAAATATGATTTTAGTGGTGAAGTGTAATTTTCATCAAAGATTTCTATGCCAGATAAAAGATCTAACATGCGTTCCATAGGCAACACTTTACTAGCTCTAGCGCAACTAATTAACCAATTGGCAAAAGGTTTAGTTTCGGGCTTAGATTGTAATACCTCTAGCCATTGCAAGCGATTTTTATATGCTTTTAAGCTTATTTGCCATAAAATCTCTGGATTAAAGTTCCATGCTGGGTGTGCCATCATCTGCGGTAAAAGCTCGTTAGCGTGACCTAAATCATTATTTGCTAAAGCATTTACAATATTTGATAGATATAAAATCTGAGAAACAAGATCATTATCTAAAACATTATCATTTTGATCATAACTAACTGGAATCTGAGCTTTAGCTAAATAAGGTAGTAGTGAAACTAAATCAGCGTGGCGACGTGCCAATATTGCAATATCACCTGGATTTTGACCATTTTTAAGCTTGTCTTTAATATCGCGAGCAATCCATTCACGCTCGCTACCTTCGCTTGGTAGTGTTACAATCTCTGCGTTAGGTTTTTCAGGAAGCACATGCGGACTTAGATTTTTATCTAATTCATCTATTCGATTTTCTAATCTTTCGTTACCTTGCGTGATTACCTCGCGCGCGGCAGTTAAAATGCATTCGGCGCTGCGGTAATTATCAATTAAAGTTATCAATTTGGCATTTTTGTAATGCTTTTTAAAATCTAAAATATTGCCGATATCTGCACCTTGAAAACTATATATTGCTTGATCATCATCACCCACAACCATTAAATTAGGATTACCTTCATTAGCTGGATTATTTGTGAGCGCATGCAGAATTCGCATTTGAGCGTGATTTGTATCTTGAAATTCATCAACCATTATGTATTGATATTTTTCTTGCAGTTCTGCTTGAAGGCTCGGATTTTGTTCAATAGCATGTACGACTTGAGAAATCATGTCGTCAAAATCATAAAGCTTGGCAGATTGCATGTTTTCTAAATATTTTTCATAAATATCAACCAGTGCTCGCAATTTAATCTGCTGTTTTCTTGCTGTCATAATAGGCTTTTTTGCTTCACTTTTAGTCATCCAATCAGTGCGCCATTTTGTTAGCGGAGGTGTTATTTTTGGATGTTCACTAGCTTCTTCCAGGGAACGTTTTAGGCTTGCGCGCAAGATATCACTAAGTCGTGAAATGGTAGGAATCGGTTGTGGTTCATTAATTTTCGCTAAACTTTCGGATACAGAAGCAAGTTTATCAAATGTATTTTTATTCACTCTTGTACCAAAAGCTTCAATCAGTAGGGGTTCGGCAATATCTATGACTTCATCATTGGCGTCTAAAATTGCTGTTAATTCCTTTGGCTCTAATCCAGCGCGCTTGATATCGGATATTGCAGAAATTATCATTCCTACAGATGTAAATTCGCCGTTCATCATAGTTTTAAGTGGATTTTTTGGCGGTAACTCTTGCAAGATATCGGTAATAATTTTATGTCTAGTAAGTTCATCTGCAGGATTAAAATCAGCTCCATTATAGAAATATTCTCGGTAGCGGGATATTATTTCACTACCAAAAGCATGGAATGTAAATACGCTTACTCCATAAGCTTCGCGACCTATAATATCAACTAAACGCTTTTGCATAGCTATAGATCCGCTCTCGGTAAAGGTTAAGCATAAAATATTTTCTGGCAGCATATCTGTTCTGCGCAGAATGTTTGCTGCTCGCATGCTTAAAAGCTCGGTTTTACCTGTTCCAGGACCAGCGACAACCATAACAGGTCCTTCTATCGTGTTAACTGCTTGTTTTTGTCGTTCGTTGAGCTTGCTGTAGCGTATTTCGTAATTCATATATTATTTAGTATAAATCAAGAATGGCTAAGTGCTCAATATGTGGCGTTTTTGGGAAGAAATTATAACCGCGATGTGCTTTGATTCCATATTTTTCAGATAGTTTTGCTATATCACGGGCTTGCGTAACAGGGTTACAGCTTAAGTAGATTATGCGTTTCGGTTTTTCGGATATTAATTTATCTATAACATCATTATGTAGACCTGCGC
This sequence comes from TM7 phylum sp. oral taxon 348, assembly GCA_007845485.1. Classification (GTDB taxonomy): domain Bacteria; phylum Patescibacteriota; class Saccharimonadia; order Saccharimonadales; family Saccharimonadaceae; genus SDRW01. The sequence continues at coordinate 178,652 of SDRW01000002.1, forward strand.
GCGGTGGATCTACTATAATTAGTGAATCTTTAGAAATATATTCTAAGGCTTTTTCGCTTGGAGCTAGAATTGCTTTGGCATTTTTACCTAGAATTTTTATATTTTTCTGCATTTCGCGGACAGCATTTTCATTAATTTCTACTAATGTCACATTATTGCCACCGATTGTCAAGCCTATAGAGCCAACTCCAGAATATAAGTCTACTACGTTTATATCGTGATTTATCCACGACTTCATATCTAGCAAAGCTTGTTCATAGACTGGAAGATTTATTTGAAAAAATCCTTCAGTTGCATAGTTAAATGGAGTATTTAAAATTTCATCTTGTAATGCCTTTATTCCCCATTTTTGTAATCTTTTGGTGATTATACTGGCGGGACTTTTAGGGTTTGAATAAATTATCTCCAGGCTATCAAGTTCAGATTTTTTAAACTCATCTTCACTAAATTTGGGAAAATCTTCAGTTTTCACATAGAGCTGTGCTGCCGTTTGCCTATGGCGACTACATCTAATCAAGAGGGTTTTTAAATCTCTGCCACTAGTTCCTCGGTTTCTCAAAATATTGCGTACGTTTATAGCTTTTTGGTTGATTGCATTAGGCGCCAGGCTTGTTTTGGTTACTGGTATTTTACCTTTGGTTGATCGTCTAAAAAAAGCTAAATCCAGCTGATTTAGATCAGTATCCCACCACCAGCTAAATTCTATTTTATTGCGATAGCCGTACTCATTATTGTCTGTAAAAACTTCTATGGGATTAGGTAGAACTATATTATGCATCTCAAAAGCTTCTTCTATTAAAGCTGCTTTATAGTGTTGTTCAGATGCAAAATCTAAAATTTGCCAGGGGCTAGTGCTTAGGTAGCTATCTTCATCTTGTGGATTGACCCTTTCAGAACAAGATTGTTTAATATTGGTGGCGACGCCTTCTATAAAACCAGATTTATTTTTGATTTGTTTTATATCGGCAATCTCACCTGGTAGAACCCCCCAGGCTAATACTTTTTTGCCATTTTCTAACTCGCCTAGTGCCCGTCCGCCGCCTATTATTTTGGTGAATTTAATATCTTTATATATGACTGGTTTTTTCATCTGAATTTGATTATATCATAGTAAAATATGGGATGAATTATGTAATAATCACTTTGTTCTAGACTGTAAAATTGGTATAATTACGCTAATGCATAATGAAAAAACTGTGCTAGATTTTGATGAATGGTTATATCCATTTAAAGATGATATTTTGGCTCAGCAAAACTATCTTTTACATGCTAGAAACCATATTTTAGATGGTAAAAGCCCTAGTGAATTTGCTCTTGGTTGGCATTATTTTGGGTTGCATAAAAAACCAGACGGGTGGATTATGCGCGAGTGGGCACCAAATGCTACTGCTATATATTTGGTTTGTGAAAATAATAATTGGCAAGATTCGCCTGATTATGAGTTTGAACCGAAAAAGGATGGTCAATGGCAATTAAAGCTACCTTTAAAATTACTAAATCATGGTGATAAATATAAACTCCATGTTTATTGGAATCACGGTCATAATGATGGCTATAGATTACCTGCTTACGCAAATTATGTTTTACAAAATGAAGAAACCAAAGGATTTGATGCTGTAGTTTGGCAACCGAAGGATCAATATATTTGGCGCTATAAAACTCCACCACTACCAGAAATACCACTGATTTATGAGGCACATATTGGTATGGCATCTACTGACGAGAAAGTCGCAAGTTATAGTGAATTTACAAAAAATGTATTGCCTAGGATAAAAGATCTTGGCTATAATACTGTTCAACTAATGGCTATAGCGGAGCATCCTTATTATGGGAGCTTTGGTTATCATGTGGCGAATTTTTTCGCACCGAGTTCACGCTTTGGAACTCCTGATGATCTAAAACAGTTAATAGACACGGCTCATTCTCTCGGCCTTAGGGTTATTATGGATATCGTACACGCCCATTCTGTGAGCAATGAAAATGAAGGTTTGGGTAATTTTGCGGGCGATAAGTCTCAGTATTTTTGCGCTGGAGAGCGAGGTCGCCATAGCCAATGGGATTCGTTGGTATTTGATTATGGTAAGCCAGAAGTTGTTCATTTTTTGCTTAGTAATGTTCGGTATTGGCTTGATGAATTTAGATTTGACGGATTCAGATTTGATGGCGTAACAAGTATGATTTATAGCCATCATGGATTAGATAAATCATTTACAAATTATAATGATTATTATAATAATACATTGCAACTTGATGCATTAGCTTATCTACAAATGGCGAACGATGTTGCGCATTCTGTTGGTAAATCAATCTTAACAATAGCTGAAGATACTAGTGCTTTGCCAGGTTTGGCATTATCAAGCAAAAATGGCGGAATAGGTTTTGACTATAGATTAAGCATGGGAGTTCCAGATCTATGGATTAAAATATTAAAAGAGAAAAAAGATGAAGACTGGGATCTGGTTCATCTCTTTTATGAATTAACAGCCCGCCGTCCTGAAGAAAAAGTCATTAGCTATGCCGAAAGTCATGATCAAGCTATGGTTGGCGATAAAACTATCATGTTTCGCTTGGCGGATAAGGCTATGTATTGGCATATGCAAAAAAGTGATAATAATATAGAAATTGAGCGAGCTATTGCACTACATAAGATGATTCGCCTAATTACCGCTAGCACTAATGGCGGTGGATATCTAAACTTTATGGGTAATGAATTTGGACATCCAGAATGGATTGATTTTCCGCGTGAAGGCAATAAGTGGTCATTTGCACATGCTCGTCGCCGCTGGGATCTGGTTGATAATGGATTCTTAAAATATGAATGGCTATATAATTTTGATAAGGCTATGATAAAAATTATCTCAGATTCTAGCAGATATACAGTACAAAATACCTATATTAGTCAAAATGACGGTGTAATTAGTTTTGTGCGTGGTGAATATTTATTTATATTTAATTTCTCACCCAGCAAATCACATGAAGACTACGGCATACCCACTAAAGATGGTGATTATAACCTAATTCTATCTAGTGATGATGATACTTTTGGCGGTCTAAATAGAATTCAAGACAATGGTAATTACATCGCAAAAGATAATCTTATAAAGATATATACTCCAGCTAGAACTGCATGCGTTTTTAAGTTGAAGTGATTTAATTATCTCTACAAGGCTACTGTTTGATTAAGTTTTAAGCTCGGACTATTTATTTGCAAAAAGTTGCAGATATTTTGCCATCATTCTTGGACCAGATATAATCGGTAAATAAGCTCCAAGCGAGCGTATAAGTTCACGGCGATAAGCGCTATCACAACGTAAAATTGCTGAGGCCTGTTCCATGTTGTAGTATAGCGATTCTGCTTCATTTTTACCTGAAACCTCTAAGCAAGCGATTGGTTGGACGTCTGCAACTCCACCATCTGGTGTTGAAATAAGTAGCTTGAGATTGGCGATGTCTTTCATCCAGGAGGTTCCACAAGCCTCCTCGCCCACTACTGGGACGTTTAATGCACAATCAGCTCCAAATGCCAGAGCCTGACCAATTTCTTCATCGTAATCTTGTAGATAATGTACACGCTGGCGAAGTATTGGGTCGTTATGGGTTAGTGTTAACATGCGCTGGAGTTCATGTTTCATAGGTTCGTCATTGGGATGTGGTTTGCCAGTTAAAATAAGGTGGGCATTGTGGGATTGTAAGATGTTAGACAAGCGGTTTGTATCTGTAAAAAGTAGATCTGGCCTCTTGTAGCTAGCAAATCTGCGTTTAAAATCAAAAATTATGGCATCATGAGGTATTGTAGTTGGGCAATTGTACTGGTTTTTACGGCGGCGCAAGACATGATTTAGATGTGCCCGACCTATCTTTTTTAATTGACGCACAGTGTTCATATCGAGTGTATTTAGGCGTGATTTATAATCATTTGAAGGAAGATCTGTTTCGTTTAAGATTCCATTTTTGTGGTAGAAATTTTCTATTCCAGGCAAAATCCATTTACGCGAAATTCCATTTGTAATAGCATCAAATTTTACTTTATTACCGCTGTGATCATAAAAATCAGAAACACGTGCATGTAGCTTACTAACGCCACTTTTCTTTCCTGCTAATTCCACAGCTAAAAGACTAAGTTTAATCTTACTTTCGCTATTAAATAGGCTATTTAACCATTCTTTTAATTCATTATTTAAGATATTTGGGTAGGCAAAATGCTCAAATTGTGCTCGTGTGAATTCACCTTCTACTGCTGGGACTAAAGTGTGGTTTGTATATAATAACTGGCTACGTAAAGCTTTTAAGGCATCTTCAAAAGATTGTCCGCTGCGTAATAAATCATCAAGTCTAGCTATGGCAGCAAAAACTGTTGGAGCTTCATTTAGCTGCATATAAAGGGCTTCAATCCCCTCCATTCGTAGGGCTTTATATCCGCCAAAGCCGAGCGCGACCTCTTGGTAAAGACGGTGGTCGCTACTATTGCTACCTGGGTAAAGTTCGCCAAAGTTTTTTTCTGTTATGGTAACGATTCTAGTTGAACCAAGGGTTCTATCGTAAATATCAAGTGGCACGACATTATGAATCAATGTACTAATACTTGTATTGCAATACTGGCGATATTCTGGGCCTGGTTTAACTGAAATTGATTCTTCTTGTTGCCAAAAATTATCTAACCTCTGATGAGTTTCGCGTGTATAAAATGGTGTAACTACGACGAGTGGTATCCCTAATTGCTGGGCAGTTCGCCGTGTGTCTGCTGCTAAAATACCCAAACCACCCCCGCCTTTTATCTCATTTTCTTCCTTGTCGTAGAGCTCCATTGTCCAGTAAAGTAGCGGGCGTGATGGGCTTAGCATGTCAACTATAGAATCAATATCTTTTACTTCTCCATCATAAAAAATATTAGCCTTTTTTGCTTGCTCTATAAATTTTTGCAAATTCACCCCTCGCTCCTTTTTGTTTTCTATAACCTTTATGCTAATTATAGGATTTATAAAATTAAAAATCAATATTAGTAGACCTGGGGCGTCTTCTTGCTTGATTAGCCAAACTGAATTAAACTTACTATAGTAATAAGGAGTAATATATTTTATATGAATACTAAAAAGAGTCATACAAGTGAATTTAAGTATTTTTCTATTGAAAGTGAATCTCGCGAACAGTATTTTAAGCGCGCAGTAACTATGCTTTCTGGTCTTGTGTTAACCCTTAGTGGTGTAAGTGGATGTACTAGTACGAATAATGAATCAAAACCAATAAGCGCACCTTCATCTGCCTTATCTCCAGAGCCTACGCCAGCAATCGACCCTTCAAGAGTGGTTGATCAGGGTGAACTACCTACAGCTGATCAAATAGTAGACATTATGAATACGCCCGGTGAATGCGTTATGATGGCAGCTGCTTCTGTGCCTGTTAATTATAAAACCAGTGATGGTAATATGAATAGTGGAGAGGCTGTCAGACCTTTAGTATCGATTGATGGTAGATTATCTGCATCTGGAGGTATTTGTGAAGGTTTAAATATTACTTCAGATCAAGAGCTGGATAAAGAAAATTATTATCGCTACTTTACATATGATCGCATGGACGGTAAGTTTGTTGAAGTCTTTCCAGTGGATGGTTTACAAACAGAAGCTTATACGCGATTGAACGGTGGTTCTAGTACGAAACTTTCCAGTGCTATACAAGGTGTTGCCTATGAATCAAAATACGACAGTAAAGATAAACGAGGTGTTATAACTGGAGTGTTTTCACATACAGATAATACTATAAGGGCTGCCGCCTGCTTAAACAAGGAAGATGGGAGTCTCCCAGGATGTAACCTGTAGTATTTTAAATAAAACCTAGTAATTTAGTAATGTTTTTGCTAAAATGATTTATGTGAGTTTGTTTATGTTTATAAATGAACATGTTAATTCACTCGCATAATGGGGTGTGGCCAAGTTGGTAAGGCACCAGGTTTTGGTCCTGGCATGCGGGGGTTCGAGTCCCTCCACCCCAGCCAAATTAGAGAAAGACTTCGAGAGGTCGCCCGCACGGGCGGCTTTTGGGTTGGCGGCGCGCAGCGCCGACCAAGCGGTTTCAGGGGGTGATTTGATTTTACCGTCGCTGAAAGCGACGACGTTTTTATCTTTTAACAATAGGTTCGACCCGAATATGTCCAGCAATAGCACTTTTTGCGCGTCAAAATCCCGATTTTCAACGATTTTACAGATTGAACCTACTGTTAAAACCCAACGGCGCATGGGTTCGACCCACGCCGTACCGCCACGCTCCAAACGAGCTAATTGCTCGTCAAAAGTTACTTACTGGCTCATCAACTCGGCTTTCTTTTCAGTGAATGTCTGTCGGTCAATCACTTGGTCGAGGTAACCATCTAGAAGTAACTTTTGTTTGGCGGTCAAATCGGCGACAAGTCGCCGTAAATCTTCACCATCAGACAGATTATGGCTACTTTCGGTGCGCTCGTCCGCGCCGTTCCATGACGTGCTGGCATTTGTCGCACAAAGATTTTGAGATAATCGTTGTATGTTCGCCTTTGTGCAGCTCGTCGTTATACATAAAATAGCCGTAGTAAAAAGGATTTTTCAAGATCTTTTTTATACGATCATCTTTTATCTTATTGCCGCCGCGCTTGATCGCGCCCTTGCGCTTATTGTAGCGACCGTCCGTCTTAACTCCATTGTCATACAGATATTGCGATATTTCGCTCATTGTCTTGTCACCCTGCGCGTACAGCTTAAAAGCCTCGGTAATTTTAGGCGCAACGCGCCTATCAAGCACAATCCGCTTGGTATTTTTGTTATTAATATAGCCAATCGGCGCAATGCCTGGCATTTCGCCGCGCCGAACCTTTGTCCGCAGCCCACGCTTGACATTTTCCGAGAGATTATCGACAAAGTGCTTGCTCTGGCTAAACTCCAGTGACAGCATATACTTGCCTTGCGGCGTGTTCTCAAACCAAAAGTGCGGGAACTTGAGATCGACAAGTATACCCTCATCAAGTAGATATAACAGCAAGCCGCTATCAACAGGGTTGCGCGACAATCGATCAGGTAGCCATGAAATTATACCGTCCGCCTCGCCGTATACTGTCAATAATTTGTTAAACTCCGCGCGACCTGGGCTAGCTGAGTCGTGTAGGCTCAGTCCCAACGACTGCCCGGGCAAGCCCGTGCTCGCCCCCCACCAGAAACACCCTTTGCGACTAAAAAGAAATTCGGCGGGGGGAAATCTCAAAAAATAAGGCAAAGGGTTTTTTCTGGTGGTTCGGCTGCCATTTCATGGCATGGGTGTTGATATTTTGAGAGTTCAGGAAAGTTGCCTAACAGTAAAGAATAATCTATAATATGTTAGCATGATTGACCTCAATCGCGTCAACTACGCTACCGGTAGCAAAGAAATACTTCACGATGTGTCGTTCTCTATTAACACTGGTGATAAGGTCGGCCTCGTCGGTTCAAACGGCGCAGGCAAGACAACCCTCTTAAGACTTATTAATGGTGACCTAACTCCAACCTCTGGAGAAATCATTAAAACCAACGAAGAAATCGGGATATTGCCACAGGACATGCGTGATTGGCTAGATCATAGTGTGTATGAATTTATCGAGGAAGTGACCGGTGTCAAGGATGCGCGCGAGCAGTTTGATGAGCAATGTGCGAATCTTGAGCATGACTCGAGTGAACGAACTCTCCTGCTATATGCTGATGCGCTTGAGAAATATGACAAGTTTGAGGTGGCGTCATTTGATGCGAATCTAGAAAAAGCACTTAAACGCGCCGATATATCATCTATAGATACAGGTAAAGAAATTGGTAATTTTTCTGGTGGTCAGCGAACACGTATTGCACTTGCAGCGGTATTTGCTTCACGCTACGATGTTGTCTTATTGGATGAGCCGACTAACAACCTCGATGACAGAGGTGTCGTTGTATTGGAAAAATTTATTGAGGGCTCAAATGCGGCTTTCTTGATGGTCTCGCATGACCGCCGTTTCCTAAGAAATGCAACAAGCCGTATTATTGAGCTTATGGGCGGTGATCAAGGTATGCGGCAATATGGACTCGGTTATGATGAATATGTTGAAGCCCGTGAAAGGGCAAAGCAAGCAACGTTTAATCGCTACGAACAGTATGAAAAAGAAAAGAAGCGACTTGATCGTGCTGCGAGGGCAGCACGGATTAAGGCAAATTCCGCTGGGTCAAACCGCTCAAATTCTGACAACGATAAGCTCACGGCTCATTTTCGTAAAGAAAAAGCCGCAAGTGGACTGGCAAGCGCAGCCAGCGGCATGAGTAGTCGGCTCGGACAACTCGAGGAACCGGAGCGACCGGAAGAAGATGTGTCGCTAAAGTTTCTTTTCAAGGAAGAAGCGGGCAAGAAACTAAATCTGCTTTCCGTATCTAATCTGGAAATTGACTATGGCAATGGACACACGATCGGTCCCGTGTCATTCTCGATTCGCACTGGCGATAAGATTTTATTGAAGGGTAAGAATGGCTCAGGAAAGACCTCTGTGATACGCGGCATAATGGGTGACGCTCCTGTTTCGTCTGGCGATGTTCATGCCAGCAAGCAAGCAAATGTTATCTACGTCGATCAAAATCAAACATTGCCGTTACCTGACGACTCTGCGCTCAATAACCTTCGTCACCTTGCGCCATCACTTGAATTGCATGACGCAATTAATTTACTTATTCGGTTCAATCTCAAGAAAGATATTATTCAAGTAACACCAGGCAGCGAGTTGAGCGGAGGTGAACGCGCCAAGGTGCTCTTGGCAGGAATAGCCGCCAATAATGTTGGTTTATTGATTCTTGATGAGCCGACCAATAATCTTGATATACCGACAATCGAAGCGCTAGAACACGCGTTAAAAAACTATAATGGAGGCGTCCTGATTGTATCCCACGACCGAGATTTTGTGCAGAATATCGGTATAACAAATACCATAAGTATACCTACTAGGTAGAATATATTTGAGAAATGTGTTTTCTCGTGCTATAATACGACTAAATTTGGGAGATTTTCCCTTATCGTACCTGCTATCCCGCCCAAGGAGGTGATTACCATGGGAGGAATCAACTGCGGAGGAGGTGGCGGCGGCAACGTCAGCCTTGAGTTCTCCACTGAGTACATTGAGCAGCTGGCAAGCTACTGTAAGTCGCTGTTCGATGGGTCTGCCAAGTTCTTCGAGGCGAACGTTGCCATCGAAGATGCGGTCATGACTGGCGGTGACCTTGTTACTGCCATGCAGTTGCTGAGCAGCAGCGAGGACGCTCTGACGAGCGCCCGAGCAACACTCGGCACGGTCGCGGCGCTCTGGTCGTCTGTTCGTACGCCTGAGGTCGATTTCGGTGAACAGCAGAAGCTGATCTCCGATGCGGTCAACAAGGTTGCGGTGGCGCGCCTGGAGCTCCAGACGCTCGCTGTCAGCGGCTCGTTGCAGCAGTCGCTGTGGCAGGATCCGGCTCTGACGAGCAACTTCGTCGCAGCGCTGGAGAGCCTGAGTCGGACGACCAGCTGGCAGAGTGAGTTCGCACAGGTGTTCGCACCTGCGAACCTCGTGTTCGCATAGCAATCACAAAACTTGTGCTGGGCGGAGGAAATTTCGCCCAGCACAAGCATAAAACACATGGATATTTATGTTTGAAATTATAGATACGCCGTTTTCACCGATAAAAACGGTACGGTTAGATGACAGAGGCGATTTTCGCCCCTGTTCAACAGGTCTGGACATTGATAACTTAAAAGTGCGCACGATGATGGAGAGAATAGAGGCTGATCATGCAAATGATCAAGAAATTGTAGCCTCAGCCGCACATACAGATAAAGAGATTGCTCTTGAAAATGCATGGCAAGAAGCGATTGAGAGAATTTCACTTGCCGCATGGTGGGCACTCGACAGGCCTTTTCTGGCGAAGTTCTCAGACGATACAGTCGAAAAGATTGTGCGCAATCACAAGATAGAAATACCCGAGAGTTTCTCTGTGCGTGTTGGGCTGGTTGAGTCAGTTAACCCAGATTACAAGATTGCCTGTAGTATTATATCGAATGAAAGAGATTATCCATTTGCTGTTCTTGGAGGTGGCTGCTCGAAAAATGCAATGCAAGCCGCAGAAAAAGCAATTTATGAGTCGATGCAGTCGTGGACTGCGACAAACTGGATAGATTCTCATCAAAATACAGAGAGTAAAGTATATTGGGATACGAGAGAACTCATGAGTCGTATTGCAGATTTATCCAGCTTAACCGTAGATGAATCGCATGTTCCGACTCCCCATAAAGCCGATTGCCTTAGCGACCTAGGCGCCCGTGTTACTTTTTGTGACGGCGTTTATGTGGCTGAAATCATTGAATCGCATGGAATCTCCCACGTAACGTCCGAGTTGGCAAGAATTGCAATGAGAGACGATGAACATATCTCGGTATTCACACCGCATAATCTGTAATACCTTCAATTTACTTGCAACTTTCCTGAACTCTCAAAATGTCAACACCCATGCTATGAAATGGCAGCCGAACCACCAGAAACACCCTTTGCGACTAAAAAGAAATTCGGCGGGGGGAAATCTCAAAAAATAAGGCAAAGGGTTTTTCTGGTGGGGGCGAGCACGGGCTTGCCCGGGCAGTCGTTGGAACTGAGCCTACACGACTCAGCTAGCATTGCGCTGGAAATAGGTTCGAGATTTTTCGTAGACTGTAGCCAAGCTGTATAGCAGAGTGAGGTATAGGATTTCGGTTTCGTAGCCTTTGATTCCAGTAGATGGGCAACTCTGTTGTAAAGCTTAACTAAAAAGGAATTATCATCCAGTCTGAGGTGACTGGGCGGTCTATTTTGTTATTTGGTTTTTTTATTATCATCAATTAGTAAGGTGGTTGTCTCGGCTCATGTCTAGAATTTTGCGACTTGCGAGACAGCAGTTGGTCTAAAACAGTTCTTAAATTGTGGCATCAACAAAAAGATGATGTTTTTATAATATAATAGGCATATGAGCAAAATCCATCTTCATATAGCAAATGCCAATCAAAACTTTACAGCGAGAGAACTTTCTATACTTAAAAATGCTGCTAAAAAGGCTGAAGCCTTTATTTTCACCATATTCCAGCAGTTTGACTATGAAGTTGACATAATTATCACCACGCCATCATTTATATTACCTACCATTGCGGAGGATGGCATTGCTGGCAAGACACTACACTCGCGCCTTATTGTGCTGTCGATCGATAAGCAGCAGCGTAAAATTAGCGAGGATTTTATTTTCGAAACGATTTGCCACGAGATGTCGCATTCGTTTCGCTGGGAAAAGCTGCCTGAATATGCCGAAACTATGTTTGACGGGATGATTTTGGAAGGCTTGGCGGTTGTACTAGAAGAGGAAGCGATGGTTAAAACTGGTCGACAAGATAAGCAGTTTTTCTTGAAAGAGATGCAGAAAACTCCTCAAGCTGAAATCGATAAGATGATTGCTGTGCTAAAAGATAAATTTGAAGGCAAGGTTTATGATTATAATAAAATATTCTTCACCGGCGATGATATTTTACCGCGCTGGGCTGGATACCGGCTTGGGTATTATTTCGTGAAACAGTACTTGCGCCAGACTGACCAAAATATTGTGCAAGCAACATTGGCTAGTTATAATGATTTTACTCTATAAATTGAAGAGTCCCCATCGCGATATGCGTAACGACGGGGACGAGACGTAGTGCTCACTACGTTTTGTAATAGTACTATACGAGGAGATAGAGGCTACTTGCCGCAGCCGCTACCGCAGCTGTTGCCTCCGTATCCAGAACCGCAACTACCACCGGCACAGCCGCTTCCGTAGTTATTACCACTATACCTCCATCACAATGGCTTCCGCCACCGCTGTCCATAGCCCGGGAGATGGGCGACACAGTTACCGTGATCGTCGAAAGAGTCTTGGTGTGTATAAAATCACCTCCTTTCTATTTGGATTAGCGAATCTATCCTGTGCTATTCGCATATCTACACAGGATAGATTCAAGCAAAATAGTATGGCATAAGATGTGTGTCATCTACCACACAAGCCATTGAGTGATGAGAGTAGTGTCCGGCATCAAAACCAAAACTGATCGGAACCAGCTTAGGACTTAGTACTTTTACAACTCTTAGCGCAGAGTCTTCCTATGATACGTTCACGACAACCGCGTCCAGCTTGTGTCTTAGGATATCAATCGAAGTTTTTACTTCAGGAATAGTTTTTGAGATTTCACCTCCAAAAGAAATTCCAAGTGCTCATGATACCGCCTTGACTGAGCGTAAAGCGCTTCATAGTCCAGGACGCTATGAATGTGTTCAGGAATAAGTTCTCGTGTACTCTGCTCGTTTAGACCGTGGATTAGTCTAGACTCGGCCTCTTGAAAAGCTTCGAGAGCAGCTTCATTAAACGACTCCAGTGAGCTAGATGCATCACTTATAAAGCGTTTAAAGTGTAGCATAAAATCGTCCCCTTGTTATCACCTTGTTAGCTAATTAAGTTAATTATAATATTTTATCTCATAGACTACTTGTGCGTTCTACGATATGTATCCTTTCTCTCTCATAACTCTCTGCAAGCTCACGCAGTGATGCTGCAAGATTTATGAAACCTAAAGACTCAACCTTGTCTGCACGATCTTGCCACTTGTCCCGTAAGTAAGCCTCAGACCTGCCCGTTTCATCTACTGTATAAACACCACGCGAATTGTATACTCCTCTGCCATACCCAGACCTCATAGGCGCTGAGTTATTTCGGTCTAAAATTCCTGCTACTGTTTTGTTGATCCATAAACCGCTTTTGTCTTCAGGGGAATTTATTAGGTATCCACCTATAACAGATTGGGCAGCTCCTAAGTGCCCACTCGCCTTACACATCTCTTCAACCTTGTGTATCCAGGCGGTAAAATTATCCTCTCGGAATGTACCATATCGGTCTGTGCCTGGCATGATCATAAAGTCATTAAACGATAACGATAGTATTTTAAATAGTCTGTATTGGGTAGCATCGTCAAGCTCTTGCTGCTTGGCATCGGGAAGTTCTGATTTGTAAGCGGCCTTAATTAAATGGCAGAAAAAATCTGCGTCATTTGCAATTCGATATATTAATGCTCGCGGTTGTCCTATGCCGTGTTTTCCAAAGAGTTTAAGATAAGCCCACTCCGCCTTCCATAGGTTTGTTTTAGTGTAATCAATGTTATCGTATAAATATTTAAATATGCTACCTATTTCGTACTGTAAGTTATTTGTGCCTGAAATGTTTTCAGTGGTATTTAATGAGGCCATTAGCGCTTTTAGACATAGTCCTGGATCAATTTGCTGTTTGATGGAGTTATCACCCATAATGATCGCTGAGGTAATATATTCCATTGCTGCCAGAGGGCGTCTGGCCTTCAGAAGGTTTCTAACTGCAGCTTCGGAACATTTGTCATCCGTACGTCGAAAATGATCGACTCTATTCCAATATTCTTTAGTAAGGTCCTTATTTTGTTGTGCGTCCAATAGTTCCCAGGTGCTTTGGCTAAATGGCAAAGCTATAAGAAGTAGAATCTTCTGTTCGTTATTCCAGCTGGCAAAATCTAACTTATCAACCCAGTTGATGTTACCTTTATAATGGAAATATCTCGTATAAATGAAGTTACTAATGAATTCTTTTTCAGCTTTATTTTCGTTGAGGAATTTAGGCAATAGCATGTTTTCGATGGATGGATAATCTATAGATCCCAAGCTAGATCCTATAGTGTACGGAATCTTGGCTCGGTTAATAAGCTCATTCAACTGACAAATGGCATTATCTGAGTTTAAGATCTTGAGAAGTGATTGTCGTCGCCTCTCTTCTAGCTCTTTTTTACCTTTTTCCCAGTCGCTATAGCCTATTAGGTCGTGGTCATAATGACTAAATAGATATATAGACTTATATAGATCATCCTCAGGCTCTATGCCACTGGCAATTTTTTTAAGTATCCCTACTCTTTTGTCTTTATCTTTACTACGCCGATCTAGATTATTTATTTTTTTAAGTAATACCTCCCATATTACTTGCTTATCTTTGTCAGTCATTTTTTGTAGATGTTCATTTAGTTGGTCTGTGAAATTCGAAAAGGCATCATCTGTAAGATGGTCGATATTTTCAATTGCGTCGATAATTTCTTGAAGAGACTCGGCTGTATCTATGTAGAGATTTGAATAGTATGAACTCTCCTTCCACAGTTCTTGTTGCGTAACAGGCTGAAGGGTATTGGTAATATCTAGCCACTCCGGGAGCTCTCTTTCCATGGTTGTTAGAGTCATATTCGGTAACAGGCCCTTGAGCAGCTCTCGTCCGACAGCCCTATGCTCATCGACTATTTTTTCGACTACGCTGTGCCGAACATCTAAGGAGGCGAGCGTTTTCGGCTGCCACGGCAGGATCGTATGCAGAATGGTATCTAGGGAGCGTTTTTTATTCTCTGTCTGATAAATTTCGAGGGCTGCGATCTTAGCTAACGCTAAACTAGCTCGTGAAAAATATTTTTTATCCCAAGATAAATCAGCCAGCGCCCAGTATAAACCAGTCATGTAGTCTGGCTGAAAGAATGAGTCACCTGAACTTTCCTTTATGCTTGTCGCAATTGGATTATCATTTTTTATTTCAAGAGCGCTCTCTAGCTTTGACAAAAACTGAACTGGAGACGCTTGGGCGATTAAAGAGGTGTTGTCTGTGATGCTCATCCATAGTTTGGGGTTTTGATTGTCAGAAAGCAACCCGTATACTGTATTGTTTACTGTGTTAGCTATTTTGTTGGCAGAACACTTACTAAGTATGTCCTGGTTATTTGCAAGCATAGCCATACCATTTGCTACGCCAGTCCTAATTGTCGCTGAGTATGCTCGGCTCTTTTTGTAAATATTAGCCATATATCTTTCGTCTGTTGGTAAATCTAGCGCTGGATTGATTTCACTCAGAATCCTTAAGTAAATATCCGCAAAAACATCAATATGGTTTTCATAAATGCATTTACTTAGCTGCTCAATCGTAGATTTAATATCAAGAACCTTCCACGTGGTATCTCTTAGCTCTAGTACTTGATCATCGGTAGAATTTATTTCTTGGACTACGTCTAACAAGGAGTCTTCATCACATCTTAGCAATTCAGATACTATTTTTTTATCATTTGAATTTGCAGAGTCAAATTCACCAATTAAACATAGTAATGCTAGCTCTTTTTTGTGTGCTGTTTTAATTGTGATCTTGTTTTTTGACGGTTTTGCTTTTTTGACTAATTGATTTTCATCCTGCAAGCTCACTATATCATCTTGTCGGATTACTTTCTCTTCTTCGAATATTTCTAGTAGTTTTTTAGGCAGATCATCTTTTAATAGCTCTATCTGGTCTTTATTACGAGTAGCTACATAATGACAGAGCCGTTCCCATACAACTTTAGGGCTTACGCTATCTTTCCATTTTTTCTGTGCCAAGATGCTATGAATCAGGGCGACATTAATATCACCGTCTTCAAACAGATTCTCATGCATGTCAGATTTTATTATGAAGAAAGATTTCAAGAACTTAAATTCCACTTCTCTGTCTAGGGCGATGTTATTGTTTGCCAGTATTAGTTTTTCACGCAGACGTTTAAGACCCTCGCGCTCCGATTTGCCTCTACCCAAAACCTTATCATCATAGTTTTTCCAAAATTGATCAGCCGACTGATAAGAGCTCTGTATATGGGTCAGTATATTCTTAAGCCCAATTCCATTCCCGTCAAGATCGCCAGTGACGAGCATTATTCTATCATGAGTACTGTCAAAGTTGCGGCTGTTAAAATCGTTCCAAGCATCTTTTATGGTTTTTGTAAAATCTTTATTTGAAGGATTAAGTTTAAAACTTTTCTTTATCTGGACTAGTAATGTTTTTTCCGCGCCAGTTAGTTTATTTCTAAGGGTTACTTCGCAATCATCAGTCTTCTTTCCATATCGCTCTGCCTGGAGTACTATCCTCGTTACTTCGCAGTTGTCCATCCTAGGTACTAGTCCACCTGTGATCATTTGGATCACAAAAAATGCCTGCACGGAATGCTCAAAAACATATCCATCGCCAGCTGCAGATATAGGGCTCGTGTATTGCTCGTGTATTGCTGGGTCGCCATTGCTCATAATATGGAATTATAGCATTTATATTTATAATACTTTAATATAAATACATATTTAAATTTCTATCATTGACTTTATATCATTTATATGATATATTATTTGACTGTGCAGGTGATTCCGCTTGTATGTACCTACTATTTAAGGAGATTATCGATATGGCGAGACGAAGCCGTCGTGACGTCCAGGTTGAATTCGAACCTCACAATGTTAATAATGCTATTGATGCATTGCGTAGGGTTCGGAGTAATCTACGCAGTTCTATTAAAAATATCGAGAAAGTCCTGAGTATCCTCGAGAATAGTAAAAATAATAAATTGCACATTTCGGATGAAAATATTGATAAGGCAAAGGAGTGTATGACTGATGGCAAAAAAGATGCTAGTATGAGCGTAAATGATTTCAGTACCATCTTTACTGGCACCACTAAAGGGAGTATGCAGAGGCAAGAAGTTGACGCTATGCGAAAAGATATGCGGCTAGCCGTTCAGCGCGTTAAGTATGCAGAAGACGAATTGGAATATTTCTACAGCGGAAAGGAATATAAGACTAAGCTAAAGCTCAAGAATCTAATTAAAACCATAGATGATACAAGAGAGCCGTTGCAGAAAGTGAAACAATGGACATATGATTTCGAAAATCTCTTAAGCAGCGTATCTGTATAACTTACTTAATAAAGTAAGTAAGAACGCACTGCCCGCATTTAATTGCGGGCTTTTATTTTGTTAATGGAGCTTATAGTATAATGTATCTATGACATCTAAAGAGTTTTTTGGCATAGTTACGCGTAATTTTTTTACACCAATTATAATAGCGGTATATAGTTTAGTAATAGGTCTTTTATTGCTAGGTGAAACGCGTGATGCATATTTTGTTTCATTTGTAATTACGGTTAATTTTGCGATAGGTGTAATTCAGGAAGTTCGAGCTCGTTTGGCCTTGCGTAAACTTGAATTAATGAGCGCTCCACGAGCTCATCGTATTTTGCCAAGTGGCCGAACTGAGGATATTCTCTACACAGAATTAAAATCTAGTGAAGAAATTTTACTTTCAAACGGTGATGAAGTTCCAGCTGATGTAGTGTTGATTTCTAGTAAGGGTTTAGAGGTTGATGAAAGTATGCTAACTGGTGAATCTGCTGCTGTTGAAAAATCTGGCGGCGATAAAGTTTTTGCTTCAAGTGTAGTAGTAGCTGGAAGTGCTCGTGCTCGAGTAGAGTCTGTCGGTGATGATACAAAGGCTGGACAGATGTCTAGCCGTCTTAAGGAATATATTCCAGCAGCAACTCCCCTACAAAAACGCATTAATTTTGCTATTAGTACTTTAACGTACGGCGCTATATTTTTATCTATTTTGGTTATTGTAGTTTATACGGCCATGGGTGAAAGCTTAGTACGAATTTTTAAAACTGTAACCGCTGGCTCGGTCACTATCATACCAGAAGGACTCCTTTTAGCTAGTACTTTGCTTTTGGCTTATGGTTCTTTAAAACTAGCGGCAGCACAGGTACTTCCTCAAAAACTTACGGCAATTGAAGCTATGGCTCTTTTAAATGTACTTTGTACAGATAAAACTGGCACACTTACCGAGCCAGAGGTTGTTTTTGATAGTTTTATTGCATTCAGCGATAAAGATGATAGCGCTTATTTCCGCGAGATGATAGGTATATCTGCACAGGAAACTAGTGGCGGAAACGCAACGGGGGATGCAATTATTGCCGCTTTTAAAGCCCCTGAAGATTATGAGGTGCAGGAAATCATGGCCTTTAGCAGCGAGCGTAAAATGAGCGGTGTTCGGGCAAAATTCGGATCATATTCGCCCCAAGTTATTTTTATGGGCGCCCCAGAATTTGTCGGCAAGATGGTGAAGCTAACAAAAAAGCAAAATGATGATATTAAAGATTTAGCAAAGCAAGGCAAGCGTGTTCTTCTTGTTGCTACATCTAGTGATAAGGATACTGAGCTAAAGGAACTTGTTAAAAACCCTAAAGGCGTAAGAGCTTTAGGATTAGTAATATTACGTAATGATTTGCGTGAAGGAGTTGTAGATACGGTTGACTTTTTGCAAAAACGTGGCGTTAGTATTCGTGTGATTAGTGGTGATAACCCTAATACTGTTTCTTACATAGCAAATAAAGCTGGTATTGTGGATGCTGATAGGATTATAACGGGCGCTCAGCTTGCTGAGATGGATGATGATCAGTGGTATAAAACAGTTTATCGTACTACTATTTTTGCGCGTGTCTTGCCAGAACAAAAAGAACGCTTAATCAAAACTTTCCAAGATCAACATAAGTTTGTAGGTATGGTTGGCGATGGAGTAAATGATGCTTTGGCATTGAAGCAAGCTGATCTAGGTGTTGCAATGTATTCTGGTGCTGCGGCGTCTAGGCGTGTGGCTGATATTGTTTTGCTTAATAATTCATTTAATGCTCTACCTGTCGGTATGCGGTTAGGTAATCGTATTATGCAGGCTATTGAAATCATCGCAACTCTGTTCTTTCATAAGATTATTTACGGTATATTTTTACTTCTTGCAACTATGGCGATTGGTATAGTTTATCCATTTGAGCCTAGGCATGTAACATTTATGAATATATTCTTAGTAACGATGCCTACAATTATGTGGACGCTATTTCCTCCAAAACCAAAATATCGTGTAAATCCACAAGATTTCTGGAAAGATACTCTACTTGCAGTATTGCCTATATCTCTAATATCTGGCATAACTGTAACACTGAGCTATTGGTATATGAATATAATTGGTAATGCCGATCATAAAAGTATTGCCACAACTACAGTTATAATTGCTACATTCTTTGGTACTTATTTGGTGTTTTTGATGTCGAGAATGTTGCGTGTAACTTATGATGTTTGGGCAAAAATTGCTCGTACACTTTATATAATCGCTGCTGTAGTCGTGGCTAGTGTTGCATTTGGTTTTGGATTTACTCGCGACTTCTTTGACTTTACTCGCCCATCATTTATTGATTTATTACCATTATCTATCGTAATTGTATTGGCTGCAATTCTACAATGGAAATTAGCTAATAGTGCTGGTCGTCGTATCGCTAAGCGCGAATCCACTACTGAAACTATATAGATTTTATCTTTTTTCTAATATATAACTTATGCATTTCACTGACTATGATAGGTGAAACAAAAGCGATTATACCTGTAATTATTAAATCTAGTGCACTAACGGGTACTATATGTAAAACCTTTCCTAAAGGCGTAAATAATGTAGCTAGATGCATAGCTAGTGCAATGCTTAAACCTATGTAAAAGCTTAAACTCCATACTCTTAGGCGGCTTAGTGCAGACTCATAATCGCTTCGTGCTGAGAATGTTGCGGCTAACTGAGTTATAACCAGTATATGAAATGATATTGTACGGGCATAATCCGTGCCGTATGCTTGATTAAAATATATGAATCCGCATATGGTTAGAATTGCCATTGTAATAGATATCATTAACATGCGTATAATCATAGAGTTAGATAAGATTGGTGAATTTGGCGAATCAGGTTTTTTTGATAGTATATTCTTGTCTACAGGTTCCAAGCCCAGTGGAATCACCATACATGAATCTGTTACTAAATTAACCCATAAAATTTGCACAGGCACAAGTGGAACTGGAATTCCCGCTGCTAGCGAGATTATCATTGTAATCATTTCCCCAGCGTTAGTAGAGAGTAGGTAAAACAGCATGCGGCGTACGTTATTAATTATAGTCCTACCCTCTTTAATGGCATCAACTATTGTCTTAAAATTATCATCAAGTAAGATAATATCCCCGGCGTCCTTTGCTATGTGCGAACCACTTCCCATGGCTAGCCCTACATGAGCATTGCTTAGGGCTGGTACGTCATTTACGCCGTCACCAGTCATTGCGGCAATGTTGTCTTTCTTTAAAATGGTTAAAATTTTATATTTTTGTTCAGGTATTACGCGGGCAAATATTCTAGTGTTTTTTATGGCTTCTATTAACTCTTCCTCGCTCATTTTATCCATATTGCGAGCATTGAAAATTTGAGACCTATCATCTACCATATCTAATTTTTTGCCTATAAAAAATGCAGTTTCAGGGTGATCGCCAGTTATCATTCTTACAGATACGCCTGCTCTTTGGGCTGATTTGATTGCGCTTTTAGCTTCAGGTCTGATTTGATCGGCTATGGCTAATAGCCCGCCAAAAATAAGTTTAGAATTTACCGGAATTTCATCTAAACTATTGATTGGATTTTTAAGATCTAAAGATGCAATGGCTATTACCCTATATCCATTTTCGGTGAAACTTGCTAATACTTTTGTAGCTTCTTCAATTTCAGATTTATTTAAATGGCTACGCTGTAAGATGTATTCGGGCGCGCCTTTTACGTAAAGTTTATAGGTCCCGCCATTATGCCAAAGCGCACCACTCATTGAAAGGTCTTGGCTAAATGCAAAACTATTTGCGGGCTTATTTTTAAGACTAATATTTTGCTTTTTTATATAGTTATGTAGGGTTTGATCTAGTGGGTCACTAAGATTTTGTTTACCTGGTGATATGGTTTTTGCGGCTATTAAGGCTACGGATTTTTCATCTAAATCCATACTCCAAGTTTTTTCAACTCGCAAACGATTATACGTTAAAGTCCCAGTTTTATCAGTAGCTATTGTGGTTACTGCACCGATTGTTTCTATTGATCGCATAGTTTGCACTAGAGCCTTTTTAGCTGCCATACGCCGCATTCCCAATACTAAAATTACAGATATCGCCACAGGTAAACTCTCTGGAATTGCTGAGACTGTTATTGCTAAGACAAACCTAGTAGCTTCAATTATATCCATTCCGCGCACAAGGGCTAGTCCAAAAGCTACTATAGATACGGCTAAGACTACGGTGATAATCTTACTGAGTAAATTATCTATCTTTTTTTGGATAGGGCTAACTAGCTCATCCTTTTTTACAAGTGATGCTATTGCTCCAAATTCAGTTTTGTTACCCGTGGCTGTAACTGCAAAAACTGCATTTCCACTCACTACAAAAGAACCTTGGTAAACCATGTTAGTACGTTCGTAGATTTGTGCTTCTTTGTTAATTTCGTCGGTTGATTTTAGTACTGCATCACTTTCGCCTGTCAGCTGTGATTCATTAACTTGCAATTGATTACTATTTAGTATTCGACCATCCGCGGGTACTTTCTCGCCCTCGCTTATTAGGACTATATCTCCTGGGACTATTTCAGTCGTATCGATTTCTACTTCTTTGCCATTTCTTATGGCTATTGCTATGCGCTTACTTTTCTTTTCGAGTGTACGTAACACTTTTTGAGTGGAATAAGTTTGAGTGTAAAATATTAATGCGTTAGCAACCATTATCGCTGCTACAATGCTTGCATCAAGTGGCTCGTGGTGAATAATACTTAAGATTGCCGCCACCGCTAAAACTAGCATAAATACATTTGCAAAAGGTTCAATAATTATTTTCCAAATTGGCTGTTTTTGCACTTTTGTTTGGTTGTGACCGTAAATTTTCAAGCGTTTCTCAGCTTCTTCAGAAGAAAGCCCACTATTGCTTGTTTGTAGGTTTCTTAGTATCTGTTTGATACTTTTAGAGTGATAAGACATGCCCTAATTATAGCATAAGCACCATGTTGGATTATGGTGCTTACGGTACGGTTTAATGCCTGATTTTAATTAATTAATGAATACTTACTAGCCTCATTTGGTTAATTCGGCTTTCAGTCCCCCATTCAATTATTTCGCGAACTTTTCTACCGATTAAACTTTGACCAAGAGGGCTATTAATTGATATTCGTCCATCGCTCGGGTTTGCCTCAATACTTTCTACTAGCGTGTATTGTACTATTCGCCCATTAGTATCAATTAAATCTACTACTGATCCTAGCACCACCTTCAGGGCGTCTCGCTTTCTTGGCAGAATCTTTGCGTTAGCTAGCTGGTGGCGTTTTTCAGCAAGCTCAGATTCTAAACTTTCTATTTGACTTAGTTTACCTATTCTTTCTAACCTATCCTCGTGCGATGTGCCGTACTCTAATTCTCTGAGTTCAGCTTGTGCTGCAGTAATTGATCTTTCTAGCCTTGATATTGATTTTCTCAAATCCTTCATACCTTTTTTACTAAGATAAATTGGTGTAAATTGTTCTTTCATAATCACTCCTTTTGTTATGCGATATTATTTATCGCTAATAGTCATTATGCCAATTAAAACTGAAATTTTGCTGAAAATATCCAACTGTTTTATGAAAATTTAATTATAAAGCTAGTTTTACCATTTTTAACAGATTTAACAAATATTTCCCCATGATGAAGCTGCACAATTTCATAAGCTAAGGAAAGACCCAGCCCGTATCCTTTATTTATACTTTTATTGCGCGATTTATCTGCCTGGTAAAAGCGTTGAAAGATGTGGCTTATATCCTCGTTCTTTATTCCTTTGCCATAGTTTGAAACGATGCAATAAACGTGTCCTTTCGCGCGTTTTAGAGTAACTTCTACATTTGTATTGAGACTTTTATATTTTAAGGCGTTATCTATTAAAATTATAATTAGCTCTGTGATACTTTCTGAATTGGCGCGCGTTAATATGATTTTTTTAGCTGATTGATTAACTTTAATGATCTTTTGTTGATCGATGGAAAATGATTGAACAGCTCGCTTGGTAGTTTCTACTATATCGACAGAGCCCCAGGTAAGCTCTTCTGTCTCTAATCTAGCAATTTTTAGTAACAGATTTGATAACGTGGCTAGTCTATTAACTTCTTCTAGCTGGCTTGTAAGTGTTTCTTTATAATCTGCTTTTGAGGCAGTTTTATCACGTAAAATACATTCTATCTCTGTCTTCATTACCGCGAGAGGTGTGCGCAATTCATGGCTAGCGTCGCTTGTAAATCGGCTTTGTAGTTCGTGTGCTTCTTCGATCGGGCGCAATGTTTGTCTCGCCCATAAATAACTAGCAGCACCACCAATTCCTAAAATAATTAAGTTAATATAAATTAGTAAAGTAGTAAGTTTCTCGCTAGCTTCTTTAACTTGTAACTCTCTAAATTTATCAAAATCAAGGCTACTAAACTGGGGATATGTTTCGTTTAAGCGAGTTTCGGTGTTTTTAAACCGCTCTGATACCTCCCCGAGTGATGTTATATAAAGTAAGCCACTAAACCCAAGGCTTATGATCATAACGATCATTAAATACCAAGCTGTTAGTTTTAAAGTTGCGCTTGTAAACATTTTCTGAATATTGTACATTATCCCTCCAGTCTGTAGCCAATTCCACGTACGGTTTTTATATATTTTACGTTATATTTTTCGTCAATTTTTTTGCGTAATGCTTTTATATAAGCTTCAACTGTGTTTGGTAAAATATCAGCATCGAAGTTCCATACGTGTTCCATAATTTGCTCTTTACTTAATGTTTGACCGCTGGACTTCATTAAATATTGTAGTAGAGCGTACTCTTTTGCTGTCAGATCTATCTTTTTATTATCAAACTCTACTGTTCGGTTAGTAGTGTCTATGTGTAGTTTACCGACTTTTAGGATGGTTGGTTGGGCTTTTTTTGGTCTTCTTAATATTGCTCGTAATCTTGCTAAGAGCTCGTCTATAGCAAAGGGTTTCGCTAAATAATCATCTGCGCCTGCATCTAGTCCAGTAATTTTTTGACTTGTTTCACCTAGCGCTGTTAAAACTATAGCTGGCGTAAAAATACCATCTTTACGTAGTTTTTTAAGCATATCTAGCCCATCACTAAAATCGCCAGGCATCATTCTGTCAATAATTAAAGCGTCGTACGGTTGGGTACTAGCCATTGCATAGCCTTCACTGCTATTATATTCGATATCTATAGCGTAGCCTTCGTTTTTTAGCGTTCGGCTAATGGCGCGTGCAAGCTTTTTCTCATCTTCAACAATTAAAATACGCATATATTCAATTTATATTTTATCATTTAAAACTGAATTTAATCTGAAACTAAAATACCGCTCTATTTTACTAAGAGCGGTATTTTTAGGAAAAGTTTTAATTATCTTTTTAAGATACCTTTTAATGAAAGTTTCGAGTCATACTGCATTGCACCGTAACGGAATAAATGAACGGCTAAGCGTATTATTAAGACACCTAGAACAATTAGAACTGTGATAACTATTGCAGAGCTAGTACTATCAAGTGAAGCAAAAGCATTGCGCAACATGGCTGTAACTGGTGATGTGAATGGGAAGAATGTAAAAATTTGTACTATCAATTGGTTTGGATCGCTTAAAATCAGCGATATTATATAAAATGGTATAAACATCGCTAAAATAACTATACTGAACCATTGATTAGCTTCTTTAGCTGTAGGCATGATTGCGCCTAGTGACATTAGTGAACCAGTAAATAATAGAATTCCGCCCAAGAGGATTAATCCGCCAACTAGCATTCGGATAGGATCTATAACTAGTTGGTTGATTGAACCTAAATCTGGCAAGTTAATAGCAGAGCTATTACTACCTAGCAGCAGATATGCAATTACAATTGGCGTTAAAATAACTAAAGTCTGCACTATTCCTGCAAGGAAAGTTGCGAGTAGCTTTCCTACGATCAAATCAGTTGGATTTAGCGTGGTTAGAATCATCTCTGTTACACGATTCTCTTTTTCTTCAACTGTGCTGTTTAGCAGATTACTACCAAGCATTACTATAGCCATATAAAACAGAGCTAGAAATAGTAATGGAGGTATCGCTGCCATCCAGCCTGCTGATTTCTCGCCGTTTTTTAGGTAGGTTACCAGATTTGTTTTTATATTTCCCTTTGTTATTTCTACTAATTCATTACTATTAATTTTGGAATTTGCGCTTAAAATCAGTAGCTGTTTTGCTATGGCATCATATTTGCCATTTTCAAAAAGTCCAGAATCCTTACCATAAACTTCGGTTGTATTTTTTGATGCATTCTTTGGATAGTAGAAAAAGGCATCAACTTTTTGATTGCGAACATCTTCAATTGCTTTGGCTTTATCGTCAACATGTTTTGCTTGCATACCTTCAGCAATCTTTGGAACGACTATTCCTGAATCATCCTTATAAACTATACTAAATTTTTCTTTAGATAGCTTATCTGTGTTATTTTGGGTTTGCTGGCTACTGTAAAAAACAATTGCAAAAAGAATGCACACTAAGATTGGGAATGATAAAGTTGCAGCCCAAAAAGAAGGCTTTTTTATCGTGCGAGTAAACTCAAACCAAATTACAGTGCCTAAATTATGATGCTTGGCCATTATCTAAAATCTCCTCTCTTGCATGTGCGCCGTAAACTTCCAAAAAGACATCATCCATATTCTTTTTATTAAACTTTTTGAGTACTTCAGGTACTGTTCCATAGGCGTGTTTATTACCATTTTTAAGTAATAGTAGTCTGTCGCATAGGCGCTCTACTTCTGCCATGTCGTGAGTGATTAATATCACGGTTGATCCTTTGGCTTTTTGCTCATCTATTATATCCATCAGTAATCGGCGGTTGATTGGGTCAAACCCCTTGGTTGGCTCATCTAAAATTAGAATTTCTGGGTTGTTCATAATAGTTACGCCAAGCTGTACCTTTTGCTGTTGCCCGCCTGAAAGCTTATCTATTTTCATTTTTGCTTTGTCTGCTAGATCAACGCGCTTTAAATATTCTAGCGACCATTCTTTGGCTGCTTGTCGCTCTACGCCTTTAAGTTGACCAAAATAGGTCATAACATCTAATACATTTTCCTTTTTGTAAAGTCCGCGCTCTTCTGGTAGGTATCCAATTTTACCGCCGAGTTCTGGCGTAAATTTCTTACCATTTATTAACAATTTTCCTTTTGTTGCTGGGTAAATACCTAGTAGTGCGCGTAAAATGGTTGTTTTACCGCTACCATTGCTACCTAAAAGTCCAAAAGTTTCGCCTTTGTTAATTTCAAAAGATAGATTATCAATCACGGTTTTATTACCGAATTTCATAGTGAAATCTTCAATCGAAACAATCGGTTGCTTCTCTTCTAGAGACATCTTCTACTCCTTATTGTTATTATTATTTATAATAGCATATTTAATGGTCTATCATAGCTCTGTGGTAAAATAATGTTCATGAATCAAGCTCTAAAATTTGATATTACACATAAGCTTGCTGGCAGATTGGGGCGTACGGGTATAATAATAACTCCGCATGGTCAAATTGAAACGCCTGCTTTTATACCAGTTGGCACGCAAGCAACGCTCAAAAGTCTGGTACCAGAGCAACTAAAAGATACTGGCGCGCAAGCCTGCTTGGTAAATGCTTATCATCTATATTTACGACCAGGGCACGATGTAATTGATGAAGCGGGCGGTATTCATAAATTCATGAATTGGGATAAACCTACTTTTAGCGATAGCGGCGGTTTTCAGGTTATGAGCTTGGGCGCTGGGTTTAAAAAAGTTATAGATATGAATGGTGAAGGTGGTAATAATGTTACAAATAAAAAGGATAAACTTGCCACAATTGATAATGATGGTGTAACATTTAAATCACACTTAGACGGTAGTTTTCACCGTTTTACACCCGAAATTTCTATGCAAATACAGCATGGTATAGGGGCGGATATTACTTTTGCTTTTGATGAGCTAACGACACTTTACCATAATTATAATTACCAGGTGGAATCATTAAAATATCGTACTCACCCCTGGGCGGAACGTAGTTTACTTGAGCATAAGCGCTTAAATTCCGTGCGTACTCACCGCCCGCCGCAAGCTTTATTTGGCGTGGTGCAGGGTGCTAATTATGAGGACTTGCGCCGCCAATCAGCCCAGTTTCTTGGTAAGATGGACTTTGATGGTTATGGACTTGGTGGAGCATTAGAAAAATCCCGAATTGGTGAAATCGTGCGCTGGATGAATGAAGAACTGCCAGAAGATAAACCTCGTCATATGTTGGGCATTAGTGAACCAGATGACATTTTCTCCTGTATTGAAAACGGTGCTGATACCTTTGATTGCGTTTCCCCTGCCCGTGTTGGACGCAATGGTGCATTATATACAAAAAACGGTCGAATAAATATTAAACGTGCAGAATTCAAGCGAGATTTTAGACCATTTGATGAAGAATGTGATTGCTATACTTGCAAAAATTACAGTCGAGCCTACTTACATCACCTTTTTAAGACTGGTGAATTGCTTTCTAATACTCTTGCTACTATACATAACGAACGCTTTATTGTGAGGCTAGTTGATAATATTCGCTCTAGTATTAAAAATAATACCTTTTATGATTTTAAAAACGAGTTCTTAAATAATTATTATCAGTAATACACAAACTATTTGATATTTGACATGCTAAAATATTTTTGTTAGAATAACAAATTGGGTGAGGTAATAAATATTATCTTTCCTGCTCATTCACATGTTCTATTTTGAAAGGTTGAGATCGTATGTCATCACGTGCGTATCACTACGTTGCTGTTGATCATTGTCCTAAGTGGATTGAACAGCGAGTTGCTCCCTATGTCTTTTGGATCAAGGGAGACAAAGATGATTTCCGTTTACGGAAGATTGCAAGTATCTTTGTTTTTCTGTTCATTGCTATTGCTCTTTGCGCGGTGTTTCTGACTATTGTCGCCATTGCCTTGTGTATTCATAAGGCTGGAGGAATCCTCGCGGTAGATAATAAGACTATTGGGGGTCTTCTTGTCTTTGTAGTCATTTTCGTCCTCATTGCAGCTTTGTATCGCTTATATGTAAGCAAAAGCATCATGAAGGAAAATGCTCTGTATTCTCCATTGGTGTTGCTAGTCTCTCTTTTTGATGTATATTTTGTGCAACAAGATGATTCTGGCACCGCTACTTTTATGATGCCTAGCGGTGAAATTGTTAAGATCGTTTCACCTGATGGTGGGGTCAGCGAAAAGATTGATACTTTTACTGCTGGTACATTTGACTTCCGCGATGATGCTCCTACTCGTTATTATATTAACGATATCCTAGAGGAGTGGAAAGCTAACCGTAAGGTTGAATCTGCCGACAGTAATCTTAGTGAATCACCTGCTGAAGGTGATAATTCTAATGATGCTAGTAACTCTGATTCAATTACTGCAGAAAACAGTATTGTAGAATCTGATAAATAGCTTCATTTTTCTAAGTTTCTCAACCAAAGTTCTGTGAATCCACCGCTCTATGGTTGAGTTGCTTTTATAAACGCCGCTCCCTAAAGGGCGGTGTTTTTCTTATTTACTAATTAACTCTACCTATATACCACAATAGAGCACAACTTACTATTGACTTACAACAAATATTATGATAATATAACAACTGGAGTGCGGTAATTCCACTGTACTTGTACGTTTCCAACCTAAGGAGGATGCTCATAATGAGCACTTCATCTATCTACTATGCTGCAACTGATGTTCCTGCAAGGGATGAAGCGAAGCATGCAAGCGAGGCCTTTAGTAATTTAAAGGAGTGCGTCTCTGTATTTGTAGTAATATGTTCTGGCATGGCTTTTGTAGCGCTTACTGTTGTACTTTTTTCATTGTCTGAAGTTAAAGTAGAAGAGTCGTATAAAATACCTTTCTATGTATTTTATACATTTGTTTCGCTAATGTTTGTCCTATCAATCTTTTTGTTTCTTGTATCCCTTTTCAACTTTTGCGAACGTGTGTATTATGACATGCGTTTCGATGGTAAGGTGTATTTTGTCGAATTAGTTAAGATAGACGATCATTGCTGGATTCAATTTGTTTCGCCTAGCGGAGAGAGTGTTCGTCTATATATGACCAAGGGGGAAGATGAAGCTTGCTACGCGCTAGATTTATTGCGTTACAATAAAGAAACTCGTAGCTTAGTTAATCTTTTTCTGGCGTCTCCCCTGCCAGAGCAAAAGATTGATGCTGAAAAGCTGATTGATGATAAATATATGTATTCGAAAGGATACATCAATACTCGGCGTGAAATGCCTTGATATAGCTCCTCCTCATTGGTGAACCATCACCGCCCGTAAGGTTGAGCAATTAAACGCCGCTCCCTAAAGGGCGGTGTTTTTCTTTTTGTGGTAACTAAATTTACACTATTGACGTATTCATATAAAAATGATAAAATACTGATTAGAGTATAGTAATTCCACTATACTTGTACATTTCTCATCTAAGGAGATTCACTATGAGTGAACCATCTAACAAGGATGTTCTTGCCTGGATGGATATCCACTATAGTAGTATTGCTGGCTTTATCTTTCTTGCTACGGTTTGCATCATGTACGATTCAACCTTGGAAGGACGTGAAATTTCAGTACCGATACTATTTGTTACAGGCTTAGTCTCCATCGGCAGGTCAGTGATCCTAGCCTATAAACAATGCGTGGTGAAAAAATCGCGTTCTTCTCAAAAATCTTAATCTACTCAAAAAGTAGAGCAAGACTAACACTCTAATAGTCATATCTCCTCCTTGGTAATATAACCGCCCATAAGGTTGAGATTTGGCTATACACCGCTCCCTGGGGCGGTGTTTTTCTTATTTACTTATATGTATATACATGATAATATTATTGATAAAGTGTGAAATTCATCACGCTTGTACATTTCTATGTTTCCTACTCAAGGAGGATACCTGTCATGAGCGCTTCACATGCTGATGATCGTATTGCACGGCTGGAATTCGAAACTAACACCTTATCTTTATTGGTTGGTCTTATGATAGCTAGCGACTCGCTGAAGTCTACCAGCCCTGTTGATAAAGTTTTGAAAGTTCCTCTGACCGCGCTGCTTGTTGCTCAGTTTGGCTTATATTGCTACACTTATATTCCTAAAGTATATAGCTACGCATCAGAGAATCTAGAGAGTCTTCGAAAGAATGACTAAATTTGACAAATTATGCTCCTCCTCATTGGTGAACCATCACCGCCCGTAAGGTTGAGCAATTAAACACCGCTCCCTAAAAGGGCGGTGTTTTTATTTGGGTTGATTTAATTACATATTTATGCTAAAGTTGATAACTGGGTCTGGTGATCATGCCAGGTTGTACATTTCTATTTTGAAGGAGCTTTTCATGCCTCTTTACAATATGAGACCACATGAGTATGACAAAGGGCTGGCTGTTGACGTCTATGTAGGCAAAACTGTTTCGCAAGAAGATCTGAGTCGACTGCAATGCGTCTATGAAGATGAACGTGATTTAGATTTTGCCATGAAACAAAATTATTCGCCTGCTATTGTTAAGGTGAAGCGCCTCTTCCATCGTCTCGTTGAAGATGATCCCGTTATGAATGGTGGTTTTCGTAAACAACTTGGTAGCGAGACCTGCCTGTTTGTTGTAAGTCACATCAATAATCACAAGGTTGATATTGGTGTGAAATCTCTCGACACTTCGTCGCATGAATTGATCAATTTTTCTTCGTTATTGAATCCTGAAGACAAGTTGCATGGCGACTTCATTTCAGAGCTTGATAGCTGGCGTAATTTCAGCAATATTCTGAATGAGTCCTCTGATAGTGCCCGCAGCTGTATGCTTCACCATAGTGTAACGCAGATTATCAATGAAGATGTCTGCAACAGCCAACGATGCCAGGAACTTGCTAAACTGGTAAATTCATTGTAAGACATAAGGCTCCATAAGAGATGCGCCTTTTGTAAGCGAAGTGCCAAAGCGCCCTTTGCTTGCAAGGGGTGCTTTTTAATTGTGGAATATTATAATTAATGGTAAAATTGTAACAATAACCGTTAAGGAGAAAAAATGAAGGTAAAAATTGAAATAGATACGATTACGTTCGTACGTTTTTGGTTGGTTGTAATAGGATTTGCTCTTTCAGCGCTTGCTATTTTTATGGCTCGTTCTGCTTTGATTTTAGTGGTTGTATCGTTCTTTCTGGCGTTAGCTTTAAATGTGCCAGTTAATTTTTTGGTGAAATTTATGCCTGGGCGTAGTCGTTTAGGTGGTACAGCGACGGCTTATATTATAATAGTAGGCTTGCTAACTGGATTTTTGTTTTTGGTACTACCTCCCCTTGTAGAACAATCGGTTCACTTTGCAGAAAGTATCCCAGATCTAATAGATAAAAATAAAGATCAGATTAATTCCATAAATAATCTCGTGAATCAATATCACTTACAGGAGCAGGTTGATCAGGCTATAAATAATATAAAAAATAACGCTAGCCAGCTAGCTACTAATGTAGGTGTGGGCGTGGTTACTGGAATTGGATCAGTATTAGGTGTGGTTATATCTGTATTATTAGTGCTTGTAATGACGTTTTTAATGCTACTAGAAGGTCCGTCTTGGTTGAGACGTTATTGGAATATGTACACAAATGAAGATAGAAAAGCACATCACCAAATGCTTGCTAAGAAAATGTACAGGGTTATGTCTGGATATGTAAATGGACAGCTTGCTGTGGCGGCTATTGGCGGTGTTTCGGCGGGTATTTTTGTAGCCATCATACCTGTCTTTATTCAGGGTGCTCCTGGTAATTTGGCTTTACCTGTGGCAGCTATAGCTTTTCTACTATCATTAATACCTATGTTTGGTGCAACGATTGCTGGCGTGTTAATTACGCTTATGTTACTACTCAGTAGTGTGCCAGCGGCGGTAACTTTTGTTATATATTTTGTAGTTTACCAACAAATTGAAAATAATTTTATATCCCCTGTTATCCAGGCAAAAACCATTCAGCTTTCGGCTCTCGTGGTATTACTTTCTGTGACTTTGGGAACTTACATATTTGGTTTAATTGGCGGCTTAATTTCTATTCCAATCGCTGGCTGGGCAAAGATTTTATTAGAAGATTATCTTGGTAATCGTAAGAAATCTATTAAAAAAACGAAGACAGGTTCTGTAGCTAATTTGATTAAGAAAGCTAAGAAGAGCCAAGCTTAGGTATTTTGTTACTAAAAGTACAAGCAGAATTTATTGATATTTAACATATAATATATTATTATATGTGTAATACGGTAGTTCGCCGTATAGTTCGTTCTATCTTAAAGGAGATGAATCTCGTGTGTTTGTCTGGTTATTATATTACTACAACCAGGGAAATTGGTATTAATGAAGGGAATATTGCAGCTGAACTTTTTAATCTCCGTAACGATACTAAGTTACAGATTAAGCTTGTGCGCAGCCTTATTTTATGGTTATCAATTCATTTGATGACAATTGTAATCGCCTCCATATTTGTTAAGTTGCTATTGGTTGACTTGTCTAAAGCCTGGTTATTTTTCAAGTGTAGTGCTGGAATTGTACTTGATATTATTTGTGGCGCAATACTTCTTTCTGTTTATGGTATGTTTTATATGCCAGATTTTTTATTAGCGATGTTAAGACATATTTTTGATGATGTCTATAAAGTGGATATTGATAATGTGTTTGAACATCCAAGCGGACGCAAGATTATTTTACCTAAGTGTGTGTTTGATTGTAGTCATGGTATCGATTTATTATATAAATCTGATAACAAGACGCGCTGTAATGTAAATAGGATTCTGAGATATCATAGCCGTAACTAATGCTTGATTGTGTACCAAGCAGAATG
The DNA here is from genome assembly GCA_007845485.1 of TM7 phylum sp. oral taxon 348. Taxonomy (GTDB): domain Bacteria; phylum Patescibacteriota; class Saccharimonadia; order Saccharimonadales; family Saccharimonadaceae; genus SDRW01. The sequence goes on from SDRW01000002.1 coordinate 211,264, forward strand.
CGTCGCTTAACTAGCGGCGTTTTTATTTACTAAACTCTTTCCCAAATACTAAACCTAGGCGTGTCACGTATAGAAATACCTTGAGCGAGTAATTTATCTCGTATTAAGTCACTTTTTGCCCAATCCTTCTTTTCACGAGCTTGACGACGTTCTAGAATTAGCTGTTTCATATCATCGCTTATGTCTGGTGTTGAATTAATTAAATCTACACCTAAAATGTCGTTTATTGTCTCTATAAAATTTTGTAAGGCGGACTGATTTATACTTGAAAGAGGAGCTTCAATAACTTGCCTAAAAACGTGATCTATATGAGCCAGAGCTTGCGGAGTATTTAGATTATCGTCCAATATTTCTATTAAAGCCTGAGATGCTGCAAATGAAGGAACGGACTTTTCTTGATCTGTATTATCGATAGTTTTATTAATCTGATGGCGCAAGCTTGCTGCTCGTTGCCAATTTTTATAACGTTGGTTAGCGGATTTCATTATCTCCCAAGTAAAGTTACCCTCTGTTTGAAAATGCTTACTCAAAACAGCTACTTTAAATGCTGCGGGACTAAAGCCATGATCTAAAATATCATCAAGTGTTATGATATTTTTTAGGCTTTTACTCATTTTGTGACCATCAACTTTTATATGATTATTATGTAACCAAATTTGCGCAAATTGTTTGCCTGTAATACTCTCTGTCTGAGCTATTTCATTTGTATGGTGAACAGGAATGTGATCTATCCCGCCAGTGTGAATATCTATTTGATCACCTAGTGTCTCACGTGCAATTACTGAACATTCTAAATGCCACCCAGGGAAACCTACTCCCCAGGGACTCTCCCATTCCATGTCGCGCTGAGAATCTTTGGGAGAAAATTTCCAGATTGCAAAATCTGTTATATTGCGCTTGCCTTCTACACTTACGCGCGCTCCAGCCTCTAGACCATCTATATCTAGCCGGGCTAATTTGCCATAATCGTTTAATTTTGATGTATCAAAGTATAATCCATCGCCTTCTATTATATAAGTGAATCCTTTAGCTTCTAATTGGCGCGCAAAATCAATCTGCTGTTTAATATAATCAGTGGCGCGAACTAGATGATCGGGCTTTATTAATTGTAGAACATTATAAGCTTCATGCGTGGCTATTGCTATATATTTTTCAGCTACATTCCAAGCAGTTTTACCTTCTGTTTTGGCGCCTTTTTCCATTTTATCTTCGCCGCTGTCGTCATCGCTTGTTAGATGTCCTACATCAGTAATATTTTGCGTTCTAACTACATTTAAACCTTCATAGCGCAATAGACGTATTAAGATATCCCAATATACATACCCTACCCAATTGCCGATGTGAGGTTGGCTATAAACAGTCAAACCACAGGTGTAAATTTTTACAGTTTTACCATCTAGTGGTTTAAGTGTGTCTTTTTGACGAGTAAGTGTATTATATAGCTTTACCATTAGTAATAATTGTACAATAATAAGGTTTTTTTTGCTATTTATATTTAAGTTTAGATAGTAAACAATTAAATCTAGCTAAGAGCTTTCTCGGTAACTTCTATTAGTTCATATAGGACTGTGTTATAGTCTTCATAAATCCTAAATCCCGCAGCATAAGGATGGCCACCGCCGCCAAAATACCCAGCAACAGAATCGGCTACGGGTAGATTAGATCTTATACGTGCCGTGAGTCGCCCGTCTGGATATGTTTTTATAACGCAATTGATATCCACACCCTCAACTAAGCGCAATTCGTCCCCTATTAATGCGCCAGGATTATATTCATCACTATATTCTTGAATTTCTTCCCATGGCACATGTACTATCGCCAACCTTCCATCTAAAAAATATTCAATTCGCTCAATTAGTTTACCTTTATATTCTAGTATTTTAGGTGATTTTTTCATAAAATCACGGCGCTTCTCCTCAATTTCTGCTGGACTAGCGCCTAAATCTGATAATTTTGCAGCCGTAGAATATACCTTACTATTAACATTCTGAGTAGTTAAGCCAAGTGTATCTGAAAGTAGTGCCGTTAGCATTGCTTTGGCTGCTTGTTTGTTTATATGCCAGTGGGAGCTTTCGGCTAAATTGTAAATAACCTGGCTAGCCGCGGCTGCTTCATCTAAAAGTAGTGTGTGATTAAAACTTAATGTTGGTTCAGCGCTAGTATGATGATCGATAACTAAAACTTCGCGAGATTCTAAAAAATGTCTTGCTTCAGGTGTTTCAAGCACCTTACTCAATAGTAGCTCTGCTGTTGTGTCAACGATTATAGCCAAGTCTGCATCTGTAGAAAAATCACTTTCAACTCTATCCCAGCCATCTATATAGCGTAGATATTTAGGTATTTCAACGGGGCAGTAAAGTTTTACTTCTTTACCTAAAACACTCAAAATCTCTTCTAGAGCCAAAGCACTGCCTAGGCTGTCTCCGTCCGGATTTTCGGCTTGAATTACTATAATCTTACAAGCTTGATTAATAAGTTTTTGAGCAACTAGATACATTTATATTACCCTTATAGAGATCGCCTACCTTCTAAAGCATGACTTAAGGTAATTTGATCAGCATATTCTAAATCGACACCCACTGGTAGCCCGCGTGCCAAGCGACTCATTTTTACATTTATTTCATTCTCCTTAATATAGCGTTGTAGAAAGAGAGCGGTAGATTCACCTTCTACGCTAGCATTTGTCGCGATGATTATTTCTTCAACTTCATCTTGCTTAATTCTGATAACTAACTCTTTTATATGTAGTTGCTCTGGACCTATATTGTCTATGGGTGATATCACTCCACCGAGTACATGATAAGTTCCGTTGTATTGACCAGTGCGTTCAAGTGCAATTATATCAAGAGGTTCTTCAACCACGGCAATTACTTTTTTATTGCGGGTTGGATCTGCATAGAGTGGTGAAATTTCCTCATCTGAGTCTATTAAGGCAAATGTAGCTGGGCAATATTTTACATTAGCTTTAAGATTGGCTATTGAATTTGATAGCCTCTTATTTGACTCTGATTTTGTACGCAAAAGATGGTACGCATAGCGTTCGGCTGTGCGTACCCCCACTCCTGGTAAGTTTCCCAACTCATCAATTAGAGTTGTTAAAGCGCGTGGTAAAAGCTGTTTTGCCACTTTACATTCCTGGCAAGTTCATGCCGCCCATAAGAGGCTTCATCTTTTCAGCTGCTACTTCTTGTGCTTTTTGCATGCCATCACGGAAAGCAGCTTCTAGCCAACCTTCAAGTTCTTCAATATCCTCTAAATCTACGTATTCTGGATTTATGCTTATATTCTGTACTTTCAATTCGCCATTTATAGTTATTTCAACCGCTGGATCATTATCTTCGCCGCCAGCTGCTGCGATAATTTGCTGTTTTTTAAGTTCCTTTTGCGCTTTACGCAGTTCATTAATCATCTTCATTTGATTAAGTGCCATGTTCTCCTCCTAAATTATCTCTAGATATTATATATTATTTTGCAATATTTTTGTAGATATAAAACCTATCAGACGGCTTAGTATCTAAACGCGATGCAATAACAGACTCAGGAATAGTTTTACTCTTTGCTAGTGCGCTAGATTTTGTAGCTAAAATTCTAGTTTTGTCTGATGTGGATATTTTATCTATATTGCCTTCGGTTGTTACTTGCAGGTTAATTTTATTTGTATCTATATATAGTTTGTAAAAAGGTAGCTCATCATTTGATACAGCTATAAATGATGGTGTAATATTATTAGATTTTGATCTTAATGTACTATGCATCAGGTGAAGATCTTCGGAATTTGCTTGTATCAACCCAGAGTTATAATTATATAAATAAAAATATCGAGTTGCATCTGTTATCATGATTCCACCGATTAATACAGCTATTGGACCGAGCGCAAATGCTCTTGCATATGGATTTTGGGGAAATAGTCTATACCATTCATTTAATATCATTGCTATACCCATTCCAGCTAAGATCATAGAAGGAATAAATACTACTTCTGGATGGCTTGGATTGAAAGCTGCTACTATAATGGAAATTGCCAACCAACTAAATAAAATATAGCTTTGAATTGTGTGGCGTTTTTTGTACAGATAGAATAAACCAATACACATGAGAGCCACTACTACAAGTGTAAAGTATGGTGCTAGATTTCCAGTTTTAACTATCGTGTGTCCAGATATATCAGCAAATTGTGTAAAGGATTTTATTAGCCTGTCAATCACGCCTAATCCACTATCAGCTTGTGAAAATAGCAAACCCTTAGCTGGCATTGGAGATTTTATTATAGAATAAACTAAAGGCACTAACGATAATATTGTTAAGCCAATAGATGATATCAAAATTGGATTGGGGATTTTACGGCGTATGACTAGTCTAGTATAAGGATGTGCTAAACTGCTTAAAACTAACGCGATTATGATATAAATCATTAAAGGGGTATATAGACTCAATGCTATAGATAAGGTAAGGGTTGGAAATATTAAAGTTCTTAATTTACCCTTTTCTACACTACTAATAACTAATAACATTATAATAATAGGCCAAAAAGCCAGCATTATTGCAGGTGTACCTTGCTGAGCTAAAAATATAAAAGGTGTTGAAGTAATAGCTATAGCACCAGTAATAACGCTTGTACGTGGCTGTAACCAATGTCGCAAAACTAAAACTAAGCCTATACTAGTGATAAATGCTATTATTACTGAAGGTAGCTTTATACTTATGGGATTTAGACCAAATAAAGAAATGGAGATTTTTTGCAGCATATGATAAGGCAAATCAATGATCATAAAGCTACTTACATTCTTAACCGTTATACTGGCACTTTTTAATGCGCTAGTTTGCTCGCTAGAACTTATTCCGCCCGATGTTTGCGTAACAGCTAAAATTAATAGAAGACTTAGAGCTAAGACCAACAATCCATAACCTATCCAAAAGCGTAGGCGGTACAATATTGATTTTTTAATTAATGATCTTTCTATCATATAGTGATAATTATACAGTTATTCGTGGCGTTTATCTAGAGACATAAAACGTAGGCGCTCTGGGTGGAAGTAGAGCTGAACCTCTCCAGTTGGACCATTACGATGCTTAGCGATGATTAATTTGGTGATATTTGCAACATCTGGATTATCTGGTTCATAATAGCCTGGGCGATAAATAAAACTTACAATATCAGCGTCCTGTTCTATGGAGCCAGATTCCCTTAAATCAGAAAGTTGTGGAATTGGTGGCGTACGTGTTTCAACTGTACGTGAAAGCTGGCTAAGTGCAATCAGCGGAACATTTAGCTCGCGGGCGACCAGTTTAAGTCCTCGCGATATTTCACTAACTTCTTGAACTCTGTTATTCTCATTACGTTTACTACCCTGCATAAGCTGTAGATAGTCAATTACAATTAGGCCAAGCTCTTGTTCGTGGGCAATACGGCGAGCTTTGGTTCGCATTTCTAGTACACTTAAACCAGGTTTATCATCTATATAAATTGGGGCTTCCGCTAGTTCACCCATCGCGTCTGTTATTTTAGCAAAATCCTCATCACTTAGATTGCCTGTTCTTATATTCCAGCTGTCAACACCAGCGGCATCAGCTAGCATACGATCTATTAGTTGCTCTTTACTCATCTCTAAACTAAAGAATAAAACTGCCTTTTTTTCTATAGTAGCAACATTATAAGCTAGGTTTGTTACCAAGGTGGTTTTACCCATTGCTGGCCGAGCTGCTAATATGATTAAATCGCTGCGCTGCAATCCAGCTGTCATATTATCTAGATCTTTGTAGCCTGTGCGAATACCCCTAATAGCCCCTTTGTTTTGATATAATTCTTCCATTCTATCAAAACTATCTGTCAGGATACTTTCAATACTTACTAAGTCTTGTTTTAAAGATTGATCTGATACGCTAAAAAGTTCAGATTCTGCTTTTGATAGCATTTCTTGTACATCTGCTTCTTCATCGTATCCCATCTCACTAATTTCACTACTAGCCTTAATTAATCGACGCCGTACTGCTTTTTGAGCGACCATATTAGCATAGGCATCTGCATGGGCGGCAGTTGGTACATAATTTGTTAATTCAGAAAGATAAGCTGATCCACCTATGATTTCAAGTTGGTTTTTTCTTTTTAACTCATCTGTCAAAGTAAGCATGTCTACGGGACTATGTTTTTCATAAAGTGATATCATTCCATTAAAGATTGTCTGGTGATTTTTATCATAAAAATCCTTTGGTTTTACAATTTCACTTGCATCCGAAAGGACATCTTCGTCAATTAGAATTGCACCCAGTAAACTCTTTTCGGCGTCAATGTTTTGTGGTGGGATTTTTGCAGCGGTATTATCAGACATCAACTTCTTCTCCTCCGCCCATTATAGCAGCAACTTTTGCAGCTTGTTCATTTTGAGGGGGCGCTGGTCGATCTATAATCTCGATTTCAAAATCACCAACGCCACTTTCTGATAAAATCTTTCCTAAAACTGCGCGCCGTTTATCTAATTTTGTTTTATTAAATTTATTTAATACATAAAGACTTACTTTATTATCTTTAATAATCGGCTTACTTTTTTCTAATATTGCATGTATACCTTTAAATTCACTTTTATGATCATTTAAATAATCTAAAACTGATTGCCAATTAAAATTATTTTTCTTATTTTGATCTTTTTGCTGGACGTCTTTTTGACTCGCTATGTCAGAACTATCGTCATCTTGCTTCGATTCAGTGTCTAGTATCTTGGTTGTTTTCTCTGGGGGTTTAGCTGTAGCGATAGGCTCTTCGGTAATTTTAGATGACATAGATAGGCTATCGGATTTATGGCTTTCCTGGGTAGATGGGCGTTGAATAATTTGGGGCTCAGGCATTTTGACTGCAAATTTTAGCACTGCCACTAAAATAGCAACATCAGGGCGATGCGACTTCTGAACTTTTATCAAATCTTCAAAATAGGTTACCAAGTATGGATAAGATTCTAAATTTCTTTGGATCCAATTATATAGCTGATCTGCAACAGAAACTGCACCGATACCACGTAATTCTGGTTGCCTTACTGCTGCGATGATTTTTAATGCATCACCACTTAAAATCGCTTCGCCAATTGCATTGATTTCATCTTTTGTTGCTAATCCAAGAGATGCTTCAATATCACTGCGCGTAATTTCTCCGTTTTTTGATTCGCTATGTTGAATTTGATCAAGTAAGCTAATACTATCCCTCAGGCTACCACCACCACGCTCAGCAATTAAATTTAAAGCGTCGGTATCAATTTTAATACTTTCTTTTTTGGCAATAAATGCAAGATGGTCTGCCACTGTTGATTCATCAATTAACCTAAAATTATAACGTTGAGTACGACTTACTATCGTGTCTGGTACTTTATCAAAATCAGTTGTAGCTAAAATAAAGACAACATGCTCTGGTGGCTCCTCAATTATTTTTAGTAAGGCATTAAAAGCAGATTTACTAAGCATGTGAACTTCATCAATAATGTAGACCTTTTTCTGCGATTTAATGGGTGCTACTAAAGCTTTTTCACGCAAATCTCTAACATTATCTACACCATTATTACTTGCTGCATCTATTTCAATAATATCTAAATTATTATCTTCAATGTCGTATGATAATCCAGTTATTTTATGTGCTAATATTCGTGCCACTGACGTTTTACCAGTGCCTCGCGGACCTGTTAATAAATAGGCGTGGGCTACTTTGTTTGATTCTAAAGCACGATCAAGAAGACTAGTTACATGATCCTGGCCAACTATTTCTGATAAACTTTTACTGCGGTATTTACGATATAATGCCTGGCTCATTTTTGTTATAGAGCCGCCTCAACTGCCGCCCAAGTGGCTTCAGGGTTATCTTCGGGTACAATTATAGTAACTTGATCGCCCACGGCAATACGGAAGTATGTTACACTAGCAAGTAAAATGCGGTACTCGTGACCATTGGCTTCAACGTAATAAGCTCCATCATGCTGTACAAGCGTACCGATAATTTGACGTCGTTCGGTAGGGCCTATTTGTTTATATATAAATCCACCATCATCTGTAATGGTTAGTTTAAGCATATCACCTTCAACTAATTTTGATTTGCTGGCATAGTTTGCCGGTACCGGATAGTTCTTACCATCAGGACCTATCATAACTTGACCATCAAATACGCCTTCAATAATTTTGCCTTTTACATTTTCTTGACTACTTCGGGGTGTTACTACGTTACCATCTTCCCCTAGAACGCTAATTAAAAGTTCTTTAGCGGCGGCTAAATTTGTTTCAGCATCTTGGATCAATGACTTGAGCCTTTTTACTTGCTTTTCTGGTAATTCAGACATATCCTCGCAATTCCTCATCTGTTTGTGTTGTTACATTAACTAATATCTATATATACGCTAGTTATTGCATATTGTCAAGTTTATGTAAATTACAATAGTCATTTCCACAGCTTTAAATCTGTTACTGTAATTTTGTTGTAAATATTGTATTTGTATTTTTAATAATAATATTATAAGCAAAATCACCGCCAAAAGGCAGTGATTTGCTCATCAACAAACGGTCTGTATTAAAATTACTAAAATTGGTAAGTTTATTATACCAATTCTACGCTAGCGCCAGCTTCTTCAAGCTTCTTCTTAGCTTCTTCAGCTTCGTCTTTAGATACTTTTTCCTTGATTGCGCTTGGAGCGTCATCTACAAGTGCTTTAGCTTCACCTAAGCCAAGACCAGTGATCTCTTTAACAGCTTTAATTACTGCAACTTTTTGACCACCAGCATCTTTAAGCTGAACTGTAAATTCTTTTTTCTCTTCTTCTGCTTCAGCAGCACCGCCAGCAGCAGGACCTGCAACTGCAACAGCGGCTGCAGCAGGCTCAATTCCGTATTCGTCTTTTAGTACGTTCTTTAGTTCGTTAACTTCAAGAACGGTTAGTTTTGTAAGCTCTTCAGCTAGCTTTTTAATATCAGCCATTTTGTAGCTCCTTTATTCTTAAATTAATAAATTAATTGGTTGCTTTAGCTTCAATACCATCAAGTAGTGCGTGCAAATTGCCAGAAAGTCCATTCGTAATATCGTTGACTGGCGAAAGTAACTGTGCAGTAACCTGAGCGATAAGCTGCTCTTTGCTTGGCAAGCCAGCTAAGGCTTTTATCTGATCAGTATCAAGAGTTTCGCCTTCACCGCTGAAACCGCCTACTAATTCAAGTGCTGGATTTGTTTTTGCAAAAACATCTAAGACCTGAGCTGGTGCTACTTCGTCTTCGCTACTGAATGCATAAACTAGCTGACCTTCAAGCATAGATATATCTACATTTTTATAGGTTTCGCTATTTTCAACAGCAACTCGTACTAGACGGTTTTTTACGACCTTAATACTTACATTAGTTTCGCGGGCTTTTTTGCGCAATTCTTGCAAGTCGGCGACAGTTAAGCCTTTATATTTAGCGAAAGCTGTCATCTTTGCATTAGCTAAAGATTCGCTAACTTCTGCAACCAAAGTTTGTTTTTTATCGCGTGAAATTGCCATAAATAAAACTTCCTCTTGGTTATTATTTAATAATGTAGACCGTTTTGTTAATGTTCGGTAGTTGAAAAACCAAAAAGTCTCTGGTTCTCGCACTACCAAAGACTTGTAATTTGAAAGATATATCACTTCCTCGGTAGCAAATTAAGCTGAATGTGTAATCCAACGGCTACTGTCTTTGGTAATGTCTAGTAGGTATTTTACCTTTACTTGGTAAAAAAGTCAACACTCTTAATTTAAAACATTAGAAATGTGCTTGATAATTTCGTTATGGACTTCATCTATAGTTTTATCATTTGTGTTTATTGCGGGTAAATTAAAATCAGCAATAATTTTCTGGTAGCCCTTGTTTAATTTACATTGAAAATTGTCTGGCTTACTTTCAAATGTATCACTAGAGGACTTATTATCACGGTTAATTATACGACTACGCAAAGTATCTGTATTAGCATATAAAACTAAGGTTAAATCTGTTTGTAAGTAGCTTTTATTTGTAAAAAGAGCGGTAATCTGCTTAATCTCATTAATATCAATACCCTCTCCATAGCCTTGATAAACGACAGTCGATAGCCAATTTCGGGAAGATATGACCCACTCACCCTTATTAAGATGATTTTCAATAATAGGAGCTAACTCACATCTAGCCGCAGTAAATAATAGTAAATTTGTTCTAGCGGATCTAGGTAGATTCTTATTCTTTATAATCTTGCGAAGTTCTATCCCTATAGCAGTTTCGCCTGGTTCATGTATAGTTTTAGATATAAAACCCTTTTTATTAAGAAATTTTTTAAGCAGATCGATCTGAGTGCTTTTACCAGTTCCATCACTGCCTTCAATTACAATATATTTTCCCCGCATTAAAACATACCTTCTGCTATCCCGTTTATTTTCGGTGGTATTGATCGAATATCTTTATAAGCACGAGGAAGCATCTGTGAAGGATTCCAATTAGCTATTAATGATTCTAAATTATTACTGTTTTGATATTTACCGCTCATACCATTACGACCTTCGCTATAATCGCCCGCTACTGGTGATATCGTATTATGAAAAATCAACTGTCCAACTCTTTCGCCAACTGGCAAAACAACACTCTCATGCTGATTTAGATTATAGATTTCAAGGGTTATTCTATTTATATATCCAGGATCGATCCATCCCGCATCAAAACAGACTGCCACTCCATTTCTACCCCAGCTACTGCGACTTTTTACTTCCGCAGCACCGCCTTTTGCACGTATTCCGACGAATTCGTGAGTGTGAGCTAAAATCCTTTCACCTGGGCGTAAAACTATAATAGGATGATTCTTTGGTATATTTTTAAATAAAGTATAGCCGTTATTTTTACACCATTCTTCATGAGACATAGCCTTTAGCGGACCTTTAAAATATCGTTTGACCTCCTCTTTGTCAAAGGGATTATATACTCTAGCGGCTGTATTGGCTTCTTGTCTGTAATAGTAATATCCCAAGGTAAAATCCAAGCTAGCTTCACTTACATGTTGTTTATTGAATGGTAAACAAATAATAGTCTCATCTTTGATCGCTTGTAAAATATCAGTATTACTATAAACTGCCATAAACTCACCTTTTTATAAATTATAACACAATAGTTTAAATTAAGGATTGTCGCTACAAATAATGCCACCGTAATAAAACGGCAGCATTATATTGTACTAAAAGACTTTGAATTATTTATTATTGATGTCTACTTTAATGCCAGGACCCATGGTAGTTGCAATGGTTACAGACTTAATGTATACACCCTTAATCGTGGATGGTTTTTGGCTATTTAGACTATTGAAGAAAGCTTCTGCATTGCCTAATAATTTTTCTGCTCCAAAACTTACTTTTCCAAATGCTAGATGTACAATCGCCTGCTTATCTACGCGATATTCGACCTTACCTGTTTTTGCTTCAGTTACAGCCTTAGCTACATCTGCTGCAACAGTTCCACTCTTTGGATTAGGCATCAAACCGCGTGGGCCAAGCAATCGAGCATATTTGCCAAGCTTTGCCATATATTGTGGAGTTGCTATAAGTACATCAAAGTTTAATTCTTCTTTATCAAGTTTTTTAAGAAACTCTTCATCGCCAATAATATTAGCACCTGCTTCCTTGGCAGCGGAATGTTCACTTTCTGGGGCAAATACCGCTACGCGAATATCTTTACCAGTACCGTGTGGTAGATTAACGGTTGCGCGAATATTTTGATCAGCTTGACGAGGATCTACACCCAATCGGACATGAGCCTCAACGCTAGCATCAAACTTAGCTGGGCTTGTTTCAATAGCTAAAGACAACGCCTCTGTTAGGCTATAGGACTTATTACTATCAATTTTCTTTGCTAGTTCGCGATACTTTTTGCCGCGTCGCTCAATTACTGGACGAGTTACAGGCTTTGGACCTTTTTTCTTGGCTTCGGTTGCTTCTGGATCTTGTGGAGTTGTATCGCCTGATTCCTTACGAGCCTCTTTTTCTGCCTTTTCAGCTGCTTCATCTAAGGCTTTTTGACTACGTTTACCAGATTTTGCAACATGCTGCTCTTTGACTTCGTGCTTTTCAGCTCCAGCAATAGCTTCTTCTATTTCTGCGATTGTGTTTTTTTCATTTACTGCTAACTTTAGTTCAGCAGCTTTCTCTAGTAATTCGGCTTTTTTTGCCATTTTTTGACACTCCTTTTGCGGTATTATCGGTATCTTAACCTCCCGCATTTAAATAAATAACTATTAAAGTTTAACAAATTTTACTAAAATTTTCAATGTAGCAGAACATAATAAATAAGACCCGCAATACAAGCGAGGTCTTATTTACTGAATATTATTTAGATTTACTCTACAATCTCTACACCCATTGATCGTGCTGAACCTGCAACAGTCTTAATTGCGCCATTAATATCAATAGCATTTAGCTGCTCCATTTTAGCTTCAGCAATCTCTTGTACCTGGGCACTAGTTAGTTTACCAACTTTCTCTGAGTTTGGCTTACCACTTCCTTTTTTAATACCAGCCTTTTCACGGATCATATCGTCTACTGGTTGACCAAGTGATTTCCATGCAAAAGTACGATCTTCAAATACCTGCATGTGAACAATTACATCTTTGCCCATCAAATCCTTAGTAGCGTCATTAAATGGATTAATGAAGTCCATCATGTTTAGTCCCCACTGACCAAGTGTTGATCCTACTGGAGGACCTGCAGTTGCACGACCAGCTGGAATTCGAAGTTTTAGATTTCCAATTACTTTCTTTGCCATCTTTATCCTTTTCTTACTCGTTTATACGAGTGCGTAACTAGTTAATTATAACGTAATTCTAGTAATACTACAAGCAGAGCAATATTAAATGCTAGATCTTTTTAACCTGTAAGGCATCGAGTTCTACTGGCGTATCGCGACCAAACATACTAACCATAACCTTGATTTTACCTTTTACTGTATCAATTTCAGAAATTGTACCATCAAACCCTTTAAATGGACCATCAATAACAGAAACAACTTCACCTTCTTCAAAATCAATTTGATGCTTTGGCTCTTCAACTCCCATGCGCTTTTTAATTTTTTTAATTTCAGCATCAGAGACAGGAGTAGGTTCTGTGCCACTACCTACAAACCCAGTTACGCCAGGCGTATTTCTAACTATATACCAAGTTTCTTCAGTTAACTTCATTTCTACTAGACAGTAGCCTTGGAATATTTTGCGATCAACAATTTTACGCTTTCCATTTTTAATTTCAATTTGCTTTTCTTTTGGTACCATAACCGCGAAAATTTTATCAGCCATATCAACTGCATTAATTCGCTGACGGATACTATCCGCAACTTTATCCTCGTAACCGCTATAAGTGTGGACTGCATACCATTGACGAGTTGAATCGTAGCGTTTTTGAGCCATAATATTTCCTTTCTATATAATATGTTTTAGTCTTTTATTTAATAATAAAATCAAACAGATATTTAAACCCTGCATCTAATAATAGAATTAGAACGACAAAAAACAGTGTAAATAGTACCACTGCAAAAGTCATTCCCCAAGTGGACTTACGATCTGACCAGCGAACTTGCTTTAATTCGATCCAAGCCCCTTTAAAATACCCGATTTTCTTTTTCTTGCTCTTTTTAGCGGATTTTTTATTTTCTTTTTTAGAAATTTGTGCTTCTTTAGGCGCTACTTTAACCGACTTCTTATCGGTTTTTTGCTTTTTAGGTACAACTGTATCGCCAGATTCAACAACCCTGGTAGTTACCTTGGCTGCCTTTTTCTTCTTTGCATTTGCCACTTTATTCTCCCAATTAAATAATCTGCTTGTAAGCAGATTGTCAATACTAATTGTAACTAATGATAGTATTTTTTGCAAGCTAGCGGTCAGTCTTAAGTTCTAATGTAAATTCACTACCGTGGTTTAAGCGACTTTTTACAGATATATTTCCGCCTAATTTATTAGCAATGATACTACATAGATAAAGCCCAACACCAGACCCTGGCTTGTCGGTGGCGCGGCTATCTTGACTGCGATAATGTAGATCAAAAATTTCTCTCTGTTCGCTTAATCGAATTCCTATCCCCGTGTCTATGATTGAAATTCTAGTTCTATCTTTATCTTCAGATGCTTTAATAGTGATTTTGCCACTTTTGGTATATAAAAGCGCATTGTCCATAAATTCATTAAGTAACTTTTGCAGCAGAGGCAAATTTGTTTTGATAGTATTTATCTTACCAGATATATCAATATCTAAACTGAGATCATTAGCAGATACCCTAGATGAATTTTTAGTATACATTCTAGTAAGTTCATGTCGTAAGTTTACTGGTGTAAATTTGATTTTTTCCGATGGTAAATTTAATGCCATGCTCAAATTTTCAGTTGTGCGTTGCATTAAATTAATGTTTATAATTGCTCTGTTTAGGATAGGTGTTACCGTAATGTTGCTAGCCGCACCTTCATTAAAAAGAGTCTGTATTTGCTTTAGTGAATATTCCAGATTTTTAATAGAGTTCTCATATAATATACTCGGGTTAATCTGCGGCGTGTTTTTTGTTTTTTGGTTCTCCAATGGTTTTTGGTCTAAATAAGCTGGCTTTTTATTTTTCAGCTTTATTATTTGAGCCTCAGCAGTGGCGAGCTTAGCGCAAACTTTACTATATTTTTTATAAATGTTAGAGCGCCTTCTAAGTAAAATTATTACAACTAGAAGCAGTAGCACTGCTACACAAATAAGCCAAACTACCTCACTAGGTGCGATTGTTTCCATAAAAATAGTATAGCATAAGCTTTATCAAATAGTTGGTGAATATTTTTTTATTTCACGGCGGTGGCGCATAAAATCTGGATCAGACATACTAACAAGTTTCCAAAAATGACGTGAATGATTCATTTCTTTAGTATGGCAAAGTTCATGAATTAAAACATAATCAATCAATTCAAATGGCAAATTCATTAAGGCTATATTTAGACTAATTGTACCGCTACTACTACAACTTCCCCATCTGGTTTTTGCGTGCGAAAATCTAACTCTTTTATAACTAAAATCATTTTGCATAGCTAAAATCTTTAAACGTTCGGGTAGATATTTTTTAGCCTCACTTTGAAGAGCACTGATGATTTTTTTACGAATCTCTTGTTGGACTTCTTGACTATCTATTTCTAGATTTTTTGGTTTATAGATTATTATGCTAGGCGATTTTTTAATCGATCTTAAGGTGCTAGCAGGCTTAATTATTATGTAGTGGCTTTTCCCTATTCTCATACCGCTGCCATAAGTTCTAACACCAGACTTCTCTATAATTTTACGTAATTCTGGGCGTGACGAATCAATTATTTTTTTTACATATCTAGATGGTGTAAGTTTTGGCAAGGTGGCTTGTAAGTTACCTTGCTGTGACATGCTTATTTTAATGGAACTGGCATTTGCCAATCGACGCAGCTTAACTATACCAAACTCTTCATCCTGTATAGATTTCGAATACATTACTGTAAGGATATACGTTTAACCTGTGGCTTAACGCGTTCTGGAACTGTGATTGTTGGTTTAGCTGTTTGGATTTTTGAAGTAGTCTTTTGAAGATCAACTAAACTACGTAGAACGGTTTTTGCTTGCTGAGGATACGTGTGTTTGCCGCTAATTACAATAAACTTTTCAAGGTAATTTGGCACAGTAAATTGATTAACTAATTGGGTAAATCTCTCATTAGTAATTGTATACGACTGCTTTGAGTTACGAGAACCGCGAGTCGCTCTATAATGCGCCGTAGCTTGCTCCGTCTGTACCCAAACTATAAGAGGTCTGTAACCAGCTTCACGAGCTTGCCTGGCTAATCTTACGCGTGAAGAACGCGTTTCAAGGCCACCTTCATAAATGATAGTACGTTTTGTTTTTAAAAGTTCAGTAAATTGATTAGCAGCCAGCTTTTCAATTCTGTGTTGTTCGTCTCCGCTGTATACTGGATTTTCAAAGACCGTATGCCTAATTTTTTCTAAATCTATAAAAGGCGCGCCAAATTCTTCAGAGAAACGGCTTGCAAAAAAGGTTTTACCAGCACCAGGTATTCCCACTAAAAAAATAACTCTAGGCGTTGTTAGGTCTAAATTATTCATGTTAGTTATAATTATAACATACTGTATATTTTTATCTATATGTCAGGTGGGAGCTTTTAGATAATTTAAAATCTTACATAAATGGAGTACTGTCTTGCTTTTAATTTAATATAAGATTTGATACAATTTACAATGACGTTGATACACAGGGGCATAGTACAACGGCTAGTATAGCGGTCTCCAAAACCGTAGATTGAGGTTCGATTCCTCATGCCCCTGCCAAATAAATTATATAAACTATATCTTACGGTATAGTTTTTTATTAGTTTTTACGCTTTAGTTTACTATAAGCATAATGGTTGTTATAGTAATAATATGCATACAGTAATTATTGGAGGTGGTTTTGCTGGAATAAAGGCTGCTTTAGAGTTAGCCAATAAGCAAACTGGTAAAATTACGCTTATATCTAATTCACCATATTTTAATTGTCATGCCTCGCTTTATTCTATCTTAGCAGGCAAAAGTAAAAGGCAGTCAAAAGTTACTTTAAGTGATATATTTGCACATATAAATGGAGTGGATATTGTTCAAGATGAAGTAATATCTATAAATCCAGAGAAGAATATAGTACGAAGTAAAGATGTTGCTTATGAATACGATAAATTAATTTTATCTCCTGGAATGGTTTCAGACGACCTTGGTATAAATGGGGTTAAATCACACACTTTATCTATACGAAATCTAGAAGATATTGATAAATTACGTAAGCGACTAGAGGCAAATACAAAAGAAAAAATCGCTATTATTGGAGCAGGCCCAGCTGGCGTTGAGTTTGCTGGCGCACTAAGCGAATGGTATGAGGCTATAGATGAAGTAGCCGATATTACGTTAATTGATAGCGGTAATCGCGTTTTACCAACTTTTTCAAAAACAGCCAGCAGGCTTGCATCCAGAAAACTCCGTGATATGGGTGTTAAAATTCAATTGAAGCGCTCTGTTCAAGAAGTGAAATCTAGCCATATAGTCCTAAATAACGGTGTTATACCTGCGAAAAATATTATCTGGGCAGCTGGAGAAACTCTAAGTCCTATAATTACAAAGCATGTCCAATATTTTGGTATTGAAGAAAATAGAGTGCAAGTTGATGATTTTCTAGAGGCGTACGAAGATATTTATGTAATCGGCGATTGCGCTAAAGCTTCTGGTAGTGGAACAGCAGATGGAGCTGTATATATGGCCGAATATGTGGCAAAACACATAATACATACTATGATGGGTCGAAAATCCAGACCATATCACCATAAGCCAGATATTAAATCAGTGCCTATTGGGAGTAATTGGGCTTATGTTGAGCAATCTGGTATTTATGTATCAGGTAAGCTTGGATCGCTTACTCGTAGCGAAATAGAAAACAGATTATATCGTCAAATTATGCCCCGCGTGCAGGCTTTTTCCGCTCTAAACCCATATAGCTAAGGCAAATCAGTTTACTACTTGCGAAAACCATAAGTATTTCTTATAATGAATATAAAGTTGTTATTTAAGGAGTTAGTGCGCTAGGTAAGGGGCTAGCGTGGATTGTTATGAATATTTTAATGTTAGGATGGGAGTTACCTCCGCACAATAGTGGCGGTTTAGGTGTTGCCTGTTATCATCTCTCAAAGGCTTTAGCGGAGTACGGGGCAAATATAGATTTTATGTTGCCCTATACCGCTGACCATTCTGACATTGATTTTATGAAGATTCATTCTGTTACTCCACTCTCGCCTTTAGAGAGAAATGGTCTTGGAGCATACGATAGTAATTCAGTGGCGTATAAAACATTAGCTAAGGATTCAATCGAAGACCTTAAAGATATGCGCGGCGTGCAGCGAAAATATGTACGATATGTTGAGCATTTTGCAAAAAATCATAAAGTTGATGTAATACATGCTCATGATTGGCTCACCATGGAGGCTGGCGTACGAGCAAAAGAAGTCACTAATGCCCCTTTGGTGGTGCATGTGCATGCAACCGAATTTGATCGTTCTGGTGAGTTTGGCGGCAATCCAATTGTACACGAAATTGAGCAACAAGCTTTGTTGATGGCGGATAAAATCATCGCCGTATCTCACCTTACCAAGGATATTATTGTTCAAAATTATGGTATACCCGCTGATAAAATTGATGTGGTTTATAACGCTATTGATGTCGACTCTTTTAGTAAAAACTATACTTATGACTTATCAACCTATAAATACATAGAATCTCTAAAAGAAGAAGGCTATACTGTCGTAGCTACGATTACCCGTTTTACTGTACAAAAAGGATTAAATTATTTGATGTATGCAGCAAAAGCTGTTTGTGATAATTATGATAAGGTTATATTCTTGTTTGCAGGAGATGGAGAGCAACGCGACGAGTTAATAGGTCTTGCTGCTAGACTTGGTATAAGCAGTAAGGTATTTTTTACAGGGTTTGTGCGTGGTCAGAACTGGCGCGACGCATATAGTGTAGCTGATATATTTGTAATGAGTTCAGTAAGCGAGCCTTTTGGTCTTACTGCATTAGAAGCGGCCCATCATGATTGTAGTCTGATAATTAGTCGTCAATCTGGAGTTGGCGAAGTTCTTAATAATATTTTTAGATTTGATTTTTGGGATACTAAACTGTTAGCTGATCAAATTTTAGGATTAGCAACCTCCCCCACTTTACTTCAACAGATGAAAGAAAACGTTAAACAGGAATACGCTAAATTATCATGGCATGATGTTGGTAAAATTTGCATAAATATCTACAATAAAGTTCAAAAATCATAATAAGGAATTACTACGATGAGTAAATCAATAGTTTTGTACCTACATATGCATCAGCCATATAGACTAAAAACTTACACAATTTTTGATGCCGCGCATGACCATCATTATTTTAATGATAATTCTAAAAGTGATTTAAATAACCGATATGTATTTGAGCGAGCAGCTGAAAAATCATATAGACCAATGTTAGCGTTGCTTAAAAGATTAATATCTCGACACAGTAGCTTTAGATTTTCTTTAAGTATTACTGGAACTTTCATAGAACAAGCAGAAGCTTGGGCGCCTGATGTTTTGCGATCACTAAAAGAATTAGTAGACACTGGACGGGTTGAGATTTTAGGCGAGACTTACTATCATTCACTGGCATTTTTCTATAGTCGCCCAGAATTTGAACGTCAAGTTAGTTTACACAAAGAAAAAATCGCTGCTAAGTTTGGAGTGACGCCAACTGTCTTTAGAAACACAGAGCTTGCTTACAATAATGATTTAGCAGATTGGGCAGAAAGACGCGGATATCGTGGTATTGTGGCAGAAGGATGGGATTCCGTGCTTGAATGGCGTAGTCCAAATCATGTTTATAAGGCAGCTGGGACTAAAAATCTTAAACTTCTACTTAGAAATTATCGATTGAGTGATGATATATCTTTTAGGTTTAGTAATCAATCCTGGAAAGAATGGCCATTAACAGCCCAAAAGTTCGCAAAATGGACCACCAATAATTCTCCTAATTCTCGCATTATTAATTTATTTATGGATTTTGAAACGTTTGGTGAACATCAAAGCGCGGCAACCGGTATTTTTAATTTTTTTGAGCATTTTGTAACATTATGGTTGCAAACAGAGGGCAATAGTTTTAGGACCGTATCTGGAGCAATAGACTCGTGTCTGCCAGAGGGCGAAATTAGTATGCCACACACAGTAACATGGGCTGATGCCGAGCGTAATTTAAGTGCTTGGAATGGAAACTCGCTACAGCAAGAGTCGTTGCGATATGTGTACTCACTTGAAGCTGATGTCTTACAGACAGAGGATAAAAAAATAATCAGAGACTGGCGTCGAATGCTTGCCTCTGACCTAACATACTATATGTCAACAAAATGCCATAACGACGGTAGTGTACATGACTATTTTAGTCCATACAACTCACCCTACGATGCATTTCTAACATATATAAACACCGTACGGGATATGCGTTGGCGCATTATGCAATATAGAAAGAATTTGTAGTATTATGGGGCGATTGCTGTCTAATATATATAAGTTTTCTACGAGAAATTTATCAAAAAATGCCTTTTTGGAGCATGCTGCTCTAAATGACGCTGATTTCTTAACTAGCCGTGAAATACCAAACTACTGTCCACCTATTCGTGGTTTTACATCATCTTTAAAACATAAGGATATTCATTGCTGCGTTGGATCATTTTTGAGTAATAATTATACTGTTCTACATCGCGAGCTTGATGACAAGGTGTTTATTATAGTACATATAGGCCTTAGTAATTTATCCAATATGCGCCATTGTTATATATTACATAACTCTACATCTAATGTCATATTTGAGCGTATGATGAGTCTACATCCTCATCATAATTACTTACCAATTTCACCAAAACTAGACTTCCCTCCATCATTTAATAAGGATTTTTCTATTTTGACAAAACCTGCTGATTTTTTACATTGGCAGAATATCATAAACAGAGACTTAATAAAGATTATAGAAACACCCAAAATTCACTATATTCATGAAATTAATGGTAAAGATTTATACGTATACAGTTATTATAAGGATGCGCCAAAAGGTAAAACTGTAGATGCTCAGGTTGGTTATACTTGTTTATTTGCTAATGGTCTTATAAGTAATTAAACCTAAAACACCCCAACATATTAACAGAATGGGGTGTTTTGATATTATTAGGCAATTTATTAGCTTTTACGCTTTTTAACTTCATTACGACCGAGACTCTTTTTTGTCTCCGTATAAATTGCATGTTTTTTAGCAATTGGATCATACTTGCGTAATTCCAACTTCTCTGTGGTATTCTGTGTATTTTTGGTCGTATAGTAAGTACGATGATTACTTAGACTGCTCACTAAACCAATCAATTTACGTTTTGTATTCTTCTTTGCCATCTCTCTTAACTCTTAAGTTTTATTATTAAATTATTAAACGTCTTGGTTGATTATATCATAATATCGCGACAGTTGTAAATGTATATGAAAAAACAATTCTAGCGATAATTCACAAAATTAAGCGGAAAATCAAAATCCATATCGCGAAGCATAGATATAGCAGACTGAAGCTCATCTTTGCTATTAGAACTACATCGAACGGAGTTGCCTTGAATTTGAGTTTTTATTTTAGGGTATTTTTCCTTTAAAAGTTTAGTTATTTTTTTGGCGTTGTCTTGACTAAGTCCATCCTTAAAGGGAACTTCCTGCCAAGCTCGTAAATTGGCTGAATTATGGTCACCTTCTAGATTTAGTACTTTACTAGTCATGCCACGCTTCGCTAGTTGCTTACCTATCATATCAATAATTGTTTGAACCTGGAACTCATCTGAGCCTATCACCTTAAAACCTTTTTTGTCTGACATCCATTCAACATCTGCAGGTGTACCTTTAAAATCAAAACGATTAGATATCTCACGTAACACCAAGCCATGTACATTATTCATTTCTGCTTTATCAAAACTGCTTTCTATATCAAAACTGAAATTAGCCATTCAATTCAACCTCTCTTATTAGTAACAAATCACATTAAATCTACACTCAGCGTTAATAATATCAACCATTGTATTTATTTAATTATACTAGAAATATCATCTGTTTGATATTAGGCTTATACAATTAGTCTATCCTTTTATATTCAAACCTGTCTAACTCTGGTGTAATATCACTATACTTTTTACCAGCGAGCAAACCGCCAGCTATAAAATCTTCCTGTGTCACATCGGCCAGTGCCATACTCGGCATCCTAAAGTTTGATTTTTCGTCTATTGAATCAAATTCAAAATCAATCAGCACAAGTCCGGCCAAATTTTCGACAAAAACGTCAACCTCCGCCATTCTATTATCGATATTTACTTTATAACGATTCTTTACTACTCGTTTTTTACTACAATCAGCTAAAGTAGCAAACTCTTCCTTAGTCAGGGGAATTG
Source organism: TM7 phylum sp. oral taxon 348 (assembly GCA_007845485.1). GTDB lineage: Bacteria > Patescibacteriota > Saccharimonadia > Saccharimonadales > Saccharimonadaceae > SDRW01. Next base: position 233,251 of record SDRW01000002.1, read on the forward strand.
TTTGCTCGACCTGTTGAGATGCATCACCTTTTGCGACTGGCGTTTTCTTGGTGATTTCGTAACTATTGCCCTTTTGCCTTAGTCTTAAGTGAGAATGATTAGGCGTATCGGGTATATAAATATCGACAATGTGTATTGGCTGTATTGTCTTTATTTCTTTCGGTAATTCTTTTACTAGAAATGTGAGTTCTAATTCTAATTCTTGATTCATGATGTCTCCTTTTATTATTTTAATACTTATAACCCATGATTGTCTAAAATATAATCACAAACCTTACAATAATTTCCATAGTTGGATTTATTACAATTGTTCTCGTAGGAAACGAGCCGTTAAATACACTAATCGCCAATTAGAGGAAAATATTTGTTACCCAGCTTTCGATATTACTTATTGAATATATCGTGGATGAAAAGATATTTGCTTTTATGAACGAGAAAACTGAGCAAGACAACAAGCCGAAATCTCTGGCATTGCCTCTTTATTGGACGATTTGCGAGCGCAAATCGCAAATTCAACCAATAAGCAGCAGGTTTTACTAGATAGTTATTTAAATCAAGATATCGACCGCCAAACTTTTCTGACTAAAATTAACGGGTAAAAAGCCGTGCTTTTAGAAATCTTTAGCTCGAACCTGTAAATCATCACTCAAACCCCTACAAGCGCAAGCTCAAAAAATCACTTCTAGAGCAGGGCGGAAAGTGGTTTTTGCCTGTGGCAAGAATTAAAAATATAAATGAAAAAGTCGCTCTTTCAAGCGACAATTCCGAAAAAATCCGTATTTTGGTGCTGGAAGTAGGACTCGAACCTACGAAGCCTTACGGCGGGAGATTTACAGTCTCCTGTGATTGCCACTACACGATTCCAGCACAATAAATGGAGCCGCTTCTCGGGTTCGAACCGAGGACCTACGGTTTACAAAACCGTCGCTCTGACCAACTGAGCTAAAGCGGCATACAGCTATGCTTTAATCAAATGAGCAACAACTCTATGTAATTTTAGCAAATTATAATAAACTGGTCAACGGCATAATACTTATTATTGACTATTTGTAAAAAACATGTTATTATAAAAATATGAATGATTCAATAAAGAAAATTTTAGTTGAATGGAATACAAAAACAACTGAAAGACAAAAACTACAGCAAACTTACGCTTTAATAGCTTGTGTTTCATTAATTATAGCAGGGATAATCAGTCTAATAAACTACACTCTAGGTCAAAGATTACTACTAGTAGCGATCTTGGCACTATTTACGCTAATTGTTAATATGATAATCTGGGCATTGTTACAATCTCTGATTTTATTAAAAATAAATAAAATAAAAGACAATAAAATAACTAAACAAACATCTAAAAGTAGTCGAAAATAATATCTGAACTTATCAATAATTACAGGTTTACTGCTAGTAATAAGTTTGATATAATCAGATGGAACAATTCATGTGCCGTCTTAGCTCAGCTGGTAGTAGCGTCGCCATGGTAAGGCGAAGGTCGCGAGTTCAAGTCTCGCAGACGGCTCCATTTCAATTTGACCGCCCTATGGGTGGTTTTATTATATTATTTATGCCTTTTATATATGGGTTGCGCAATATTTCTACTTGGAAGTTTAAACTGGGCTTGGGAGCTCGAATGTTGAGACGCAACTATAGACGACTTGATATTCTTTGGCGTAAGCATTTTATCAATTTCTGCTTTAACTTCACTAGCTTTTTCCTTATCACCCACCTTTTCATACGCATCAAGTAAAATACGTAAAGACTGGACTGAACGATCTAACTCCACTGCCTTTTCAAATGATTTTATAGCCTTTTCATCACGTCCAAGCTTTTGTAAAACTTTAGCATAAGCAATATGTCGTGATGGTACAGTAGATTCCATGGTCATAGCCTGTTCAAAAGCAAGTGCGGCCTTTTCAAGGTTATCTGTTTCTAAGTAGATAAGTCCAGCATTATGTAAACTACTTGCGCTTGGCTCTAGGCTTTGTGCGATCTCAAAACATTCAATAGCATCCTTATAGGCTTTTTGTTTAGCATATATAATACCCAACCGATTATAAGCATTGGCATTGCGCTCATCTACGCGCAGAATTGTTAGTAGTGCTTTTTCAGCCCTTAAATACTTATTATTTTTAATTGAATCCTGGGCAATGTCCCAAAGTTTATCTATCTTCTCAGCGAGTTTCTTAGATGAAACAGTTGATTTTTTATTAAGCTTAGGCTCGTAAAAAATAATTGCAATACCAACAATTATAATAAATAATAGTCCAAACATCTCTAGCTAATTATATCACACAAGCTAACAAAGCTAGCCTTATATTTGCATTTTTCCTAAGAGATTCACCTGTTTGTAGGAGTTTATCTGTCTTCATACGCAAATCATTATTATAATGGCTAGTTATCATAAATTTGCAAACAGTCAGAGAGGCATTAATCAAATCCAAAGCCTCATCACGTGATTCTTTAGTAGAAGTAATTAATGCCATTTTATCAAGTTGTGGACCTGAAATAAATATCTTAGCAGATTCAAAAACCTTCACTTTTTTATCATAAAACTCACTATCTTTAATTAGCCTACTCTCTAAAAATTTATCACCATCAGACATAAATTTAATTCTAGCTTTCTTATCTGCGGGTAAATCAATAGTCAAGTTACTCGGCGCAATTTTTTTTACCTGACAGCGTGAACGTACAGTATCAAGAAGTGACTGTATACGTTTAGTGGCAAGTATAAAGTGCAAGTTTTGATGAGGTTCTTCTAATATTTTTAGCAATGCATTTTGTGCTTGCTCTGTGAGCTTAGCAGCATCGTGAATAATAACAATTGTCTGAACGCCCTTTCGCTGAGTTTTAACAGTATCGCGCAACAATCTAATGTCTTCTATAAAAATTCCGATAGTAGTACCGCTTGACGATTTATGCTCATTTATCTCTAAAATATAATTTTGCTTATTTTTGAAAGAATCTATTATTTCCTTCAGGTCATCAAAACCCTCTGGTAATTCCAGAATTAATGCATGAGGTAAATTATATTTAGACATTTTATTTATCCATAAGTTGATTAAATTCATCTGGTAAAGGAGCTTTAAATACTTTACGCTCACCACTTAATAACGTAACTTCTAAAGACTCTGCATGTAGAAACATTCGCTCGGCTGGCTTACCGCCGTAAACTAAATCACCCAGGATAGGTGTATTTAAATACTGCATATGAACACGAAGCTGATGTGTACGACCAGTCTTAGGCTGAAGTTTTATAAGGCTTATATTTTTTTTGATTATAGATCTCTCAACTTCATAGCTAGTTTGTGCAGACTTGCCATTCGCCCCTACTCTAAAGGTACTAGGACGCGAAGGATTGCGTTCGATAGGTAAGTCAATAAAAGCTTTATACTGATCTGGAGTGCCACAGACTATAGCATAATAAGTCTTTTTTACAGTTCGTTGGCTAAATTGCTTTTGAATTTTGCTGGCCGCGTCACTATTCTTCATCATTAAAAGCACCCCACTAGTATTTCTATCCAAGCGATGTATAATGCCAGGGCGATTAGTATCAGCCTTATAGTTAGTAATAGGCTTCACTATATCTGCCGCAGTAAATTCTTCAGCAATCGCCCCTTTAGCGTGCGTAAGCATACCAGCTGGTTTATTTATAACGATAATATCATCATCTTCGTATATCGTTTCATATTTAATTGGTGTAAACTTCTGCTGTTTAGATTCTATTTTTACATTACTTTCTATACCAACTAGTTGTTTTGCATTTTTTGCAATTTTACCATCTACCAAAACTTGTCCCGCCGTAATCATCTTTTGATATGTACTGCGTGATTCTTTACCAAATTTTTCAACTAATAAAATATCAAGACGTTTTTTGTCAGACTTACTTTCTAAAAGGTAGCAATCCTTACCTTTATAAGGTAATCCGAAGGTTAAAAAATCATCGCTAGAAGGATTATTTACCAGCTGGTAGCCATCGCTTCCTGATATGTGCGAGGTAATCTGGCTATAAATATACTCATCATCATCTTCAGCAGAATTATCAATTAAAATTGCATATTTTTTACCCTTAAAGACAAAAGTAATCAATACATTCTTATCATGAGGCTTTAATCTCTGAATTGATTTGATATCGCGTGGAAAACTATCACCATCTACCTTATTAAATTTTTGCAGAATTGTAATAATATCTGACGAATCAAACTTCATCTAGCGCAAACCTACTGCCTTTTGTACGCGCAACAAAGTTTCTCCAGCAATTTTACGCATCTTTTCTTCTGATTTTTCAAGTTTATAAATTAATTCTTCATCAGTAATAGATTTATATTTTAGATGGAAGTTAGTCAAAAATTCTTCAACAGTATCAGCCACAGATATTTTTAGATCCCCATAACGTTCACATCCAACCCATTCCGCGTTTATATCGTCTTGCGAACGACCCGAAAGCAATGATTTAATTTTCAACAAATTTGTTACTCCTGGCTGCTTTTCCCAGTCAAAATTAACACTAGCCAAGCTGTCTGTTGTGGCTGACATAATCTTCTTGCGGGCCACACTAGGGTTATCGCTCAAGCATATTTTAGATTTTTCATCTTCAGAGCTTTTACTCATTTTTTTTGCAGGATTTGTTAAGCTACGGACGCGTAGACCTTTATCTCTCTGGATAAATCGCATCTGATCAGCAGTTGACTTTGGCACAACCAAAATATCACCAAATTTATTATTAAATCTCATGGCAATATCGCGTGTTATTTCTAGGTGCTGAAATTGATCTTCGCCAACTGGAATATATTCTGCACCATACAACAAAATATCTGCAGCCATTAATACAGGGTAGTTCATGAGACCCATGGTAACACTAGCAGCATGTTCGGCAGATTTTTCTTTAAACTGAGTCATACGCTGCATTTCACCAACATAAGTAAAGCAATCCAAAATCCACGCCATTTCACTATGTGCAGGAATATAGCTTTGTCTATATAAAAAGGTGTCGCTATTATCTAAATCTAGCCCAGCCGCTACAAAATATTTTAGATTATGCAGTGTATTTTGTTTTAAGTTGCTGTGGTCAATTGGAGTTGTAAAGCTATGCAAATCTGGCACAAACATGTTTATTTGATAATCACCAGCATATTTTTTTTGCATCTCAACCATAGGTGTAAATGCACCAAGAAAATTACCTAAAGTTGGCTCTTCATTAGAACGTACACCAGTCAAAATTACAGGTTTCACCATATGATAATTATATCATAAATAATAGACTGTGTTATATGACAGTAATTTACTCTCTAGTTTTTAGCATTTTTTCTAAGTTCTTAATTATTTTTGGAGTATAAGTATTGGTAACTTCATGCATAGCATTTATCGATTGAGCCGTAATATTATCATTATTCTTGGCTATATCTTTTAAATTGCCAGATACTACCAAGGGATCAAAACGACCATAGATTATATGTATCGGAATTTTTAATTTGGATATATCATCAAATGAATTTTGGTGAATTATACTTGATTTTAATGATTTTATATAGCTCGGTAAAGTGTCGTCATTTACAGTAAAACTTGGCGACGTTATTTTAGCTACTTTGGCAATTTTTGCAGCCTTCTTATAAAATTCAGGCTTCTTCTTTGCGTCTTTAGCAGCAACTTTATATATTTTAGTTAATATCCTATCCGATGAAAGAATAAGGCTAGATTCTGAATCATTCTTATATATTGGAGGTGAACATAAAATTAACCCACGAACCATATAGGGGTAACGTTTAGCTATTTCAATAGATATAAGCGCACCTAATGAGTGGCCGACTAAAATAACTCGTTGAAAAAGTCGTTGCTTTACTAAAGTAGAAGCAATAGAACGAGCCTGTACACGTACATTATAAGAAGCAGTAGGTTTTGGTGAATCACCGAACCCAAGGAGATCGACTGTAATTACTCTAACATCTGGTGGTAATTCGTGAATTACGTCATTCCAAGCATCTGCAGTATTTCCTATACCATGTATCATTACCACTGTGGCAGAAGGATTTTTGACACGTCTATCCGTACGCACGTTTAAAAATCTAGGTAGATCTAATTTTGGTAATTTCATATATATAATTATACTATAATCAAAAAACGCCCCGATTTTATTTGAGCGTTTTTTGATTCTGTATTAAATTCTAGCGCTTAGAGAATTGTTCACGTTTACGAGCTGAACGTAAACCATATTTCTTGCGTTCCTTTTCACGAGGATCGCGCTTTAGAAGCTCTGCCTTCTTTAATGTACCACGTAAATCATTGTAAGCGGTAACTATCGCTTTAGAAATCGCTAGTTTAATTGCATCAACCTGACCAGACAATCCACCGCCACTAACGCGAATTGTGATATCAAATTCTTTCTGCTTACCAACTAAAGCTAATGGATCAGTAACTTCTGCAAGCAAAGTTTTATTGCCTGAAAGATATTCCATAGCTGGTTTATCATTAATTTTTATATCACCCTTGCCACTATATAAGCGAGCGCGTGCAGTCGCGCTTTTGCGCCTACCAAGACCATAAAAGTATTTCTTATCTGCCATATTACTTTATCTCTACTTTCTTTGGTGATTGCGCTGTATGAGTATGTTCGCTGCCAGCAAATACACGCAAACGCTTCATTCGGTCTGCTTGTAATTTATTCTTTGGCAACATACCTTTTACAGCATTCTCAATAATTCTTTCTGGGAACTTAGCTCTTACTTCTTCTAATCTTGCATCCTTAATTCCCCCTGGAAATCCTGAGTGATGGTAGTAAACTTTATCAGTTTCCTTTTGACCTGTGACAACTGTCTGAGCAGCGTTAATTACTACTACGTAATCTCCACCATCAATATGAGGAGTATAAGTCGGCTTATCTTTACCAATTAATTTAGTTGCAATGATTGTAGCTAAGCGACCAAGCGGTAATTCACTAGCATCAACTAGAAGCCAATTTCTTTCAATTTCACTAGGCTTTTGTGAATAAGTTTTATTCATTACTTAGCCTCCTTTACTGCTGGCTTTAAATTATCTACAAATTCTATAGTAGCCATCTGTGCGCCATCGCCAACTCGAAGACGAGTACGCTTAACACGAACATGTCCACTAGTTCGATTATCTAATTGAGGCGCAATTTCATCCACTAGCTTAAATGCAGCCATTTGGGTTGATAGTTTTGCAATGACTTGACGTCGATTATGTAAATCGCCTTTCTTTGCTTTTGTAATGAGCTTTTCAATGTAGCGCACTAATTCCTTAGCTTTAGGTAGAGTGGTCTCGATCTTACCATGTTCAACCAAACTAGTAGCTAAGCCTTTCATGAGTGCGCGGCGCTGGTCTCGCTCACGACCAAACTTGCGCCCTTTATATCCATGTCGATGCATAATTTAGAGCTCCAACTCCGCTAGTTTATCTTTTACTTCATCTAATGCCTTTGATCCAAAGCCCTTTAATTCTCTTAAATCTTGTTCAGTTAGGGTTACTAGATCTTGGACTGTTCTAATATCATTATTAATCAACGCATTAGCCGTACGTGCTGTTAAATCCAAATCTTCAATTGAAGTATTTAGTTCATTTGATTCTTCTTCACGTTCTTGGCCAAGTGCTGGAGCCGACTCCACAACAGTGCTGCCAGCTAAGGCTGTATATTGATTAACAAGTATCGCAGCAGCTTCTTCAAATGCATCACGTGGTGTAATAGAGCCATCTGTATCAATAACTACGATAAGTTTTTCAAGATTAGTTTCTTGACCAACACGAGTTGACTCAACCTTATATCGAACACGAATTACTGGACTAAATACTGCATCAAGCGCAATATGATCACTATGTAAACGAGTTTCGCTTGAATCTTCAATTGAAAGATAACCACGGCCAGAATCAATTACCAAATCTATTACAGCCTTTGCTGAAGGATCATCAACTGTACAAATTACTTGCTCTGGATTAATGATCTCTACATCAGCATGGGACTGAATATCGCCAGCAGTTACCTGACCCGCTCCGTGTTTCTCCAAGCGTAACTCAATCGGATCATCTGTATGCATTTTAATCTTAACAGACTTCAGGTTAAGGCTAATATCAACCACATCTTCTTTTATACCTGGTACTGTTGTAAATTCATGAGTAGCGCCTTCAATCTTAAACGATATGACAGCCGCACCATGAATACTTGACATCAATACACGGCGAAGACTATTTCCGAGGGTATTGCCATATCCACCGCGAAGAGGCTCCACCGTGAAAGCTGCACTTGTACTTGAATAATCTTCAATGTTTGATAGTGCTGGATTGTGAATAACTTTTGTCATGCTTTTGCTCCTTACCCTTTTTAGCGTGAATAGTATTCAACGATTAGCTGTTCATTAATATCTGGCTCAGCTTCTTCTCTTTTTGGATTCCCAGTAATTGAAAATTTAAGTCCCTTTACATCAGACTTCATCCAACTGAGAGCTGTTTGATTTGAATTCTTTACAATATCATCAATATGAGTAAAATAGCCAGATTTTGTACTTTTTGGACGTACACTAATCTCATCACCAGCTTTTAGGCGAATTGATGGTATATCAACACGACGACCATTCAGGATAAAATGACCGTGGCTAACCAACTGGCGAGCAGCACGGCGACTACTTGCAAATCCTGCTCGATACACAGCATTATCCAAACGGCGCTCAAGTAGCTGTAGAAGATTTTCTCCAGCTAGGCCTTTTTTTCGTGTGGCTTCTTTCATTAAGCGAGAAAACTGCTTCTCAAGTAAGCCATATGTACGGCGAACCTTCTGCTTTTCACGCAGCTGTGTAAGATAAAGACTTGGCTTACCTTGACGACCATGAGCATGCTCGCCTGGGATGCCAGATTTACGTACCATAATCTTATGTGCTTTTGGATGTAAAGCATAACCTTCACGACGGCTTTGCTTTACAATAGGAGAGGTATCTCGTGCCATTTAATTATGCCCTCCTCGCTTTCTTTGGGCGAACACCGCCATGCGGCACGCCAGTTACATCTTTAATACTATCGACTGTTATATCTAGATTGCTCATTGCGCGGATCGCAGCATCGCGTCCAAGACCAACACCCTTTACAAATACATCCACAGAACTTAATCCATGCAAACTCTTAGCCGCCTCGGCAGCTTTCTCTGCTGCAACCTGTGCAGCATAAGCTGTACCCTTTTTACTACCACGAAAACCGCAAGCACCTGCTGAAGACGCAGTTAATGCATTACCTTTTTTATCTGTAAAGGTAATAGTTGTATTATTAAATGTTGCTTGAATATGCAGCTGACCAGATGGAACCGATCGACGCTGTTTTTTACGAGCACTTGTTTTTGCTTCTGCCATTGTCTCTCTATTTCCCTTCTTTAAGTCTTACTTGCTGCCTTTGGTTGTGTTCCGCCAACGGCAATTGCTCGACCTTTACGAGTTCGTGCATTCGTTCTAGTACGCTGTCCACGCACAGGCAAGCCTGATTTATGGCGTAGACCACGATACGAGTTGACGTCTTTTAAGCGCTTAATATTATTTGTCACCAAGCGCTGTAGATCGCCTTCGGTCGTATAATTATTGTCAATTATATCGCGAATTTTTTGCTCTTCAGCCTCGGTGAGATCTTTCACCCGAGTGGTCGGCTCAATTTTTGCCGCCGCAAGGATGTCTCGTGCATATTTCGGACCAATACCATAAATATAGGTAAGAGAAATCTGCACTTGTTTTTCAGAAGGTATCACTACCCCAGAAATTCGAGCCATGCTTAACCCTGCCTTTGCTTATTCTTAGGTTTCTTTTTATTGATGACGCGGAGGCGACCCTTTCGGCGCACCAGTTGGTCATCGGGACTGATTTTCTTTACACTCGCACGAACTTTCATGAGTGAATAAAAACTCCCCTTGGGTAAACCCAAATTATAGTTAATACTTTATGCGTCTTTTGACGGACGCTCGTCTCTCAGGCGAAAGCTGATTCTTCCCTGCGTAAGATCATACGGGGTCATCTCAACTTCTACCCTATCGCCCGGTACCAGTCTGATATAATGTTTACGCATTCTACCGCTAATATGAGCGAGAATTGTATGGCCATTCTCAAGTTCAACTTTAAACTTAGTGCCAGGTAGTGCTTCGACTACCTTGCCTACCATTTTAATTACTTCCTTTTGACTTACCATAAATTACAAGTATAGATTATACATTAGATCTGTATATAAGTAAAGAAATATATTAAAACTAAATCTCTGAAGCCCGTACAATCACACGGTGATCATAGGTACCCTTAGCTGGAATCCAATTTCCCAAATCACTAATTAGTGTCACACCCTGCTTAGTTTCATCTATTGGCTTGGTTATTTCACTAGTAGCGGCACTATTAAAATCTTCTACTCTAACTATTTTTACACTTTTCACAATATAGTTAATATTTCTGTCATCACCGCGTCTAATTGTAATTTTACTATTGTCAGATAATTTTGATAGGTTTTTAAATACACCGTCCTTTTCTATTCCAGTATTATGACCACTTAGTAGAACAACACTAATATCTTCATCTGGTTGTGAACTTTTATTATACCATCCAACATCGTTAATATTTTTAGGCATGTCAACTTCATTATTACCTCTTAGCCCAACTGGAAATACACGAGCCTGATTAACATTAAGTGATTCTATTGTTAAAAACTTAGGCTGTGAACCTGAGGTGGTGTGTTTTTGCTTTTGAGATGCGCTAACTGAAGTTTCATCTATTCCAGTACGACCAGCAGAGATAGGTATGGGAATAGGAGGTAACTCACCCGCTATATAATAACGCCAACCATACCATGCAATCATTCCGCCAAATATACACAAAACGACAAAAAATGCTAATAGTTTATAATTAAATTCGCGTTTTGGTTGTATATGTAACCCGCTAGACATATTAGTATTATACTAAAAAGCTCCAGGTTTTTGAACTATTCCTGGAGCCTTAAATTATAACAATGATCTATTTATTTATAGTCATCATAGGTAACCATTAATGCTCGGCTGTTTATCTGACGCAACGACTCAAGACCAACAGAAACCACAATCAAAAGACCCGTGCCTCCAATTGCCAAATTAGCATTTTGAATACCCGTAAAGTTATAAAGTAAATATTCAATCGCAAACGGCATGATCGCAATTATACCAAGAACAACCGATCCGAAAAGCTGTAATCTATTTACTGTCTTTTTTAGATATTCCTCAGTTTGACCACCAGGACGAACTCCCTCAATAAATCCACCTTGTTTTTGCAGATTTTCAGCAATTTCTTTACTATTAAATGCAATACCTGTATAAAAGTACGTAAATAAGATAACAAGCAAGAAATATATAGCAGGATAAATAAATGCCTGAGCCGTATCTCCAGTGAAGTTACCAGGATTTGGAGCTTGGAACCATGTGATTAAATGATCTGCTACCTGACGATAGCTAGGATTCTCTGTTGCTTTCAGAACTTGCCCAACAAACGCAGGTAAGCTTAAGAATGCTACTGCAAATATAACTGGAATAACACCAGCCACAATCAACTTAACAGGAAGAACACTCTTAATACCACTATATGCACTATTACCTTGCACTCGCTTTGCATAATTTACAATAATTATTCTCTGCGCCTCATTAATCTTAACAAGTATATATAGAGTAAAGAGAGATACTGTTAATAACGCAAGAGTAATCCAGAAAATAGTAGGATTAACAGGTAAATTAAACCACCCAAATACACTCAATGATCCTTTACTTACATCAAAGAGAGATGTCCCTATAGTTGAAAGGGTACTTGGAAGCTGAGCTACAATACCTGCAAATATTAATAGACTAATACCATTTCCAACACCTTGTTCTGTCATAAGTTCACCAATCCACATTAATAGGACAGATCCGGCAGTCATTGCAGTAATAGCAATAATCCATTCCATAATAGAGGTATTTGATAAAACAGTAGTATTACCAGCCAAGACCGACTGACGCAAAATATAGATAAACGCAATTGACTGAATGACCGCCAGAGGCACAGTCATGATACGAGTCCATTGATTAATTTTACGACGACCTGTTTCACCATCTTGATGAAGCTGTTCAAGTTTAGGAATGGCGCGAGTCATTAATTGAGAGATAATACTAGCTGTAATAAACGGGCTAAGCCCAACTAAAACAATAGATAACCTACTCAGAGCACCACCTGAAAGTAAGTTTAGAAATCCACCAAAATCGCTTGAAGTCAAAAAGCTTGTTAAGACTTCTTTTAGTTTCGTAGGCTCAGTTAATGGCACTGGCACGTGAGCTAATAATCTATATGCAACTATCAACATTAAAACGATAAGCAATCGCTTCTGCATATCGCGATTCTTCAATGACTTAAATATAATTCTCCAATTCATCGTATACCCCTCTGGTCAAATATTGTATTTGGAATCTTCATTCAATAACTGTCTCGTATTATAACATAGTGTTTAGCGATAAATAAAGTTACATATATTGAAAATAAAGCCCCGCACATTATTTTGTCGGGACTTTATTTATAATATATAAAGATTACTTATCTTCAGCTTCAGCTTGTTTTGCAGACTTAGGAAGAGGCGTTGCAACCTTTTCAAAACTACCACCAGCATTAGAGAGAGCCTCTTTTGCACTAGCAGATATTGACTGAATTTTGAGATCTATTTGGGTTGTAATTTCACCACGGGTGATTACTTTAACTGTATGAAACGGAGTTGCAATTAATCCAGCTTCATAAAGCGTAAAGTTATCAACAACGCCAGATAAACTATTAAGGTTATCTGTATATACAACCTGAGCAGGAGCCTTTAAACTCTTAAACCCACGATTTTTAGGAATAGCTTGCGCCAAAGGACGTTGACCACCCTGGAACATGACACGTAGTTTTTTACCAGTACGAGCGTTCTGACCCTTAGTACCGCGCCCAGCTGTCTTACCGCGCCCAGCAGATATACCACGACCAACGCGAGTCTTATTCTTATTTGAAGATACACTAAGTTCGTTATATTTAACCATTACTTAGTCCCCCTTTTAGACTTCTTTTCTACACCAACCCATTGATCACGTGGAACAAGTGAGCTAAGGGCCTTGATTGTAGCATAAGCAATATTTACTTTATTGGTCGATCCCAATGATTTCGAAAGCATATTTCGAATACCTGTTACACCAATAATTTGCCTAATAACACCTCCAGCAATAATACCTGTACCTGGAGCGGCAGGTTTAATTAAAACATGAGCACCACTAATTCTAGTTTCTGAATCATGTGGAATGGTATCTTTATACAAAGGTATAATAATAAGATTCTTCTTTGCAACATCAGTAGCCTTAGAGATGGCAGTTTGTACGTCCTGACCTTTGGCTACTCCTACACCAACCTTATCTTTACGATTGCCGACTACAACCAGCGCCTTAAATCGGAATCGACGTCCACCTTTTACAACACGTGCAACACGATCAATATTGATAACAACTTCTTCAAATTCTTTCGGTGCATCATCTCGATCACGCTTATTTCGTCGTTCATCGCGACGACTACCACGTTGCTGACGACCTCTAGGTGCATCTGAACGAGTAGTAGCATTTGCAGTTTTCTCTGCCATACTAAAATTCCAATCCTTCCTTACGTGCAGCATCAGCCAATGCGCTTAGACGACCAGCATACTGGCGACCATTGCGATCAAACACAACTGCGTTAATCTTTGCTTTCTTTGCTTTCTTTGCGACATCAGAGCCAACTTTAGCTGCCAATTCTGTCATTGATCCTGCTAATTTAGTACCGACTGTAGTTGCAGATACAATAGTAATACCCTTTGTATCGTCAATAATTTGTGCACTAACGTGCTTATTGCTAATAAATACAGTTAGGCGTGGACGGTCTGCAGTGCCGTTAACTCTAGCGCGGACCCTATTTTTACGCAAACGCCTATTTAATAGCTTTTTCTGTAAATCAGCCATTATTTACCTGCCTTTCCAGCCTTGCGAAGAATAACTTCATCAACATACTTAATACCCTTGCCTTTATACGGTTCAGGTTTCTTAAACGACCTAATCTCGGCTGCAACTTGTCCAACTTTTTGCTTATCAATACCGCTAACCGTGATCTCCATCTTGTTAGTTGAAATCTTCACATCTGTAGGTGGAGTATATTTAACTGGATGACTAAAGCCAAGACTCATTTCTAGATCCTGACCACTCATGGAAACACGAAAACCAACGCCATTAACCTCTAGCTTCTTTTCGTACCCTTTAGTAACACCAATTACCATATTATTAATTAATGCACGCATCAAGCCGTGCTGGGCGCGGGCTGTTTTAGATTCATCTTTAGGATGAACAGTAACTTGTCCGTCTTCGACTTTCACGTCGACCGCTGGCGTAATGAACTGCGTCAATTCACCCTTTGGGCCTTTGACTACTACATTGCCAGAATCAACCGTGATTGTCACACCGGCCGGAATAGCTACCGGCAGTTTTCCGATTCGACTCAGACTCACTTTTATTGCCTTTCATTTACTATGTATGCTTGATAGTAGCTACTACCTCATCACACATAAATTAGTAATAACTAGCACATTATATCAAATAAAACTATATGTGTAAATATATCTTAAGAAACATCAATCTATCTTTGATATAGATTATGCAGTAACGCTATTCACGCATATAATAACAAAATACTCCGCATAAACTCGGAGTATTTTGTATGTATAATCCCAGGGATAATTTAGTATACTTTCAAGAGTAATTCACCACCCAGATTAGCTTTTGCAGCTTCTGAACCAGTCATAATACCCTTTGATGTACTGATCAAGACAATTCCCCGTCCAGATTTAACCTTTGGAATTTCAGTAGATTTGATATAAACACGGCGACCAGGCTTACTAATACGCGTAATTTCGTTAATTACACTATTTTCGCCAGGCTTATTTATATCAATAGCTAATACGCCACGTGGTTTTGCATCTTCTAATTTAACATTTTCTAGATAACCACTTTTTACCAGCTGCTCAGCAATAACTTTTTTCATCTTGCTAGCAGGTACACGTACCTCTGTTTTTCCAACCATCTTTGCATTACGAATGCGAGTTAGAAGGTCGGCGATTGGGTCTGTAGTTTGCATAGACATATATTCTCCTCCTTCCTACCAACTACTCTTTGTTACACCAGGAATTTCGCCTCGGGAAGCTTTTTCACGGAAATTAATACGATTCAAACCAAAGCGTCGCATATATGCATGTGGACGACCATTGAGGATATCACGATTCTTCCAGCGAGTTGGGCTAGAATTGCGAGGAAGTTTTTGTAAACCTTCTTGATCGCCTTTTTCTTTCAACTCAGCGCGCTTATCTGCGTATTTCTGAATCATTTTCTTGCGCTTTTCATCACGAGCAATCATTGATTTTTTAGCCATTAGCGACGTCCTCCTTCTTTTTCAAATGGCATGCCAAACTTTTCTAATAAAGCTCGAGAATGCGCTACATCTTGATTTTCGATAACAAAAGTCACCTGCAAACCGTGCAAAACCTGAGTTTCTTCAAAAGTAAGTTCAGGGAAGATTGACTGCTCAGTTATGCCCACATTGTAATTACCGCCTTTATCAAATGCTTTCAAACCTACTCCGTGAAAGTCGCGTATACGAGGCATCGCTACATTGATAAAACGATCCATAAATTCATACATGCGAGCACCACGTAAAGTTACACTAACACCGATTCTATTCATACCAGCACGAATTTTAAAACCAGCAATTGATTTTTTAGCTATACGATCAACTGGAGCCTGTCCAGTAATTTTTGTTAGCGTGTTTTTAACAACTTCATAGTGTCGCTTATCGTCCTTGTTTTTACCAAGTCCTACGCTTACTACAATTTTTTCGAGTTTTGGAACTTGATGGATATTGCTAAGTCCCAATTCGGCTTGTAGTTCTTTTTTATATGTACCATCGTACAAAGCTTTCAAGCGAGGAGTATAGGCATTTTTTATAGTTTTTGCCATTATTTAATCTCCTTATTATTTAACTGACGAGCAATACGAACTGTTTTACCATCGTCATTCTTTGAATATCCTACACGACTAGTTGCCGACGATTTTTCATCTACCACCAAAGCAATTTTATGCATAGATGTAGGTACATGAATATCTTTCATGCCACCCTGAGGATTAATTTGATTTGGCTTAACCTTACGCTTAGCTGTACCAACATTCTCAATTAGAGCAGCATTCTTTTTTGGTAAAACTGCAATGACTTTTCCAGTTACACCTTTATTTTTGCCAGAGATAATCTTTACGATGTCATCCTTTTTAATACGAGCCATAGTTATAATACCTCCGGAGCCAAGCTGATAATCTTATTGTAACCCATATCACGAAGCTCACGTGGAACAGGGCCAAATACGCGAGTTGCTTTTGGATTTTTATCTTCACCGATAATTACAGCAGCATTATCATCAAAGCAAATCGTTGATCCATCTTTGCGCTGAATTTGATCACGTGTACGAACTACAACAGCCTTTACAACAGATTTTTTCTTTACATTACCTGTTGGGTTTGCATCTTTTACAGTTGCCACTATAACATCGCCAACACGCGCATAACGACGACCAGTACCGCCTAGAACACGGATACACAGAATTTCTTTTGCACCGCTATTGTCGGTGACTTTTAAGCGAGATTCTTGTTGAATCATATCTAAGCCTCCTCAATACCTTCTTTTAATTCAACTCTTCCGCGGGCTTTTTCTTCAATCACGTCAAGCTTAAATGATTTTGTCTTCGAAAGCGGGCGAGTTTCAACAATTCGCACGCGATCTCCAATATGAGCCTCATCATTTTCATCATGAGCTGTATATTTACGGCTTACGGTATATTGTTTACCATATAACGGATGAGTTTCACGGCTAGTAACTGTTACTGTAATGGTCTTATCACGCACATCAGACGTAACAATACCAGTTAGAGTCTTTGCCATATTACTTTTCTCCTTCTTCCTGCTCAGCTGCATTAATAGCGGTTAGCAAACGAGCGATTTCTTTGCGAGTTTTACCAAGAACGCGAACATTTTGTAACTCACCCGCTCGATGACCACGCAATGTTTCAGTTAAATACGCACGCTTAGCAGCCAACTCTTTATGTAGTTGTTCTAAAGTTTTAACTTCCGCAGCCTGCTTAGTTGCTTTTTTATCAGCCATAACTACGCATCCTCTCGCTTAATAAACTTACATTTTACAGGTAACTTATGGCTAGCTAGACGCATAGCTTCACGCGCAACCTCTTCGCTTACACCATTCATTTCAAACATCACAGTTCCTTCTTTTACCTTAGCTGCAAAGAATTCAGGATTACCTTTACCCATACCCATCTTCAAGCCAACTGGTTTTCGCGTAACTGGAATATGTGGGAAAATACGAATCCAAATCTTACCACCGCGCTTAATGTAGCGGGTCATAGCCTGCCTAGCAGACTCGATTTGGCGGCTTGTTACATCGCTATTACTTTGAGATTGCAGTGCATAATCACCAAATGCAATATAGTTACCGCGAGTAGCCTTGCCGCTATTCCTTCCCTTGCGTACTTTACGGTACTTGGTTTTCTTTGGAAGCAACATTAGATATCACTCCTTTCACCTTTGTAGATCCATACCTTTACGCCAACAATACCAACTCCAGGACACATTGCGCGGGCTATATAAAAATCAATGTCAGCCCTTAGTGTGTGGAGAGGCACAGATCCTTCAATAACCTTTTCGCGACGAGCCATTTCAGCATTATTTAGACGACCAGCTACCTCTATACGGATACCTTTTGCGCCAGCATTCATAGTATTCTGCGCAGACATTTTAGTAGCTCGCCTAAAGTTGATGCGACGCTCAAGTTGATGAGCAATATTTTCCGCAACCAACTTAGCTGAAAGCTCTGGGCGTTTAACCTCTTCGATATTTATACGAACTGGCAAACTTGCAATCTTTTCAAGCTGCTTCTTAAGTTCTTGTACACCAGCACCGCCACGACCTATCACTACACCAGCCTTTGCAGTATGGATAGTAATAGTAACCTGATTTGCTGAACGTTCAATCTCTATACGATCAATAGTTGGACGCGATGCAAACTTTTTCTCAATCAATTCACGTATCTTAATGTCTTCAGCAAGCCACTTACTAAAATCCCGCTTATTAGCAAACCAGCGTGAATCCCAATTTTTGTGGACTTGCAGACGGAAGCTGATTGGATTAACCTTTTGACCCATCTTACTTCTCCTCTACTTTCTTGTCGTTTTTCTTTACGGCAGTTTTAGTTGCTGGCTTTTTAGCTACTTTTGGTTCGTCCTTTTTAATAGCAGGCTTCTTTTTTGGCTTTTCAGTTCCAGTTACCTCTACTAAAATATGGCTAGATTTTTTCTCAAAAGGTAAAGCGCGTCCACGTGAAGCAGGCTTATAGCGACGCATACGTGGTCCCGCAGTAACATTTAATGTAGAAATTACTAGTGTTTTATTGTCTAGACCATGATTATTTGTAGCATTAGCCGCAGCAGAAGCAATAGCCTTTTTTACAGCTAAAGCAGCGCGGCGTGGTGTATGATCCAAAATAACTAACGCATCAGCTACAGATCGACCACGCACTAGACTTGCCACAATACTAACTTTGCGCGGTGTCTGATCAATACCTTTGATAAAAGCACGTACTGTAATACTTTCAGCCATTATTTTTTGTCCTTTCCACCGTGCTTGCGGAATTTACGAGTTGGACTAAACTCGCCGAGCTTATGTCCAACCATATTTTCTGTAATCAATACAGGCACATGCACACGGCCGTTATGAACAGCAAAAGTAAAGCCTACCATTTCTGGTGTGATAGTACTAGCACGAGCCCAGGTTTTAACTACAGTACGATCTCCGACCTTCAAAGCAGCAACTTTCTTTGCTAATTTTAAGTCGACGAACGGACCTTTTTTGAGTGAGCGACTCATATATTACCTCTTCCTCTTCGCTTCATGGCGAGTTCGTACAATTAATTTATTAGTATATTTGCGGCGGCGAGTTCGATATCCAAGAGTTAACTGACCCCATGGAGTACGAGGTGGTTTACCACTACCATGGCGACCACCATCACCACCACCATGTGGGTGATCTGCAGCGTTCATAACAACACCGCGTACAGTTGGACGTATACCCTTACGTCGGCGGCGACCAGCTGAACCAATTTTAACATTTTGGTGTTGTATATTACCGACAACACCTATGTTTGCGCAGCACTCTACACGGAATTTGCGAACCTCACCAGATGGCATACGAATTAATGCATAATCGCCCTCTTTTGCCATAAGTTGAGCTTTCGCACCCGCAGCGCGAACCATTTGACTTCCACGACCTGGCGTAATTTCTATGCCATAAATCTGTGTACCAACAGGTATACGGGAAAGTGGCATTCGATTTGAAGCTTCAATAGCCGCCTCGCTGCCAGATTCGATAGTCTTACCTTTAGTCATTTGAGTATCAGCAATTATGTAATGTCTTAAACCGTATTGATCCTTTACGCGTGCAATACGAGCTGAACGGTTTGGATCGTACTCAATTTCTTCAACTGAAAGATTCAAACCTTCACCCAAACGATGGTTTAATAGTCGATAGTGCCTTTTTACACCACCACCACGATGTCGCACTGTAATACGACCCTGGTTATTACGACCAGCTGTTTGTTTTTTAGTCTTAATCAAGCTTTTTAGTGGTTTGCGAGTTGTAATCTCGCTCAAATCCTGACTTGTCATACCGCGACGAGCAGGAGTAGTTGGATTGTATTGCTTTACTGGCATTACTTCTTCTCCTCTTCTGCTGCCGGCTCTTCAAATACTTGAATCGAGCTGCCTTTAGCGAGCGTTACATATGCCTTTTTGGTATCCTTACGCTTTGTTGTACCTGGATATCGATTTTTGCCACGGCTAAATCGAACTGATTTACCTTGTTGTACAAGAGTTTTTACAGCAGAAACCTTTACATCAAATTGATCAGCCACAGCCTCAGCTATTTGCTGCTTATTAGCATTTAGTGGAACATCAAAAATGTAAGTATTCTTTTCTTGAATAAGGCGGTACGCCTTTTCGGTGGCGCGTGGTAATACTATAATCATTACGCAACCTCCTTATTTAACCAGTCTGTAATAACAGGCACTGATTTATTATTTAACACGATTGTATCTGCGTTCAAAATATCAAACACATTCAAATAGAGCGCACTTACAAGACGAACCTGTCGTAAGTTATTCGTAGCACGAATCAACTCTGGAGTTTTTTCGTCTACTACAATAAGCACCTTGCGATCAATTTTATTATCTTGCAAGAACTTTACTATTTCAGCAGTTTTACCAGTTGTACTAATATCCTTAACTATAATTCTATTATCTTTATTAGCTAATGTTAACGCCTGCTTAATAGCAACCCTCTTAGATGTCTTTGAAAGTTTTTTGGTATAGTTTTCATTACCACGCGGACCAAATACTATACCTCCGCCACGCCAAATTGGATTACGAGTCGAGCCAAAACGTGCTCTACCAGTACCTTTTTGTTTCCATGGCTTTTTACCACCGCCGCGGACTTCACCGCGTTGTTTTGTGGTTGCACTTGCTAATCTCGCATTAGCAAGGTAGCTATCATATGCCAACTTCAACAATTCATGATTTGGCACATCTACTGCAAATACATCTTTAGGAAGCGTTTGTTTTTTAGTTGTTTCCACCATTACGCATTCCCTCCGATCATTACAAGACCCTTTTTAGGTCCTGGTACAGCGCCCTTTAAGCCAATCAAATTACTATCCAGGTCAACATAAGCAACAGTTAGGTTTTTAACAGTTACTCTTTCATTGCCCATATGTCCAGCCATTTTCTTGCCCTTAAAGACTTTTTGTGGATACATGGATCCGATAGAACCAGGTTTGCGGACATTGCCGTTACCACCATGAGTCTTTTTACTTGTATTAAAGTTGTGGCGTTTCACCGTTCCAGCGAAACCCTTACCTTTGCTAGTACCAGTCACATGAACAGTCTCTCCCAGTTCAAACGATGATACATTTAGAGTGTCGCCCACTTTTATACCCTCAGGTAATTTTTCGACACGAAACTCTCGAATATATTTCGGAGTTACTTTTGCAGGTTTAACGTGACCTGCTACGGCCTTGCTCAGGTTCTTACCCTTATCAAATGCCACTTGCACCGCATTATAGCCGTCTGTTTCGACTGACTTCACCTGAGTAACGGTAACTGGGCCAGCTTGAATAATTGTTACAGGAATAGTAACACCATCCTCGCCGATGATTTGGGTCATACCAATTTTGGTACCGAGAAGTGCTTTCATAGCCCTCTTTACTCCCACTTAAAACCCTTGGTGTTTATTGGTTTCCCGTTAGGTTGCTAAATAAGCACGAGACCTTATAATTCACCAAGGTTGCTTGATATTATTTGTACATAAAAGTAACTTTTGTATTGTAGCACAAATTATAGCCTTTAGTCAACGACTCTCTATTACCTGGTCCACCGACCTAAACCAGAACATCCCGTAAACTTAGGAGTGAATAGCAACTAAGTGAAAGGAGATGTTCCTAATGTCTACCATACCAAAGTTTGCCAGTAACAAGAAATACTGGCAAATCCTTAACAAACTAGTCTTCGGCGATGAGGTATCTTGTCCTCGCTGCCATGCGGGTCTTCATGAAAACTATTGCAACAAATATCTGTGGCGTAAACTGTGCCGCAAGAAATACCGGCCTACCAGCTACCGCGCTAGTTGGTTATACGGCATGAAGCTAAGTCCCCGGCAGCTGTTCATCCTGCTCTATTGTTGGCAGACGAAGCGTTCAACGGAAACGGCATACCTATTAGCCGGCGTAAGCTATACTACTGTTCGGCGCTGGTTTGCCCGATTCCGCAAGCAACTGCCTGACAGCAGCAAGCTCACCGCCATGCTGGAGGGTGTGGTGCAAGTAGATGAAAGCTACTTTGGCAAGAGGCGATCCAAACAGCCTCAGCACATCGTAGTTGGCGCTAAAGATACTACGACCGGGCGCATTGCCCTACGCATTACCGACAGCCGAGATAGACAACCGCTTGAACAATTTGTTCAGGACTACATCGTAGCAGGCAGCCTAGTGGCGATCGACAAATGGTGGGCGTATGACGAGCTAGAACTACTTGGCTACGCTCATTCATAGCAAAGGGCGCTTTGCCGGTACCAACCAAGGAGAGAATATCTGGAGCGTGACGAAGCGGCATGCTCTAAAAATATTCGGCGGACGCATCCTGACGAGACAGCTAGACTCTCTTTGTTTAGAATGGATAGCAAGAGCTAACCAGCCAGAACTGTTCGCCAGCCCAATAGCATTCCTGCGGTTTACTATGGCTTACGGGTTAGTTGGGTGAACTCTAATAGGTTCGCCACATTAGCTATATATTACAAATACTCCTTAACTATCTTATCCGCTAATTCTATAGCCGATTTTATCGTATTCTCAAGGTCATAGTACCTATATTCGCCCAACCTACCACCAAAAAGCACTCTTTTGTCTTTGTATTCTTTTTCCGCTAAAAGTTTATACTTCCTATACAGTTTTTTATTCTTTTCATCCTCAATTGGATATATCCGCTCCAGTCCCCTGGTGTATTCAACTGGAAATTCGTAACCAATAATCGTCTTACTACTCTTCGCCTCAGGATGAAAATGTTTATATTCTGTAACTCGCGTATATTTGTATTTCTTTTGCGGGTAATTAACGACGGCAACAGGCTGAAATTCATCCATATTCTTCTTGATAACTTCGAATTTTAACGATCTATAAGCTAGCTCTCCGAGCGAAAACTTAAAGTATTCATCAATAGCTCCAGTGAATATTTTTAAACTACTGTATCCGTTCTGTCGCTCAATTTTTTCAGATTCAACAAGAAAATCTGCATTATAAATAATATCGATGCTTCCGCTGTATGTCTCATTGGCATGGCTCACAATACTCTTAAAGAGGTCATCGTAGCTTGTTTCTGGAATTCCCTGGAATTGACCAGCAAACGCCTCATTATTATCATCCCATCTGATTTGATACCGGCTGAATAAATCAGGAGGCAGAGTTTCAGCCAATCGTCCCCACTGTTTTTCGGTATAGTTTTTAAAAAATGATTCAAACAATTCTTTCCCAAAAACGGCGTAGCCAGCTTCTTTTGCATTTTTTGCCTGAGATACTTCAATGCCGCCAGTACGCTTAGATATAAACTCTTGAGCGGCTTTTGGTGTTAATTTTTTATGATAATAATCATTAATCGAGTTCAAGTTTAACGGCATATCATAATAACTGATCTCGCCTGTCTCGTCTTGGACCAGCGCCGCTTTTATTTTGTGCACATAATTATTGAGGGGTTTAAACTTAGATACATATTTATGTATTT
>SDRW01000003.1 GCA_007845485.1 TM7 phylum sp. oral taxon 348
ATACTGTATCATAAGTATATATACATAAGCAAGTTTATATTTAGATTAAGGGGGATTGAATGCCGAAGATAGCGGCCAATAAATGTCACGAGTGTATATTAAGATTCTTTCATAAAAACCACTTAATCATTGTGTTAGCAATTATATTTGTGGTTGGTTGTTCGGTGGTTTGGCTGTTACTGAAGAATCTGGATAGAAAAAATTATAAAGAGGTCTTTGTATCTGTTTATGATGTTCAGAAAAATTATAAAAAGGCAAAAGATACAATCATAAATACTGGTAGCTTTCTTGAATATAGCTTATTAGGAGTGCCATCTACAAAAGTAGATAAATCCGTAGAAGTCTTTAAATCTTACAATAAATCGGTTGAGAGGCTTGAAAAGTTAAATATATCGCACGATCAAGATATATCTAATCAATACAATATGTTCATAAATAAAAATGAACAGTTTAAAATTTACATAAACAACTTATCTAAATCAATTGATAGTATTAATAATATTAGTAAGGAGTGTAAAAAATCTAATAGTGTACTTGATACAGAGATGAATCCAGATAAGATTGCACCTAGCTATGCCGATATGACGCCTTCCTGTATAGGCGCATGGAATAATCTTCAGAATTCAAAAATCCAGTCTTTATCAAGGTTGGCGAATGATATCTCTAAATTGATGCTTAATAATCGCAAAAATTTAGATGAGCTTCAAGATGTTTCTACAAAAGGAAGACAAGCCAAGATTTTATCTATAGTTGAAGAAATTCGTAAAAATAATCGTGAAATGGTTATTGTTGCAGGTAGATTTTCGGAAGATATAAAAGAAGAGTTACGCGCTATTGATCTAGAAGACGATCTGAAAAATCTAAATGATTTTACTGCTAAAAGAATATTAACAGGTGATTAGATAGTTATTTTATGTACGTTAGTTTGACGACTAATCTGTATTTTGCTATAATTGTAATTACTTTTAGTTCTACTGCGAGGGATTTTACTATAATTTCGATACGTTGTAGATGATATCAATACTGAATAATTTATTTTATAAAAGAAGAAATAAAGGAGAAATGAGATGGGTCAACGCAGACTCGCACAGGCTCAATCAGATGATTTGAGTAAGCGTCCCAATAGTGCACAACCTAGAAAAAGGTCAAATATTGCTGTATTAAATAAAACTAGTACCCGTAAGGGTGAGGTTTTTAGGGCTCAGCGACGTACATCAGAAAATGTTAACATGCGTGCTAGCCAGCATATGATTAATATTCCCGTTAATAAATCCATATATAATGGATATGGAGGAAAGCAATTTAGCGTTGCTGAATGGAAAAAGCGTCCACGTAGCCAAGGTCCCAAACTAAAAGTGATGCCTATTGGTGGTCTAGGCGAGATGGGCATTGGCAAAAATATGATGGCCATAGAATATGACAATGAAATCTTGATTATTGATATGGGATTTCTTTTTCCTGGTAGCGATTATCCTGGTATTAACTATATTACACCTGATATAACCTACCTACTTGAGCGGAAACATATGATCCGTGGAGTGGTGTTTACTCACGGACATCTTGACCATATCGGCGCTTTTCGACATCTCATACCACAGATACCAGCACCTGTTTATGCTAGTAAATTCACCATTGGAATGCTAAAACGCACAATGGAAGAGAGTGATAGTGGTTACAAACCTGATTATTATGAGCTTAATCCTGAGGCTCATGAAAGGGCTCAAATTGGTGATAGTTTCAATATTGAATTAGTACGGGTTAATCACTCCATACCAGATAGCACTGCTGTTGTAATTCGCACACCTGTTGGAGTTTTAGTTGATACTGGAGATTGGCGATTTGAGGAAAATCCAGTTGATGGGCGAAAATTTGATTTAGATAGAATGACTGAAATCGCTACAAAGGAAGGTATCCTGCTTTTAATGAATGAAAGTACAAATTGTGAAAGCGAAGGTACTCATACGCACGGCGAGCCAGAAATTCAGCAAAGTATAAGTCAAGTTATGGATAAATATCAGAATAATCGACTAATTATTAGTGCGTTTAGCTCACAAATCCATCGTATTCAAGGCATAATGGAAGAAGCTAAAAAACATGGTCGTAAGATAGCCTTAGCTGGATATAGTATGCTACAAAATCTCGAAGTTGCTCTGCGCACGGGTACTATTAAAGTTCCTAAAGATACTATTGTTAAAATGGAAGATATAGTTAAATTGCCTGATGGTAAGGTAACTATTATTTGTACTGGTTCGCAAGGTGAGTTTAATGCAGTGCTTAATCGTATGGCTAGTGGCGCTCATAGACATATAAAAATTAAAAATACTGACGCCGTGGTATTCAGTTCTAATCCTATACCTGGAAATGAAAAGTATGTAGTTCGAACAGTTGACGGTTTAATGCGTGAAGGCTCTGATGTTATCCAAAATGGTAAAACTCATCTTACTGGTATCGGACCACTTCACTTGTCTGGCCACGGTTACTATGATGATCACGTTAAGCTTATTAACGCGCTCAACCCAACTTTTTATATGCCAATTCATGGTGAGTTTCATATGTTGGTGCATAATGCTGAACTGGCTGAAAAAGAATGTGCAATTCCGCGTGAAAACATTTTTGTGTGTGATAGTGGTGATGTTCTTGAATTTACTCCAGATGGTAAGGGTTATAAAAACGGTAGAATACCAGTTGGTGGAGTTATGTACGATGACTCAGGCGCGATTGTTAGCGAGGTTGTACTTAAAGATCGTATTCATATGAGCCAAGAAGGTATGTTTATTGTGGTTCTTACAATACAAAAAGGTACTGGTAGATTATTGACTAGCCCAGATATTATTAGCCGAGGATTCATATATTTACGCGATAGCGAGGAATTGATGAATCTAATTCGTCAATATTTGAAACAAAAAATAGCGCGTAGTTTTGGTGGTAAAAAAGTTGATATGGACGTTCTAAAGAAAGAGCTTAAAGATGAAATTACACATCTTTTATACGATCAAACCCATCGAACGCCAATTGTCATTCCCGTGATTAACGAAATAAATACAAGATTGCCTCAAGCTGGAAGTAATAAAGCTAATACTAAAACAGCAGAATTTAAACGTCCACCTGCTAAGAAATTTCCACCGAAGCAAATTCCAGATACAGAGGTTGTTGAGCCAAAAAATCGTGAGCGTTTGCGCGGATATTAGACTATATTCTAGAAAATATTCTAGAAAAATGAATAGTGTAGACTGCAGATTATATTATTAAGGTGATATAATTAATAACAGTTATGCCAAGAAAGAAAAAAACAACACGAGGAAGAAAACCAGTTAAGCAAACGCCCGAACATGCTTTGCCTTCTGGGTTTTGGGCGCAAGTTGGCGCTGTAGTTTTAATTGCTATATCTATATTGTATGTTGTGGCCTGGTTTGGTGCCGGTGGACATATTTTGGAATGGGTGCAGAAAGGTAGTCTTGGGTTGATCGGTTATGCTGTTTATGTTGTACCATTTTTGTTTACTTATATAGCAGTAGAGATATTTAGAGCTGAAAATAATCGTCTCTCATTTTTGATAAAGTTTGCATCTGGATTGATGTTAATTTGGTTTGCTGGGTTGTTTGGTTTAATGAAGGATCATTCTGGTAAGGCTACTGGTGGAGAATTAGGTAGAGTTATGAATGACTATATTATGTTACCACTGGTGGACTCAACTATTGCGGCATTTTTATATATATTATTGATATTAATTACTGCTTTATTTATAACAAAAGTATCACCAATTACTGTTATAAAGGCAGTTTGGGACTGGGCGCAATCTAATTTACAGGAGGAAGAGAATAAGAATAACGATATTATTAAGAAGGCTAATGCTTCAGATGAGACCTCTATTAAGTTAAAGTTTGGTGGATCAAAGAAAGATAGTAAAAATGCCAATACCTTAGGTGATGATTTTAAACTTAATGTAGCCGCTACTAACTCTGGTGATATAGATGATACGCCTAAAAAACCTCGTCGCTTGGCGAGTTTACGTGGTAGTTCTATTCCAGATAAGCAAGCCGAAGGAAAGCATGCTTTGGTGGCGGTGAGTGATCCGAATTGGCAACCGCCAAGCCTTGATATTTTGGAAAAGCGTGAAAATCCGCCCGATCCAGGTGACGCTCAAGTGAATGCGCAAATTATTAAAGATACTCTGCACGAGTTTAATATAGATGTAGAAATGGAAGGTGCTAATGTTGGTCCAAAGGTTACTCAATACACTTTAAGACCACCTAGTGGCGTTAAACTGGCGAAAATCGCTAATTTAGATGACAATATTGCCTATAATTTAGCAGCGTCAAGTTTGCGTATTGAAGCACCTATACCAGGAAAAAAAGCCGTAGGTATTGAGGTGCCGAATATTAAAGCTGCGGACGTTCGTTTATATGGAATTCTAAAATCTAAGACCTGGAAAGCTAGTACGGAACCACTAACATTTGCAATAGGTAAGGATATATCTGGCAATGCTGTTATTGGGGAGCTTAATAAAATGCCTCACCTTTTGATTGCTGGTCAAACAGGTTCTGGTAAATCAGTTATGATTAATACTCTTCTAACTAGCTTGCTATATCGCAATAGTCCAAGCGATATGAAACTGATTTTAGTTGATCCAAAACAGGTTGAAATGGCACCGTATGATAATATTCCTCATCTTTTAACGCCAGTTATTAATGACCCAGAAAAAACAATTAGCGCATTAAAATGGGCCGTTAATGAGATGGAACGTCGATATAAATTGCTAGCTGAAGAGAAAATTAGAGATATAAAGAGTTATAATCAGCGTTTGCGCCAGCGTGGTCGAAAAATTAGCGTAGAAGATGAAGATGGTAATATTCAGCAACATGAAGAGGGTGCAATGCCTTATATTGTGATTGTTATTGATGAGTTAGCTGATCTAATGATGATTGCAGCTCGTGATGTTGAGGCACTGATTGTACGCTTGGCACAAAAAGCTCGAGCAGTTGGAATCCATTTGGTATTAGCAACTCAGCGCCCAAGTGTGGATGTTATTACTGGTTTGATTAAGGCTAATGTTCCTGCCAGAATTGCGTTTACGGTAGCGGGTCAAGTTGATAGTCGTACGATTTTGGATCAAAATGGTGCTGAGAAGCTGCTGGGATATGGTGACATGTTAATGAAAACCGCCCAAATGAGTAAACCTAAGCGTATACAAGGCGCCTGGGTTACAGATGATGAAGTTAATAAAATTAATGATCATTTACGGCTTCAGTCTGCTCCGAATTATAATGAGGAGGTTGTAGCTCAGCATGTACAACTTAATGGTCGCGGCTCTTCGGTGTTAGATTTTGGAGGTGATAGTGATACGGATGATAAGTACAACGAGGCCCTAACTGAGGTTGTAAAGAGTCAAAAGGCGAGCGCAACATTCTTACAGCGTCGCTTAAAAGTTGGTTATGCTAGAGCGGCTCGTTTGATTGAGGAACTTGAGGAACGCGGTGTAATTGGTCCTGCTGATGGAGCGAAACCTCGTCAGGTCCTTGTTTCAAGTTTGGAAGATATTGATAGTTAAATAAAAGTAAAAACCACACCTAATAAGTAGTAATTTAATAGTTGTTTTACTGATCTTATTTATTTCAATTGACTATAAGCTAGATGGACAAAGAGAATATTTTTTAGTATAATAAGGCTGTTATTAACCTAGGCGTACACAGAAGATGTACGCATCCAATAAAAGGATTCCAGAGGAGGAAACTATGCGAAAATATGAACTTACAGTTCTTATTCGCCCTGACCTTGAGTCTGATATTGAAGCGCCAATAAGTAAGGTGCGCGATATTGTGAAAAAGGCAGGCGGCGAAATTAAAAAAGAGGATAATTGGGGCAAGAAGAAGCTTGCATATAAAATTCGTAAAGAAGACTTTGCAATCTATGTCTATATGGATATTATATTGCCAGCCGACGCGCCACTAAAAATACGCAATACTCTAAATATCACAGAAGAAGTATTGCGCTATTTGCTTGTTTTGGCAGACGAAAAGACTCAAAAATTGGCAGATGAAGATAAAAAATCTGCTGAAGATATAGAAGAATAAATTATTTAAAGGGGGAGCGTCAAACTAAATTTGGCGGTAAAAATATGGCACGAGGAATTAACCAAGTAATTTTAATGGGACGTTTAACTCGCGATCCAGAAATGCGTACTACAGCTAGTGGTAAAAATGTTTGTAGCTTTGGTTTGGCGGTGGATCGCCAAGGTCAGGAAGGTCAGGCTGATTTTTTTGATGTAATTGCCTGGGAAAAGACAGGAGAATTAGTTAATCAGTATCTATCAAAAGGTCGCAGATGTTTAATTCAAGGTAGACTTCGTCAGGATAGTTGGGAAGATAAAGATACTGGCAAGAAACGAAACCGTGTGGAGGTTGTTGCTTTTGATGTTACTTTCTTGGACGGTCCTAGCGACGGTAATTCTTCGAATCAATTAAATAATAACAGCTCTCAAGAAAAAACTTCCCCAGTTGATGATATAACTGATGATCCGATAGATCTTTCGGAGATTCCATTTTAGTTTTAAGAAAGGATTATTATGGCAAAAAGATTTAAAAAAGATACTCCATCACATTTTGATTATAAAGATGCAAAGACTTTATTACGTTTTGTTGATGCCTATGGTAAGATTGAGCCAATTGGCCGCACTGGCTTAAGTGTAAAACAACAACGTCAATTGGCGGTAGCAATTAAGAGAGCACGCCATTTAGCATTACTTCCATTTGTAAGTAATAACTAATTTATTACGGCTATGTTTCAGTGCATCACTATAAGGTGCACTGGCTTCATATCCGCACTAGAAAGGGAAATGTGATATGTATCAACCAACAGATTTAAAAAAAGGCACCGTCTGCCAGATTGATGGTAAACCATACCGCGTCATTGAGTATGGCCAAAAAGTCATGGGTCGTGGCGGATCTATTGTAAATGTTAAATTAAAAAATTTAATTGACGGAAGTGTTATTCCGAAGACCTTTAAGGGACAAGACAAGATCGAGCCAGCCGATGTAACAAGTAAAAAAGTACAGTACTTATATAATACTGGTGATGTCTTCAATTTTATGGATCCAGAGAACTTTGAACAATTTGAGCTTTCTGCAGATACAGTAGATGAGGCTGCTGAATATCTTAAGGAAGGCGAAGAACTTAATTTACAGTTTTTTGATGGTAAGGTTATTAATGTTGAATTGCCAAAAAATTTATATCTAGAAGTCACTTATACAGAAGATGTAGTTAAGGGTGATACAACTAGTAGCGTTTTAAAAGACGCCACACTTGAAACTGGTAAAGTTATAAAAGTCCCTGCTTTTATAAAAACTGGAGATATCGTGAGTGTAGATACGGCAACTGGCGACTACCGCGAACGCAAAAAATAGTGGGCATATTGAATAAAAAATTAGCACGAAAAAAGTCCCCTACTAAAAGATTAGGGAACTATACCTTTTGGTCTAAAACACGTAAGTACCGCTGGCAAATTATTGTCGGCGGTCTTATTATTGTAGAGATTTTGGTGCAATATTTTTATCCTAGGCATTATACATTACCATTTGCACGTTATGGTCAGGAGTTCTATGGATTTAAACATCGCAATATCTTAGAAATAGAGGAGCAAGAGCGATTCTCTAATGCTAAGATTAGATTAAATACAAGAAATAATTCTAATGAAGTGAAAATATCTACAATTGGTGCTGATTTAATTAACTCTAATACTTTTAATCAGTTAAGCGAATATCCTAGTACTTTGCGTTTTGTGCCTCTTTCTATTTTTTGGCAGTTTCCTCATGTAGACTCTTTTTCTGTTAAATTTTCTAATTCCATACTCGATGAATTTATTGGAAAATTTGCCAAAAATAATCACATCGATGTTGAAAATGCTACTGTAGCAATTAAAGATGGTAATATTACTGCAACTGAAGCAAAGACAGGTAGTGATGTTGATATATCTACATTTAGAAATATTATTTTGCACAAAAAATACAATATTGACGAAACTACAGTTATAGAAGTACCAGAAAAAATCATTGTACCAAAATCTACATCCAGTGATTTAATGGAAATTAGGGAAAAGGCTGAAATCGCTATTGCTAAAGAAATTCGTATTAGTATAGAAGGTAGGGATGATGTTTTTATACCTACACGTGAGCAAATTGCTGGTTGGCTTGAAATTGTGGATAATGAAGGAAAGGCTAAACTCCAGATAAAAGCAGATAAAGTAGCTAACTATGTTGTAGAAATGGATAAAAAAGTTGCTAAAACGGCTGGAGAAACAGTTATTACAATAATTGATGGTCGAGAGTCTGAACGCTATGAATCTGAGGCGGGTAAACAAATTAATAAAGATAATTTTGTTAAACAAATAAATGATGTATTATTCACACCAGGTAGATATAAATATATACAAGCAGAGTTAATGGACGTCGCACCAAACGTAAAGAAGGTTTATAGATATTCTAATTCTCAGTCTGGCTTAGAATCTAAATTGCAAGAAATTGGAAGTCGTTATAATGTTAGAATTAGCATTAAACAATTGGATGGGGCAGGATGGCAGGCAAGTTATAGAGGAAGTGAAAGCACCCCAAGTGCCAGCACTTATAAACTTTATATTGCAATCAAACTATTTAATGAGATAAATTCTGGCCATATTAAGTGGAATGATCCAATGCTAGACACAACTGTAACAGGGTGTTTTGATAGAATGATTTTATATTCTACTAATCCTTGTGCTGAAGCTTGGATAAATCAATTTGGCAGAAGAGATTTAAATAACTTTTTATATTCAAGAGGAATTAGTAACGTAACTACATTTACCGCAAATGACGCTGTTAGAACTAGTTCAGATGATTTACTGCGTGCCGTGGAAGGGATTTATAACGGTAACTTAGTTGATGAGCAGAACCGCCATAAGATGTTAGATATGATGCGACGGCAAATTTGGCGAAAAGGAATACCCTCAGGAACGGCGGGATGGACGTCTAATAAGGTTGGCTTTTTATGGAATTATGTTCACGATGTAGGTGTAGTGCATCATCCACGCGGGACATATATACTAGCTATTATGACAAAATATGCTAATTATGGTATTATAGCTAAAATAACGACTGAACTAGAAAATTTTATGTATAAATGAAACAGAGACTCGATAGATATATTGTAGAAAATAGATTAACCAATAGCAGATCTCAGGCTGAAAACTACATACGTTTAGGTAGGGTTACTGTAAATGGGGAAGTTATTAAGAAATGTGGCTTTATAGTATCAACTGTAGATAAAGTTGTACTAAATATTCCTGAACAATATGTTAGTCGGGCCGGATTAAAACTAGCGAGTGTTTCTAATAATTTTCATTTAAATTTTACGGATAAAGTGGTTCTAGATATTGGTAGTAGTACGGGAGGATTTACTGATTATGCATTGCGCCACGGTGCTAGAATGGTTTATGCAGTTGATGTAGGAACAGACCAACTTCACCCCAGTTTACGTGGAAATGACCAAATTAAGCTTTATGAAAAAACTGATATTAGGGATTTTATACCCCCAGAGACTATAGATATTATTTTGGCGGACGTTTCTTTTATTAGTTTAAGGGAAATTTTGCCTCATATTACTAAAACAGCAATGAATAAGAAGACACTATTGGTAGCGATGGTAAAACCTCAGTTTGAAGCGGGTAGGAATCAAACTAATAGAGGGGTAGTAAAGAATAATGCTGTGCGCCGTAGAATTTTATCTGATTTTGAACTTTGGGCGCGACAATATTTTTCAATTATAGATAAGCGAGATAGTGGTGTATCTGGAGCAAAGGGTAATGTGGAAAGGTTCTATGTTTTGAAACTTATTAAGACTTGCTCTAAACATTGAATCTAAATTCAACTACATCATTAGGCTGCATTACATAATCTTTGCCTTCAGTACGTATTTTACCTGCAGCTTTGGCGGCTGCTTCTGAGCCAGCCTTAATTAAGTCATTATAGCTAACTACTTGTGCAGCTATAAAACCTCTTTCAAAGTCAGTATGAATTACTCCAGCAGCTTTTGGCGCTGTCCAGCCCTTGTGAATTGTCCATGCTCGTACTTCTTTATCTCCTGCAGTTAAATAGCTTTGCAGCCCGAGTGTATCATAGGCCGCGTTAATCAGCTGCATTAATCCAGTTTCCTTTACTCCATAACTTTCTAAAAGTTCATTTGCCTCATCTTGCGCGAGACCTTTCAGTTCCTCTTCTAGTTTTGCGCTTAAAAACAAAGATTTTGCTGGTTCAACTAAATTCTGCAATTTTTTTTGTAACTCCGTATCTGTTAATCCGTTTTCATCAACATTAAAGACATAAATAACGGGTTTAGCAGTTAGCAAATGTAGATCTTTAATTGCGTCATGTTTTATACTATTTAGTGACGACAATGGAATACCGGACTTTAGACTACTAAGTAGACTTTCTAAATAGATAATGTCGCTACGTATTTTGGGATTGGCTTTTGCTTCCTTTTGCATGCGTGGTAAGCGTGATTCAATGGTTTGAATATCTGCCAAAATAAGCTCTGTATTAATTATTTCTATATCGTCTTTTGGATTTACAGGGGATTCATCGTGTCTTAATATTTCGCTATTGTCAAAAGCACGTACTATATGAACTATAGCATTGCATTGCCTAATATTCGCTAAGAATTTATTACCCAATCCTTCGCCTTTTGAAGCACCTTTTACCAAGCCTGCAATATCTACAAAAGTGACGGTGGCTGGTAGTATTTTATTCGAATTGTACATTTTCGCTAGAACTTCGAGTCGTGGATTAGGTACTGGCACGATTCCCGTATTAGGTTCTATTGTTGCGAAAGGATAATTAGCTGCTAATATATCATTATTTGTCAGTGCATTAAAAGTTGTGGATTTACCTACATTTGGTAATCCTACTATGCCGATTGAAAGATTACTGCTCATAATATAAGTTTAGGTGCCTTTATTTAATTATTAAAAATTCATTACTTATTATAACAATAACTATTATCTAAAAACAGAAAGTAGCCCCCAGTAAATGAACTGGGGGCTTTAAAATTCCCTATTATGGACGCTCTAATGAGCAAGCCTTATCGAGCTTCGCATGGAAGTCGAAGGGGTAGTCCTTACCATTAACGTGGTGCATATAGCCCTCGAAATGGTAATCAACCACGCCATCTGGGACACGTACAACGCCATTGTCTAGCATTGCAATGCCCTGATCAAGGGGGTAGTTGCTCTTACCGAAAGCCATGCCATTTACGGATCCTTCCCATCGGTCGGAAATTTCCGTTGATAGGAATTTATCCTCGGGAGAATAAGTGCCATTAGTATGGGTGATAACACCTATACTCTGCCACTGACCTGGATAGCACTCAATTATTGGCTCAAACACCATAATGTCGTCGCCTTCACCTGTCTCTACATGAGACGGGGTGAATACTGGCTGAGACGGGTCTGGGTTGGGCGTAGGCGGGTCCGTTGTCGGATCAGGCGTCGGTATATCCGGCGCTGTAGACGACGTAGGTGTGGGTATATTTGGCGTGTGCCAGCTTGAACCACCACCTGAGCCACCCAAACCTAAAGCTGCCAATAAGGCCATAATAGCTCCTATTACGAAAGCTATCACGCCACCTATATTAGGCAAATGCTCAATGTCAAAGTTGCCAGGTAAGAAGGGAATTTTAATGTTAGGAAGGTTCATTTGAACCCTCTCCTTTCATTAGTAATATCAGAATAAATAATCTGAACTCTATAAGGGACACCCTAACTTTGTAAGCTAAGGATAATTCTATTATAGTATATGTGTGCATATTTGTAAATACTATTTTATAATATTCTTTATTATTTAATTATAGTTGTGAAATGTTATTGTAATATTACAATATGGAATTTATTATGCTTATGATATATAATCTTTAACATCTATAGTATTGAGAAATAGGGTGTATTAATGAAAGTTTCTATCAAAAACATAACAAAAAAGCAACTTATTACTGGTATTGCGATAACGGCTGGCTTGTTTGCTGTGCTCGGATTAGCCATTCTCTTATCTATGTTTTTTAAGGATAAGGTCGCTATAACGGTAGGTGAAACAAAGATTTATCTACGTGATTATAATCGGATCGTTAAGGATGCTGAATCTGTTAGTATAAATAAAAAAGATATAACCAGCACTATTATAGATTACTATAAAACTAAAGAAGCGGCCAATAAGGTGGGTTTGGCTGTAAATAGTAATTATATTAAAATGGCGGTCAAAAATCTTCAGGAGTCTAATAAAAAGCTACCAGATTCGATTGCAAATATGCAGGCTTATGGTACTGCTTTGAATAATTTAATTATTTATGGAAGATATTCAGGCGTGAATGGAAAGATTGTCTGGGTACCTTATGCTTCTAATGAAGTTGATAACATGGCGCTCTTTGATAAGGGTAAAGCCAAGCAGTTAATATATAGGGCGCATAGCGAACTTGAAAAAGGCAGTAATAAAGGTATAGACGAGCTACGCGCAGCTGATATAAATAAAACACCCTATGGGGAATATTTATTTACAGATGATGGTGAGTTTATAATGGAAAACGGAAAAGAAGCATTTAAGCAGATGCCTGTTGAACGCTCAGTTATGTCTGAATATGTTAAAAAATGTACAAAAGAAGGTGTTTGTCCTGTTTCTGAGGATAAGGATAGAGCGACTTACTTTTTTGTTCAAAATTACTTTAGGGTTAATAAAATAGATATGAATTTGGCTGATAAATTGGAGCTTGAAAAGCAAAAAATAAAGGTGGTAGATTATGTCAACTAAAAATAATAACCGTAAAAAAACTTTTTATTTAAAGTCTGCGGTAGCTGCGATCGTGCTATCGTTTGTTTTTGGCATCTTTTCTGGTCTTGAAAGTAATGCTCTTCTTGATCTAAATCGTGTATTTACTGTATCAGGTAGAGATTTTCTTATTAAGCAGAGATGGGATCCGGGAATTAGGGATGATGATCGATGTTATTCTTCTGCAAGTACTTTAAGTACTGTGATTGATAAAACAGGTCTAAATAGAATCTTTAAATCAAACCTAAATATAGATGCTAAAGCTGGCTTGGTTAATTCTATTGTTCGTCTTCCTATATATGACTGGGATTTTAGCCAAGTAGACACGCTTACAAATGAATATGCTCGTAAGGCTAGCGGCTTTATAGGAAAAAACTTTATTACAGCACCAGATCCAGTTACTGGATTTGATGGGATTGATAAGATAAAAGCAGCCAGGCCGGTAGGCTATGCTAAGGATTTTGATTTTACATTAACACCTGTACCAAGTCTTTCTTGGCTGAGGGGTATTATTTCTGACCCAGCGAGTTTGGCGTCTATAAATGGTAAAGTTGCAAATCCGCTACTCTACCAACAAGCCTCTATTATAGGTCCTAATGGTCTACCTAAATTTAGGCTTACTGGATTGAACAATGCTATTAATGGAAAAAGTTTTATTAAAGACTTGTTGTTTCCAGGTGGTATGACCGCTAATGGTGTTAAGAATTTGAAAGATAAATTTCCTAAGAAAAATGGTAATATTATAAGTTATCAGGATTATGTAAAAAATATCACACCTAATGAGGCTGCTAAATATTTAGCTAATGCTGTTAATGAGATGCTTAAAAGGTCTAGAATAGAAAGGCATGGTCTTTTTCCTACGTTATTTAAATGGACGTTTACGGATGAGGAGAAATACATCTATCTTTTGATGCCTAATCTAGCCAGGCAGGCTGTCGACGAGGCTGTAGCGCAAAGAAGATCTGAAGGTAAGAAAAATGAAGAGATATTTGGTAATGGTGCACGTCAAACGGCTCGACTTGCGTTGGATAAGATAAACCCTATAGTACAAAGACTTAAGCCAGAATATTTGAATGGTCATAGCCACTTAAATTATTGGTTTATACGTAATATATACGGGTTTGTTAATAGTGAAAGTAGTTTTAACTCCTTGTATGGAGATACTATAAAAGATGGTTACCTTAGTGAATTAGGTCAAGATGGTAATGCTGGCTTGGGAAATATCATCAAGGGTAGTCAAGGTATCACTAATGAATTGAATAATATAGTTGGTGGTTTAGGGTTTAATAGTGGAAAAAATATTAATTCTATAAGAAATGCTATTAATAGGGTTAGTAATTTAAGAAATGACCTTAAGTCTAGTGTTGCTAGCGTATCTTATAGTGCTACTAACAGTCTATATCGTTTAATTATAGGCTTAATGAGTGATATATTCGGCGTAACTGGTGCGGAAAATTATCAGGTTAGGGGCGATAGGCGTGAAGATACCTGTTATGAGAGTTTGCTATCTAAGGACAGTGAAGGTAGATACCCAGCTTACGCGTTTTCTGTTGTAGATAAGGGTATTAATTTAACTATACCTGGTCTTCTATATAGCATACAGACTCTACTGGTAGGTAAGGGATTATCCCATGATGGTATATCTTTATATTTACCAGGCAGTCTTAACGGCAAGGATATGATTGACTGTTATGGTAGGGGTCAGACCTGGACTATGTACGCTAGTACCAGATATATGATAGGTAATAATCACCAGAATGTTCAGTCTATAATTGGCGCAATCCTTTCCATTTTTGGTATGGCAGATCCTGTAATGAGAGAGGTTGCTATATGGCAAAGTATAGGTACGGCTATCGAAATATACGCTAAAATGCCAACTTTGTTAGACAATGTACCAGTACCTCTAACTAGACCAATAAATTACTATAACGGTATGTTTAATGTATATAGAATTCATAATGACTCAGTGAGATTGCCAGACTCTTTGGCTGATCGTGAGATTGACTGGGATAAATCTAAGATAATATGGATGGACGGGATAAGTGATGGAAACTTCTTTAGCTTAAATGCTGGTGAAAATAAATCAACTAATTCATCAACTTATTTCCCTAATCTTTATCTAGTTCTCAAAAAACCACATCATCTACAACCTGATATATCTCAGAAGATTAATACCCCTGATGGTCATACTGGCGTGGTTAAAGTAGGTCTTGATAAAGGTGGCTATAACTATAATGGTGGTAAATATAATAAAGGTGGCGATAAGGGTGGTCCTATGAAGGACTCAAAAATACGCTTAATAGAAACAGTTGTTAAACCTGGTTATTATGCTGGTGAAATTCGTGACAACGATTTTGAACAATCTAAAGGTAATTTAAAACATACTAATGGTAATAGTGTTAATGGTTTAACAAAGGGTGAAATATGTAAGTTTTATAGAGACAAACTGGGCGATGGAATATCTGACTGCGATGATGGTCAAAACGATAATCCTACACCTCTTAATGTAGCTAGCCCATTTGCAGATCTAAAGCCAGGAGTATATAGTGTCTCTGGTGGCGAGAATGTCAATAAGATTCCTATGGGTACTGTTAATCGCTATATACCTTCTGAAACGCCTCCAGGAACTAAATTCTGCTACTCACTTTATATTGAAAAGAAGGATAACGACTTAAAATATAAGGGCGAGAGATACTATAAGGACCAAAGAAACTCAAATTATAACGAAAAGTATCACGCAGATAGAGAAAAGCGATTCCTGTCAAAGGCTTACTGTATAGTATCTGGATATAAGCCTTCATTACAGGTACGCGGTGGCGATGCTATTATTAACGGAAATGTTGATACTGATACAAATAGAAAGAATCGTCTAAATACTACAGATGAACAAATTTATGGTTCTTGGTCTGAATATGGCTTGCTAGTGAAGGGTAGTGTATCTGGCGGTAAAATGGCTAGCGGTGCTCTTTATAGGGTTGGATATAAACCTACAGGTTCATTTGACTATGATCCACACGGATATCTAACCTTTAGTAATGAGTATACTAGTGCGTATGGTGGAACTCCTAATTATGGTAATTTAATGAAGGATAATATTGGTAATGGCGTGGCTCGTTTACAGGCATTCTTTGCTCTACGTGAGTCTACTGCTTATCCACAAGGATCTAATGGTTGCGTTTCTGGAAATACTATTAATCTTAAAAATTGTTCTACTGGCGATTATGCCCTGAATGATAATACTGAATATACAGTTGATGGTACTGATTTCAATAAAGATGAGAACAAGAAAAAGTCACTAGTATTCTTTGTTGGAAATAATTCGCGAATTGTATTTAAAAATAATGTAGAATTACCTGAGAAATATGACACGGTTGGTGACCTAAGTCAGATTGTATTTACACCAAGGAAGAGTAGTGGAAAATATACTGTAAACATAAAACCTGAAGCTACTAGGATTGATTCTTGGATTCTTAATCCAAACGGTGTAATTAATACGTGTTCTTACGGGACTGGTCAAGATAGACCAAGGTCATATATAAAGAATAAAGAAGAGGGTGGTGATATTCATCCATGTTACAGTAATCAATTAACAATTAATGGACCTGTAGCTGTAAAACAAATCTTCTTAAGACGCAGTGGTGGTATTGACCAAAATCAAAACCCTCCATTTGATCTAAAACAGAGTATATCCGGTGAAACATTCAATTTGCGACCAGATGCATATCTGTGGGCTCTAAATCAGGTGAGTGATTCAGGTCGTAAGTTTACAACTACAAATCTCATAGATCTTCCACCTAGATACTAATCTCTAAAGCAAAACGGGCGTATTGTGAAAGTGCGCTCGTTTTGTACATTGGTTGCTGTTGATTATAATAAAGAGCTTATGTATAATAGTTACATCTATGCGTATATTCAAAGGGATGGGCGATTATTTTGCACTTGATATCGGAACAAAAGCGATACGAGTTGTTCAACTTACACCGCAAGGCGATGATTCTTGGTCTTTGCTTCATGCTGGTTATATGGCGGTTGATCCAAAAATTATTGCCAGCGATTCAGATGAATCGCGTAAAAAACTAGGTCAAGCTATTAAGTCTGCGGTTGTACAGGCTGGTATTAGTGCAACTAATTGTGTGATTGGTATTGAGTCAAGCCGGTCTTTTGTGACAATGATACAATTACCTAAAATGACAGACTCCGAGCGGTCCAGTATATTAAAGTATCAGGCTGATAAGTATATACCAATTCCTGTGGATGATGCCAAAATAGACTGGGTAGTGCTAGGTGATTCGCCAGATAATCCTCAGCAAGATGAGGTTATGCTGGCTAGCGTAACACAAGACTATATAGAGGGTCTGGTTGATATGATTGACTCATTAGGATTTAATGTTATAGCAGTTGAACCAAATTCTATTTCGATGCTTAGGGCGGCTTTAGCTGCAAATAGTACTAGTACAAATATGGTTATTAATGTTGGTGAAAGGTCTACCGATGTCGTTATTGCGATTGGTAGTTCGCCACGCTTAGTCAGAACACTGCCAATAGGTTTACAATCATTTGTACGCACAATCTCACAAGGATTAAATGTAAAAGACGATCAAGCTCAGCAGTTTTTGCTTAAATTTGGCTTAGAAAAAACTCGTTTAGATGGCCAAGTTTACTCGACGTTAATTCCAGCGATTGATGGATTTGTCTCTGATCTTAAAAAGTCCGTAAGCTTTTTGGAATCTCGCTATTCAAATTTGAAGATAGATTCTATTTTAGCAATGGGATTTGCTGCTACTATTCCTTTGTTCTCTGAATATATTTCTGAGAATACTGGCATTCCTGTTCAGATTACTAATCCATGGCAAAAAGTTCGAGTACCAGATTCAGAGCGAGCTAGTATGGCAGCAGTTGAATATGAATATGCGACAGCAGTAGGGCTAGCCCAGAGGGTAGAAAAATGATTCAAATTAATCTCATACCAGATGTAAAACTTGACTTAATCCGTATCCAAAAGCATCGTAATTTGGTTATATCAATGGCTATATTAGCGATGATGGTAACTTTGGCTGTTGTGTTAATCGTGGCATTTTATGTCTTTGGCGTTCAGACTATACGCGATAATATAGCAAATAACAATATTAAGCAAGAAGAAAAGAATCTGCTACAAATAGAGGATCTGGATAAGAATGTTACAATTCAAAATCAGCTTTCCGCAATTAATAAAACTCACGAAGATAAGCTTATGACATCTCGTATTCTCGGGATATTGAGTGTAATAAGCCAAAAAGGTACGCCAAATGAAGTTAATATTTTGTCGTTTGCTTTAAGTAAAGCAGAGGGTACTGTATCATTGGTTGCTCAGACTAAAGCTCGTGGTTTTGAGGCTGCTGATATTTTTAAAAAGAACATAGAAGCTCTACAAGTTCGGTATAAGCCTTACAATGATGACGGCAGCGTTCCCTCTAGCAAGGAAAATGAGCAACAGGTTACATTTGCATCGGATGTTATATTATCTAGTCCAACCACTAGTCAATCGGAAAATAGTGGTAATAGTGATTTAGTTAGCTTCAATATATCCTTCAAATATGCAAAAGAAGTATTTAGTATTAAGAACTATATAGACGAAATTCGAGGCCTAGGTAAGGGTAATGTAACAGATTCTTATATGCGATTACCACGTGATTTATTTAAAGATACAAATAAGGCTCCAAATAATAGCGGATCAGCAGGAGAAAATGGTAATGAAAAGAAAAACTAACGATATTATAGTTCGTAAACAGACCTTAATAGACCAAACTCGACGAACCGTATTTATGTGGGTGGCTGGAGTGTCGTGTCTAATTGGTGCTTCTGTTGTTATACTCATTATGCTAGTACAAGCGTTGATTTTTAACGAGAAGGTTTTAGCTGAAAAGGGTAAAACAGTTAAACAACTTCAAAGTAATATAGTAGCCGCGAAAGAACTAAAAGGTAGTATCAATGTTTTAAATACTAACGAAGAGCTAAAATCAGTAAGAACCAGTGAAGATGTTCCGCCGCTTCAGTCTGTATTAGATGCCTTACCTGCTGATTCCAACGATTTAGCGCTTGGTGCGTCTTTGCAGCAGAAATTACTGAAAAATGTGCCAGGTGTTAAAATTGAATCAGTTAGCTTTTCTAATGATAATGTAACTGGAGGTAGTACAGATAGTTCTGGAGGAGCATCTAGTCAGCCGTTTACTTTATCTATATCTGGTACGCCTGAGGATTTGAGAACTGCTCTAGAGAGACTGGAACGTTCGATACGTGCAGTTGATATAAGGGCTATGTCGGGTTCTTCATATGAAAACAAGGTAACTTTACAGATATCTGGTTCAATGAGTTATCTACCACCAGTCAAGGTTGAAATGAAAGAAAAAAAGGTAAAAGGTTAATATTATGAAAAAGACAGAGATTGCGATGATTATATTGGTTGCATCAATCTGTATGGCGATAACATTTTTTGCTGTTAGATCATTTTTTGGCAATATGGTTAATAAAGAAAAGACGGTTAAAACTATAGAACCGATCAG
Organism: TM7 phylum sp. oral taxon 348; assembly: GCA_007845485.1. Taxonomy (GTDB): domain Bacteria; phylum Patescibacteriota; class Saccharimonadia; order Saccharimonadales; family Saccharimonadaceae; genus SDRW01. Next base: position 19,376 of record SDRW01000003.1, read on the forward strand.
AGATGGTTTAACGCAGCCCTCTAAGCTAATTTTTAATAGTAACGCAATAAATCCTACAGTCGAAATTTATGTAGATAACGACATACATTCGTCTGAAGGTGCACAAAATAGGCCTAATAATAAAAATAACGAAAAGAGATAAATAGTAACAATATGGCATTGCATTTAACTGCAGACATCCAAGAAAAGCTAAAGAGTGTTCTTATTGAAGAGGGCTTGGTTGATGCTGAAGTAATGCAAAAAAGTGAAGCCGAAGCTGCTAGAACAAATCGTGATCTAGAAACAGTTCTCATAAATTCTGATATCGTAGATGAAGAACTTATTGTACATGGTATAGCTTATGTTTCTGGAGTTCCGTATATTAATTTAACTTCTTCGATAATTTCGCAGGAAAACTTAGGGCTTTTACGTCAAGATATAGCTGAGAGGCTTATGGCAGTTCCTTTGGCGGAGGTTCGTAATCGCTTAGCTGTAGCGATGGTTAACGCTGGTGATGTTCAGGCTGTGGACTATCTTTCTACTCAAATTCAGCGCCCCGTTAAAGTGTTTATGGCGTCGGAAGCTAGTGTTAAGCACGTTTTGGACCAATATAAGACAGATTTAAGTGCTGTAGATAAAGCTGCCGATGTTTCGCAAGCTGAAAGTATTCAAGAAAGTGCTGCTAACATTAAAACAATAGTTCAGGATTCTCCTATTAGTAGAGCTCTGAGTACGATTTTAGAATATGCGGTTAAAACTAGGGCAAGCGACGTTCATGTCGAACCACTTGAAGATTATTTATTGATTCGTTTTCGTATAGATGGTGTTTTGAGAGAAGTAATGCGCCTACCAAAGACCATTGAGCCTGCACTTGTGTCACGTATTAAAATTTTGTCAGAGCTGAAAATTGATGAACACCGCATTCCACAAGATGGACAATTTGCTGTGAATGTTGCACAAAAAGAAGTTGATCTTCGTATAGCGATTAGCCCTGTTATTTGGGGTGAACAGGTGGTTATTCGTTTACTTGATAAATCTGGTAATAATTTTGATCTAGAACAGATGGGTTATGCTGGACGAGCTTTGCGTCGTATTAGAGAAGGTATTAAGCGACCAAACGGAATGGTTCTGACGTCTGGACCAACAGGTAGTGGTAAGTCAACTAGTCTTTATGCTTTGATTAAAGAAATTAAGAGTGAATCAATAAATATAGTTACGCTGGAGGATCCTGTTGAATATAAAATGCCTGGCGTGAACCAGATTCAAGTTAATTCAGAGGTAGGCTTAACTTTTGCAAACGGATTACGTAGTATCCTGCGTCAGGATCCAGATGTTGTTATGGTCGGTGAGATTCGTGACTCCGAAACGGCTCAACTTGCTGTCCAGGCGGCGTTAACTGGACACTTGGTCTTTAGTACGCTTCACACAAATAGTGCTGCTGGAGTTTTACCTCGGTTATTAGATATGGGTATTGAACCTTTCTTGATAGCCAGTACAGTTAATACAGTAATTGGTCAGCGTTTAGTCCGTCGTTTGGCGCCCCAGAAGGAAGTTTATAAATCAAATAACTTTGAAACTGAGAGTATAAACACCACAGTAGGTCATCTTCTACCAAAAACTCGTGATGAAGTTGCAGCTGTTTCACAGGATTTAGGTTATGATAGTTTACCATTGGCAAACCAAAGTGAATATGATTTAGCTATGGGCAAAAATACTCCTCTTACTCCAGGTGGCTATGTTGGACGTGCTGGTTTATATGAGGTGATGGAAATTACTGAAGATATTCAAAATCTAATCGTTAAACATGCTACTAGTGCCGAAATTCAACATATGGCTGTAGAACAGGGTATGATAACCATGCGTCAAGATGGCTATTTAAAGGCGTTAGATGGAGTTACAACATTAGATGAAGTAAATAGGGTAACCATTTAAACTGTAAGGGGGAGTATGAATAATCAAGAACTAAGAATTGAACTACTATTAGATGAAGTTTTGCGTAAAGATGCGTCAGATTTACACCTTCAAGTTGGACTACCTCCGATGATTCGCGTTGATGGTGCTTTATCAAAGGTATCTGGGTGTGATGATTTGGACCAGCCAACCGTTGAGAGGTTAATTTTTTCTATACTAGATGATGAGCAGCGCCAAATATTCTTAAAGGATAAGGAGTTTGATTTTAGCTTCGCGTATGGAACGCTTGGTCGCTTTCGTGTTAATGCTTTTCATGAGCGCGGTAATATGGCAGCAGCGTTACGCCTTATTCCTAGTAAGATTCGTACAATTCAGGAATTGGGGTTGCCACCTATTGTATCTAAATTTGCCGAATTTCCACGTGGTTTAGTATTAGTTACTGGTCCTACAGGTAGTGGTAAGTCTACTACTCTTGCTGCCATTATAGATAAGATTAATTCCGAAAGTTCTCATCATATAATTACAATTGAAGATCCTATAGAGTATACCCATAGCAGCAAGAAATCTGTTATCGTACAACGTGAGGTTCATTATGACACTTTTTCTTTTGGGGCGGCCTTGCGTTCAAGCTTGCGACAAGACCCTGATATTGTTCTAATTGGCGAGATGCGTGACCTCGAGACGATAAGCGCTGCTATCACTATAGCTGAAACTGGGCATCTAGTTTTTGCAACACTTCATACTAACTCGGCCGCTCAGTCAATAGACCGTATGATAGATGTATTTCCACCCCACCAACAGCCGCAAGTGCGTGCTCAGTTGGCAAATATATTAATGGCAATTTGTTCGCAACGCCTGGTTCCTACTATAGGTGGCGGGCGAGTTGCAGCTGCTGAAATCTTAATGGCCAATCCAGCTGTACGTAATATTATTCGTGAAGGTAAAAGTCATCAGCTTGATGCTGTTATTCAAACTGGTGCCGATCAAGGTATGCAGACTATGGATCGTACCTTGGCAGGTTTAGTTCAGTCAGGAGTTATAACTTATGAAGAAGCTAAAAATTATGCTGTTGACTTAGGCGAATTAGAAAGGGCAATTAGGGGATAAATATGAAGACGTTTACATATACTGCTAGAGATAATGCAACTGGTAGCGTCGTTAACTCTATAATTCAGGCTGATAGTGAGCGTAGTGCAGCGAGTATTTTACTTTCGCAGGAGTTATCACCACTTTCTATTACTGAACAAAATAGGGGTTCGATTCTTGATAAGATCACGAATAGAATACGTGGAAAGGATAAAGTATTCTTCACTAGGCAGCTGTCTACCTTAGTAGAGGCTGGTCTTCCAATTACCCAAAGTTTGCATACAATTTTAGATCAAACTAAAAATAAGAGGATGCAGGAGGTTATTCAGGATATTATCACCTCTGTTGAAGGTGGTAAAACTTTACATGATGCAGTTGCGAAACATCCTGATGTATTTAATAATATTTATATAGCTTTAGTACGGGCTGGTGAAACTTCTGGTACCTTGGATAGATCGTTAAAACGCCTTGCTGATCAACAAGAAAAAGATGAAGCTATGATGCGCCGCATACGAGGCGCTATGTATTATCCATCTATAGTATTACTGGTTATAGTTATGGTTTTAGTTTTTATGCTTGTAACTATTATCCCCCAGATTGAACAGCTGTATGCTGGATTAAATAAACCCTTGCCTTTAGCTACAGCCGCACTAGTATGGATGGCAAATGCAGTTAAATATTATTGGTATTTAATTATCGCTGGTGTATTCTTTGTGGTTTACTTCTTTAGACAATACATGCGTACAGAAACTGGAATTAAAATGTCGTCCAATCTAAAGTTAAATGCACCAGTAATTAGTAGGTTATTTCGTAAGATGTATATGGCGAGATTTACTCGTACTGCTGATACGCTACTAGAGGCTGGCGTACCTATGCTTGATATGCTTGATGTCGCTGCCGATGCTGTAGATAATGTCTATATTGCGAATAGTATTAATGTAGCAGCAGAGCGCGTAAAGGGCGGTATGGCACTTTCTAAGGCTATTTCGGATCAAGAATATTTTAACGAGCTTGTGCCTCAAATGATTAAAATCGGTGAACAGTCTGGTAGGATTAGCCAGATGCTTGGCAAAGTGGCTAGTGTGTACGAGGATGAGTTAGATGAAGAAATTAAGGCTATATCTACTATTATTGAACCAGCTTTGATGGTATTTATGGCAATTATGGCTGGTGGCATTGTTATGGCTGTTCTTATGCCTATATATAGTCTGGTTGGAACTAGCGGTACATCTATTGCAAAATAGGCTCTGGACATTTATAAAATAGTTATGTATTATATTAAGCATAAGCGAGTCCTATGACTCTGTTGTAGAAGCTGACAAATAATAAGAAGGAGTAAAAATAACTCATGAACACAAAATTGCAACAACGAAAAGGTTTTACCATTATTGAGGTGGTATTGGTGCTGGCTATTGCTGCGCTTATTATTTTAATGGTGTTTATTGCTTGGCCTGCTTTACAACGTACGCAGCGTGATCAAGCTCGTAAGAGTGATGTAGCATTAATCGGAAGTACTATCAGTACGTTTAAATCAAATAATAGAGGTAGGCTTCCTAATATCTGTGAGCTTAATAGACTTGTCTTTAGGCAGGGTACTAGTATTTATCAGGCGGTAAATTGTGAAGGTGCCGCAGCTGTTACTGGATCTAATATTATAACCCAAGCAACAGTTGCTGATGGTGATGCAGCAGTTGGTATAGAACAAGTTATCGTTGTACCTGGTGGTAGGTGTGATGGTAATAATGTGCGAACTGGTGGTTCTCCTCGTCAGGCAGCTTTGGCGTTTGCCGTAGAGGCTAACGGAACACCAATGCGACAATGTCAGGAAGTATAAGCAAATATTTGTAATATGAATAAATCAACCCCGTTTTATAACGGGGTTTTGATTATGCTTAAATTTTATGTTAATATCATATGATGGATAATGTAATTATTTCTATATTTTTTGGAATAGTTGGTGCAATATTAGGCAGTTTTGCAGTCGCTTCAACTTGGCGTTTGCGAGCTCGTCAACTCTCTAGTGATAAGTCTTCTGGTTACAGACTTAGTAAAGAAGAAAAAACTGAGTTTGAATTTATTAAAAATCTAGCTAAAGACGGTAAATCTTCGAAGTATTCACATTGTCTACACTGTCACCGCCAATTAAATGCTTTTGACATGGTGCCAATTATTAGCTGGGTTATACTTGGTGGAAAATGTCGCACTTGTAAAAAGCCAATTGGTAAAGCTGAATTTTTTACTGAAGTTGGTTTATGTGTGGCCTTTTTTGTGTCTTATTTAGTTTGGCCATTACCACTGAATAGTTTAATTGGATGGGTCTTGTTGATTGTATGGTTATTAATACTATTATGTTGTGCTATTCATATAGTATATGATTCAAAATGGTTGCTTTTACTTGATAATATTACTATGATGATATTTATATTATCTATATTATTTGTAGTATTGCGTTACGTTTTGGCTGGTGGGGGGCTGCAAGCTACTCTAATATCATTAGCTTTATCGGCGGCTATTTTGCCTGGCCTTTATGGCTTATTATATTTTATATCAAAGGGTGCATGGATCGGATTTGGTGATGTTAAATTATTAATACCACTTTCTATTATGTTACCTAACTGGCCTTATGCTTTGCTATTTCTATTTCTGGCTAATTTTATTGGTTTTGTAACACTTTTACCTGGTATGGCTTCTGGTAAAGTCTCAAGCACTGCCCGTATTCCATTTGGACCGTTCTTGATCATTGCTTGGTTTATAACTATGCTTTGGGGAAAATATATAGTTCAGACCTATATAGGCTCAGCTTTCATTTTATAAAATAAAAATGTTTATGCTATAATACTAGTACTATGGGTCGGCACTTACAAAAAGGTTTTACAATTATTGAGGTAATGCTTGTTTTGGCTATTACTTCGTTGATGTTAAGTGCTGTTTTGAACAATTCTTCCCGCCGAGTCAATGAGCAACATTATCGCGAAGGTGTTGAATCTTTCCGTGATTTCTTGGCTGGTACTTTCGAGGATATTGACTCAGTAAAAAATGATGTTTTAGGACAAATAAAACGATGCAATAGTAGTCCATTTGCTGGTGATAATACTGTAGCATGGCGTGGATCTGCAGAATGCTTTTATTCTGGTAGAGAAGTAACTATAACATATGATAGATCTAGTGGTTCTACTAAACTAACTTCTCGCTCTGTGAAGGCTTTTATTGATCCTTCTGGCGCTACAGAACCGCAATATATCGCTGTTATGGATGCAAGAGAAGCTAATTTAAGGGAGCAGGATATTGATTGGGGTGTAGGCGCTATGCAGCCAAAACCACATAGTAATAACGGATATAGTAATTATAAAATGCGCATTATTCGTAACCCTAAAAGTGGTGCTAAAATATTTCAGATTCAAGACTCTGCTGGCGGTGCTTGGCGTACCCCTGAAAACAATATTATATTCTGTATGAAGAATCCTTTTTATAATGATAACCAATGGCAGATGGTAACGGTTGATAAGAATGCTATTAATTCTAGTGGAATTACAACAAATAATGGTAGAGATTCTTGTGGGGTGAACACATGATGCAAAATATTAGATCAAGAAGAGGCGACACTATTATAGAGGTTTTATTAGCCTTAACTATATTTACAGCTGCAATTATGGGTGTAATGTATGTAATGAGCAATAGTATTGGTGTCTCGCAACGTTCTTTAGAGATAACACAGACTCGCACTCAGATAGATAATCAAATTGAGCTTTTGCGCCATATTCATAATATTGCGCTTGTTAGTTCTGGACGATCTAACTCTGGTCTCTATGTTGCTGCTAGACCCAGGATGTCAGGAGATTCTAATATCTTAAAAACATGGAAGAGTATTACGGCAGCAGATAACCTAATACCACCAAATAGATTACCTGCGTTTAATAGTGTTGATAGTGTACAAAAGTGCACCCCTGAAACAGTATTTAGTTCTAGCTCTGGTAGAGGTTTATCTATTTCTAACGGTGATGTAGCTAACAGAGCATTCTTTATTGATCCAGTAACTGGAGAAATTAAAAAATTTGTAGGTAATAGTCGTGCCCCATCAACTTTTGCAAGAATTGCTCAAAGTGCGTCTGGATCACAATCAGAAATGATTTGGATATTTGCAGTAAAGGGTTCAGTTGATAAAGCTACAACCAACTCTTCTATTATGATTACTAATTATTATGATTTTCATATTCGTGCCTGCTGGCAATCACCAGTTGGTGGCGAAATTCAACGTTTAGGAACAATTGTGAGGTTATATGAGCCAGCGCAGAGATAAAAAAAGCGGTTTTACTATTGTAGAAGTAACAATAGCTATGGCGTTTATAGCTGTTTTAGTCATTACATTATTGATGGTTGGAATGAGAATTGCCTCTTTGTACAACAAAGGTATAACAATACGTGATGTAAATAGTGCATCTAGGAATATTATTAGATCAATGCAGGATGATATCGCAGCCTCTTCGAGTAGAATGGTTGTATTTTATAGAAAAGCTCCATCTGGGTCTGGTGGTGCTGGTGGATCTTCCAGTGCTTCATCAGGTGCTGTTAAATTTGCAACTAATCTAGAAGAAGCTACCAAAGAAAAAACTCATTACTACAACGATCCAAATACAGGCGGGCGATTATGTACAGGGAGTTATACATATATATGGAATTATCGAATGAAATTTATCGAATATAATACTAAGGGTAAAAACTCAGATGGATCTCTTGTATCGGATAGTTCTAGAAAAAGTGGCGCACAATATTACAGAAGTGGCTCTGCCTTAGCTAGATTTGAGCCTGTTCGTTTCATGAAAGTAAAAGATGACCAGAGAATTCTATGTAGCTCTGAGAAGATTGCAACTATGAAAGCTGGCTATGGATCTGCTGAATATAGAAATGGTCTTCGTATTCCAGATGAATTTATAAAAGATTCTGTAGCTGTTTTAGGCGATAGTGAGCGTGGATTAGTGATCTATAGTATGGATGTAACCTCGCCAGACGCTCTTATTAATAAGGATGGACGTGGTAATGGTAATGATGATTCTGATAATCTTAATGTAACTACTATGTTTTACTCATCATTTTATACTATAAATATGACAATCGGATCATCTTTATTCGACGAGGAATATATAGGTAGTGTAGCTGATAAAGATGTTAAGAATAGTAATTGTAGAACAGATATTAATAGTCAAGATAGTTATGCAGAATATTGTGCTTTAAATAATATAGAATTTGTGGCTAGAACGGGAAGTGTGTAATATTTGTGTGATATAATTATAAAAACATAAGGGGAATTTAATATACTATGAAAAGACAAAAAGGCGCGGTTTCGATATTTATTGTACTTTTTGCAACTATGCTCTTTGTTGCTATATCTATTGGGTTTGCAATTTTTATGATGCGAGATCAAGATAGAGCTACAGATAATGATCTATCTAGAAGTGCACTTGATTCTGCGCAAGCTGGTGTGGAGGATGCCAAGCGTGTGCTTGCGAAATATAATGACTGTACTGAACGCAATGCAGGCTCTCCAGAATGTGTTGATCTAATTTCAACTGTTAGAGGTGGAAAATGTGATACTGTTGCTAAAATTCTGGGTGGTGGACAGGTTGAGGGAGATAAAATTATTAGACAGTCTAATAATGATGAGCAATTACAGCAAGCCTATAGTTGCGTTAAAATCACACCAGATACTGAAGATGTAGTAAAAAGTATAAAAGATGAGAGTGATATGAAAATTATCCCCCTAAAAGGAGTAAGCAACTACGATGTAGTAGAGGTGACTTGGTCTAAGAAAAGTGAGGGAGTTTCTTATGATTTTAGTCAGAGTTCAAAGAATCGACGACTCAATTCTCTTAATGTAAGAAATAAAAGTAATCAGGTAACTGCACAGCTGCCAACTTATGAACATTGGGATGAAAAATGGGGCGCTGTGATGCGTGTGCAGGCTATATCTTATAATGCAGGTGATGTAAACTTACGGGATCTTGATGGTAATGCTAGAACTGTATTCTTATATCCTGATAATAGAGTTTCCAGAGGTAGTAGTTCTAAAGTTATAGAAATGGAAACATACGACTTACATACACCACATTCTTTCACGGATGACGCCTCAAGGCTAGATGTTGCAGCTAATAAGCCTGCAACATCTGTTAATGGATCATCTTGTGACAATAGAGTGGCTAATGGTGAATATATGTGTAAAGCATTACTTAAATTACCATCAGGTAAAGATACTAGCTATCTAACGTTAGCTGGAATTTATGCTAGAGGTAAATCTGTAGATGTAAGGGTGAGATTATTAAAGAATGATGGTAGTGTGGTAAAATTTAATAATGTTCAGCCAAAGATTGATTCTACTGGTCGCGCAAATAATGAATTCCGCCGCGTAGAAGCTCGCGTAGAGGCTACGCCGTCAGAAGATGCAGTGCCTGTTCCTCGTGCTGCTATTGCTAGTGATGGTGACTTATGTAAGAATTATATGATTACAGATAATGCTAGTGACTTTAGTGCTAATGGTTGCTCTCAATCTATTATAAAACCAGAAACTCAACCATAATAATTATAATATTACCTACTATGGAATTTTTCGTGAGTTTCACGTAGATGCTCATCTGTAACGTGGGTATAGATCTGGGTTGTACTAATGTTACTATGTCCAAGCATATCTTGAACACTACGGATATCTGCTCCATTCATAAGTAAATCAGTCGCGAAACTGTGTCTCATAGTATGAGGACTTACATGTTTTGTAATTCCTGCTAGTCTAGCATATTTATTTACAATTCTTTGTATACTTCTAGGAGTTAGTCTTCTGTAATCCCCACTATTATCTAGTTCCTGTGTATTGCGACTATAACTTATAAATAGAGGCGCTAAGCTATCGTTGCGAACAGATAGATAATTTTCTATATGTTCAGTGGCTGTTTTAGATATAAATACAGGTCTATCTTTTTGGCCCTTACCTCGAACTGTAAACTCTCGTCTCTTAGTATTTATATGATCTCTATTTAGGCCTACTAATTCGCTAATGCGTAATCCACTTGAAAAGAGTAGTTCAATTATAGCTCTGTCTCTTAATCCTATATCTGAATCTGTTTTTATTTCAGCTATTAATCTTTCTATTTCATCGATGTGTAAAAAAGTAACCTGCTTTCTATGGACTTTAGGTAATTCAATCATATGAGGAGCCAGGCTTTCTATTCCACGCTTTGATAAATAGAGTAAGAAACCCCTTAATGCAATGAGGTGATAATTTTGAGTTAATATACTCAGGGATTCACCGTTATCATTTTTATATCTATTGAGCCAGAGTCTATATTTACGTATTAATTCTGGAGTTATTTTTGCAACGTCAATATTGTCTGTAAATTCACTCAAACGCATTAGATAATGGGAGTAATTTTGTGCAGTTTTACTGCTACGGCCGCCCTCCACCTCTAAGGATTCCGTAAAATCATAAATCATATCATTAAGGTAATGCTTTGGTCTCATACTATTTAGCATACTACATCTCAACTTATTTGCTATACTTGGAGTATAACTACCGTTAATAGAGGAGATAAAATGGCAAATCCTAATATGTGTAATAGTAAAATAGAGCGTACATTAGTTGTATTTAAACCTGATGCAGTCCAGCGTGGTATTGTTGGTGAAATTTTAACCAGATTTGAGAGAGTTGGCCTTAAAATAGTTGGTACTAAAATGCTAGCACCTGACCGTGAGCATTACTATACTCACTATGAAGAAATTGGCAAAATGGTCACTCGCAGAGGAAATAAGGCGTTTAATGTTACATTAGATTTTATGACTCAAGGTCCTGTTATAGCTATGGTTTTTGAAGGCGTTGAAGCCGTAAGTCTGGTGCGTAAGCTTGTTGGCGGTACTGAGCCAAAATCATCGGCACCAGGAACTATAAGAGGAGATTATTCTCATATTAGTTTTAGTTATGCAGACGACCAAGACAAAGCTATACCGAATCTTATTCATGCCAGTGGCGATGTTGATGAGGCTCGTAAGGAAATTAGCCATTGGTTTGGTACTGCAGAATTGTATGAATATAAATCTGCCAGTGAGCGTTTTTGCCAGTAATTGTAATTTTAATAAAGATGCTGCGCTATAATATGTGTAGCATCTTTAGTTTTTTATGTATTATTGATATAATTTATTAGTGGTGAGCCTCGGTAGCTCAATTGGATAGAGCGGTTCCGTCCTAAGGAAAAGGTTGTAGGTTCGATTCCTACCCGGGGTACCAGTTTTGTAGATATTTATTTAAAAATGGCAGAAAATATACAAGAAAAATCATTTGAAGGTCAGCGCGACGGCGAAGTTGTAATTAAGGTCTTTCGCCGCCATATGATTGCTATGAGAAAGGGTTTTTATGGGTTATTAATTCCATTAGCTCTTTCATCTATACCACCACTTATCTGGCAGACGAATTTGGAGCTTTTTTTACTACCATTGGCTGGATTGATTATTGGTATTTTTTTGTTTGCTTACCAATTTATAATATGGTATTATACTGTTTTTGTATTAACTAATCAAAGATTGCGTCAAATTACACAAAAGGGATTTTTTGGTAGTAATGTTGTGGAACTTAAGTTGTCAAAAATACATAATATTAGCTATAACATACCAGGATTTAGCGGAGAGATGTTTGGGTTTGGAACTATTGTAATTCAAACATATGTGGGTGACTTAGTAATTAATAATGTTGAGCACCCAGAGAAAATTTACAACATACTACAAGATGCAACCGAAGCGTCAGAACGGAGGGACAATGAAGAAAATTCTATCGAAGTTAACGCGTAAGGATGAGAAAGATAAAAAATCTGATCGTATTACTAATCAGACAGTTGCAGAACATCGTGAGCAAATTATAGCTAAAGCTCGTAAATTTAAATACCCTATTCAGTATACAAAAAGCAAATTGGTCCGTAATGTTGCCATTTTGGGGGTTTTTGTTGTAGTTGTATTTACAATATTTTCTTGGTGGCAATTATATAAAATTCAAACTACTAGCAGCTTCTTTTATAGGCTAACTAGCGTTATACCAGTTCCTGTAGCTTCGGTAGATGGAGAATATGTGCGCTATAGTGACTACTTGCTCAATTATAAAATGTCTGAAACTTACCTTAGTACCATAGAGAAGATTAATAAGGATAATTCTCGTGGCGGAGGTAAGGGCGCTTATGATTTTTATAAAGCTCAAGCTATGCAAAATGCTATATCTGATACATATGCTCGTAAGTTGGCTAGGGAACTTAATATATCTATTACAGATGGTCAAGTTAAAGATGCTGTAGATAATATTCGACGGAGCTCGTCATCCCAAGGTGAGATAAGCCAAGAAGTTTATGATAGAGCTACGGTACAGTATTACGGTATAACACCTTCTGAATATCGATACCATATACATAAAAGCCTTCTACAAAGGGAAGTTTCATATGCTATTGATGATATCGCCCAAAAAGCTGCTCAAGAGGCAGAATCTAATATAAAATCCAATGCTAATATACAATTTAGTGATGTAGTTTTAAAATTAAAAGATAAATATCCCACTATACAGAATCTTCAATCTGGTTGGGTTAAGAAAGATAATAAAGATGGTGGACTAGCTTTTACTGCATCTAAACTTAAAAAGGGTGAGTCTTCTAGTATAATAAAACCTTTAAGAGGTGACGGGTATTATTTTGTAAAGCTTTTAGATGTAAATAAAGATAATGAAATTAATTATGAATTTATAAAAATACCACTAAGCGTGTTTAATAATAGATTATCTAAATTATACGCAGGTGACAAAATAAAATATTTTATAACAGTTTCAGATGTAAAACCTCAAATTCAAGAAAACAACAAATAGAGTTGTTACTAGTCCTTTGTATTTTTATTACCATCACATTAGAACTTAACCATATAAGTTAATAAAGTGAAGCGATAAAAGGGTATGGGCAAACTTATCCATTATTGGTGCCATTATATCGATATTTGGCTTAATTAGTATACTCATGTTTACTAATTAGATTAAAGCGGCTGGTCATGACGTTTTTGTGACAATCTGGAAAGTTTCTGGCGATTCAGATGGCATAACTTAAAAATACCAATTTATAAGGCTTACTGTGTACTTATGGTTAACTATAAAACCTATAACTATACAATGATAGTGAGTATGATATCAAAATCGAAGGTAATTTTCCAGTAATGATATTTGGAGAGGTTAATGCTATTCAAAATCACGGCAATAATGGTGCTGGTCAAGAAAACAGTAATAGCGGCACTTGTAGCAATTATAACACGTTAAATAATTATACTAACTATTACATAAATCACCAATATCCAGACAACGGCTCTAATGAACTAAACAGTAGGAATCGCGCTAACAATAGTAGCGATAGTAGATCAAATAGGGGTAGGAGTGATTTTATAACTAAATTTAATATTAATCTAGGTAGCAGAGAGGTAATTAATCATCAGAGATAAATTAGCTTTGCCTCAAATATTAATAGTAAGAATAGTTCAAATAATTGCCCTCAAGTCTGCTCAGTTAAAAAGAGAAGCGGTCCTTCTTTTATATGATAATTGGCGAACTTTGGTGGTTCTGGATATTAATAATTCTCATTTTGATTGGTATTATAGCCTATCTAGTATTAAGGAATAGGGATGATAATTATAAATATGATGGCAATAATAATTTTAATTACGGTGATAAGTAGAGGAATAAGTACAAGATAAAAGTAAATTTAATTTATTTAAATAAAAATACGAACAAAATAATAATTACCAGTATAAGGTACTGGTAATTATATAGAAAACTAAAAAAATAATATTTATTATTGCTGAATATTTTCATCCCTATCTTTCGGTGAGGAGTATGGTAGGTTTGCTAAAAGTTCATTCTCTGGTATATCTTCCTGTCTATTTTGGTATGAATTTGGATCTACTTGCATCATTGGTGTGTAATATTGATTGCTATCGATTGTATTTGTATACTGTGTATATTGAGGATTTTGTTGATAATATTGTTGAGCTATTTGTGTTTGATCAGTTGGAGTTGGTGGTGTGAAGTCATCATCTATCATGACAGAAGGTGAGTAGTTATAGTCATTATTTACTATAGCACCTCTATTTTTTATCTTAATAAATGCTACTATCGCACATATTATTACGAATGAGATAATAGCTATTATTATTCCAATAACTACTCCAGCGCCATTGTCGCCCAACTTGATACCAATGATGATTTCTTGAGTTTCTGGCTTTTCTCCTTCATCAGCTTTTACATCTTGAACAATAAAATTACTCTTTGCTTTAGTACCGTTTATATCTATGTCTACAGTATGGTCTCCTGCTGGTAGAGTTGTTTCAGCTGACCCATCCTCCTTTGTCGTAATAGGAGTCTTTATATCTTTACTACTTATAGATGCTCCTGCGATAGGCTTTGAATTGTCCTTAAGAATTAGTTTAACTGGGTAGCCTAAAGTTGTAAATTTACCTCTTCTGTAGGAGTCTCCAGAAGAATCTTTTTCATTAGATGCTGTGATTATATAGTAATAAGTTTTACCTGGAGTTAATTTATCTATAGTAGCCTGATAATTGGCTCCATTGGACTTTGTAGATGTAGCTTTTTTTGTAACATTATTTTCACCTTCTCCGTAGTAAAAATCACTTATTGTAGAATTATCAGCAATCCATTTTATTGTTGTACTTTTGTATGAAGGCTCTATCTGGATACCTCTAATCGAGCTGTAATCACCATCAGCTCCATCTGTTGTATTATTAGTTTCTGAAGTAGTGTCAGTATTTGATTCAGCTGGTATAGAGGAAGTATCTGCTGGACTAGAGGGAGTTTCAGTAGGCGTAGATGGTGAGTATGTTGAATTTATATCAACATTAGCTCTAGGTGTGTAATCTCTATATATTCTTTGACTTGACTGACTAGATGGTCGAGATATTCTATTGGCTATAGTTGAGGGATTTACAACTGAAGGTTGTGGTCTTGGCCTTGCTGGAGTAATAGTGGGGATGTTGGTGTTATTGCCAGACGAGGAATTATTGTTTGAGCCAGAATTTGAATTGTTATTCTTTGATCCACCATTTTGATTATTATTACCGTTATTATTCTGGTTCTGATTGTGATTATTAGGTCCAATCTTACAGTTAGGAGGTGTTCCAGTTTGTCCTGCGGGACATTTTGGGTTTCCTATTAAAATAGATCCTCCTTCAAATTCCAAGTTTATATTGTGGTTTGATAAGTATGATTTACTACGATTAAAATTTAGTTTTGTAAAGCTTTCTGATTTAGCTCTGAATTTTATATTAAAAAGAAGTAATCCTGTACCTTTTGGGTGCTCGTTTGAATTTGCTACTGACGCAAGAAAACTTACTACTCTAATATTTGTATTATCATATGTAGATCTGTCGCCATCGTAAGCGTATGTTTGTGAAAAGGTAGATGTTTTATCGCTCACACCGACAAACGACAGTTTTGTTTTATCATACTCAACCCATAGATAGGTTATATTTCCTTTTGGATTTATAATATCCGCCTTTACGCTAACTGTAAACTCTTCGCCTGGTTTTACTTTGGTAACTGAAGGGTTTATGTATACCCTTGATTTATTGCTTTGTTGAGCGTTTACTTGTGTGGAAGAAAGTAAAAAAACTAAACCTATAATTAATGAGACTGTTAACCACTTTATATATTTCATATTTATTTTTATTTTTAAATCTATTACTAACTTATTATACAAAAAGATAGAGCTTATCGCAATAGTGAAAATATAAACAAAACCCGCAATAGCGGGTTAATATAATAAAACTATGGCGCGCTCGACCGGATTCGAACCGGCGATCTCCTCCGTGACAGGGAGGCGTGATAGACCAGCTTCACTACGAGCGCATAACTACTAAGTAATAATAGCAGATGTCAAGTTGCTATGCAATAGTTGTTCTGTGATATAATTGTAGCAAGGATTATATGCCGTTGTAGCTCAGTTGGCAGAGCGGCGCTTTCGTAAAGCGTAGGTCACCGGTTCAAACCCGGTCAACGGCTCCAGTTACATTAATATAAAATAAACTATTTAGAATGAAAGAATTAATTAACAATATTATCAAGGATAAGACGCTTTTGTTTGCTGTCTTTGTATTAGTGCTAACTAGTATAATTTGTGCTATATATTTTTTAATTAGATTAAACCCCAGCGATTTACAGGTCAGTGTAAGATATACGTCATTTGGTACTGAACATATATATTCAGCGCCTTGGACCTATATGTTATCATTCTCTGGATTTTGTTTAGCTATCTGTTCTGTACATTTAGTTCTAATAGGTAAAATTTATCAACTGAAAGGCAGAAGGTTTTCATTATTTTTTAGTTGGTTGTCTGTATTTGTTGTATTGATTGCTTTTATGTTGCTGTATAATATCGTAAATATAGCTGGTAGAAATTAAATTATGAATGAATCAATAGAAATACCTCTAGGTAAACGAACTAAAAAATATAGATTCTTTGAAATATTACCTGGCATGATGAGTTATTTAATGCTATTTCTGCTTGTATTTTTATCTTGGTGGAATCCTATAATAGCAGGTATATATTTGCTTGTAATTATTTTTACTATAATAGTTAAGGCTATTAGACTGGGTATTTATACTGTACGTGGTTACAGGCTTTTAGAAAAGGCACAAAAAATTGATTGGCGTAGTCGTTTAAATGATTTATCTAATCCTGCTATGTCACTGACAAAATGGCAGGGTAATAAATCTAATGTATTTCATAAAAAACGTCACATTTGTGCTCTTGAAGATATACTAAAAGAACCTGGTGAATATCCAAAACCCGATGATTTATATCACATCATTATAGTAGCAGCATATAATGAATCTATAGATGTAATAGATCCTACTATTAAATCGCTACTTAATACTACAACTCCAAATAGTCATCTTATAGTAGTTTTTGCATATGAACAGCGTGGTGGTGAGGAGATAGCTAGAACTGCAGCAATACTTAAGGATCGCTATGGAGATAAGTTTGGTAGATTTTATACTGTGATGCATCCAAAAGATATGCCAGATGAAGTGGTAGGTAAGGGTGGTAATATAACTTATGCTGGTCAGTATATAGCTAAAGTGTTAAAGAATGAGGGAAAAGATTTCTCTAATTATATAGTTACGTCGCTTGACTGTGATAATAAGCCGTACCCTAGTTATTTTGACTATGTATCTTATGAATATATAATCCATAAAGATAGGAAGCAACTAGCATATCAGCCTATATCGTTATTTATTAATAATATTTGGGATGTGCCTGCTCCTATGAGGGTTGTGGCTACTAGTAACTCATTCTGGAATATTATAAGCTCAGCTCAACCTGATAAATTAAGAAATTTTGCTTCACATTCTCAGCCTCTTAGCGCGTTAGCTGAGATGGATTTTTGGAGTAAGCGATCTATTGTAGAAGATGGCCATCAGTTCTGGAGGAGCTACTTTTTCTTTAAAGGTAATTATGGGGTGGTTCCCGTATATGTGCCTATCTACCAAGATGCTGTTTTATCTGAAACATATAAAAAGACTTTATATGCTCAATTCAAGCAATTGCGGCGTTGGGGATATGGTGTATCAGATATTCCTTATGTCGCTAGTCATATATTTGTAAAAAACAGGCAAGTACCATTCTTGGATTCTTTGGTAAAGTTTTATGAACTATTAGATGGACATGTAACATTGGCTTCAGTAGCTATACTGGTCACATTTGGTGGATGGGTTCCTCTTCTTGTTAGCCCAGACTCTGGAAGAAGTTTCCCCGCTCATCAATTACCTCAGACTATTAGCATACTTATGATGGCTTCTCTTATTGGGGTGTTAATAACAATATTCTTCTCACTGAAGATGCTCCCGCCACGTCCAAGTAGGTATAAAAAACATCGTATAATATACATGGTAGTTCAATGGTTTCTTATGCCAGTTACCTCAATATTATATAGTGCTTTATCTGCACTTAATGCTCAGACTCATCTTTTATTTGGTAGATATTTGGATAAATTTGATGTTACTGAAAAAGCGGTTATTAAGGACAAAAATAAGAAGCATAAAAAAATAATAAACAAATAAATAAGTTATCTTGCTAGTAATTGTCGTTTTTTTGTATTGATGGTCGCCCGCGCTGGCGCTTAATAGATGATATATAACCTTGTTGAATAGCATATTGCATAGCGATAGCCTCGTCAAATCTCCTTAGAATACTGTATGTTATTTTTACTAAATCATATGTATTTATATGATCATTAGGTAGTCTATTTGCCGATATTTTTATAACTTCCAGCTCAACTGTCTGTGCTATATAAAAGCTATCGTATAATGCTTGTTTTTTGTTGTGTTGGCTAGCCAGATATATACTAATTGTTAGTGTGCCAATATTAAATCTATTTGACTCTCCGTGACTATTTTCTATTAAAAGATCATCACAAGAGGGTCTTTCGTAAGATGTAAAAATTTTACCACAACTAGTACATGTTCGTCTTCTCCAAACTAATGGATTTTTACGGTGTGCTCTAGAATTTAAAACCCTAGTCTTTTGACTTAGACAATAAATGCATATCATATCTATATATTGTCATATAGCTATATAAAAGTCTAGTGGAAAACTATAAAACACTGTGTAAAATAGTAAAAGTATATAAATAAAAATAAACCCGTATGAGGGGCTTATTTTACTTCTATAATAATAAATGGTGGACAATAGAGGACTTGAACCTCTTACCTCCACAACGTCAATGTGGCGCTCTAGCCAGATGAGCTAATTGTCCATACCTTTCGGTAATATAATAACAGAGATATATTACTATATCAATATTGTAATGTTGATGATAACTAAGAATACTGTTAAAATATACGTAATATGCATTGATAAAGTCTAACCAGCTTTTGAGCATCGTGGCAGCGGTTGCGAGACACGTAAAATTGCGGAACAATAGAAAAAGCCAAGGTGGAACCTCCTGCTTATCGGGACCGAGGCGCGCAAATTTAGTTTGCGTGTTTTATTTATAAAAATGAGAGGAGACTATTATGGAAGATAATAATCTATATGCAATGAGACATAGCTTAGCTCATATAACCGCTGCAGCAGTGAAGCGTTTATGGCCTGAGGCGAAGTTTGGTGTAGGTCCAGTCGTTGATGACGGCTTTTATTATGATATTGATTTGGGTGACAATAAAATTAGCGAACAAGATTTTCCTAAGATAGAATCGAAAATGAAAGAGATAATTAGTGAAAATCAGGATTTTATTCGTGATGATTGTTCGATTGATGACGCTATTAATTGGGCTAAAAATGAAAAACAAAATTATAAAGAGGAATTATTGAACGATCTAAAGCGTTCTGGAACCACCTTAGCTAAAGATCTAAACCCTAGCGAGATGGGTACTATAGCAGAGGGTGAGGGATCTGTTAAATTTGTGTCCTTTTATACAAATGGTGAGTTCCGTGATTTATGCCGTGGTCCACATGTCTCTAATACTAAGCAAATCGGAGTATTTAAGCTCATGCGAGTAGCTGGAGCTTATTGGCGTGGAAATGAGAATAACCCTCAAATGCAAAGGATATATGGCGTTGCCTTTGCCACTCAATCCGACCTAGATGATTATCTAGAAAAATTGAGACTTGCTCGTCAATATGATCATAGGAAGTTAGGTAGGGAGTTAGATCTTTATACGATGTCTCCACTCGTTGGGTCGGGCTTACCCTTATTTACGCCACGAGGTACGATTTTACGAGATATTGTATCGCAATATTCAAATCAATTAAGGCAAAGTTTCGGATTTGAAAAAGTTTGGACTCCACATATTACAAAGAAGGACTTGTATGAAAAAAGTGGTCACTGGGCGAAATTTGGCGATGAGTTGTTTTTAGTAAAAAGTCAAGAAACTAGTGACCAGATGGCTTTAAAACCAATGAATTGTCCTCATCATACTCAGATTTTTGACTCACAGCCTCGGAGTTATCGCGATTTACCTATTAGATATCTTGAAACAACGACTGATTATCGTGATGAAAAAACGGGTGAGTTGGGAGGATTAAGCCGAGTTCGCTCGCTAACACAAGATGACAGCCATGTGTTTTGTCGTCCAGATCAAATAGAAAATGAAATTAATAACCTTCTTCAGTGTGCTCGTGATCTGTATGAATCTATTAATATGAAGCTTAGAGTAAGACTTAGCTATAGGGATGAATCTGATTCTTATTTAGGTGATGTGTCTCTATGGGAATCTGCTCAAGACCAATTAAAAACTGCCGTTGAAAATAATAATCTTGATTTCTTCGAGCAAGAGGGTGAAGCTGCTTTTTATGGTCCTAAGATAGATTTTATGGCAACTGATGCTATAGGTAGAGAGCATCAAGTTGCTACTGTCCAACTGGATTTTATTCAACCTCAGAGATTCAACTTGAAATATACTAATATTGAAGGTGGTTTTGATACACCTGTAATGATACATTGTGCACTACTAGGTTCTATTGAGAGATTTATAAGCGTATTTATTGAGCATACTGGTGGGTGGTTTGATTTTTGGGCTGCTCCTGAGCAAGTTAGAATTTTGACTGTTAATAATTCCATTGGTGAGTATTTAGATGAGGTTAAGGATACAATTTCAAAAGTAGTCCTAATGTCTCCAGTAAAGTATAATGAATTAAGGTTTAGTGTAGATGACAGGAATGAATCTTTAGGTAAAAAAATCCGAGAAGCTTCTTCTATGAAAATACCACTCCAGATTATTATTGGGCCTAGGGATATAGCTTCTCGTCAAGTTAGTGTTCGTACAAAAAGTAGCGAGCAAAAGATTCATATAGACAAATTGATAGATTTTATAGAAGGCCTAAATTGACATACATTAATTTAATATATCTGGATGAAATATATAGCTTCAAAGAAAATATATACCATTTAATGAGATACTTGCCTGATGATCAGATTACTACCTATGGCGATTTAGCTGCTATGGCTGGAAAACCTTTTGCTGCGCGTATTGTTGGTAATATAGCACATGGCGGACCAGATTATTTACCTTGGCATAGGCTTGTTAATGCTAGAGGGTATTTGGCTGTGGGATTTCCTGGAGGACAGGATATTCAGCGTCAGCTTTTAGAACAAGATGGTATATTTTGTGATGAATTTTATCATGTAATTAACTTTAGTAATATAAGATGGAATCCAGTAATTACAATAAAACCCCATTAATTGTTATAGTGGGTCCAACTGCTAGCGGAAAGACTAGTTTAGCTATTAATCTTGCTGAAATATACGGAGGTGAAATCATATGTGCTGATAGTCGTACTGTATATAAAGATATGGATATAGGAACCGCTAAACCTAGTTATGAGGACTGTCAAAGGGTACCTCATTGGGGTATTGATTTGGTATATCCATACGAATATTTTTCTGCAGCAGAGTTTAAACAATATTCTTTAAAAAAAATTGAAGATATAAGGAGTCGCAATAAGATACCTTTCTTAGTTGGAGGTACGGGGCTTTATATAGATGCTATAGTATTTGATTATAAGTTTGGTAATAAAAGTGATGTCAAAAAAAGAACATTGTTAGAAAAACTAACTATTGAAGAATTATGGGAATATTGCAGTAAAAACAACATAGAATTACCAGATAATTATAACAACAAAAGATATGTAATCAGATGTATAGAGCAAGGAGGAATAAATAATAGTAGAAAAGTAGAAATCAACAACAATATTATTGTTGTTGGGATATCTACAGATAGAGATAATTTGCGAAAAAGGATCAAAGATAGGATTGAACAATTTTTTGATAATAATGTTGTAGAAGAAGCAAGAATATTGGGCAAAATTTATGGCTGGGATAATAGAGCGATGTCTGGAAATATATACCCTATATTGCATAAATATATAGATAATGAAATTAATATAGAAGAAGCAAAAGTAGAGATATTCTATAGAGACTGGCATTTGGCTAAAAGACAAATGACCTGGTTTCGTCGTAATAAAAACATCGAATGGCTAGAACTTAATCAAGTACCTTCGTATATTTATAGCAGGATGGCTAGTCTAAGTAAAATATGATAAAATAAAGGTAATGCTATATAGACTAGATACGAGATGTATAAATGATTGATGCACTATTTGGTTCAAAAACTAGAGTAAAATTACTTCATCTGTTTATGAATAATCCAGGTAGATCTTTTTATGTTCGTGAAATAACTAGGCTGATAGATGAACAAATTAATTCCGTAAGGCGAGAGCTTGCTAATATGTTACAAGTAGGCGTTATTATTAGTGACAGTTCAGATAATAAGCTGTATTATGAAGTAAATCAAAATTATGCATTTTATAGACCTCTAAAAGAGATCTTTGGTGAGATACCATCAGCGAAATCGGGTGGAGATAATGGATGGAGTGCTTTAATAAAGGGATTACCCAGAATAAAATTAGCAATAGGGGCTGGAATCTTAGCTCCAGGATCTTCTAGCAAGGTGGATCTATTATTGGTAGGGGATGTTCCGTTAGAAAAAGTTAAGGTTGCTGTTTCTACGATAGAGCGTCATGAAGGGAGAGAGCTTAACTATTCTATTATTGGTTATGATGAGTTTTTTTATAGACTTAGCGTGAGAGACAGATTTGTAATGGAAGTGTTAAACGGAAAACATAGAGTATTTGTTGATAAGAATGGAATTTTAAATAAGTAAGGAGATTAAAATATGTTTGATATCGAATACAACGGTGGTAATTCAGTAACTATATCTACTAAAAACACTAAATTAGTTTTTGATCCCAAGAGATCATTAATAGGACTCAAAGATATGAATACAGAAGGTTCTGTTGAAGTAGGTACTGAAGATAGATTCTTGCTCAATTATAACGGAAGTAAAGTATCTATTTGTAGCCCTGGTGAGTACGAGGTGGGAGATTTTTCTATAAAAGGCATAGCTGCTCAGAGACATATAGATAGTACAGAAACCAATAAACGTAGTGTGATATATAAAGTTGAAGTAGGAGATATACATATTGCTGTGTTGGGTAATATAGCACCTGCCATTACAGATAATCAACTCGAAGATTTGGGTGTAATAGATATTCTAATTATACCTGTTGGTGGAAGTGGATATACGTTAGATGCTACTAGCGCCGTGAATATTATTCGTCAAATAGAACCAAAAATAGTTGTACCAGTTCATTATGCGGATGAAAATTTAAGATACGAAGTTCCTCAAGATGATATACAGACATTTATTCATGAATTGAACGCACATGGGGAATCTATGTCTAAATTAAAAATTAAGTCTGCTTCAAATATACCAGAGTCTATGACAGTGGTCCATCTATCCCTAAATAAGTAGCGCGTAATCTACCATAACGATATTTTTCTGTTACATTGTAATATAATACCAAAATAATGCCTAATGATAAGGCATTATTTTTTAATAGATATTATTAGAGCTATTCGTTAGAGTTAGTTGAAATATAACCTTTAGGTAAGATACCTTTTTTCTTCAGAGTTCGAATAGCATGAGTGCTTAGTGTCATTGTGACTTTCTGACCATCCACTACAAAAGTCTTTTTCTGTAGATTAGGTTTAAAAGTACGCTTCGTACGACGTAAGCTAAAGCTTACGTTATGACCATGCTGAGCTCTCTTTCCTGTTAAATCACATCGAGATGCCATAAGTAGTTTCTTTCATTTCTTATATTAATAATATTGACTTACAATCTATACCATTCTAGCGGTTTTTTCATATATAGTCAAGTCTGGAGATATTTTGGTATGTTATAATGTAACTGGTAATGTCTGATGTTAATGTTTTTTATATATTTATAGTTTTCTGTATTATTATATTATCAATGACTCTGCATGAAGCCATGCATGCTTTTGTTAGTTATTGGCAAGGCGATGATACTGCTAAACAAGACGGTAGACTAACTCTAAACCCTATAAAGCATATAGATCCTATTATGACAATTATACTTCCTATTGTTTTGTATATATTTAATGCACCTATTTTCGGTGGAGCTAAACCTGTACTCTTTAATTTAAATAGACTTAGAAATGGCGAATGGAGTGTAGCATTAATAGCCCTAGTAGGACCATTAACTAATCTAGTAATAGCGTTTATTTTATTTGGTATATTAGTCTTACTTAAAGTTGATCCTAACTCTATTATTGGCTTCATATTGAGTATGGGGGTTAGAATTAATTTAGGTTTTTTTGTATTTAATATGATACCTATACCGCCATTAGATGGATCTAGAGTACTATATGTATTGGCACCTGATTTTGTTCGACGGGTGATGGATGTTATTGAGCAGTATGGTATTATAGTAGTTTTCGCGATAGTAATGATCTCTAGTTATACTAATGTACTAGAACTAATAATAGGAAACGCTATAAACTTAATTTTGTCGCTATTTAGTAGTATATTTGGAATTTAAAACAAAATAGTATACAATGTAACTATCCGACAGGATTACACATATGATTTTCCTAACATCATATGATAGGGAACTCAATATTCTGGAGCTTCGTGGAGCTCTTATGAGGGTACCCACCTTTTGCTACAAGCAGGGGAATATCAAGTGTTCTTGTCGGATTTATTGATTTTTGGATAACTATAATGTAATCTAAATTATGGTACTATGCTAGATGATCGCTTTTATACTATAGGTCTAAAAGAGGAAAGTCTGGACAGTATAGAACAGGACAGTTGCTAACGGCAACCGAGGGTGACCTTAGGGAAAGTGCCACAGAGACTATACCGCCACTTTTGTGGTAAGGGTGAAAAGAGTGGGTCTAGAGTATCTAGAATAGGTGAATAATATCACTGAAAGTAAGAGCCCACAATTGTTCATGGTGACATGAATAATAGGTAAACCCTGTCCACTGCAAGGAATGAGGTTATTGGCTGTTCGCTAGACCTTGTTGATATCCGCTTGAGCTAAGGAGTAATTTTTAGCCTAGATAGATGATCATCCTAATGACAGAATCCAGCTTATTGCATAGTATCAATATTATAAATACACCCAGTTCAAGTTCATATTTGTAACGGGTGTATTTATTGGTTTTAAAAATTCACTAGTTAATAGCTGATTTTACTATAGCTTCAAAAGCCTTAGGTTCTCTAGATGCCAGTTCAGATAATATTTTACGATCAAGCTCTATACCTGATAACTTTAATTGCTTTGTTAATATACTATAGGTCGTTCCATTTAATCGGGCTGCTGCATTGATCCTAGTAATCCACAAGCTCCTCAAGTCTCGTTTTTTATTACGCCTGTCCCTATATGCATATTGTAAGGCTCTAGTGACCGCTTGTTTAGCAAGCCTAAAACTACGAGTTCTGTTGTGCTGCATTCCTTTCGCTGCTTTTAGAACCTTCTTATGTTTAGCTCTAGCTGTTACGCCTCTTTTAACTCTCATTTATTTAGCTCCTAATGCTGTCTTAATATTTTTTTTCATACCACCTGTTACAATTGTCACTGCATTTATAGCTCGCTTGCGACTTTTGCTTTTCTTGGCAAGCAGGTGACCACCAAAGGCGTGTCTGCGGGTTATTTTTCCGTTAGAAGTGAGTTTCACGCGTTTTGCGGTTCCTTTATGTGTCTTTAACTTTGGCATATTATTTACTCCTTATTGTAGTACTTAGATTTCGTCCAGCCATCTGAGGCTTTTGTTCAACTACTGCATAATCCTCAAGTGTTTCGATAATTTTACCCATCATATCAAAGCCGAGTTCTTTATGAGCCATTTCTCGACCTCTAAAGAAGATCATAATTTTTACCTTATTCCCGTCGGTTAGAAATTTACGTATTTTACGTAATTTAATTTCTAAATCGTTCTGACTAATTTTTAGACCGAGTCGCATTTGCTTAAGCTCACTTACCTTGGCTTTCCTGCGATTCTTTTGCTGTTCCTTCATCTTCTGGTATTGATATTTACCCCAGTCAACAATTTTCACAACAGGAGGATTTGCATTAGGCGATATTTCAACAAGATCTACGCCTGATTCGCTAGCTATTTTTAAAGCCTCTAATGTAGGCATAATACCCAACTGTTCACCACTCGAACCTATTACACGCACCTCTCGGGCTCTAATTTGCTCATTGATCCGAACTAGATTACTAATTATAAACTCCTTATACTATATGTTTGGATTATATGTGAGTAGCTAAAATTACTCGCATATAATAATAACAAAAATATAGTGATATAACAAGAGTTATGGCTATTTAATACTTTGCCTGTATTGTAAGGCTTCAGATATATGACTAGGTAGAATATCGCTATTATTATCTAAATCTGCTATTGTGCGCGATATTTTTACTATTTTAAAATAGGATCGTGCACTTAGGTTTAATTTTTCACTTGCCATATCCAGTAGATTTTTGGCAGCATCAGTTAAGTTTATGTTGTATTTAATATCATGTTGTGAAAGAGATATGTTAAATTTATAACTATTCTGATAGCGGTTCTTCTGATTATGTATTGCAGTATTTATTACATCGATAGCAGACCTATATTGAGGTAAAGAATTACCGTTGTGATTTTTTTGAATAAGTCTATTTGTGGGAACTCTAGTAACATTTACTACCATATCTATCCTATCCAATAACGGTCCAGAAATTTTATTTTGATATTTTGATATTTGGTTGTTATTACAGCTACATTCATAGTTATTGTCGCCAAAAAAACCACATGGACATGGATTCATCGTAGCTATAAGCATAAAATCTGCTGGGTATTTAGCTCTATAACCTGCTCTACTTATTACTACAGTTTTATCTTCCATTGGCTGTCGAAGCGATTCTAGGGATGAACGGGAATATTCAGGCATTTCATCTAAAAATAAAACTCCGTTATGAGCTAGGCTTATTTCTCCAGGCTTTGGTCTAGTTCCTCCACCTATTAAAGACGTGCGACTTGCTGTATGATGGGGTGACCGAAAGGGTCTTTTGTATATTATATCGTCAACTAGTTCACCTGCTAGACTATATATTTTTGTTACATTAATTATTTCTTCGGGCGATAGAGGAGGTAATAAATCTAGGAGTGATTTAGCTAGTAGAGTCTTTCCGCTACCAGGAGGGCCATTTAATAATAGGTTATGGCGCCCAGCTGCTGCTATAATTAATGCTCGTTTGGCTTGTTCTTGTCCTATGATATTATCAAGCGGATTTTTGGGTATTGTTGGCGAATATTTTTTATTAAGGGATTTGTTTTGCGTGGACGCAGATATTAATAACTCTCCTTTTAGATGTAAAAATAATTCTTTTAGACTTTGTACAGGTATAATTTTTATTCCAGATATAAGACTTGCTTGTTGCAGATTTTTTATAGGTATAAAAATTTGTTTAATATTAGCTCTTTTAGCTATTTCTATTATATTTATAACACCTCGTATGGGTCTAATCGACCCGTCTAAGGCTAATTCTCCTGCAAAAGCTGAATTACAAATGTTTTTACTACTTAGCTGATTACTATTACATAATATACTTAATGCTATAGCTAAATCATAGTGAGTACCATCCTTAGGGATTTCTGCCGGTGCGAGATTTATGGTAATTTTTTTCGAGGGGAACTCCAATAGTGAATTTATGATTGCGCTTCTAACACGTTCTTTTGCTTCATCAATAGATTTATTTCCCATACCTACTATTTGCAACGATGGCAGACCCTGTTTAGAATCACTTTCGACTTCAATTACCTTACCGTCGAATCCTATAGGGGCTGCACATAGAATCTTTGAAACCATATACTAAATAGTATTACAGAAATATTTAGTAATCACAATAATATAAATACTGCTATGATATAATACTAGTTATATGGTTGTGGGGCTGATATAGCTTTAGACAATTGGAACTTAACAATATATTCCGCAGATCGATCTATACGCGTAAAGTATTATTTAATTGCAAAATCTAAAATTGCGTCTGCATTTGATAGTGTAAAGAGTATTTTTGCTCCACGATCACTTGCAGTTGTTGCTGCTTAATTTAAGGCAACCATTTCGTTTATTTTCGCAGTAGTAGAATAGGCGAGGTGTTATATTTTATACTGCTTGCTGTCAGTTAGAAGTAGTGCGCTGATGGGACTATTTATTCTACGTAACTAACTATCATTTTTTGGTTTATTTATATATTGATTGTTGGTTATAAAAAATTAAATAAACCTATATCTGTAGACGAGTATATTGTTACCATTTGGACCGGGGGGCAGTACCCCGCAGCTCCACCATATATTATTTATTTTTTGATTTTAATATTATAATTAATAACCCTGTGTATTTAAATATAAAACAACCGCCTGCGAGGAACGGTTGTTTTACGGTGTGAAGTTTTTATAAGATAATGTTCTGTTTATTTTTTGCCCCTGTATAATTTTTTTATTCAAGAGCTACCTCTATAATATGACTATAGATTCACTATGTCAATAGGGTTTTGATAATTTATTTACTAACTTATCTGTGGAAATCTAAGTTTAGGTAGAGTGTTAATAAAAATACAACATAAAAATGATTATGAATATTGACAGATGTATATTTTATTGTTATTATCTAAGTAAGCTTTTATAAAAATAAAAAACAAAAATAAAAGCAAACAAAATATAGAATATCTATTGTTTGGTGAATAGTTGGCGATCATCAAAGATAGTACTTATTGACATATAGCATATTATATATAATAATTTTACTGTTTGGTGTCGCCAATGCTCCGTCAAACTTGGACTGAATGTATATATTTATATTCAGGAAGTGTGATGTTCTAGAGCGTTAGTAACTTGAGTGTTCTGCTCTGGTCATATCTAGCTAAATCTTATATTGCATAGACATATAGAATTGATGCTAGATATGACTAGGTATGTGTGTTCATTCGAGTCTGTGCTCGGACTAGTTCCGAGCGGTCAGTTGCCCTGGAGTAGCGGATATTAGGTC
The DNA here is from genome assembly GCA_007845485.1 of TM7 phylum sp. oral taxon 348. Classification (GTDB taxonomy): domain Bacteria; phylum Patescibacteriota; class Saccharimonadia; order Saccharimonadales; family Saccharimonadaceae; genus SDRW01. The sequence goes on from SDRW01000003.1 coordinate 48,314, forward strand.
TAGTCGCCCGCCCTTTTAATTACATGCAGCGGTGGTTGTCGATAGAACTATATTATAAATTCGCTACTCGGGCTTTAAATTAAAAATGCTATACTAATAAGTGATATGTTAAGTAGAATATTGTTTTTTATTTGGTTATTATCACTTTTTATACTTATATATATATTAGGTTTTACTACACCAACTCAGATTGGTGCAGTTGGAGTTTTAGTAGTTTTTTTATTGTTTTATGTAGTATCTACTATAACTGCTACATATTTTGTGTATATTGCTAATAGAATAGTTTTGCAGTTATTTTTTGCTGATGTGGTTAATATTAAATCAAAGTCTATGTCACTAAAAAAAGCATACTATTTTGGGTCTGTTTTTGCTTTAGGGCCTGTTATGATGATTAGTCTTCAGTCTGTAGGTGGTGTTGGACTATGGTCATTTGTTTTAGTGTGTTTTTTGCTGATTTTGGGAAGTCTTTATGTGTCTAGGCAAACTACCTAAATTGATATAATTTGTTTATGTTTATGCTATAATGGCAAGTATGCAACCAGAGTTTCCGGGATCAAAAGGAGTTGAGCAATTACCATCTGCACATATTGATGGTGATGTTAGATCTTATGACTATAACCCTAGAAACTATGAGTCTATAGGAGAGATTGGATCTCATGAAGATATTGAACAGCGAAGAGAAGCTAGTTCTTATGAAAGATATAAACCTGTACCATTTCCTATGGCGCAAAATCAAGTTGCTGGACAGCCTGTATTGCAACAAAATACTCAGATAGTTCAAGTTGCAGATAATAGTACTACTATGAAATACCCTATATCAGCTAATGACGATGATGATATTGAGAGAGAGTGGGTAGATAGAGCTAAGCAACTAATAGTTCAGACTAGGGATGATCCTCGTGCGCGCGAAAAGGCTTTAGACGCACTACGGAGAGATTATCTAGAAAAAAGATACGGTAAAAAATTAGGAGCAACTTCTGATTAGGGGATAGTATGTTTGCTGTTGTTATTGCTATTATCTTAATATCTATGGTGGTTGTAGTGGCTGGGACTTTGATATATTTAGCATATAGAAGTTCACTTAGAGAGGCTAAAAACTACGAAAGAGGACTGAAGATGGTTCCTATGCTTATACACTTACCACCTATTAGTGATGATTTAGAAGCAGGTGGTCGTGATGAGCGTGATGTTGTAGAAGAAATACTTAGCCAGGCTCAAGTTATGTATAACATTATAGCCAGTACAGCATTAAAAGGATTTAAGCACAGGATTTATGGTCAGAGACATGTATCATTTGAAATTGTAGCTAGACAGGGTCTTGTATATTATTATGTAGTTGCCCCTATTGTTTTAGTAGATGTTGTTAAGCAGGCTGTTGCGGCTGCTTATCCCTCAGCTAGGCTTGAAGAAGTGGAGGAGCATACAACATTTGCCGAAGGTACTGCTATGACTGGTGTTATAGGAGGTGAATTTATACTAAAGAAGAACTTTGCTTATCCAATTGCTACCTATAAGGATACTAAGAGAGATGCCTCGAGAGCGCTTTTAAATGCTTTATCTACTGCTGGCAGAAAAGACGGGATAGGGCTACAATTTTTGATACGGCCAGCTAACGAAAATTGGGTTAGATCTGCATTGAGTGTTGTGGAGAAAATAAAAAAAGATAGGGCTTCAGGTAAGGTTTCTACTGGGGTATCTGGTGGACATTTTGTGCGTGACGTTGCAGAGGCTTTATGGAAGCCACCTGATGTTAATTCATACAAAGAAGAAAAGCAAGTTGATGTTCAATTAACTACAACCGAGCAGCAAGCTATTGAATCTATCGAAGAGAAAACTAGATATCCTGGATACGAGACTCTGGTTAGGGTTGTTGTAGCTTCAGATACCGCTATGAGATCACAGACTTTAATGAAAAATGTTGTAGCATCTTTTTCACTTTTTGATTCTCCTAGTAATAATGGGTTACAATTTATTCCAACTAGAAATGTTGATAATTTAGTTACTTCATATATATTCAGATTTTTTCCGCAGTCTGTTAAGAGTAATATATTGAATAGTGTAGAATTGGCTACTCTATTTCATTTGCCTGATCAAAAAAATATCCCTACATCTCAAGTTAAGCGACAGATGAGTAAGCAAGTTGATGGTCCTACAGATATCATGAATGAAGGGTTTTTACTTGGATATAATGAGTTCCGAGGTGTTAAGAAGCCTATAAGACTTAGTACTAACGACAGACGAAGACATCTGTATATGATAGGTCAGACTGGTACTGGTAAATCAAAGTTTCTTGAGAATTTGGCATATCAAGATATGATGGACGGTAAAGGCTTTGCTTTTATTGATCCGCACGGCGATTCCGCAGAAGTTTTAATGGGGGCCGTTCCTCCTGAGCGTGTAGAGGACATAATCTATTTTAATCCTGCTGACATGGATAATCCTATTGGTCTAAATATGTTTGAGTTTAATACTCCTGATCAGAAAGATTTTTTAGTGCAAGAGGCGATTAATATGCTCTACGGTCTCTATGATCCTGGCCATACAGGAATAGTTGGCCCTCGCTTAGAACATATTTTTCGTAATGCAGCGCTATTATTAATGTCAGACCCTGCAGGTGGTACATTCATTGATATACCTAAACTACTGGTTGATCAAGATTTTATGAAGAGTAAGCTTAAGTATGTTACAGACCCTACTGTTTTGGAATTTTGGACTAAGGAGTGGCCTGCATCTCAAAAATCAAGTGAAGCAGGTGAGCTGGTTAGCTGGGTTGCTTCAAAGTTTGGACCATTCCTATCAAATGATGCTATGAGAAATATTATAGGTCAAACGAAATCTGGATTTAATTTACGTGATATTATGGATAATCGTAAAATTTTGATAGTTAACCTATCTAAAGGTAAGTTGGGTGATTTGAATTCTAAGCTTTTGGGTATAATATTTGTTATGAAATTCCAAGCAGCTGCTATGGGTAGGGCTGATATGCCGGAATCTAGTCGTCAGGATTTTAGTTTATATGTTGACGAGTTCCAGAATTTTATGACCGAAAGTTTTGAATCTATCCTATCTGAAGCTCGTAAGTATAGGCTAAGTTTGATATTGGCAAATCAATTCATGACTCAGCTCACAGATAAGATTAGAGAAGCTATTATAGGAAATGTTGGAACAGTAATAAGTGGTAGGATAGGTATTACGGATGCAGAGATTCTTGTTAAGAAGTTTGAGCCAACATTCACGGCAGATGATATGACTAAAATGCCTAATTTTCAGGGTATAGCTAGTGTTATGATAAATAATACGCCGTCCGCTCCCTTTAGTATATCATTTACACCTCCTTTAGCTAAATCTGACGAAGCACTAGCAGTAAGGATGAAGAAACTTTCTGCTATTAAATATGGTCGCCCTCGTGCTGAGGTTGAATCTGAAATCAGGAGGCGTATATCTACACCTGTTAAAGTACAGCAATCTAAGCGCTTTTCACCCGCAAACAGTGCTAACGCTGGTAATTTTAATCCTAGCTATGGGGCTAAGCCAGGTCAGTCTGGACCTACGTCTTTTCTAGATGAATGGCTCTCTAAGAGACAGAAATCTGGGTCATCTAGACCTGGAGTAATAAAGACACCAACCACCTATAATTCTAATCAATATATCTCACAATCTAATACCCCTATAGAATATAATGCGCAGAAAAGCTTGTATGTTTCACCAAATTACAATAATAATCCGCAAGCATACCAATCCCCACAGGGACAAGCCCAACAGGTATATCCTACTGTTAACCAAAATAATAATTTAGTTAATTCTCAAAATAATAATGGAGATGGGATTTTAAGACTTAGGTAGAGATTTTATATTTAAAACCTAACTTGAATGTTAGTGTTAGTCTGCATAACACTATATAATACTCAAAAATGCAGCACTAATGCTACTTTGTACGTTTTTTAGTATGTCTAATATTTTTATTTTTTGTTCTTGATATTATAAAATCTACAATTATACCTATTATAAAGCCTATAGCTATTCCTATAAATTGTTCAGAGCCATAAGGATAAAATCCTACATATATACTCATTGTATAGATAAGTATAGTAGATAAAATCATGCCTAAAATCGATAATATTAATGTGTAAGATCTAAACAATACATAGTCGATAAAATCAAGAAAAATTTCTATTGGTCTAAAATGAAATATTTTGCTTAGTACCTTTTGGCTGGGTCTCATAGATTCCCTAATCTCGTTCATTATATTATTGAAAGATTTTTTTTCTAGCTTTTTCATAGCAGATTACCTTTATTAATATTGTGTCTGATTAGCCGAATTTCTTCATAGTATTGGTTAGATTTTATATATAATAACACTGATAACAAAAGTGTTCCTAAAGACGTTAATAATATATGTGTCTCTGACAGATGGGGTAACTTATGCAATTTTAATTCCATTTGTTTAATTATTGAACATGGAATGTTTAAAGATTCATCGCCTGGTAAAGTTGAAGTGATTTTACAGTCATATGAATGTGGTAATGAAGAATTCTGTGCTGTAGTAGGAATTTGTGATTTTACCCTTACACTGAAAGAATATTGCACAGAAGAGTTTTGAGGAATATTTTTATTTATCCAATGTATTGTTTTATTATCATCAATATCTCCATCATTAATATTTACAACGTCTGCATACTCAAGAATATCTCCTATATATGTTGATGTAGTAAAAGATATATTTTTATCTAATATATTTTTTACATCAATAGTGTAATTAATTAATGAATTGGGAGATATCGTAGTATTTTTATAATCCTGAGCGGAGCTGTTATTTATAGTTGTTTTTATATCAACGTTGTTTGGATATAAATCATAAGCATTTTTAGGTAGATTCTCCGTTAATATATCTCCCGAATTTAGTAATATTGCGAAATTACCTATGCTACTAGCTACTCCTAATAGAGCTGGTTCTGTGTTGTTGATAGTATCTATTTTTGAGACATATAGGGTTGTATCTAGTCCAGGTATACTGTAGTATTTATTACTAATATTTGGTAAAGCAACCCTTGCTATATGATATTTATAAATATGGTGGTTTGGCAAAATATTTTCACTATTTGCGGTTTCTATATTATTTTTGCTGATACCTATAGACGATAATAATGCTCTTATGGATAAATCATTTTGTTTGTACCGTCGAATAAAATCTTCCTTACTCATTACGCCTCCATATAGAATATTACTTTCATGTGTCAATATGTTGTTATTTTTACTTAAAATAATTCCAAACATCTGTAAGAATAAGGCTAATATGGACATATAAACCGCTATTAAGCGCATCTTCTTTTGTTTTTTGAGTGATTTAGCATAGTTAGATAGTCTGCCTACTAGACTTGGACTAAAAGACAAATTGCCTACTAATTTTCTAAACATTTTTTATTATGCCTACCCTTTGCGATTATTAGTAGTAATTGTAGCATAAAATAATATTCAATTACAGTAACTATTGAGTGAAGTATGTAAATTATATATAATATACATAAGTATAAATACCTGAAAACCTAGATATATAGAGAAGGGACTTATGAGTAATCAGATAAATAGCGGGTCTTACGATGGTTCACAGATTCAGGTGCTAGAGGGGCTTGAACCAGTTCGTAAACGACCAGGAATGTATATTGGTAGTACTGGATATGATGGCGTACATCACTTAATCAAGGAAATTGCAGATAATTCTATAGATGAAGCTATCGCAGGGTTCGCTACACGTGTAGATGTTAAAATATTGAAAGATGGCGGAATTACGGTTACAGATGATGGTCGAGGTATACCAGTAGATAAGCACCCTAAGACTGGGCTTAGTGCATTAGAAACAGTGCTTACTGTATTGCATGCGGGAGGTAAATTCGGTGGTGGTGGTTATAAAGTATCATCGGGTCTGCATGGAGTTGGCTCAAGTGTCGTTAACGCTCTTTCTACAAAAATGATTGCAGAAGTAGTTAGGGACGGTCAGTTATATAGAGTAGAATTTGAAAGGGGTAAAATAGTACAGCCTTTGAAAAAAATTGGTAAGACTAATCGTGTTACTGGTACGTCTATAACTTTTTATCCAGATCCTACAATTTTTAAAGAGACAGTAGATTTCGATTATAAATGGGTTGTTAATTATTTAAGACATCAATCCTATCTTACAAAGGGTGTATTCACTAGTGTTCAGGATGAGCGCACTCAAGAACGACAGGCTTTCTATTTTGAAGGTGGAATTAGAAGCTATGTAAAAAATCTAAATATTGGTAAGGATGTTATATCAGAAAATATTTTTTATGTAGAGAGACCTGTTGAGGATTGCATGGTCGAAATTGCATTACAGTATAATGACACCTATACTGAAATGGTTAAACCCTTTGCAAATAATGTTTTAACTCCTGACGGAGGGACTCATCTAGTTGGGTTTAAAGCAGCACTTACTCGAGTTATTAATGACTATGCCCGTAAAAATAATTTACTCAAAGAAAAAGAAGATAATCTAACTGGTGATGATATTCGTGAGGGCCTGACGGCGGTTATTTTGGTAAAATTACCAGATCCTCAGTTTGAAGGTCAAACAAAGAATAAACTCGGTAATCCAGAAATGCGCCGCTATGTTGACCAGGTTATGAGTGAATACTTTAGCTACTATCTAGAAGAAAATCCAGCTATAGCTAAAAAAGTTGTTAATAAAGCGCTTTTGGCAGCTAGGGCGCGTAGAGCTGCTCGCGCGGCACGTGATAATATTATACGCAAAGGTGCCTTAGACGGCCTTAATTTACCAGGTAAACTTGCCGACTGTTCAAGTAAAGATGCAAAGGAATGTGAATTATATATAGTTGAGGGAGATTCTGCGGGTGGATCTGCTAAATCTGGAAGAGATAGTCGTACTCAGGCTATTTTGCCATTGCGTGGTAAAGTCCTCAATACAGAAAGAGCTCGGCTAGATAGAATGCTTGCCAATAATGAAATAGTTTCACTAATAAAAGGTATGGGCGTAGGTATAGGTGATACCTTTGATATTTCGGGACTTCGATATCATCGTATTATTATTATGACCGATGCTGATGTTGATGGTAGTCACATAGCAACTCTTTTAATGACATTCTTCTTTCGCCATATGAAAGAAGTTGTTGAAGGAGGCCATATTTATTTAGCAAAACCACCGCTTTATTTACTTAAGGCTACTGGTAATAAAAAGTGGTATGCTTACAGCGATGAAGAAAAAGACAATATGATTTCTGAATTGATAGAGAAACGACGCTCTAACGGCGCAAAAATAAATCCAGATGATTCACCAATGAAACAAGCTGGATTGAATGACATCCAGCGATATAAGGGTCTAGGTGAAATGGATGCTGATCAGTTATGGGAGACGACTATGAAGCCAGAAAATCGTGTTCTAATACAAGTTAAGGTTGAGGATGCGGAGCGTGCTGATGCTATATTTAGTAAGCTTATGGGTGATGAAGTTTCGTTGCGTAAGAGTTTTATTCAAACTCGAGCAAAAGATGCTAATTTTGATGAATTGGATGTTTAAGGAGTTGACTATATGAAAGATGACAATCAGCAATCAGTTGAAGGTGAAATTTTACAGCCCGAGCAGACTCATTCTCGTCTATTAGAACATAGAACTGTTGAGAGAGTAATGGAAGATAGCTTCTTTAGATATTCCATGAGTGTGATTATTGATCGTGCATTACCTGATGTTCGGGATGGCCTTAAACCAGTTCATCGCCGTATTTTGTACTCAATGAATCAAAATGGTAATCGTAGTAACGCTAAGTTTGTAAAGTCAGCACGTATTATTGGTGATGTAATGGGTAAATATCATCCACATGGTGACTCAGCTATTTATGATTCTATGGTCAGGTTAGCCCAGGACTGGACTATGAGATATACACTTGTTCAGGGTCAGGGTAATTTTGGATCTATGGACGGGGATCCTCCAGCCGCTCACCGCTATACAGAGGCACGCCTAGATAAACCAGCTGAAGAGTTACTTGCTGATATAGAAAAAGAAACCGTTGATTTCCGTGATAATTTTGATGGATCTGAGCAGGAGCCTATGGTTTTACCAGCTAAATTACCTAATTTGCTTTTGAATGGTCAGGTTGGCATTGCTGTAGGTATGGCAACTAGTATTCCTACTCATAATTTAGGTGAGTTAGTAGATGCGACTGTTGAATTAATTGATAATCCAGAAGCTACAGTGGATGATCTTCTCAAACATGTAAAGGGTCCTGATTTCCCGACAGGAGCCATAGTTTATGGTGGTGCTCCAATGTGGCAAGCTTACCAAACGGGTCGAGGCAGTGTAACTATACGTGCTGTAGCTAATATTGAAGAAACTAAGCGCGGTCGTCATCGAATAGTGGTTACCGAAATGCCATATGCTGTAAACAAGGCAACTCTTATTGAAAAGATCGCTGAGCTTGTAAAGGAAAAGAAAATTACTTCAATTAGTGATCTCCGTGATGAGAGTGCGCGTGGTAATGTTCGAGTTGTTATAGAATTGAAAAAAGATGCCTATCCTAAAAAAGTGTTGAATCAACTATATAAATTGACAGCCTTACAGACTAATTTTCATTACAATATGCTAGCGCTAGTTGATGGAAAGCAGCCTAGGATATTAGGTCTGCGCGATATTTTAAGTGAATTTGTAAAGCATCGTCGCAGTGTAGTTAGACGTCGTACTGAGTTTGAGCTTAAAAAAGCAGAAGCCCGCGCGCATATCTTAGAAGGGTATAAAATTGCGCTTGATTATATAGATGAAGTAATAAAAACTATTCGTGCATCAAAGACTCAGGAAGAAGCTGAGAAAAGTTTAATAGCAAAGTTTGGTCTGAGTGAGATTCAGGCTAAAGCTATATTGGCTATGCAACTGCGCAGACTTACTGGACTAGAGCGTGAAGCTATAGAGAATGAATTAAGAGAGCTTTTGGCTTTGATTGAAAAACTAAAGGGTATATTGGCAGACGAGCAGGAAATTCTTAATATCATAAAAAATGAGCTGATCGAGATGAAGGAAAAATATGGTGATCAGCGCCGCAGTAAGATGATAAATCATGAGCTTGGTAAATTTAGCGATGAAGAGCTTATCCCAGAGGAAGATTCTGTTGTTTTGTTGACTAGCGAAAACTATATAAAAAGAACTTTAGCTAGTGATTATCGTAAACAAAATCGTGGTGGCAAGGGTAAGCGTGGCATGACTACTAAGGAAACTGACGTTATTGAGCATATGATTCCTGCTGGTACTCATGATTGGCTTTTATTCTTTACCAACCGTGGTCGTGTATTTAGATTAAAAGCTTATGAAGTGCCAGCGGCAAGCTTGCAAGCTAAGGGTGTTGCAGCTGTTAATTTGTTGCAGCTGCAGCCAGAGGAAAAGATTACTGCAATTATCAAGTTTGAGAAAGATGCAAAGGATGATGGATATCTATTTATGGCAACCGTAAAAGGTACTATAAAGAAAACGCCAGTCAAGGATTATGCTAATATTCGCACGAATGGACTTATAGCAATCAAACTTGATGACGGAGATGAATTACGCTGGATAAAGCGAAGTAGTGGAAATGATGACATTTTAATTTCTACTTCAGCAGGACAGGCTATAAGGTTTAACGAAAAAGATGCCCGTTCTATGGGAAGAGCTGCGCGTGGTGTACGTGGCGTTCGTCTGCGTCCTAATGATTCAGTTGTTGGCATGGATATTGCTAACGACGATAGGACATTGCTGGTTATTTCTGAAAACGGTTATGGTAAAGCTACTAAAATATCTAACTTCCCGTCACATAAGCGGGGTGGAGTTGGTATTAAGGCTGCTGTTGTAACTGCAAAAACGGGCCCTATAATATCTGTGAAAACTATACAGCAAGATGATATAGAAGCATTACTCGTATCAACGCAAGGGCAAACTATAAGAGTAAGTCTGAAGGATATACCAGTATTAGGAAGAACTACCCAGGGTGTTAGGATTATGAAAACTTCTGATGATGATTCAGTTGCCTCTGTTGGTTTGATGTCAGAACGATCATCTAATGAGGAATCGTAATGTTGTCACCTTATCTCATAGCGGCTCTATTGGGGTGGATTATTGCCCAAGGTAGTAAGTATATTTTTGCTTTAATAAAGGGTAGATCTGTACGTAAACTTCAAAGCCTATATATCTCAGGGGGAATGCCAAGCGCTCATAGTGCTACTGTTACGGCTCTAGTATCTGTCATAGGTCTAAAGAATGGTATAGATAGTGGGTTATTTGGATTAGGTTTCGTATTTGCTTCTGTTGTTATGTATGACGCTATGATGGTACGCAGGTCTAGTGGTAAACAGGGTATTATACTAAAAAAGTTGATATCAGAGATTAATTCTCCTATTAAAACGCCTCGCTTCGCAAAGGGTCATGAGCCGATTGAAGTACTGGTTGGAGCGGTTATTGGCGTGGCTATTGGCACTGTAGTTTATTTTGCAACAATATAATTATAAAAAAGTATTGACTAGTGGGTTATTTATGCGCTAAAATAACAATCAGTTCTGGTTGCAGGTGCATGAAATTAGAAAATGCATTCTTCAGATATAAAGTGTGAAGTGCGAACAGATAAAGTTCATTAACAATTTAATTGTGCAATAATCATCGTCAGTTTATATGAGCAAATATAGACGTTTCAATGAAACGTTCTTTTATGGAGAGTTTGATCCTGGCTCAGGATGAATGCTGGCGGCGTGCCTAACACATGCAAGTCGAGCGGCAGCGAGGGGTGCTTGCACCCTGTCGGCGAGCGGCGGACGGCTGAGTAACGCGTGGGAATCTACCCTAAAGTGAGGGATAACCGCCCGAAAGGGTGGCTAATACCGCATATGATCTTCGGATTAAAGGATTTATCCGCTTTAGGAAGAGCCCGCGTTAGATTAGGTAGTTGGTAGGGTAATGGCCTACCAAGCCAACGATCTATAGCTGGTCTGAGAGGATGATCAGCCAGACTGGAACTGAGACACGGTCCAGACTCCTACGGGAGGCAGCAGTGAGGAATCTTCCACAATGGGCGAAAGCCTGATGGAGCAACGCCGCGTGAAGGATGAAGGCCTTCGGGTTGTAAACTTCTTTTATGAGTGAAGAATATGACGGTAACTCATGAATAAGCACCGGCTAACTACGTGCCAGCAGCCGCGGTCATACGTAGGGTGCAAGCATTATCCGGAGTGACTGGGCGTAAAGAGTTGCGTAGGCGGTTTAATAAGTGAATAGTGAAACCTGGTGGCTCAACCATACAGACTATTATTCAAACTGTTAAACTCGAGAGTGGTAGAGGTAACTGGAATTTCTAGTGTAGGAGTGAAATCCGTAGATATTAGAAGGAACACCAATGGCGTAGGCAGGTTACTGGACCATTTCTGACGCTAAGGCACGAAAGCGTGGGGAGCGAACTGGATTAGATACCCAGGTAGTCCACGCCGTAAACGATGGATACTAGCTGTTGGAGGTATCGACCCCTTCAGTAGCGAAGCTAACGCGTTAAGTATCCCGCCTGTGGAGTACGGCCGCAAGGCTAAAACATAAAGGAATTGACGGGGACCCGCACAAGCGGTGGATCATGTTCTTTAATTCGATGATAAACGAAGAACCTTACCAGGGTTTGACATCCCGAGAAGATTTACGAAAGTAAATTGTGCCTTTTGGAACTCGGTGACAGATGATGCATGGCCGTCGTCAGCTCGTGTCGTGAGATGTTTGGTTAAGTCCATCAACGAGCGCAACCCTTGTGAATAGTTGAATTTTTCTATTCAGACTGCCCCGGCAACGGGGAGGAAGGAGGGGATGATGTCAGGTCAGTATTTCTCTTACATCCTGGGCTAGAAACGTGATACAATGGCAAGTACAATGCGCAGCGAAGCCGCGAGGTGAAGCAAATCGCACCAAAGCTTGTCCCAGTTCGGATTGGAGGCTGAAACTCGCCTCCATGAAGTCGGAATCGCTAGTAATCGCAGGTCAGCAAACTGCGGTGAATACGTTCCCGGGTCTTGTACACACCGCCCGTCAAGCCATGAAAGTGACCAACACCCGAAGTCCGATTCGTCGGCCTAAGGTGGGGGGCATGATTGGGGTTAAGTCGTAACAAGGTATCCGTACCGGAAGGTGCGGATGGATTACCTCCTTTCTAGGGAGTAAATATGCCAATCTGTCGAGCAATCACAGATTGAGCTAGGTCGGTCTCGTAGATATGCTGAGCTTACATATTTACAATAGTCCTTATAGGACGAGACAAAGTTCAACCTTTTATGCTATATACTGAGATGAATTGCACAATTAAGTTGTTAATTTGAAAAGTCCCTTGCGGGACTTTTTGCTTTACTATGTCATAATAATGGCATTAATCAAGTATTGTCTATATAAGAGTCTAAACACTAAATGTGAGTAAAACTATTAGATAATTAAGAATAAATTCTATTTATTGCTACCTTTGAACAACATATCTAACACAATTCCGAGTAGTAGTGGAGCTATATTGGTCATACATATAAACCCTACACCTATAGATATAAGACCATATAGGCGATATTTTTCGTAATCTGCTATACCAGAGCCCATATTATCTGCTATTTGACGATGGAAACGCAAAAACACAACAGATGCGATTACGATAAATAAACCGCCAATAAACCATCCAAAGTTAAATTCGTATTTCATAAATTAATTATATTATACTATTGATTATTTTTACAGCCTAGTATACAATATATTGAGTATAAGGGGCGTTAGCTCAGTTGGCTAGAGCACCTGCTTTGCAAGCAGGGGGTCCGGGGTTCGAGTCCCCGACGCTCCACCATTAATATTATTATGGGGCAGACCAGGTTTCTATCTGGAATGCTCCACCACGATGACATTATGTAATCGTGGGCGATTAGCTCAGCTGGTTAGAGCGCGTCACTGATAATGACGAGGTCGGAGGTTCAAGTCCCTCATCGCCCACCACTGCATGGTGTTTTTTATTTTTAAATAGGAAAATATATTTGAAATTTAGTAGATATATAATTCGGTTCTTATATAAAAACGTTATCAAAAAGTTTTTATTTATTATACCTCCTGATAAGGCACATTCTATTTTGGTATCTTTTGCTAGAATATATCAATCTCTACCTATATTGCCTTTAATTACTAAATTTATACTTACTCATAGAAATAATAACCGATTAAAACAAAATATATGTGGCATAAATTTTAGTAATCCAGTAGGGCTATCCGCTGGTTTTGACAAAAATATTGAACTAATACCTACTATGAGTATGGTCGGTTTTGGGTATATGACAGGAGGGTCTATTACTATTACTCCGCGCGCAGGTAATCCTAGACCATGGTTCTATCGATTACCTAAGAGTAAATCGATTGTTGTTCATGCTGGTCTTGCTAATGATGGAGCTAATATTATTCTTCAGAATATAAAAAGACAATATAAAAAAGAAGCTAATCGCAAAATACCTCTATTCATATCTATAGCTGTAGTTGCGCGTTCGCAAGACAGTACTGAAGCAGATATAATAAAAGACGTTTGCGAGGCAATGAGTCTTGTCTCTGGTAGCGGGCTTGCGAAAGCTGTCGAGATAAATATTTCTTGTCCAAATATTGATGACAATCAGCCCTTTACTTATCCAGATAAACTAGATAATCTCTTATCTCAACTGGATAAAATAAATGCAGATATGCCTATTTTTATCAAGATGCCTAATTTAGTGGATTTTGTAAGATTTGGATTAATACTTGAGATAATTTCTAAACATAAAATAAACGGCGTTACTATAAGTAATCTTGTAAAGGATAGAAGTAACATTAACCTGAAAGATAAGCTTCCGGAATCTGTTAAGGGCGGATTGAGTGGCAAGCCATGCAGAGATAGAAGTTTGGACTTGATAAAATTTACTTATGAAAAATATGGGGATCGGCTTTTAATTATAGGTGTGGGTGGAATATTTAATGCTGAAGATGCCTATTTGAAAATTCGTGCTGGCTCCAGCTTAGTTGCTTTAATTACTGGTCTGATGTTTGAGGGTCCGCAGCTGGTCGGTGATATTAACCATGGTCTTGATAAATTATTAAAAAGAGATGGTTTTAGTAGTTTAACAGAGGCTATAGGAATTGATGTGAAAAAAAAGTAAAAAAATATTAAAAAAGTATTGCAAAATAAAATTTGTTACTATATAATCAATTATCAGTGAAGCGAAAGTTCAAATAAGAACCTCTGGCGGTGTGATTGACACTTTTTATACGTATTAAGCGTATAGTTCTATACCATTTATTGGTGTGAAGATTTTTGAGTGCAGATAGTTTGCATTATGTAGGTTTTAGCTTATAGTGTTTTCGTTTGTGCTCTCAAAGATTTAAGTATGCACAAGATCGTTAACAATTTGATTAAGAAATATGAGTTTTATAAATTGACGGCAGTAGTTGTTATATAGCAATTGCTAGTTAAGTCAATGCATAAAAAGGTACTCAAGGGCACATAATGGATGCCTAGACGTATATTACCGATGAAGGACGTGGAAGACTGCGATAAGCTTCGGGTAGCTGTCAACAAGCTTTGATCCGGAGATTTCCGAATGGGGAAACCCAACACGAGTCATGTCGTGTTACCCTTGTCTGAATACATAGGACATGAGGCGGGAACCATCTGAACTGAAACATCTTAGTAGGATGAGGAAAAGAAAGTAAATAACGATTACGAAAGTAGTGGCGAGCGAAATCGTAAGAGCCCAAACCTTATAGATTTTTATTTATATAAATAAGCTGATAGGCGAATATCTATGAGGGGTTGTGATATTACATATGACCAAGTCAGAGCATTTGATTAGTTCAAATAATCTGATTTGCGATAATTGTCTATCAACAATTAGTAAGGTAAGAAAATTGCGTGGTTAGCAGAATAGTTTGAATGACTAGCCAAAGAACGTGAAAGCCGTGTATGTTAAAACGACGCTGACCTTATGTATGTTTTATCGAGTAGGGCGGGGCACGAGAAACCCTGTCTGAATCTGGCTGGACCACCAGCTAAGGCTAAATATAATATACGATCGATAGTGAACTAGTACAGCGATGGAAAGGTGAAAAGAACCCCGGGAGGGGAGTGAAATAGATCCTGAAATTATGTGCCTACAAGGAGTCGGAGCAGATTTATTCTGTGACGGCGTGCTTTTTGTAGAACGATCCAGCGAGTTAATTTCGTGCGCAAGGTTAAGTTAGTTAACGGAGCCACAGTGAAAGCGAGCCTGAATAGGGCGTTTAGTGTACGGAATTAGACCCGAAACCGGGTGACCTAACCATGAGCAGGTTGAAGCTACTGTAACAGGTAGTGAAGGACCGAACCAGGATACGCAGCAAAGTGTTTGGATGACTTGTGGTTAGCGGTGAAATGCCAATCGAACTCGGAGATAGCTGGTTCTCCTCGAAATAGCTTTAGGGCTAGCGTCATGTTAGTAATGTATGGGGGTAGAGCTCTGTAAAGGATTGGGGCGGGCAACTGTACCCACCCTTAACAAACTACGAATACCATATATGTAATCATGGCAGTTAGAACATCGGTGCTAAGATCGGTGCTCAAAAGGGAAACAGCCCAGACCATCATCTAAGGTCCCTAAATATACATTAAGTGGGAAACAAGGTGAAATTTCTTAAACAGCGAGGATGTTGGCTTAGAAGCAGCCATTCATTTAAAGAGTGCGTAACAGCTCACTCGTCAAGAGATTTTGCGTGGAAAATGTAACGGGGCTAAATGTATTACCGAAGATATGGATTATTACATTAGTAATAGTGGTAGAGGAGCGTTCCTATCAGCAGTGAAGCAGTATTGAAAAGTATTGTGGAGCGGTAGGAAGTGAGAATGCTGGAATGAGTAACCATAAGATAGGTGAGAATCCTGTCGGCCGTAAGAGCAAGGTTTCCTGAGCTATGGTAATCATCTCAGGGTTAGTCGGGCCTAAGCCGAGGCGCAGAGCGTAGGCGATGGACATCAGGTTAATATTCCTGAACCGGTTAAGTTTTGTACACTGTTCACGGGGAAGTAATCGAAGCGGATTCATGGTTTATCCGTCCAACCGAGCGGGAACGCAAAGGGAGTGAAAGTGATTCTTCGGAGTCGCGATTTTGGTGAAAGCCCTGGCTAGAAAAGCAGGTGTACGCGTGGACTTAGCTGCCCGTACCGCAAACCAACACAGGTGCTCGAGTCGAGTAGACTCAGGCTTACGAGCGAACCTTCGCTAAGGAACTCGGCAATACAGCGACCGTAACTTCGGGATAAGGTCTGCCCCCACTTCGGTGGATATCAGCCGCGTTCACTCAGTGAATAATAGGTTAAAGAGTACATTTTTAATCACAAAACGAATTTTCTGAGACACGAGCAAACAAATTGCTCTTTGAACGCGAACCTCTTGTATCTAACGATGTGGGGGCCGCAGCAAAAGAGCCCACGGAACTGTTTATCAAAAACACAGGTCTCTGCTAACACGAAAGTGGATGTATAGGGGCTGACTCCTGCCCGGTGCCGGAAGGTTAAGGGGAGTGCTTCACGGTGCAAACTGAAGCCCCGGTGAACGGCGGCGGTAACTATAACCGTCCTAAGGTAGCGAAATTCCTTGTCAGGTAAGTTCTGACCCGCACGAATGGAGTAATCATGTGGGCACTGTCTCAGCGAAGGACTCGGTGAAAGTGCATTGGCGGTAAAGATGCCGTCTGTCCGTACCAGGACGAAAAGACCCCATGGAGCTTTACTACAGCTTTACATTGAATACGGTTTCAACATGTGTAGCATAGGTGGGAGATATTGAAGCAGATACGCCAGTATTTGTGGAGTCACCAAGTGAAATACCACCCTTGTTGTGATTGTGTTCTCACGCTGACCGTTATCCGGTTAGCGGACCGTGTATGGTGGGTAGTTTAACTGGGGCGGTTGCCTCCTAAAGAGTAGCGGAGGCGTTCAAAGGTTGGCTAACTTCGGATGGAAATCGAAGTGATAGTGTATGCGCACAAGCCAGCTTGACTGTGAGGAGTACATTCCAATCAGAGACGAAAGTCGGAGCAAGTGATCCGCTGTACGTACATTTGTACATGAATGTGGGATCGACAGCGCAAACGGATAAAAGTTACCCTGGGGATAACAGGCTTATAGCGCCCAATAGTTCACATAGACGGCGCTGTTTGGCACCTCGATGTCGGCTCATCACATCCTGGAGGGGGAGCACCTTCCAAGGGTTCGGCTGTTCGCCGATTAAAGTGGTACGCGAGCTGGGTTCAGAACGTCGTGAGACAGTTCGGTTTATATCCGGTATGGACGATAGGAAACTTGAGAAGATCTACCCCTAGTACGAGAGGACCGGGGCGGACGAACCTCTGGTGTATCGATTGTGGCCACCTGCTGCATTGTCGAGTAGCTATGTTCGGAAGGGATAAGCGCTGAAAGCATATTAAGCGCGAAGCCCACTTCAAGATTAGGTTTCCCTATGAGGACACTGAAAGACTATCAGTTTGATAGGCGCAAGGTGGAAGTATAGTAATATATGGAGCTGAAGCGTACTAATAGTCCCATCGCCTTTTTATGTCCTTGTCTGTGGATGTTTATTATATATAAACTCTACGGATAAGGTAGGCTTAACTAGTGATTGGTGTATATCACACCAAAGTCAATTTAAAAACTTTCCGTGCAACATTTGGACATCGAAGCTAGGCTTTTGACCCACTGATTATTATAGTCAGCACAAAGTGTCTTAAAAAGCCTTACTTCGGTGCCCATAGCGAGGAGGAAACACCTGTTCTCATTCCGAACACAGAAGTTAAGCTCCTTAGCGGCGATTATACTGCGAAAGTGGGAAACTAGCACGGTGCCGAATTATATAAAACCTCTGGTAAAAACCAGAGGTTTTATTTTTATATCTATAAATTAACAATTTGCAATTACAAAGCGTGATATAATGTCATATGTAATGTGTATGATGTGTAGGGCTATGTACGGGTTTACTGCTGCGACTATGATTACTACTCCCGTGTATAATATAGAATCTTTTAGTAATAATATAAATGCGCAGAAATCTGTCCAATATAATATATCTAAGGTGCAAAAATTACCTAGCACCTTGTCTAGACTGGCGCCACCGCCTTCTAATCAGCCAGAGTGGTATAAGTCTCATCTTCAGAGAGAAAGACACTTAAATAGGCTATCTAAGCCTATAAAATCTGAAGTCACGTACACAATTTCTACTAAAGGAAAGACAAGCTCTGATTTAGCTGAATTTTCTAGACAATCTAATGAAACTTTAAATGACGCGCGAGGTTGGGCGCGACTTGGTGTAAAATTTAAGCAAGTTGATTCTGGCGGTGATTTTGACCTAGTCTTAAGTCAACCAGAACATATGACATCATTTTCTTCATATTGTAGCTCTGACTGGAGCTGTAGAGTTGGTAAGTCTGTGATTATTAATGATAAGCGCTGGCAGAAGACTAGTAAGGCTTGGGGTGAGTATGGAGGGTCTATAAGAGATTATAGGCATATGGCTATCAATCATGAAATAGGTCATTGGTTAGGTCATGGACATCAAAATTGTAATGTCTCGGGTGAATCAGCAGCGGTTATGCAGCAACAATCAATAGATCTACAGGGATGTAAATTTAATCCTTGGCCATTAGAAAGTGAAATATGGTCAACTACTCTTGGGGTAAGAAAAATATGAAAGTAAATGGAGTATTTAGAAAAATTTCAGAAAGGAATTGGAAAATACTTTTAATTCTGATGGTCTGTGTATTTAGTGTTATTGTATATATTTCTATGAGCGTAGTTTATTGGCGCGAGGTTGATGAGTCTATAGTTAAGAGTCAATTATTAGCTAAGGATGTATTAGTTAAACTTCAATCTGATGATTTTTCCCATAATACTATATATCAGGTGAAGGAGTCTTTAGATAATACTACTAATTGTAAGGGTAATTTTTTATTTAATTGGCAGTCGAGCTTTATTGAAAGCATTAAACCTAAAATGAATAAGTGCACCTTAGAATCGGATAGACTGAGTCGTCAGAAGGAAGCTATATATAGGTTGGTGCACCAAATGGATAAAGAATCAAATTTATCAACTATACTCGCAGAAGCAACAAGTAAACTTCATAATGTAAAAAATACAGAATACCATAAATGCAAACAAATCTGGCGTGAAGTTATTGAATCTACAAATAAGATATCTGAGATATCTGGCAGTGGTATTGCAAATAGTGTTATATCAAAAAGTCAAAAACTAATAACTGCATATGATAAATTAGAGAAATATGATAATGAACAAAACTTTAAGTTGTATAATTCGGCAATGGATGAGGTTGCTCAAATATATAGCGAAATTGTGGGCCTACAAACACAGGCCATCAAAGAATATGACGAAAAAGTATCGGATCTAATAAAATCCTATAAAGTTTGATTTTGAATTAAATCCTTATATTACTCTAAATAAATATAACCCCTCTCGCAGTTGGGGTTATATTTTTGTATAGATATCCATTATCTATATTGGAAAGCTATACAATTTATTTAAGTAGATTCGGTAAGTGTATAATTACCTCCTCTATAGATATAATAGCGTACAACTTAGAGTAGTACAAGAGTTTTTCACAATAAAATATAATATTGTAAATGTTGACAAAAAGCACAAGCTGTGTTATATTATATACCATACACATATCATATGTGAGTTAAAATAACGGGATTTCTGATATATTTTATGTGGAAATCTCATATAATAATTGAGGAGAACTGTTCAAAATGGCAGGAACAAAAGCTGGTGGGCAAAAAGCGGCCGCAACAAATAAAGCACTACATGGAAGTGATTTTTATGCTAAAATTGGCGCAATCGGTGGTAAAAAAGGTAGGACTGGCGGTTTTGCTGCTAATCCAGCCTTAGCACGTATAGCGGGTGCAAAAGGTGGACGTATTAGCCGTCGTGGTAAGAAAATTACTGCAGATGCAGTATAATGTGGTCTAGTATATTTTAGGTAATTATATTTAAAACAAGCATCCTAGTGATGCTTGTTTAGTTGTGTGCGTTTTATGTTGCAATTTCTAGCTTCATTTACTTTCCATTCGCGTCCACAGGCTGGGCATATATACTGACCTTTATTTTTTTCAAATCCATTTAATCCACAATTTGGACAGGAACTTTTGTAGTGTAGCCAATCGCGGTATGTGTCTATATGGTCTTCTATAAAGTCTTTATCAATTTGTATTCCGTATTTTAGAGCTAGATTTGTGTTTGCAAAATTCCATGCATCACGTTCCTTGGATAGAAGTTCTATATCTCTTGTGTAGTTTTTATGGTTTAGGATTGCATGGGAAATTTCATGCAATAATATCCAGTCGCTATGCTTTATATTGTCTTCATAAAAAATAGTTTTTTCAGTATAAGACCAATGTGAGATATTACTTTTGCAGAATTTGAAGTTAGGGTAGTCTTTTTTTAGTTTATTTATTAGAGATCTTGCTGATTGCATATTCGTAACCTCCAAAGAGAACGGCTTGTTCTGGGTGTGCTGCTTTTAATATTTTTGGTCTTACGATATATTCTGGTAGATTCTTACTTAATAAAATAGTTAAGTTTTTTTTGAATTTTTGAGTATATGTTCCTATACTACCTCCAAAAATTATTACATCAGGCTGTACTAGAGGAATAATTACGTACAAGCCAGATGCTATAGCTGAGGAAATCTCTAGCCAAGTTTTTTCGTCGCTTATGTCGCATCCAAACTTTTTATATTTATCGTAAATAGCTCGGCCGCTAGCAAAACTGCTCCACGATTGCATTATACCGTTGTGTTCTAGAATCATTTGTCCACCCTCGCTTAATTGTAGAAAGGGGACGATTTGGTTATTTTGAATAAAACCAGTTCCTACTCCAGTGCTAACCGTTACATATAGAACTTTTTTATCTCCTACGCGTTGTAAAATTGCTTCAGATAGGCCACCTAAATTTGCATCATTTTCTATAAAAATTGGTGTGTGTGGAAAGTATTTTCTTAATCGATTAATTACATCAAAATTTTTCCAACCTAAATTTTTACACCAAGCAGCAATATCATTTTTTATAATTCCAGGTATTGCTATAGTTATAGCTGATATATCTACGTTATGAGACATATTTTTGATTGACGTAGAAACTGATTTTATGTATTCCTGGGTAGATTTTGGTGTAGGAAATTTTGTACAGCTTGTAATTTCTCCAGAATTATTGAAGGAGGCTATGGCTGTTTTTGTTCCACCGGTATCTACAGCTATAATCATATATTTAGTTTACCATGGTGTGCGAGAATAGTTTAGTTGCTATTTTACCTAAAATAAAGTATAATATGAGTTATATTGTTTTGTTTTTTGTAAAAAGTTAGGTTATGTTTATGTCTAGAATTGTTGATCAGAAAAAACAGCAAGGATCAGTTGCATCTTTTATTGTTACAGGTGTCTTGCTTTCAACAGTGTTTATTGGTAGTATTGTTGCCGTTAAAAAGCAATTTGGAACTAATAAAAGCAGCTCAAACGATGTTACAAAAATAGCTAAGACGGAAGATAAGAAGGCAGGCGATAATACATCTACATCTAAATCTAAAGAATCTACACAGAAAGAATCTACTAGTAAAGATACTGGTAATAACAATAAAGAAACCGAATCTCGGAAAAAACCAGACTCTTTAGATAATCATCAATTCGAACAGAAGAAATCTGAAACTGAAAAGCAACAGAATCAGGCAGGTGCGCCTCAGCAGAGTAATCCTAATCAAGAATTGCAAAATCAGAGCCAACAGACTCAGTTATCTGGAGCTAGTTCGGAGGCTTTGCCAACAACTGGTCCTATAGAGGATATATTTATGATGGTAATTGGCGCAGTTGCTATATTTGGTTCTGGTTATGTTTACTATCATTATGGTTATGGTAGAAAATAAAATTTGTTGCTGACTTATTTATTGACTTGAGATTGTATTGCGGTTATAATAATGATATTATCGGGGCTTTATTTTTGTGTTGCGATAAAATAATATCAACTATAAGGAAGGAGTTTTGACTGTTTAATTTATCTTTAGACAGTCAGGAGAACTTTATGGCAGACGCCAAAATTACAATGGATGAATTGCTCGCTGGTGCAGATACTAGTGCTAAGCAATTAGTAGCCGGTGAAGTCGTTACCGGAAAAGTTTTAAGTTTAAAAAAGCACGAGGTTTTAATTGACCTTGGTGCGCAGGGTGTAGGGTTTGTACCTCGTCGTGAAGTAGGATTTTCGCGCAATATCAGCGAAGGCGATGAAGTTAGCGCTAGTGTAGTAGATACAGAGCTTGAGAATGGTATGAGCTTATTAAGCCTGCGTAAAGCTGTTAAGGATCGCGGCTGGGAAGAGGTTTCTGCCCGTCTCGAATCTGGTGAAGTTATTGATATTCAGCCATATGATGCTAACCGTGGAGGTTTACTAGTTGAATACGAGGGTGTAAGAGGTTTTCTACCTGTATCACAGCTTTCAGCTGAACATTACCCACGCGTTGGTTCTTCTGATAAAGATGAGATTTTACAGCGCTTGAATAATCTTATTGGTAAGACTATGAAAGTTCGCATCCTAGACGCAGATCGTAAGTCTAATAAACTTATCTTTAGCGAAAAAGAGGCTGTAAAAGACGGTTTAGCTGAACGATTTGAGAAGCTAGCGGTTGGTGATCAAGTTGAAGGTGTCGTAACTGGTGTTGTTGACTTCGGTGTCTTTGTTAACGTTGAAGGTATTGAAGGTTTGGTGCATATTTCCGAGATTAGCTGGGAACGAGTCAATAATCCAAGTGACTATGTAAAGACAGGTCAGACTATCAAGGCTAAAATAATTGCAATCGACAAAGATCGTTTAAGCTTGAGTATGAAACAGCTTACTCAGGATCCATGGCTGACAGAAGTACAAAACTTCTCAAAGGGTGATAAAGTTGAAGGTACCGTTACTAGAATTACTCCGTTTGGGGCCTTTGTTCAGGTTAGCCCAGCTATTGAAGCACTGGTTCATATATCAGAGTTAGGTGATTCTAATAATGTTGATCCTGAAAAAGTATTTACTCTCAATGAGCGTAAAGAGTTCGTTATTCTTGATATAGATAAAGAGAATCGTAAAATTAGCCTAAGCTTAGGTGAGTCTAATAAAAAATAATAATAAAAGATTAAAGTTATGTAGGTGAAATTCCTATATTGTGATTGCTGAACGAAGAGTTGTAGCAGAAGAAAAGGAGCGTTTTATGCAAGAGAAGATTGTTTCTATCGGTGAATTTATTACTGTAGGAGAGCTTGCAGACATGCTTAATTTACCTGTTACAACTCTAATTGGCGAGTTGTTCAAAAATGGTATTGCTGCAACTATAAATCAAAAAATAGATTTTGAGACGGCTACTATCATTATTGAAGAACTCGGCATTGATGCTAAATTAGAAAAGAAAACTACCAGTATTAATGATAATATAGGGCGATCAAGATACGAAATATCTGATAATGCAGTTGAGCGCCCTCCTATCGTGGCTGTTATGGGTCATGTTGATCATGGTAAAACTAGTTTACTTGACGCGTTGCTTGATACTAAAGTGGTAGATGGCGAGGCTGGTGGAATAACACAGCACATAAGTGCATATCAGACTACTAGGGGGTCTCGGGTAGTTACATTATTGGATACTCCAGGCCATGAAGCTTTTGCCGCATTACGCCAGCATGGAGCTATTTTGACTGACGTTGTGATTATTGTAGTTGCAGCCGATGATGGCGTAAAGCCTCAAACCGTTGAGGCAATTAGATTTGCGCGCAATGCTAATGCGAAGATCGTAGTTGCTATTAATAAAATAGATAAAGATACTGCTAATCCGCAATTAGTTAAGACACAATTAGCTAGCGAACATGGTCTCACTCCAGAAGAGTGGGGAGGCGACACTATTATGGTCGAAGTGAGTGCCAAAAAGAAGATAAATCTTGATAAACTTATGGATACAGTATTACTAGTGGCCGATATGGAAGAGCTTAAGGCCGATATTGATGTCCCTGGGCGTGGATTGGTAATAGAGGCTCATAAAGAGGTGGGTAAGGGCTCTGTAGTTAGTCTATTGATAGAACAAGGTCAGTTGTCGCCAGGTAAGTTTTTAGTTGCGGGTACCACTTATGGAAAAATTCGTACATTACTGAATTATAAAAATGAAGCTATTAGAAAGGCCGGTCCTTCAACTCCTGTTACAGTTACTGGATTTAAGGAGTTGCCTCAGTTCGGTGATATTTTTGTAGTTGCTAAAAATGAAAAAGATGCTCGTCATATAGCACAGAAATCTAAATTGGAACAAGAAAAGGCTGCCGCGAGCACTAATGTTACTGGGGCTGATTTACTGAAAATGATGAATCAGCAGTATGATAGCCAAGAATTTAATGTAATAGTTAAGGCCGATGTTCAGGGGTCTCTAACGAGTGTTATGGATAGCTTACGTCTAGTTGATACGGGTGGTGCTGTGAATCTGCATATAATTGGTAGCGGAGTTGGCGATATTAGTGAAAATGATATCAGACTTGCTGCAGATGAAAAGACGGTTATTTACGGATTTAATGTAGATTTACCTCCAGTAGTGAAACGTTTAGCGGTTCGTGATGGTGTAAATGTTCGCTTGTATAAAATCATTTATGAGTTATTGGATGATGCTAAACGTAGTATGGAAGATATGCTTGCACCCGAGGTAGTAGAAAACAAGATTGGAGAACTTGATATAAAGGGTGTATTTAGAATTACAAAGACCGAAGCTATAGTTGGTGGTGAGGTTGTTGATGGTAAGGTGTATGCGGGTCTTCTTGTGCGTATTAAGCGTGATAATGATGTTGTTTCTGAGGCGGAAATAGAAAAGGTTCAGCGTCAGCAGCAAGAAGCGAAAGAGGTTTTTGCTGGTGAGATGTGTGGTATTAGCTTAAAAACATCCAAGAAAATCCATATTGAAGAAGGTGATAAATTAGAGTTCTTTACACGTGAGCTTGTAAAAAGGACGCTTGGCTAGTATTATATAAGAAAGGTTTATAGGGGGATAAGATGTTTCATTTAGACGATAATTTTCTGCAAGAAGTGGGATTAGAAGCGTTACCGCAAAATCAGCGACAGGCTTTCTTAGAGCAGGTGTATTCGTCGCTTGAAGGTCGTGTGGGTGTGCAATTAAGCGAAGGTTTAAGTGATAATCAGCTAGAAGAGTTTGAATCGATCATTGACCGTAATGAGGATAGTGTGCGTCAATGGTTGAAAGTTCACGTTCCTGATTTCCAAAACGATCCTATATTTGCGGGGTTACTCAGACAGAATCCTAATTTACAGCCAGATAATATAGCACTACAATCTGAATATGCTGCTACTAAATGGCTAGAGGTTAATCGGCCAGATTATAGAGATGTAGTTGCTCGTGTTATGCAGGATCTAAAAAATGAGATAATGAATAATCGCGAAGCTATTTTAGCGTCCGCTCAGTCTCATTAATTATTAATAGTACGTTTATTGCGTATGCCATTTAAATAATCTTTTATTTTCATATGTTTACCACTAGGTGCAATTATTTTGTCTATTGATAGTAGAGTATCATCTTTACACGCTATAGTTGACTCCGATGGTTCTTTTGCGATATGAGATCTTGTAACTATAAGATTATTTTGTAAAAATGGAAGCTTTGTTTTTGGATAGTCGAGATGAGCTCGAATAACACGTTCAATTTGTTGTGCTGTCATTTGGTGTGGCTGTATAAGAGAATCGTCTTTTGATAATAGAGAACAATAGGATGCTTTTGATTCGTCTTGATCTTTTGGAAGTATAGATTCATTTAAAATACCTGGTAAGGTCTTAATGATCTCATTAGCACCAATTTTTCCAAGTGTGTTATATAAATCTAGCTTAGTTTCTTTGCCATTTAGTGCATGTTTCACTTGTCTATATATTGGACCTGCATCCATACGAGCGTTTAACTGTATTATGGATACACCAGTTTCTTTATCTCCGTTTTTTATAGCGCTTTCTATAGGTGTTGGTCCTCTATATTTTGGCAGTAAAGATGGGTGTATATTTATTATTCCTGGTGTAAATAAATCTATAATAGACTGAGATATAATCTTACCATAACTAACCAGTATACCAACTGGTTTACCTATCTTCTTAATATCGTCAACTATATCTTTTAGATTTTGTGGTTGCCATACCTGTATATTATGTTCATTGGCGTAAATTTTAACAGCAGGTTGGCTTTTTTTGGTGCCACGACCGCGTCTTGCATCAGGCTTGGTAACTACTGCTCCAATATTAAAACCAGCTTCAACTAGAGCTTTTAGTGTTATAAGGCTAAAATCCTCAGTCCCAAAGAATATGATTGTCTTTGATTTCTTTTTCATAATCTAAACTCTGTAGTTCACCCTCGCTATCTAATTTATAGAATGAATCTTTCTTGTTTTTTATGTGATCTATAAATACAATGCCATTTGTGTGGTCAATTTCGTGCTGTAAAACTCTTGCTAGGAATCCCTCAGCTTTAATTCTTATTTCTTTGCCATCTTCATTCAACGCTTTTACGCGTACTTTGTTGTATCTTGGAACTTTACCATATACTTTACTAACACTTAAGCAGCCTTCGTAATCATAGGTAATTTCGCCTTCATATTTAATAATTTCGGGATTAATTAACGCAGTAAAATGATTATTACTTTTATTATCAAACTCGCTGCGCACAATTACAATTCTTTCTAATTTATCTACTTGTACTGCTGCCAGTGCAGCGCTGATTTCGTGTGGGCGTGATTCTTCCCAATCGATAGCTGCGCTTGTCATGTCTGAAATTAATTTTTTTACCTCATCTGTAATTACGTGTATCTTTTTTGACTTTTGCCGTAAATGTTCGTTTGGCAGGGTAATTATATCTTCTTTCTTCATACTACTAACTAGTATACGTAAATCTTTTAAAAAATAACAGAGGTAGATGCTAATTACCATCCATATAAACTTTTTACTATGTGTTCCTTGTTGTCTTTTTCAGATCGCCAACGAATTTCATATTTACTGCATGTGTCTCCACTATCTGGACATATATTATAACCAGTCTTATCATAACCTCTGTATGTGTACTCATTTATATTACTAGGTCTATTATGATACTTATCGCCTCGTAAGCTGAATTTAGTTCCACCAAATATTGCTGGTGCATTACCAGTAGGTGATGTAATTGCAGCTTCAGTTAGACCTAAAGGTGGTTTGCCGCTCAACAGGGCACTATTAATATCTCGAGTATGAGGATATCCTCCTTCTTGATTGTAATAACTTTCAAGTTCTGCCTGAATTGCTTCTACATCTGCTTCACGTTCTTTATCTCGTGTTCCTTTTTGCATGCCGTTATAGCTAACTATGGATATACCAGCTAAAATACTAATAACTGAGATTACAATCATTAACTCTATTATTGTGAAACCTTGATTTATATTTTTAAGTAATTTGCCCGCCATGATACTTATAACTATAGCAACCTACAAAAACAAGTACAAGCTTATAGGAGGGATATTGGGTCTATTTCGTATTGCCAATATTGTTGAGGAATTTTAGATATTAGATCCAGTAATTCATATCTTTTGGGTGATTTTGCAATAATCTGCCATCTGTACGAATTATTTTGTTTTTCATAAAAAGCTGGAGCTGGTCCAAAAAAGGATATTTTTTTATTTGATGATTTTAATTTTAGAATTTGTAGTAGTTTTGTAGAATTTTTTATTGCTGCAGCCTCTGTTTTATATGTACATGTTATGCGCAGTAGAAAAGTAAATGGTGGTAAATAATTTTTTTTACGTTGAGATAGCGTGTAGTTATAAAATTCATCATAGTTTTGCTTTATACCTGTTTTAATAGCTATACTATTTGGTTGGTAGCTTTGTATTACAACTTCTGAATCATTACCATGTCTACCAACTCGACCAATAACCTGAGATAATAGCTGAAATACTCTCTCTTCTGAAGTATAATCTGGTAGAGATAAATTTGTGTCTGCTTGCACTACGCCAACAGTATTAAGTTTTGGTAGATCTATACCTTTAGCTACTACTTGAGTGCCTATAATGATGTCGATTTTACCGTTGTAAAGTTCTTGATAACGCTCATCTAGTGATTCACCTTTTTTATTATCACCATCAAAACGGGCGATTGTCGCATTTGGATAAAGTTTTTTTAATTCGGATTCTAGTAATTTTGTGCCTATACCTTTATGGATGATGTCAACATTATTGCAAATAGGACAACAGGTAGGAACTTTTTGTGAATATCCAGTAATATGACTAATTAATAAGTGCTTGTCTGTATGTAATGTTAATGGTGTATCATTTACTGGATCTACCGCTATCCATCCGCAATTTCCGCATAGTGTTATAGGCGAGGTTCCGCGTCTGTTGTGAAAAAGTAGAACTTGATCATTTTTTGACAACGCTTTATTGATTGTTGATATGAGAGCATCAGATATAAATCTGTGTTTAAGGAAATTGATTCTTTTAGTCATATCTACTACAGTAAGTTTTGGCTTAGCAACATTTAACGCTGTTGTTGACATTTTAACTATAGGGGATGATGATTTTTTTGCTATATACATTTCTACAACTGGTGGTGTGGCGCTACCAAATATAGCTTTTGCATTGTGATAATTACATAACATAGTAGCTACTCGTAAAGTGGAATATTTAGGCTGTTTGTCTTGCTTATAGCTTGGCTCGTGGAATTCATCAACAATTATAGCTCCTATTTTTTTAATAGGTAAGAATAATGCAGAACGTGGACCTATTATAATTTTAGGGGTGTTACTTTCTAATGCCTTTTTCCACGAAAGGTGACGTTCAGATTCTGTTTGTCTGGAATGTGTTACAATTATGTGATCCTTAAATTCTTGCATAAAATCATCAATAATTTGTGAAGTTAAAGATATCTCTGGTACTAGAATTATTGAAGACAATCCTTGTTCAAAATTAAGCTTTGCTATTTCTATATATACATTAGTTTTTCCAGAACCTGTAATACCAAATAAAATATTGGTTGTATGTTGTGAGTCTGAAATCTTTTTTATTGCATTAGCCTGGTCTTTTGTTAGTGAGTATTTTTTGTGTACGCGTACTGGGTTATATTTTGTTAGTAAATATTTTCGTCGTGTTTTTTCTATGCCTGCAGGAATTAGTAATGAAAGGCAGAGGGCTAGATGCACATTGTAGTAATTGCTCATCCACTTAGCAGTTTTAATAAGTTCTTCGGGAATTGGTGTTTTGTAAATTACTTTTTCTATTGGTCTTGTATTAAAATTTGGTTTCTTTGCTTCACCAATAACTATGCCAATACAAGATGTTTTACCTATTGGTATTCTTACCAAGCTACCTACAACTAATAGATTGTTGTTGTGATATGTAAAGTAATACTTATCCTTGCGTACGAGTTTAAGGGGTGCTATTTCAAGATAATTCATACATAACAAGTATACTCTAATTTAAAAATGCCAAAAATCATAAGCTTTGCTACTTGAGACTTATTAAAATGTTGTGTAGAATGGATACAAAGGACAGGTGGTGATTATATGTTAGATATTTTTATAACTTCTAGAGTCAGGCGGAAAATTATCGTAGTATATGCAAAGTACCCAGATTTTAGAACTCATGTACGTGGCTTAGCTAAGTTGATTAAAGAGGATCCGGGGAATATTCAGCGTGAATTGAAAAAACTGGAGAAATCTGGTTTTTTGCTTAGTGAGAAACAAGGTAATACTAAGGTGTATGGCGCGAATAAGGAATTTCCTATATTTAAAGAGTTACAGAGTATTGTTATAAAGTCTCAGGAATATTCAGAACGCTCTAAACGATCTAATAATCAATAAGTAATTATTATTTGATTGATGACTCTGTTTGAAAAAATTTTAGCCTCTCGTAATATAGATAAAGATAAATTAAATTCTTTTTTATCTCCAGATTATGACCTAGAAAAAGGTGATCCATATTTGCTACCTGATATGCAAAAAGCAGTAGATAGAATTAAAACTGCTTATGAAAAAGGCGAAAAAATAGTTATATATGGCGATTATGATGTAGACGGTATAAGCGCAACCGCCCTTCTTTTAGATGCTTTTGAATCTTTTGGATTTAAAGATATACAGTCTTTTATACCTAATAGATTTGTTGAGGGATATGGTATGACCATCGGTGCTGTCGATAAAATAAAGTCAATGGATGCAAATTTAATTATAACGGTTGATTGTGGTAGTTTATGTCACAATGAGATTAACTATGCTAATAGTCTTGGTATAGATACTGTAGTTACAGATCACCATAATGTTGCAGAAACCCCACCACCTGCCGTTGCGGCTGTTAATCCGCGTTTTGGCGGTCATCTCTATCCATTCAGTGATTTAGCTGGCGTGGGTGTCGCGTTTAAATTGGTGCAGGCGTTGCAAAAAGAGCTAGATGGTCTACCTGAAGGCTATGAAAAGTGGTTATTAGATCTAGTAGCACTAGGCACCGTTTGTGATATTGTAAAACTTACTGGCGAGAACCGAGCAAATGTTTATTGGGGTATAGAAGTTATGAAAAAACAACGTCGTACTGGACTAAAGGCTTTAATGGCAGTCGCAAATATAGATAAAGCTGATATTTCGGCGAAGACTTTAGGATTTGTATTTGGTCCGCGTATTAATGCTGCTGGTCGAATGGAGACTGCTAGTTTAGCTTTAGATATGTTAATTTCAAAGAATGGTGACGATGCCTTGAATAAGGCTAATTACATAGATAATTTAAACTCCCATCGCCGTCAAATGCAGGATGATATTTTTAAAGAAGCTTGTAAAATAGCACTAGATTATAAAGATGATGACGTTTTGGTTATAAATGGTAAAAATTGGAACCATGGCATTATAGGAATAGTAGCCGCTAAAATATTAGAGAAATTTAAAAAACCAGTATATATCCTTGCGGAGGATGATAATGGCGAGACCAAAGGTTCGGCGCGGAGTTTCGGTGATTTTAGCGCGGCAGATGCTGTGCGGGCGGCTGACGATATTATCATCAAGGGTGGTGGGCATGCAGCGGCTGCGGGTGTAACTTTAAAAAATGATAAGATTAGCGACTTTCGTCAACGTGTGAATGAATTCTATAGTTCGTTACAACTCAATAATCAAGAGAGATATTTATTGCCAAAAGCAGACGTAGAGATTGATGATTTTTCTGAAATTAATGAAGATTTGGTAGGTAAAATAGCAACAATGGAGCCGTTTGGTAACGGAAATCCGGAGCCTGTAATAAAAATAACAGCAGCAGATATTGTAAATGTGCAGCATATGGGTACAGATGGTCAGCATATTAAACTTTCTGCCCGAGATTCAGATGGAGCAGTTATTCGGATGCTAGCCTTTAATGCGCCAGAAAACTTTTTGTGTAAACCAGGGGATACTGCTTCAATATGGTTTAGACCAGTTATTAATGAATGGCAAGGTATCCGATCAGTGGAGGGTGAGTTGCTCCACTTACAATTGGTACATCCTGTTAATTAGATTGTATTTTAGCTATATACCTTGAGCTAATTGCAAAGAGAGATTATTATGTGCTATAATGGCATAAGTTATGGTTCAAGTTACACGTAAAGATCAGAAAGAGGCGAATGAAAACATTATTCGTCGTTTTAACCGTAAGGTATTACAAAGTGGTGTGTTAGCTAGTGCTAAGGCAAGTATGCGTTTTAGTAAAGAGATTAGTAAGACGGAACGTCGCAAAAGCGCTATTATTCGTCGCGCCCGTAAAGAAGAAAAAACTCAAAAAATGCGCTTAGGAGTACGTTAAAAGTGTCTTTAAAGGAGCAAATCCAGAAAGATATGAAAGCCGCTCTCCTGAGCGGCAACCGTTTTGAAGGCGAAGTCTTGCGTAATCTTAAAGCAGCGATTCTAAACGAAGAAGTTTCTAGTAACAAGCGAGATGTTGGTCTAGAGGATACTAAGATTGAAAAACTAATTGCTAGGGAAGTTAAGAAGAGAAAGGAGAGTATTTCTCTTTATACTCAAAATGGTCGTGACGATCTTGCAGACGAAGAAAAGTCTGAGGTTGACATATTATCTAAATATCTACCCACCCCAATATCCGAAAAGGAATTAGTTGACATTTCTAAGAGGATTATTAGCGATCTAGGCGCTGATAATATGCAACAAATGGGTAAGGTAATTTCTGCTGTAAAGTCTAAGGTTGGTATATCCGCTGACGGTGCTACTGTAGCTAGAATCGTGAAAGAGTTATTATCTAATTAAGGTTTAATATGATTTTATTATTTGGTCCAACTGGTGCAGGTAAAAGTGTTCAAGGTCAGATGTTAGCTGTTCGTATGGGTTGGAAATGGCTTTCGACTGGTCAGATGCTTCGTGATAGTAAAGATCCAGATGTTATAAGGATTTTAAAGAGTGGTGAATTGGTTAGCGACGAGCTAACTTATGAGGTTTTTGATCGAGCAATAAAAGACGCTAAGGAAAAGAATTACCCAAGAGTTATAGTTGATGGTTTTCCTCGTACTAAGAATCAAGCAGAGTGGTTAGCGGGATATTTAGATCGTATTCATGAAAAAATAGAACTGGTACTGGTTATAGAAGTTCCAGAGTCTGAAATTATGAGACGGCTTGCTAAGCGTGCTAGAATGGAAGACACTCCAGAAACAGTTGCGCGTAGGATGTCTATTTATCGTCAAAAAATGTATCCTGTATTGGGCACTTTTGCTGAAGATGGTATAAAAATAGTACATATGGATGGTACAGGTAAGGCTGGCGAGGTCCATGATAAGATATACGAAGAAGTGATGCAAGTATGCCAGAACTGATAACTGGTAAAAAAACTCAAAAACAACTAGATGCCATGCGAGAAGGCGGCGCTATTTTAGCAAAGATATTTGCAGATATTAAAGATTTTGTAAAACCTGGTATCAGTGAAAAAGAAGTTGATGAATTTACCGCTAAAAAGATTATCGAATATGGTGCAACACCAACTTATCGTGAACCTGTGCCAGATTTTCCTGGCGTGATTTGTATTAGTACCAATGAAGAAGTGGTTCATGGTGTTCCGAGCGACTACGTTTTTGAAAGAGGTGATATAGTAAGTTTTGATATGGTTATAACCTACAAAAATATGAAAACAGATAGTGCTTTTACTATGGTTGTAGGCGAAAAACCTAGTGGAGCAATTAAACACTTATTAAGTGTGACAGAAAAAAGTCTATATGCTGGTATTAATGCTATACATGGAGATGGTACTAATACAGAAGAGATCGGTGCAGCTATTGAGGCTGTTCTAAAGCAAGCTAAACTTGGTATAGTTCGTGAGCTTGTTGGTCATGGTGTTGGCTTAGAGATGCATATGCCACCTGATATTCCTAATTATTATATTAAGGGAAGTGGTGTGGTTTTACATGAGGGCGATACTATTGCGATTGAACCTATGGCTACACTCGGAAGTGAAAAAATTAGAACAGATAGTCAAGATGGCTGGACTATAACTACTAAAGATGGTAGCCTAGCTGCACATTTCGAACACACTGTTTTGATTACTAAAGATGGTGCAGAAATATTAACTAAAATACGATAATTATAAATATTGCAAACGGATAAGCATAACTGGTATAATTATAATTATGCAAGATAATTCTAAGTATGCTGTAGGTATAGATGTAGGAACTACAACAGTTAGATGCGCAATAGGATTGGTTGATTCCGAAACTGGTGTACCATCTGTTATTGGCGTAGGCGAGGCTTCTAACAGCGGCATGAGAAAAGGGCTTATCAGTAAACTATCTGGTCCAGTTAAGGCTATTGATGATGCTTTGCGTGATGCCGAGCAGATGAGCGGTTATCAAGTTGATATGGCAACTGTAAGTATAAATGGGTCGCACATTATCAGTACTAGAGTTGATGGTACTGTATCTGTTAACTCTCCTGGCAATGAGGTTACCGAGGATGTTATAGCTAGGGTGGAAGAAATGGCCGTAACTACTGGTAAAAGGATTCCTGCAAATCGCGATATTATCAATATAATACCGTTTGATTACAGACTTGACGGTCAGGATGGTATTCAGGATCCACTGGGTATGGTTGGAACTAGATTAGATATTAGTGCTAACGTTATCTCTTCACTTAGGCCAAATATGGACAATTTACATAAGGCTGCTGAGGAGGCACAAGTTAAAGTTAATGCTACTGTCCCTAGTGTAGTTGCGGCTGCTAAAGCTGTTCTTACAGAAAAGCAGATTGAAGGTGGTGTGGCTGTGATTGATTTCGGTGGGTCTACTACAGGCATAGCCATTTATGAAGAAGGCGATCTACAATATATGTCCGTTTTGCCTGTTGGTGGTGACAATATTACCAATGATTTAGCGATTTACTTTAAAATAGCTCCAGAGATAGCTGAGATTATAAAATTGAAACACGCCTCTGCTCTTGGTTATACATCAAATAAAGAGGTTTCTGTTAAATATAATAATACCGTAATGAAATTTAATACTGAGGACATTGACGAGGCTGTTGGTGCTCGGCTGGAAGAGATATTTGAAGATATAAATAAGGAAATTGATAAAGCTGGCCGTCGTGGTAAGTTACCTAATGGTGTCGTAATCACGGGAGGAGCTTCACAGCTAAGGGATTTGCCTGAATATGCAAAGAAAACACTACACCTAGCGACAAGAATGGGTAGAACTATTGGTGTAAGTGGTGATCTAGAGCAGATTAATAAACCTGAATATATCACGGCGATGGGTCTTATGTTATCTGATATAGATAACGCTAATAGTGCGAGCTTCCGTAGATCGGATACTGCTCACGTTGCTTTAGAAAAGAGCGGATCATTTATCAAGAAGTTTATAGGGCGTTTTCGTGTATAGTTGCTTATGACGTGGTATACTTATACTAGAAGATGTAGGAATAGCAGGAGAGGTAATAATGCCTGAAATAAAACCAAGTGATATACAAACATTTGCAAGTATAAAAGTTGTTGGAGTCGGTGGTGCAGGAGGCTCTGCTATAAATCGTATGAAAGAAGCTGGGCTCACTGGTGTGCAGTTTATTGCAATGAATACAGATGCGCAAGCTTTGCATAATTCTAAGGCTGATGTAAAAATACATTTAGGTCAGGATACGACAGGTGGTCTTGGCGCAGGGGCTGATCCAGCTGTTGGTGAAAAAGCAGCCCTTGAATCAAAGGAAGAAATTCGTGAAGCACTTGAAGGTGCTGATATGGTATTTGTTACAATTGGCGCAGGTGGTGGCACTGGTTCTGGTGCGGGTCATATCGTGGCTGAAATTGCCAGGGATTTGGGTATTTTAGTTGTTGGTGTCGCGACTCGTCCGTTTAGTTTTGAAGGGGAAAAACGACGCCGTAATGCTGAGTGGGCTATTGCTCATCTAGGTAATCAGGTTGATACCTTAATATCAATTCCTAATGATAGGCTACTACAGACAATTGATCGCCGTACACCTCTATTAGAAACATTCAAGATTGCTGATGATGTTTTACGCCAAGGTGTACAGGGTATATCAGAACTAATTACAGAACATGGTACGATTAATTTGGATTTTGCTGATGTTAAGGCTATTATGAGTAATGCTGGATCGGCATTGATGGGAATAGGAAAGGCTAGCGGAGAAGATCGTGCGGCTTTGGCTGCTCAGCAAGCTATAGAATCTCCTTTGATAGAGGTTAATATAGAGGGAGCTAAAGGTGTTCTGTTTAATGTAACAGGTGGTTATGATATGTCTATGGCAGAAATTCAAGAGGCTGCGGAGATCATCACTAATGCAGTAAGTCCAGACGCAAATATTATTTTTGGTACAACTCTAAAGCCAGAGCTTCAAGATGAGCTTATAATTACAGTAATTGCCACTGGCTTTGATAACGAATATTTTGCCGAGCAAGCTGCCACGCTTGATACGCCCGACGACGTTGAGGCTAAGGAAGATGTAGATAATACAGAACATTCAGACGTTTCTGATGATGTCGTTGAGGAAGTTGATATGACACTTGATCAAGATTCGGTAGCGGCAGATTTTGCTGACGATAGTATACAAGATATATGGAATCACCCTCCACAAGAAGAGGAAGACGAATCGGATATGCCAGCGTTTTTGCGTCGTCGTAAGAAGAATAATAGGGAAGAATAGATTATGGTAGGTCGAGATTACAGAATTGGCGACAGTAAAGTACTTGAATCTCGAGAACTTGGTGATGGTAAAACGATTCGACGCCGTCGTGAAACACTTGATGGTAAATGTAGATTTACTACATATGAACGAATTGAGCGTCCTGATTTATCGGTAATTAAGAAAAATAGTAAGAGAGAACTTTTTGACAGAGAAAAACTCGCTAGAGCAATAAGCCAATCTGTGGGAAAGTTTTTTACTTCTGAAATTGAGGTGGAGCAAATTATTAACGAGACTGAAGAAGCAATCTATAACTTGGGGGAAACTGAAGTATTATCAAGCGCGATCGGTGATATAGTTTTGGATATATTGGCAAAGAAAAATGAGATTGCATATGTGCGGTTTGCTAGTGTTTACCGTGACTTTAAAACTCTTGATGAGTTTGAAAATATATTAGCTGCTCGTAGGCGTCAAAATAAATCTCAGGGATAGATATGCGTGTAGTCATTGTATATAAGGATAATAGTGAATATACGAGAAGTGTCTATGATTTCTTACGTGATTATGAGGCAAGAACTGGCAAACAACTAGAAACAATCAATCCTGATACTCGTGAAGGTAGTGATTTTTGTAGGCTTTATGATATAGTTGAATATCCTAGTATTGTTGCTGTAACGGATTCTGGTAGCTTGCAATATATGTGGAGAGGTTTACCGTTACCGTTAATAAATGAGGTGAATTATTATGATAAAATTTATTAATTTTTTAAAGCATAAAAATCAAGATCTCAGAGACGATAGGCATATATTTGCCAATATGTTAATAGGGGCAATATTGAGCCTGGTGGCTTCTCTTGTTCTTTCGATTGAGGCTATTCACTTAGCACAGAATCCAAACGCGGTTTTGTCTTGCAGTATAAATTCAGTTATAAATTGTGCTACAGTAAGCTTACATCCGTCGGCTTCAATATTTGGCTTCCCAAATAGTTTTTTGGGACTTATAGCTGAGCCAGTCGTTATAACAGTAGCTATAATAGGGTTTGCTGGTGTGGTTATGCCGCGTGGCTTTATGTTTGCTGCTCAGATTGGTTATACTATCGGATTTATATTTGCCTATGTACTATTATATTTTAGTTTCTTTATAATTCGTGCATTATGTCCGTGGTGTTTATTAGTTACTTTAACTACGACCTTAGTATTCTTTTCTATGACTCGTTACAATATTAAATACAATAATTTATATTTACCAAAGAAGTTACAAAAACAACTCAAAAGGCTAGTTGATAGTAATTATGATCGGTTATTAATGTGGACTCTAATTGTGATAATTATATCTGGAATTATCGTAAAATATGGTGCTGATTTGTTTAATTAGCTAAAATTGTTATGTTTTTATCTTTTATTGCAAAATAGATGATATAATATTTGTATGAGAAAAGATCTTTTAGCTAGAGCGTTTTTTGGCGTTATGATTGTAGCGCTCGGCGGGATTTTGTTATTGCAGAATCTCGATATTATTAAGTTTAATAACTGGGGTATATTCTGGGGTATATTCTGGGGATCTGCTTTTATTTTGGCTGGTTTATCTGCTATATTCAGCAAGCGTCCACTTTGGTTTTGGGGAATTTTACTAATAGTCATAGGATTATTTATTGGACTTAATTTATCTGATATTATTGACGTTAACTTCTGGAGTATATTCTTCCCAGCATTAATTATATTAGTTGGCGCAAGTGTAATATTTAACATCAAGCCTTCGACTTCCAAGAAAAGTGAAGATGATGACTCATCTGATGGCGAGAAAACTGCTATAT
Organism: TM7 phylum sp. oral taxon 348; assembly: GCA_007845485.1. GTDB lineage: Bacteria > Patescibacteriota > Saccharimonadia > Saccharimonadales > Saccharimonadaceae > SDRW01. The sequence continues at coordinate 86,304 of SDRW01000003.1, forward strand.
TCTATGGACAGGAATCGCGAGTAAAAGGTAATTATGAAGGCGGTGCTTTAACTGCTATATTTGGAGGAGTCGAACTTGATTTGCGTCAAGCGAAAATTAAAGATGGCTCTGTAATTAGTGTATTTACATTTTGTGGTGGTATTACAATAATGATGCCAGATGATATTGTTGTAAAAAATGAAGTTCGCGGAGTGTTCGGCGGTAGTGAAGATAAAAGTATTGCTAAATCTTCTGCTAAAAAAGAAGTCTATATTCAGGGCGAATGTATTTTGGGTGGCTTAGAAATTAAGTAAACGTTGCATTGTTTTTTGAGTAAAAATGCCTTACTATATGTGTAGGGCATTTTTATATTGAATATTTGAGGAATATAAAGTGAGCGGCTATCAACCGTGAAGTCTGCGGGAAGAAATCGGCTTTTATTAGCTGAGATTAGACCCCGCCGCGTATGCTGCGACAAAGCAATAATCAAGTGCTAAAAGAACCAAGTGGAGCGCCCCGGCCTATTTACTTAGCCGAGGGGTCTCCGGCGAGAATCACTTCTTTTGGAATCGAGATGGTACCGTCCGTAAAACCCATACGGATTCTCGAGGTCAAGAGAGGTGATTTTATTTTGTCAGAGACGAGGAGTGTTTATGAATGAGTTATTAGAGAAATTACCTGCAATCATAGGAGTTCTAGTGTCAATTCTTTCGGCGTTAAAATCCATAGGGTTTTTCGATATGAGAAATAAGAGGCTAGAAAGAATAGAAAAATTATGTGTAATTTCAGCGAGTCTAAGTAGAAATAACAAAGAATCTAAGAAAAATATTGAAAATGTACTAATGAAAGAGACTAAGGTTTTGAAAGAGCAGGCTGATAGAGAACTGGATCCTGGAGGTCTGTTTGCGATGTTGTTTATGTCAATAGTTTTAGGTTTTGTAACATATCTCGTTATTTTATGGTTTATATCAATTAGTATTACTAGTATCATAGGCTGGCTATTGAAAATAGTTAGCGGAATAGTATTATTTTTCATGATTATAGTTGATACGGCAGCCATTGTTGCTGGACAGAAATCAATGTTTATAAAAAAGGAGGAAGCTTAATGAAATTCAAACACGGAACACGCCGCCGAGCGGCAGAATATGAAAAGGACTGGGTGCAGCGATGGAAGGATGATCAGATATTTGAAAAGTCAGTGGTGCAGCGGCCGGCAGATAATGCCTACGTTTTTTATGACGGGCCGCCGTTTATTACTGGCGTACCGCATCATGGTACATTACTGAGCTCAATCGTTAAGGATGCGGTGCCGCGTTACTGGACGATGAAAGGTAAGCGTGTGGAGCGCCGCTGGGGTTGGGACTGTCATGGCCTGCCGGCAGAGAACTTCGTCGAAAAGCAGATGAATATTATGGATCGGCGGCAGATTGTGACGAGCGACGACCAGCCAGCGCCGCTAGATAAAGACGGCCAGCCGCTACCGACCATCAGCTTGGAAAAATACATCAACAAGGCCCGCGAAAGTATGGTGGCTAACAGTGAAACCTGGCAGGGCGTGATTGATCGGATTGGTCGCTGGGTGGATTTTAAGGGTGCGTATCGTACCATGGACAAGGATTTTATGGAGTCGGTCTGGTGGGCATTTAAGCAGCTCTACGAAGCGGGCAAGATCTACGAAGGCGAAAAGGTGCTGATGTACGACACCAAGTTTGCCACCCCTGTCAGCAAGGCCGAAGTGACCATGGACAACGACGCTTACCAGACAGTGACCGACCCGAGTGTGTATGTGAAGTTTAAACTAGTCGATAGTGATTACTCGATCCTTGCCTGGACCACCACACCGTGGACATTGCCAGCAAACCTCTTGCTGGCGGTTAATCCAGAGATGACGTATTGTGAGGTGTTGGTTGACGGCGAAGAGCTGATCATTGCCGAGGAAGCCCTGGAGCGCACCCTGCAGGATGAAAAGCATCAGCCGCTTGATTACGAAGTATTGCGCACCTTCCCGGGGAGCAAATTGGTGGGTAAGAAATACCAGCCACTTGATACTGGCTCGACCTGGCCAGAAAATGACAAGATTCACACCATTTACGCGGCGGATTTCGTCTCGCACGAGTCGGGTACGGGTATCGTGCACATCGCGCCAGCTTATGGTGAGGACGACTTTGAGTTGGCAAAGAGTCTTGGTATTAACGCCTTCCATGTTATTGATGATAATGGTTACTACGTTGATTCGAATTACAAAGGTCTGGAAGTTTGGGAAAACAATAAGTTTATCGCCAAAGATTTGAAAGAAAAGGGAATTGTTTGGAAAATTGAGTATATTCGCCACGAATATCCGTTCAATCCTCGGAGTAAGCAGCGTATTATGTATCGGGCTATTCCGTCGTGGTTCTTTGCGATTCAGGGGCAGAAGCCGCTGATGCTGGAGCAAAACGAGAATATTAATTGGTTCCCGAGTCATCTGAAACACGGTCGATTTGCCAAGAATATTGAACAGGCGCCAGATTGGAATCTGAGCCGCGACCGCTTCTGGGCGACGGCCATGCCAGTGTGGAAGGGTGACCGTGGTACCGTCAAAGTGGTTGGCTCATATGCAGAGCTCAAAGAGCTAAGCGGTGTGGAGCTGGATGATTACCACCGCCCGTGGGTGGATAATATTACCTTTGAGATTGATGGCGAGAAATTCACGCGGATTGATAAGGTGCTGGACTGCTGGTTCGAGAGTGGCAGTATGCCGTTTGCTCAGTTACATTATCCGTTCGAAAACCGACAGAAGTTTGAGGCGAATTATCCGGCAGATTTCATTGTCGAATACATTGGCCAAGTGCGGGCATGGTTTTACTATGTGCATGCGGTCAATACGGCGCTAGCGGAGATCGGTGCCTTTGGTCCTGATTGCCAGCATAAAAATGCCTACAGCAATGTCATTACCACCGGCGTGGTGGCAGGTAACGATGGTCGCAAGATGAGTAAATCTCTCGGTAACTTTACCGACCCGAATGAGCTGATGGATAAGTTCAGCGCGGATAGCTTGCGCTTTTTACTGCTCAGTAGTCCGCTACTCAACGGTGAAGATTTTGCCTTGCATGATAAGAGCGTTGGTGATGTGGCTAGGAAACTTGCCATGATTTGGAATATGTATGACTTCTTCACTATGTATGCGGAGGTGGATGGCTGGGAGTTTGATGGCGAACTGAAAGATCCGCTGAGCAAGCTGACAAACCCGCTAGATATCTGGATTATAAGCCGCTTACATCAGCTGGTGGCAGAAGTTGAGCGTCACATGGATACCTACAATATCCCCGATGCACTCAGCCCTATTTTGCCATTCCTGGATGACGCTTCTAACTGGTATGTTCGCCGTAGCCGTCGCCGCTTCTGGAAGTCTGAGGATGACGGTGATAAGAATGACGCTTACCGCACGCTGCACTACGTGTTGGTGCGCCTGAGCTATATCTTGGCTCCATTTACGCCGTTTTTGGCTGAGGAGTTATATCACAATCTGACGGGTGATGATGAGTCGATTCACTTGAAGGATTGGTTGCAGGCTGGTGAGGAGGATTCTGTAGTTGCTGAGAAAATGGAGATGACTCGCAGGGTCATTAGTATAGGTATAATGCAGCGCATGCAAGAGGATGAATATGGCAAGATTAAAATACGTCAGCCATTGCCATATGTTGAGCTAAGCTCTTCTATAAAGCTCGATAAAGAGTATGAAGATATGATAAAAGAAGAGTTGAATGTGAAGGAAATAAAGCCTATTGAAGGTAAGATTGAAAATCCTGTAGAAAATGGGTATCATACTATCTTAACTACTGAGTGGAATGTTACGATGCGGTTAAATAAGACCATCACCCCCGAGCTCAAACGCGAAGGCCTGATGCGTGAGATCATCCGCCATGTTCAGAGTGCGCGTAAGAAAGCGGGCTTGCAGGTTGATGATCGTATAATCCTGCAGCTCACAACCAATGACGATCAGCTTCGTCAAGCTATTAATGAACACCGCGCGACGATAGCTGCCGAGACTTTGGCATCTTTTGGTGAATCTAATAGTAATAGATCAAAAGCTACTATCGAGGGCGCTGAGTTTGATATTGCTCTTCATATTGCCTAACAATTTGGTGATTTGGCCATTATACATAGAATATTGTAAACTATAATTCAGGTGATAATAATTTTACTCATATTAATGGAGGTGTACTTATGTTAAATTCAGATAGAGATATTAATAATAGAATTACGATTAATGAAACACCTGATCAACCACAATTTCAAAATCTACAACACGAGAAATTGAGAGCCTCTCACCTACACGCACCTTTATTAAAGGCTGCGTTAATGGCAGATGTACCTGTTTGGTTGTATGGCGAAGCGGGCAGTGGTAAATCTACGGCTGCAGAACAGATGGCAGATGAATTGGACTTATCTTTTCGCTCTATTTCGCTTGGTCCATCAACTTCCAAGGCTGATCTTATGGGCTATCGTGATGCTACTGGGGAATATCGCAGTACAGCATATCGTGAAACATATGAAGACGGCGGTGTATTTTTATTTGATGAAATAGATAATGCTCACCCATCTGTATTAACTATATTAAATAACTCAATTGCAAATAATCAAGGTGAGTTTCCAGATAAGCGAATATCTCGCCACGATGATACTCGTTTCATTGCGGCTGCAAATACGATAGAGATGAAATAATACAAGATTTACCCATAAGTCCAAATATAAAAACTTTACCCAATCGTGATTCTAATTTGGATGGAAATCAAGAAGTAGAGCGGGATTTGTGGTTTGATGTACCAGATACAAAAATTATAGTCAGCGAAGATGATATTCATAAGATAGCCTATGAAGGATATCTTAAAGAAGCAAAAGAATTTATGCTATTTAATTATAAAAAGAAATATAGTAGCAAGAGATTTAATCGTGAAGGAATGATGAATTCTCCTGAAATGAAAACCCTACTAGCTATGTGTTGGGCTTTCGAATCAACTAAGTCTATTGATGGTGAAAGGGTGGGCAGTTCAACCTCTTGGTTTGGTGCTCGACCTATGACAGAATATGGAGATTCTGAAATCTCTATAAAAGATGCAGTTGATAAGGAATATTTTACATTCGTATATGAAGATGGTGTAAAGCTATTACCATGGGAGCTTTCTTCTGATAGAGTTGAAAAAGTAGCTTGTAATTTCGAGTCTTTAAGTGAAGAGGATGTTATATATTATGTACGCCAGTTTGAGTCTAAGTATAACTTTACTCCTGGAGCTATCACTATGATTAATTGGTTAATGCAGAATCCAGAAGTTAATAACAAAAATAGGTAGATGAGCTGATGCGCAAGTGCAAATATGTGAGAAATGATGGTAGCGTTGCCTATGTAAGACATCTTGATAGCCTAAATGAAGTCGTTGATATAATGCGAAATTCCAAAGAAAACGATAGAAATTCTAGTCTTGAATCTAGTAGTTGTGAAATTGATTCAGATAGTAGCTGGTATGGCACTAGTAGTATGGAAGAGGCTATGGATTTAATGCGCTATGGATGGGAAGAAGGAAGATTAAAGTTAAAGAAAGCGATAGGTAAAATAGCGATTGATGAATTAGTGGGAAAGCGCTGCACTGTTGATCAGATTCCGGATTACACTGGTGATGAGGTTGATATTTATAGGTTCTTATCTGGTGATCCAGAAAATATGGTTGAATATCATCTAGAGGATAGTAAATACGGAAAACAAGCTAATATGCTAGTTAATTGCTCTTTATCTTCAAGTGTCTCGCCAGAAAGAATTATTAAGCGCGGGGCTGCTATCTATTCAGCAATTGAAGCTTTACGTGCAGAAGGTTATGCGTTGGGTTTGACTATGGTAGAATCCAGTAAGCCCGAAAGACACTCTAAAAAACATAAAATTTATGGTATAGAGTACTATATTCCAATTATTGAACCAGGAAACTATCTTGATATTGATACAGCATCTTTTTGTCTGGCTCATCTTTCTTTCTTGCGGCGAGCCATGTTTGCAGTTAATGAAACCGAGAAAGATAAAATACGCAAGGTTGCTGGTTTTTATAGCGGAGGTGGGTATGGAGTGCCTTCAAAAATTTTTTCAAAGATACCACCAAATAGTTTTGTTATTAATAAAGGCGAAGGAATTGATCTTAAAGGAGTATCAGAGTGTCAGAAATTTGCCCAATCCATTGCATATAGAGCCCTAAAGGCATTAGGTGTAGAAGTATGTGATAACGAGAAATATTAATAGGCTATCGCTTCGTTGCTTAGGATTTACAAAACATGATACAATGGATTTAAACAGTAAGGGGAGAATATGAAGAGAGTAATATTTGGTTTTATAACCATTACCGCATTGGCTGTATTAGGTTTTGCGCCGTTTGCTAACGCACAGCAGGGAAATCACAATAAACAGAGTACCGATATTGGATATAGTCTACCAGCTGGCAAAAAGCATAGTGGTAACATATATACCTCATCTCGGAATATACAGATTAATGGAAATATTGAAGGTAGTTTATACTGTGCTGCTTCATCGGTACTGGTTATCAATGGTAGAGTTAGCGGTGATGTAGTTTGTCTTGCTTCTAAGGTAATTATAAATGGTGAAATTGGACAGGATTTACGTATAGCTGGATCAGATATTTCTCTGAAAGGTAAGGTTAATGGTGATGCGTCAATTGCTTCATTAGATAAAGTTAACCTCGCACCAGAATCGACAATCAGTAAGGATTTGCAAATTTATGGTAGCAGTACAGAGATAAGCGGTGAAATTGGCAATAATGCTTATATTTCCTCGCATAATTTAAAGGCTGGTAATATGGTTAAGATTGGTGGTGATCTTAGCTATTCATCTGTTGATGAAATTAATTTTGCTAATGGTCAAGTAAAAGGCAAAATTAATTATAGTCAAGTACAGAATAATGATAACGCGGCGCTGTCTGTGATTATGATTATGCTGATGTTGCTAGTACTATCTATGATAGTAGTCCTTGTTGTACCTAGTAGAGTACATCGTTCCAGTGAGATTGCTAAAGGCAACTTTATTACAGTGATCTTAGCTGGTGTGGCTACAGTATTTCTAGTTCCTATTGTAGCTATACTTTTGACACTATCTGTTATAGGTATACCTGTTGCAATAGTTATGGGATTCGCTTACGTAATAATCCTTATTATGAGCGCTCCTTTCTTTGTATATTTGCTTGGTTCGATTTTACTAAGCGGTGTGAAAAATATTCCATTACGCATGTTGGGTGGCGTAGTATTCTTTGTGGCACTTTGTATGATTCCATTTGTTAATGTAGTTGCTATACTATCATCTTTGTTTATAGGCACTGGTATAGTTATTCGTCTTATAACAGATGGATATAAAATGCCACGTTATACTCTGAATCCTCCAGCACCTAAGCCGCCAATGCCAGATGCTTTATTGGATACGTCAGATAATCAAGATACAGATATTACGAAAAATAGTAGTGAAGCGACACCTAAGGATGCTAAGCCATCAGCAAAGAAAAAAACGCCAAGTAAATCATCTGTTAAATCATCTAAAAAAGAATCAGAATAAAATAGGAGGCTAGAATGACCATACAAAAGTCAGCTAAGATAGGTATAATCACAGCGACTATCTCTTGCATGGTACTTAGTGGTCATGTTGCTTGTGCTCTGAACGAGGGGGAGTCTCAATCTACTCCTTCTAACCCAGCAACAAATACTCCAACTATTCAAAATCAAGCAGGGCAGCCAGTACAACCTACTGAGATACAGATAGAATTGATTTTGTTGCCAAAACAATATTTTTATGGAGATAATCTTGATCTTAAGGCTAAGATTATAAAAAATAATACAAATTATAAATTAAAGCTAAAAGTCACTAGGGTAGATATTCCAAATTCGCCTCCAAAACTAATTAATATAAATGAGACTGCAGGCGAGATTAACCTTGCTAATTATCTAAGAAGTGATGATTTACTGCATGGTGATTATGTAATGGAGATTCTTGCTACATCTAATGATAGTCAGAGTGAATTATATAAATCTAAAGAGGTTAATTTAAAAATTTTACCAAAAATTACACCTCCTTCACCACCTAATGAAAATTCTGCTTCCAATAATTTAGTGCCTGCGCCACAACCAGCTCCTCAACCAAAACCAGAGCCAAAAGAGGCTATAATAAATAGTAAGCCTCTAAAAACACTTGAGCCTGTAAAGTCCGACACTCATCTTTCGACGAACTTTTCAGCTCCATATGTGTTTGGAGTAACATCCTCTAAAAAGAGTGGCTCTATAACTGCTGTTACACCTACTAGAGTCGCTTCTAGGAGTGAATCTACTATAAATACGATAAATGGTATAACTACTAAATCTAATAATGTAGATAAACTTACAGATCCAGAAAAGGTTATAACACTTACAGCTAAAAAGTCTAATACAGCACCGCAAAGTAGTAAGCTAACCAACGATAAAAATCACAATAATAATCCAAGCCAAACCAATAATTGGTTAGACTGGCGAGTGATTGGTGCGGGGATAGGTGTACTTACTGTAGCTACTATTGGATTTTGTCGATTTGTTATTATGCGTAAATAGATAAATTTAAATTCAACTAAACTAAATTGAGGGGTTATATGATTACAAAAGCAATTATATTAGCAGCTGGTTGGGGTACGAGACGTCTTCCAATAACTAAATCAGTAGAAAAGTGTATGCTTCCAATCGGCAATCGTCCAGTAATAGACTATGTGGTACAGGATGCTATCTTAGCGGGTATAAAAGATATTTATTTTGTCGTAAATTCTGAAGATAATCAGATAGAAAAATACTACAAACCATACCCAAAGCTTGAACAGTATCTAAATTTTGCAGGTAAGCCAGAATATTTGCGCTATATTGCGCCTCCGCAAGGTGTTAATTTTTACTTTATCGAGCAAGAGGTTAATACTAAATACGGTACTGCTATACCTGTGGGGCTTTGTTTTCCATATATACGCCCTGGTGAATCGGTAGCAGTTTTGACTGGTGATGATTTTATTTATAACTATGATGGTAGTTCCGAACTAGCTCGCTTAATTATGCAAACACCTCAGGGTGCTAGTTCGATGCTTAGCGTAGAAGTCGACCCTAATAGAGTGGGGGAATATGGAGTGATTGAGTTTGATACGCAGGGTAACTATTATCAAATAGTAGAAAAGCCTTCTCCAGAAAACTCTCCAAGTAACTATATAAATATCAGTAAATACATTTTAAATTATGAGGTTTTGCAAGCAGCAGCAGCGTATTCAAAAGTTGATATTACAGGAGAGTACGCACTTACAGAACCCATTAATCAATATGTTTTGACTGGGGGTACTATGAAGGTTGTATTATCTCAGGGTAAATATTTTGATTCAGGTAATGCTTACGCTTGGGTAGAGGCTAATAGAACAGTTCTAGGCGTATAAATTAAATAACATATATTTGCTCAATAGCCTAATTTATTGTTAGGCTATTGATTTTTTATAATAATTATGCTAATATTCATAAATAAGGAAGTTAACATAAACATTATTAAAGTTAAATTAAAAAATAAAGCTTCCCTAAAAAGGAATAATTTATGCGAGAAAAGTCTCCAGTTATCACGATTTCATCTGAAGATGTGGTTGAGCCTATAACGGTACATCATAATCAAACACCAGATTCACAATTGCACGTTGCGGATCAGGGTGATAAAAATGTAAGCTATAATACTCTTAATAATCTAAACACCGATGAATTACTTAGTGAACAATCGCTAAACACTGATAACGATATTGAAGATCAGGAAGTAGATGATTATCAGGCTGAATACGAAAATTCGCAAACTGAAGCTATGGACATGGAGAGTATTCGTCAAGTAGCTGAAGAAGAAAATAAAAAGCCTAGATGGACTAGAGTTCGTAAGATGTTGGGTACAATTTCATTAATACGTACTTTAAAACCTGGTAAAACCAAAGAAATACCAGAAAATAATCTCTCTAATCACAATAAACAGGAGTCTCAAAAACTTGTTAAAGATTTAGGTATGAATATCATTAATGAAGGGTATATAGATAAAATAGACTCCTTAAACAGTGATGAATTAGAATCATTAAGTAAAAATTTTACTGCTCTAGAAGAAGAGTATGCTAATATTGATGACTATATTAAGGAAAATAGTGTATCCTTACAGCATATAGCAGAGCATGCTAAGTTAAATGATAAGGATAATATCTTAAAAGCTATTCAAGCCAGAAAAGAGCAGTTAGAAAATTCTACAGATAATAGTGACGATGATAATGAATCTAACAAACCTCGCCACGCTAAAGAGGCATTAGTTGACGACTTAGATACATCAGAAATAACCCAAGAGGAAAAAGATAAATTAATTGAAGACTATAAAGAACTAAGTAAAAACATAAATGAAAGATTAGAAGATGATAAGTTCTATAATCTAACCGCTAGTGAGTTACTCACCGTAATTACTGATAATACGCAAATGATGTTAAAATATTCTTCACCAGGTTTTAAGAGTATTTTAGAAAGTGAAGGAATAACGGATGATGTAGCAGAAAAAGTACATTCCACATCAGATAAAGTTCTAGACCGTTTAACAAAGATAAATTTCGCAGCAAGTACGTTTGAATCAGAAGAACATAGAAAACCTACTGAACAAGAAGCGGTTGAAGCGGCTAATAAAGATAGTCTATATTAAAATAAGAATTAGATTGTGCTATAATGCAAGAATAAAGTATTTAAAACAAAAATAAGATTTCACTAACCCAACAAAAGGAGAGCTTACGCTCATGTCGGCAGAGAAAAATAAAATCAAGCTTTCAGCACCAGAATCGAGTATTTCTGAGCAATCAGGCGAGAAAGAAAAACCTAAGTTTTCTAATCGTGATAAAACAATTGCCCACTCTATAAGTTACCGTTTGAACAAGCGATTAAGCGAAGAAGATATACTAAATAGCGAAAATCAAGACATAATTGACCTTAGAGAACATATTAACGCAGGTCTAACAGATGTAATAAATGAAGCTAATAGGCAACAACTCAAACCAGGCTCACAGGAGCGTATAGAGTCTATAAAAGATGGTGCGCGGGATTTACTAAACAGTATTGATTTTGATAGCTTTGCAGATAAACTTGGGTTACCTGAATCATCAAAAAATAAAGAACGTAAGTTAGATAAATGGCGACAATCTGTATCTAGAAAAATGGGCATGGTCGCGACTAGGGGAATTAGCGCGATACAATCTATGGGCAAAAAGATTGAATCTGTTAAAGATGCCGTCGGTGATTTAAAGGAAAAGTCTGCTAAAAATAAAGCTGAGAGAATTGAGGAAGCTAAGAGGAAAGATATTACAGAATTTTTGGATTCTGCTGGTGAAATTGCCTTCAGGCTACATTCAATTAAAGCAGGTATTAGCTTGGCGCCAGAAGCACTTTCTAATATAAAAACTGAGTATAAGCATCTTAGGAGTTTGTATTCTAGTTTAGGTGAAGATATTAATAGTGACGTAGCTGCTTCTTATTTTGCTAAGGATTTAGGTCTTTCAGACAAATATCACGAAAATATAAAGTTATTAAATAATGAAATTAAAAAGCGTAAATCTGATGAAAAGGAAGCTAAGAAGAGCGCTAAACTAGCTGAAAAGCAGGCTAAAAAAGATGCTGAGCAGGCTAAAAAACCTAAACACGCAAAACCTAGAAAGCCGATTTCCTTAGATTCTATACCACTTATGCGCCGTGGTGAACCTGGCGAAACAAAACAGGAAGAGAATCTACGGTATCGCAAGAATATATACAAGTTAGGCGCTATAGCTTTAACTGGTATAATTACTCTTGGTGCTGGCGGTGTTTATTCTTATAATAGATCTGTTAACATAAAACCTTCTGCCGAAATTAGTACAAATTATAATATTAATAATAAAAGCACTGAAGAGGCGGCTACTAGCGCTACTAAAGCGCCTGAGACAGCGTCTCCAGAAAAAGTCGCAGAAACTAATACAACTGAAAAAGAAACTTTATTTAACACTTCTAAAGAGGGTAAATACGGTAATTTATTTAGTGGGTATAATGCCGAAAAAGATATCGCTGGCATGAGCGGGAAGATAGATAAAAATGACTGGCGTAAACCACTAGAAGGCGATAGCACGCATGAGCGCGGAAAGGACTTTTTAGATGGACTAAAATCTAGCCCTTCCGAGCTTGCTACAGTTCTTTCTAGGCTTGGTTCCTTACCAGAAGGTATGACGGTAGATGAAGCTCAGAAAGTATTTTCTAACGATAAGGATCGTGCTATAACCTTAGCATCAGTTTTAAGTGAGGGAAAGGTTGAATTTAAGCAGGGTTATGCTTTGGGCGAGAATGAGGCTTACGGCAGTTACTTTGCAGTTAAAGATGTAGATGGCGTTTATCGTACTTATTATGATTCATATGTCGATGGTAGCCAGCCTAGCAATGTGCTTGAAATGCATGTTACTAAAGATGACGGAAGTACTCATGTTTTAGAAATTCGTGAGGCTTGCGGGCAAATTATTGATCGTATTGATTCCAATCTTGATGTATAAATATAAACGG
>SDRW01000008.1 GCA_007845485.1 TM7 phylum sp. oral taxon 348
TAACTTCTTTGGTGATACTAAGGCGAGCCGGTATCGCTGATCTTCTGGGGGCCGCCGGGAACAGGCAAAACCACCTTAGCACGAATCATCGCCAGCGAGGTAAAAGCTGATTTCGTCGAGATATCAGCCGTCTCTGCTAAGAAAGCCGATATAGAGAAAGTAATTGAACGAGCTCGCCAAAACTGGAACTTACAACTACACACCATCCTCTTTGTCGACGAGATTCATCGTTTTAACAAGGCTCAGCAAGATGCATTCCTGCCTCATGTTGAAAGCGGACTAATCATGCTGATCGGCGCCACCACCGAGAATCCCTCTTTCGAAGTAATTCCGCCCCTCATCTCTCGCTCCCGAGTAGTCATCCTTAAGCAATTGTCGACCGACCGGATCAAGCAGATCCTTAGCCGGGCCATTAAGCTGGAGAAACTGGAGTGCCGAATCTCCCCTGACGCTATTGACACCATCGCCAGCCTAGCTCACGGTGACGCTCGCTATGCTCTAGGCGCCCTGGAATTAGCCGAAAGTCTAGCGCCCAATAGGAAAAAGATTACCAGCCGGCTGGTCGAACAAGCCCTGGGACAGCGTTTACCCCGCTACGATAAGAAAGCTGATGGACACTACGATATCGCCAGTGCTTTCATCAAGTCAATGCGTGGCAGCGATGAAACAGCTGCTCTATACTATTTAGCCCGGATGATCCAAGCCGGCGAGGATCCTAAGTTCATCGCCCGACGAATGGTCATCTTCGCCAGCGAAGATATCGGGCTAGCCGGTAACGGCGCCCTGGGGTTAGCCACAAACGCCTTTCTGGCTATTGAACGAGTCGGTTTGCCTGAGGGAGGGATCATTCTGTCGCATGTCGTTATTGCTTTGTGTCGAGCTAAGAAATCTCGTGAATCATATGACGCTTGGCTACAAGCCAGGCAGCTGGCTGAAGAGTTCCCCGACAGTCCCATACCGCTCTTCATTCGCAACGCCCCGACTAAACTAATGCGCCACTTGGGGTACGGAAAGGGCTATCAATGGAAGGCAGGCTATCACCAGGCAGGTAGCTATTTACCCGACGAAGTTCAAGCTAAGTTAGACCAGGATCAAAACAAAAGAAAATGACCAAGCCCGGCGGATCCAACAGCCGGCGGCTTATTTAGCTACTGAGTTATTTACGTTTAGCCAGCCTTAGCTGAGCCTGGTCGATAGTGCGTTGCGCCTTGCGCTCCTCAATAATCCTAGCCAACTTGACAGCCAGGGCATCTTTTGTAGCGACAAAAGTACTTTCGCCCACCGACGACTTAAGCGCCCTTACGATTCGAGCCAAACGACCCAGCTCGGTATTAGTATAGATACAACTGATCCAGCTGAGATTCGCCATCAGGTAGCGCAGTGTGTCAAGCTTGAGCCGGTCAGTTCGACTAATCTGGAACTGAAACCAGGGGAAGCCTCCACCAACACTATCTGTCGGATATTCCGCCACTAGCATATACTTAGTGACATAATTCTGAAAGAGCTCTTGGCTAGCCAGATCATTACCGCTGACAGATCCATCAGCGCTGACCAGCTGTAAGACCTCAGACACTTGAACCAGCTCATCAGCCTCGCTGAATAAATGTCGCAACTTCACGTCGGTGGAAGCTCGGCAAAAACTAGCTACCGCCCGCACGTAGTTATCAGCCATTTTGACCGACGGCAGTTCGGCCAGATCATAAAGTAGCTTTTTACCCCTGACGGTTTCGCTATGCACTGCCTGGCAGAAATAATTTACCTGCTCCCTGCCGGACAACATTTCAGCTTGCTCCAGCTCAGCAATGTCACGAATCAGGATCGGATACTTGCCGTCGCTGTCCGGCTCGTCAATGGCTCGCCTGGCCCGCAAGTGATCAGTTACCCGCTCAATCGTTGGCAAGCTAACGCCTAGCACCTTCTGCGCCAGCCGATCGGAAGCTTCACCCATCGCCAGGAAGACGTTCATCACGTCGACCGGCTGTACCTGCCCGGTACTTGCCACCTTTTTAGCCACTTCCTGCACTAGTAGCACCTTACGCACCAAGTCAGCCGACAGGTCAGACTTAGGAGCTTCCGGAGTCAATACTTTAATTATCGCCTCCAGAACCTCGTCGTTCCGACAGACAATCTTATATTTATCGCCATAGATTAGCTCGCCGTTCTTAGGCAGAAGGTTGGCATTATTCGCCAGATAAACTGTGATGTCACCCACCGTAATGGATCGGAAATGGTCCCGATGATCATTGAGCAATTTACCGGCATGCTGCAGGTACTCTTCGTCCTGATCCGGGAAGATATTATGGTCATAGATCAAGACTTTGCCATCTTGCTTTACATATAGCCGTACATCAGTCAGCTTAGGCTTCCCCACCACCTCACCATAGACGATATCGCCGGCCTCAAATGGCAGACGAAACTCTACGCTCTCAGGCGCTACCGTCTCGATCGGTTGCTTGTTCTTGCGACCACGACCACGCTTCCTTGCTTTCTTCGTTGGCTGATCGTCAGCCGAAGACCGGCTCGCTTCCGGCTCACCATTCTGCGCCAGAATTTCCTTTTTAATCCTGATTAACTCCCTCAGGCCATCTAGGCCGGCGCCGACACCACCGACCTGGCCACCGGCCGGTGTAGCAACGCCATTAGCTGGAGTTATCACCGGATCACCACTTACCTCACTCATAAACTAGCTTTACCATACCATATACTTGCCAGCGTTTCAACTAGCTTGCGTGATATCCCACCCCGGTCTAATAATATCTTGGTGCGCCCGAGAAGACTTGAACTTCCACGTCGTAACCGACACATGCACCTCAAGCATGCCTGTCTACCAATTCCAGCACGAGCGCTCACTGGTTATTATACCATCCACCTCCTAGAAGCAAATAGTAAAAGTCGCTCCGCTGCCACACCGACTAGGGTTATTTGTAGCCGATACCCTAGCACCCATCTGCTCCGCCAATCGACTGGCTAGACTAAGCCCCAGACCGAACCCTTCAGAATTACGTGACTCGTCTGCCCGATAAAATCGGTTAAAGACATTTGGCAAATCTTTGTCGGCTATACCGCTACCGTGATCCCGCACCGCCAGACTCTTCTTGCCATCGCTAATGATCTCAATTTGACTATTCTCCGGTGAGTACTTGATAGCATTATCCAGATATATATAGAGTATCTCTATTAGGGCATCGGCGTTAGCTACCAGCTTCAGCGACTTGTCGCCGAGCTGATTGTCTATCGTTATCTTTTTTACCCCTGCTGTCGCTTGAACCCGGTCAATAGCTCGTCCGACCACCTCACTGGCATCAATTGCTGCCAGCTCCAGCTTGCCGGAGCCGCTCAGCCTCAGTAGAGTATCGGTCAGCTGACGCAGCTTATCTATCTCCTCGAGATTGCTCTTTAGCTGTTCCTTGTAGTCTGACTTCTTAGCTTCGTCATCACGTAGCAATACCTCGTTCTCCATCCGCATGGTAGCGAGCGGCGTTCTCAGCTCATGACTGGCATCCGAGACAAACTGCGTCTCATCCTCCATTGCTTTCTCGATTGGCTTTAGTGTTCGTCGTGCCAGCAGATAAGACGCCATTGCTCCGGCTATCAGGATGCCAACATTAATCCAGAAGAGGCTAGCCCACACTTTAGTCTCAACATCGTGCACCCGGTGATTATAGACGTTGGCAAAGTCACTCTCGACTCTCAGCTGGACGATGAGGTCGGGCGTCTTATAAGGACGCCTGATCTCACCCATGGCAGTCATACCAATCCCCATCGAGAAAGATAGCGATACAACCATGATGATAATAGTGTAGATCGCCGTAAGTTTGACCGTGGCCTTATCAAATATCTTCATCATGACGCCGCTTCCAGCCGATAGCCGAAGCCCCGAATCGTCTGGAGTAGTTCCGGTCCGGCAAATGGTTTGTCAATCTTGCGCCTCAGCGACCCGACATGAGCTTCAACCGTATTGGGCAGAATATCAGCATCAAAATCCCAGACGTGCCCAATCAACTTATCTTTACTGATCGTCCGACCTTGGTTGCGCATCAAATATTCCAAGAGGGCATACTCAGTCGAAGTTAGCTTGATCCGCTTCTTACCTCGTCGCACCTCCGACCGACTGGTATTCATCGTTAAGTCTCCTACCTTAAGTACAGTGTCAACTGCATCTGAAGGACGACGAAACAGCGCCCTGATCCGAGCTAGCAGCTCCTCAAAGCTGAATGGCTTCACCATGTAATCATCAGCCCCGGCGTCCAGCCCCTCTACTCGATTACGAATCTGCCCTTTAGCAGTCAAGACGATGACAGGCGTTCTAATCCCCTTGCTACGTACCTCCCGGATAATCTCCAGACCCTCTTTTCCCGGCAGCATCCGGTCGATAATCATCAGGTCGTATTCATCATGTAAGGCAGCCGCCAGGCCATCCTCGCCATCGTTATACACTTCGGTGGCATAGCTCTCCTGTCTAAGACCTCGACTCAGCGCATTGGCTAGCTTGGTTTCATCCTCGATAATCAAGACCTTCATTTTACCTCCTTTGTCACTTTACACTAGCATACTAAGCCGTGCTAGCTGAAGATTGGCTAAAGACTGCCCGCTCTCTCGTCACCAAAATAACCACCTCTATAGCAGGTGGTTACTCGAAATAATGCCTGGTGGGGCGGAAGAGACTTGAACTCCCGACCTCTACAGTGTGAATGTAGCGCTCTAGCCAGCTGAGCTACCACCCCGGAATCCTAAGTGGTGGAGCACAGCGGATTCGAACCGCTCACCTCTTCGCTGCCAGCGAAGCGCTCTAGCCAAATGAGCTAGTGCCCCAAATGGTGGGTCGCAAGGGGCTCGAACCCCTGACCTCCTCGGTGTAAACGAGGCGCTCTAGCCAGCTGAGCTAGCAACCCATCTCCTCAGCTGTAGCTATCATAGCACATCGTCGCTCTAAAGCCGAAAATCTAGCAGACCACTCCACCGCCCAGGCAGACCTGATCGTCATAGATGACCACCGATTGCCCACTAGCCACAGCCCGCTCCGGCTCTTTCAGCGTCACGACCAACCGATCACTATCCTGCCACCTGACTGACGCTGCTTTCAGCGGGGCACGATGACGCACTCTGACCAGATAATCACCCTCTGCCACCGGCGCCTCGTTAATCCAGCTTAGTTGTGACAAAGTCAGTTCGTTGCGCCAAAATACTTCACTGTCAAGCCGGCGGCTAACATAAACTATATTGCACCCCATGTCTTTACCTACCACATAATACGGCAAGCCTCCACCGACATTCAGGCCATGACGTTGTCCTAGGGTATAGAAGATCGCTCCGTCATGCTCACCCACATGACAGCCCGTCTCTTGGTCGATAATCTCACCGGGCTCAGTCCGAATATATTGTCTGAGAAAGTCCCGCATGTTCACGGTGCCGACAAAACAGATCCCCTGAGAATCAGGTTTTCCGGCGGTGCTAAGCCCTAGCCGTGCGGCATCAGCCCTCACCTCGGCCTTAGTCTGATAACCGCCGAGAGGAAAGATAGTCTGAGCCACCGCTTCGCCGGTGATCCGATACAGAAAATACGTTTGGTCTTTGTCTTGGTTGACTGCCCGCATTAGCCGACGTCCCTGCGAGCGAGCATAGTGCCCCGTCGCAATTTGCTCTGCGCCGTCTCTAAGCGCCGCCTGACGAAATAGTCCAAATTTAACCTCCTGATTACACATGATATCCGGGTTTGGCGTCCGACCTGCCTGATACTCCCCGATCATATAATCAACTACCAGCTGCTTATATTCATGACGAAAGTCAAATACTTTAAAGGGGATACCCAAGTGAACTGCCACCCGCTTAGCATTAGCTAAGTCATCAGCCCACGGACAACGCATGCCGGGCACGTCATTGATCCAGTTCTGCATGTAGACGCCTGTCACATCGTAGCCCTGTCGAACCAGCAAGGCCGCAGTTAATGACGAGTCCACCCCGCCCGACATACCAACGTAGACTCGGCTCATTCTGACTCTGCGTTCACTTTAGCGATGCCGAGTAGCTCGGTGATAGCGATAGCCCAACCGCGTTTGGTTAAGAACCACCTATGCCACAGTTTGTCGTTAGCCGGCATAGTCCGGTAGTAAATCGTGTCATCGACATACTCAAAGTTGAGCTTAACTCTCTTGAGATGGTACGGACTGCTGACCAGGATAACATTCTTAGCTCGCAGCTCGTGCAAGATCTTGACTGTATTCTCAGCATTTTCTTTGGTGTCTCGACTCTTCTCCTCTACGGTAATCAGACGCTTGGGTATGCCGGCCTCAATAGCTAGCCGTCGCATCGCCTCGGCGTTCGAGATAGAATCAGGGTCGGCTGAGGCGCCGCTAAAGATAATGTGTCGAGCCCAGCCTGCCTTAAAGAGCCGAATAGCCATAATCGCTCGAGCTTCGGTGTCACCTCCACTGACCGCTACGATGGTATCCGCCGTGGTGCAGTTGTCTAATACCGAGGGAGCGACACAGGCCGACAGATCATCTTCATTCAAAACCCGGTTGATCGTACAGACGACTATCACTAATACCACCACGATTGACCCGGCCAGCACCGCCAATTTACGTCCCATATCCTACCACCCCAAATTTGCTCTGCTCGCCGACGGCTCGTACGATTAGCTCGCTTGCTTGCGCTACATCGTCCTCAGTCGTTGGCCGACCGAGCGACAAACGAAGCGACCCATCCACCTCAGCCTCACTTCGCCCCATAGCCAGCAAGACGTGGCTGCGACGCCCTTTGTTTGCGGCACAGGCAGATCCTGTTGCCACTTGCACTCCCAGCTCATCCAGAGCGAAGACCACTCTCTCGCCATCCACTCCGGCGATAGAAATATTGAGGATGGCGGGCGAATTATTGTCACTCTCATTAAAACGAACACCTGTCAAATACTTCATTAGGCTCTGCTTCAGACTCTGACGTAGCTGACCCAAGCGCCCGACCTCACTGTGGCGATGCTCCTCCGCCAGTACCAGAGCCTTAGCGAAGCCAATAATACCGGCTACATTTTCCGTACCGCCCCGTAACCCCATCTCTTGACCGCCACCGATAATCAAAGGTTTGAGCTTGACTCCCGCCCGGACATAGAGTAGTCCCACCTGCTTTGGGCCGTAGCACTTAGCGGCATTAAGAGTCAGCAAATCAACCCCCAGCCTAGCTACATTGAGATCCAGTAGTCCCGCCGCCTGCGAGGCGTCGCTATGCAGCAGGATCGGCTGAGCTACATTACGTTTTTGCCGATCAGCTCTCACTTGATCTATGACCATGGCAATATCTTTTAGCGGCTGAACAACACCGGTCTCACCATTAACATAACCGACCGACACCAGACCAACCTCATCATCAATTGACTCCGCCAGCTGTTTTAGCTCCACTCGACCATCAGACCGAACAGGCAAGATTACGCCGCCTCCGGCCTGCACCGCATTGAGCACGGCCGGATGTTCCGTCGCCAGAGTTATCACCTTGCCCGAGACTCCATTTAGCGCCAGATTGACCGATTCAGTCGCTCCGGCAGTCATCACCACCTCAGCCGACCTGGCTCCAATGCAACGAGCCAGCTCAGATCTGGCCCGCTCAACATCTTGCCGTACTTGAGTCGCCGCAAGATATGGTGCCGACGGATTATAGAACTTATCAGTAAAATACGGCATCATCGCTCGGAGGACTCGCTCGTCCACCGGAGTAGCCGCCGCATAATCTAAATAAACCATTACCTCTATGATACCACTAGATTACTCAGCCACCATATAACTCACCTCATCCAAGCACGACCGAGCTAGAGCCGGTTGTACTGCCCAAATACCGACATAAGTAACGCACCGCCTTTATCTACCTAAGCTATCCTTAGCCTGACGTCGATAGAATAACCTGCTTGTCCGCCCCTAGCGCCTGAGCCAAAACCTCATCATGGGTGGCGTAGATGATCGCTCCGGGATACTCTGCTAGAGCCCGCTCAATATTCTCTCTAGCTCGGATATCCAGATGGTTGGTCAGTTCATCAAGAATTATCAGATCAAGCCGATCCAAGATTAGTTTTAAGACCGCCATCTTAGTTAGTTGTCCTCGTGACAGCTGGTTAAGCGGCACCGCCACTGCAATTGGACTTAGATCCATCGTCGAAGCAGCTTGGTAGATCTCGCCGGCCTCAGCATCTGCTTGGCTGAGTAGATTTCGCCCAAGGTCCAGTCCGTAGACACCCTGCGCCACGTAGCCATAGCGCACACCGGTCGTTATCTTGACAGTGCCGCTGTCCGGAGCCAGCTGACCGATAATAATTCGCAGCAAGGTCGTCTTACCCGCCCCATTGTCGCCAATGATTCTGACTCGCTCACCCGTTCGCACGGTAAAACTGATCCCTCGGAATAGGCTCTTCCGGTAACTCTTAGTCAAGCCGTCCACCGCTAAAATCTGGCGGTCGCCCAGCTGTTCAGCAGTAAAGTTGGCCCGATAGGTCTTACGTACGATCGGCTTCTCGATATCGGCCAGCTGATCCAGCCTGGTCTTGACAGCTCGAATTTCCTTGCCGGCTCTACTTTGCGTTGCGTTCTTTGCATTATTAAAGCCCATTTTACTTTCGCACTTCAATCTGTCGAAATGCTTGTTCTCCGTCTTATGCGCTCGTGACCGAGCCATCGTCATGCGTTTATTTAAGCGTTTACGCTCCAGCCTTGCCTTAGTATATTCTCCCCACTGCTCCGTTTCAGCCTGTTTGATCCGCTCTTGATAGTCGCCGTAGTTGCCACCATACAGTTTAGCTTTGCCGGCCTTGATCACCACCAAGCTGCTAGCCATAGCATCAATGAAACGCCGATCGTGACTAACTATTATTGCCAGACCGTCGAATCGCCGTAGTTCGTCCACTAGCCATTGCCTCGCTCGAGCGTCCAGATTGTTAGTCGGCTCGTCCAACAGTAAGCAATCATGGTGAGCCTCAAATAGCTCCCTTAGCTTAGCTCGGACGACTTCCCCACCCGACAGGGTATCGTCATGATGATCTTGTGGCAGATAGCCTACCCGTCCCGTCAGCCGGATTGAGCCATCGTCCGGAGTCAATTGACCGGCGAGCAAACGCAACAAGGTCGTCTTACCCGCCCCGTTATCGCCAATGATAGCTACTAGTCCCCGACCGGGTAGATTCAAGCTGAGTCGATCAAGTATCGTCTCGCTACCATAAGAAAAAGATAAGTTAGAGATTTTAAGCATAGAACACCTTTCACAGATTAAACTAATTTGCCCCTAGTTGAGTGTTCTATAATTTCATACTTGGCATTATACCATATGCCGATGCCGCTCAGCTTAAGTAACCCGATGCTCATAGATTGAAACAGCTGGGCTTGGCCATAAATAATAGCAGCCTCTTCTGAGGCTGCTATTTTACGCTAAAGATCTTTACCGATCTACTAGGCTTCGACTGCAGTGTTGGGGGCTGCCGGCACAGGTGACTTGCCTTTATTCTTATTGACAGTCGGTCGGGTCGGTTGACCTGGCTGAGCAGGGTTACCCGGAGTACCGGGATTGCCCGGCTGAGCAGGGTTACCGCCGCCGGCAATCTTCCTGTAGGTTACTACTACGGTCTTGTCGCTATCCATGGCTATATTTAGGGTATCACCGGTCACATTAGCCACCGAACCATTGACCGTCACTTTGTCGATCTCGTAGCCGGGTTCCGGTGTGAAGACAACGGCCTCCATGCTACCTGCCGTAACGTTCGTCTTGCTGGGCGAGATCGTACCGTGACCACCGCTAACGCTGGTATTTAGGCTATATGTGGTCGGAAGCGGCGTACCGGACTTAAACATAGCCCTAACGTTAACCGGTTTGGCCGGCATGATGAAGGTAGTAACCGGGCTGGTCTTACTGGCTAGATCGCTAAGATTAATACCTTCCAATACAGTCCAGGCATCAAACACCTGACCGGCCGGTGCAGGATCAGCCACAAGCTGAATGGTCTGACCGGCCGCTGCAGCTACCACGCTGGTGCCACCAAGCTTGGCGGTACCATTAGTCACATGAATGGGGTATGTGGTATCCGCTTTCGCTGGCTGCGAAAGTGTCGAGACTACACCGAGCATCATCGCCGGCACCAATATTAGTGCCAGTAGCAGCGTCGCCAGTCTGCTTCGCTTCCTCGTACATGTTATTTTCATTTTTCCTCCTTTAGTCAGATATCAACCCGAGTCCTAATCCGACCCCGGATCTTAAACTTATTTCAAGTCGTAGTCAAATGTGTTAGCTATAGCTTAATCCGGCTACCCCCTTTACTCCTTATAACCTAAAACAGGCACTAACCCCGTTTACTCCAGTATAGCATAAAAGCTAACACCCTAGCCGAGCTCGGCATCATGAGTGGACAGATGGAATATTCGTTCGACATTACTAGCCACCGCTTCTGTCAGCTGCGCTAGAGGTATACCTTGCACTTCAGCTAATCGCTCAGCAATCTGCCGGATGTATTTCGGTTGATTCGTTTTACCTCGATAAGGTACGGGCGCCAGATAAGGTGAATCGGTCTCTAGCACCACTCGATCAAGCGGAACGGTCCGATACACCTCCGCCAAGGTCGGGTCACGGTTAAAGGTGATAATACCGTTAACGCCAATACTCAAGTCACGCTTAAGCACCTGCTCGAGGTTGGCTTGACTGTCGGTAAAGGAATGCACCACTCCACTGACACCATGCGGAAAATTACTAAGTAGTGCCCAAAAATCAGCAAAGGCATCGCCGTAGTCACCGGATCGAACATGAAGCGACAGCGGCAAAGCATTGTCAAGCGACAACTGGATCAACGCTTCGAGAGCTTCCAATTGCTTGGCAGGTGGGACGGTGTCATAACAATAATCCAGCCCGACCTCGCCCACCGCCGCAATCACCCGTCTGTTGGCGTTAATTAGTGTCTGTAATCGATCAATATCGCTAGAACGAAAGTCGCCCGCCTGATGAGGATAAATCCCTACACCGGCTCTGAGTATCAGCCCCTCGGGCCGACCTTGCTCCAGTGCATAGCGAACCGCCAGTTCACTATCCGCCGGGTCGCAACCCATGGTAATGATCTGACTAACACCACTATCTAAAGCAGACGTCAGCACTTCGCTCGGATTCAGCGGGTAATCCGAGCTATGGATATGACAGTGCGTATCCGCCAAACATCCGGCCCTAGTCATGCTTAGCCGATTCACTGTGAAGATACTTTTTGGGGAAGATAATCGACGTAGTCTCCGGCACGCTGTCGCCTCCGACTGCCTGATGGAGCTGCTGGGCGGTATCAGGTAGGAAAGGTGATAGATACTTGGCTACCAGCAGCAGCCCATTAACCAATGTCGAGAATACTTGATCTAGTCGAGCCTGCCTCTCTGACTTATCCTCCAGCTTCGCTACCTGCCAGGGCGCCGAACGTTCAATGTATTGGTTTAGCTCATGGACATACTCCATGATAGCCAGCACGGCATCATGCAGATTAAGTCCATCCATCGCCACCTTATAGTTACCCAGTAAGGTCTCCGCCTGGTCTTTTAGTTCATTATCATCGCCGACAAAGCTTAGATTGCCACCGAAGTACTTGCGAATCATGGCGATCACCCTGGCCAGCAGATTACCCAAGTCGTTGGCCAGCTCACCGTTATAGGCTGACTCGAACTTATCCCAGCTAAAGTCGCCATCCTCAAACGTTGGCACATGCGCCGTAAAATAGTAGCGAAAAGCATCAACACCATAGTTGTCAATGATCTCCAGTGGGCTAACCACATTACCGATCGACTTACTCATTTTACTGCCATCGACATTGATAAAGCCGTGTACCATCAGCTTCTCCGGCAAGGGCAAGCCCAGCGCCAAAAGCATAGCCGGCCAGACAATCGCATGGAAGCGCAGGATATCCTTACCAACGATCTCGACCTGAGCCGGCCAATAATCATCATGCCACTCCTCGTCCGGATACCCCAGCACCGTTAGATAATTAGACAGCGCATCAATCCAGACATACATCACTTGTGATGGATCTCCGGGCACCGCAACTCCCCAGCTTAATTTGTCAGCAGGTCGTGAGATAGAGACATCTTGCGCCCCATCTTTTAATAGCTCCAGGAGCTCTTTACCTCGAA
The DNA here is from genome assembly GCA_007845485.1 of TM7 phylum sp. oral taxon 348. GTDB lineage: Bacteria > Patescibacteriota > Saccharimonadia > Saccharimonadales > Saccharimonadaceae > SDRW01. Next base: position 12,117 of record SDRW01000008.1, read on the forward strand.
ACTCCGGCACAACAGCCGTCCTAATGAACTCCCTGAGCTGATCGGTAAACTTAGATACCGCCAGGTAATAATTATCCTCACTCAGCTTTTCGTATGGCCTACTGTGATCAGGACAAATAAAATCATGTTCTCGAGCCTCACTCTCAGTCACAAAAGCCTCACAGCCGGCACAGTACCAGCCCCGATAAGTCGATTTATAGATCACCCCCGCCTGATCCAGCCGACGCCAGATAGCCTGAACTCGCTTGACATGGAGCGGGTCGGAGGTACGAATGTTAACAATATTCTGAGTAGCAAAATCCTGCTTGGCCAGCTCCGCCCCGATCTGACTAAGCGGTGCACCGAAATTCAGCTCAAGCGCCTGACGCATTCGCTGGAACTCAGGCTGAAGCTGATCAACCAGCTGTTGAGGTGTCTGTCCGCTCGCTGCCGCCTTCTGCTCAATCTTAGTGCCGTGTTCATCCGTCCCGATGGATAGTTTTGCTTGCTTGCCCCTGAGCAGCTGGTAGCGCAACAAGATATCGCCATATAAGTAATCAATCGCCGTACCGATATGTGGCGCCGCATTAGCGTAAGGAATCGCTGTCGTTAGATAATACTTGGTCATATTCTCATTATACTATTTAGTCGCCTTGGTCAAGCGTTGCCAATCAGCAATACTTAGCTCCTGGGCTCGTCGGCTGGGGTCAATATCAGCCAACTGCAAAAGCTTTGCCGTTTCCGCCTTGGTAGTACGCAGTCCTAGCGCCAGACTGGAGAGAAGCTTCTTGCGCCTCTGGCAAAAGCCCGCCCGACAAACGGTAAAGAACCGCTCAAGCTCGGCTGCCGGAATCAACGGATCGGAGCGACGATGCATAATCACCACCTGCGAATCGACCTTGGGCACCGGATCAAACAGCTCGGCCGGTACCTTGACGCCCAGCTCTACCCGGGCGAAGAGTTGCACTGAGATAGCTAAAAGTGACAGCTGTCCCGGCGTAGCCGCCAGTCGCTGAGCTACCTCTCGTTGCACTAATATCACCGCTAAGCTGGGTTGATTGGCGCTAGCCCACAGCTTCTCCATGATCTTTGAGGTAAGGTAGTAAGGAATATTTGCTACCACTTTGTAATTCGCCGGCAGAGCCTCCAGGTCGTAGTCCATGATGTCCGCCCTTACCGACTCCAGGTTTGCCGGTTGGCCACCCATTAGCTCAGCCACCCGACCCGCCAGCTGTTCTGCTAGAACACGGTCATACTCAACCGCCACCACCCGTCCGGCTCGCCGGCACAACTGAGCCGTCAATGTACCCGGACCCGGACCAATCTCCAGTACCGTATCCCGGCCGGTTAGTTCCCCGTAGCCGGCAATAGTCGACAATATCGACCGGTCGCACAGGAAGTTCTGCCCCAGTTCTTTCTTCGCTCGAATCACATTGATCGCCCTAGTATGAATGATACTTCAACCAATGGGCGTAAGCACCCTGGATTCCGCCATAACGACGATCACAATACTGCTTGAACCAACGCAGCTGAGTGATCGGGTTAGTCGCCCAGTCGGCACCAACCGACCCCATCTTGCTACCCGGTAAGGCCTGCGGTAGACCATATGCTCCACCCATACCCTTCGCCGTCACTCGCCAGCCCGATTCATGACTGATGATGTAATTTACTGCGCCATAGTCGCTCTCAGCGATACCCGCCATCGCCATCCAGTCGGTATGGCTACCCGGCGGTAGCTCCACCTTCGTCCCCTTGATCTCGACCTGGGCTATCGGCGCCTCAGTGACCACCTCAGATATCTTTTGACGGGCCACCTCGACACCATTTTGCATGTTGACTTGGTAGATAACCGTCTTCTTACCGGGGTGACCGGCTGTCTGAACCTCATGATAACCCAGCTTCTTACCGGCATCTTCAATTACTTTAGTCTCAAAGGGGACGGCCTCTACTTGGTCGACTGTTTGCACCCCATTACGCCAGACTTGCAGATCCATACCATCGCTCACCCCGGTCTGCTGCGGTAGCGACATGGTGTCACTGGCGCCCAGCTTGATATTCGCTTCCTTTAGCATACCGGCGATAGTCTTCTGCTGAGTTCTCAGAGTTAGCCGCTGTCCGTACAGTCTCAAATTAACTGTCTTTGCTCTGGTGATCTCAACCACCTGACCAATACCGCCCGAATCAAGAAAGCTGTCGATCGGCGTAGTCTGAGCTATGTCATGCGACTTGAGCTTGACGCCGGCCTGCTCCGACACCTTGTTGATGTCGGTCTCAGCGGTCATAACCCTAGTTCTCACCGACTTCTCATCGACAATGGTGACAGGGCGAGCCCGCTTAATGTTAATGATATTGGAGTCCCGTGATAACTGACTAC
>SDRW01000009.1:0-1371 GCA_007845485.1 TM7 phylum sp. oral taxon 348
GGCAAGGGTAAAAATTACCACATTTTTACCTGACTATCTGTTGTCCTTGTGGAAAGACGAGCCGTTAGTCGATGCGAATCGGCCGGCGGGACTTGCACGCCCACATAATTAGTGCTATATTACTCTCACGTACTATCAAAAATAGACAAGGAATGCGAGCCATATGTCTGATTTACCGGAAAAGCAAGTGAAGCGCCTCAGGACGCTCATCCAAGAAGCAGAAACCAACTTAGCGGCAGCCAAGGAGCTGCTGATTAGCATCGTTGGTGACGATGGACAAGTCGTCACGCCAAAAACCTCGTCGGACGATGTCGCTGGCAAGATAATTGAGGGCGTGTTTGATGGCCAGATGATGATGGGGCCTGATGGCAAGAATTATCCAATCCCGGCGAACTACGCATCAAAGTCCAAGCTCGTCGAAGGCGACATCTTGAAATTAACCATCGCCGAAGACGGCAGCTTTATCTACAAGCAAATCGGCCCGGTCTCGCGCAAACAAGTCATCGGTACACTCGTCCAGCACGACGGCGTCTACTATGTCGAGGCTAACGGCCGCGAATACCGCATCCTGCTCGCCAGCGTCACGTTCTTCCGCATTGAAGTCGGCGACCAAGTTACCATCATCATCCCTGATGACAATCCGGACGCCACCTGGGCAGCTGTCGAAGCGCCGCTATAGACCGTTTTTGACATTTGAGGCCGTCCCGGGTGGTTACCGGGCGGCTTTTGATATAATGGTGCTATGTCTGGGGAGTTTTTGCTAAGCTACGCCAGCTTTGATACCGAAAACCGGCCATTTCTGGAGTGGCAGGTTGACGGCAAGACTGAGCGTGATGATGTTTTGGGGCAGGAGTTGTCACTGGCGTTTGATTTTTCTGCTAAATACTGCACGGGCTGGGTGGACTTTGACAATCACTGCAGCCAGACTTGTCCTGACGGCGCGACGGTTGATGAGAAATATGAAAATTGCTTGAAATGCCGTAACCGTACTGGCTTTAATCCAGCGTTTTATCACGCTGATTCGGTGTCGGCACAACAAGAAAAAATCAATCAGCAGCCGCACTTCGTCTATCTGGCATATTTCGCGCCGGGAGTTATTAAAGTCGGTATCTCGCAGGAAAAGCGCGGTATTCGACGACTGTTGGAACAGGGGGCACGGCTGGCGTTGAAACTGGAGACGTTTTCTTCGGCGTTAATCGCCCGACAATATGAAGCGAAAATTGCCAGTCTGAGTGGCATCATGGAAACAGTGGCCGCCAGCAAAAAACTGGGGCTGATCAGGCGGACGCTTGATGCTGTGGCGGCGGAGCAGGCCCTAGCTAACACGCTGATGTGCATTCAGCAAAAACTGGGGCTGGATTTTCCAAACCG
>SDRW01000009.1:1381-14101 GCA_007845485.1 TM7 phylum sp. oral taxon 348
TGTTCCAACAGTCGTCGAATACCGGACGCTCATCATGTGCGAAGATTATTTTCACACGGACGGTCGAGACCTCAGTAGTGTGATTGATATGACGGGGCATAAAACCATGGCTGGCGTCGTCATCAGCGTCATCGGCTCGGTACTCATCACCGAGTACGACGGGCAGCTACTGGCATACAACGTGAAAAAGTTCATCGGCTACCAGGCGCAAACAATTGACGGCGCCATTAACATCGAAATACCCAGCACACAGCTGACGCTGTTTTAATGTGTATTCGCGAGGCGAGTCGTCTTTAAATCAACCACCAAACAGCTTACTAATCCCGCACTTTGCGCTATAATACATAAGTATGAGTCAGGCACTGTACCGCAAATATCGCAGTCGCAGCTTGGACGAGGTGTTGGGACAAGATCACGTGACCAACATTTTGCGCCGAGCGCTGGAGCAGGGGAAAATCGCCCATGCGTATTTGCTGACGGGTCCGCGCGGCGTGGGCAAAACATCGGTGGCGCGCATTTTGGCGCATGAGATCAATCAGTTGCCGTACGACGAGGAAGCCTCACATCTGGATATCATTGAAATTGATGCCGCCAGCAACAACGGTGTCGACGACATTCGGGCATTACGTGAAAAAGCGCAAGTCGCGCCCGTTTCCGCACCAAAGAAAATCTACATCATCGACGAAGTTCACATGCTGTCCAAGCCTGCCTTCAATGCGCTGTTAAAGACGCTGGAAGAGCCGCCAGCGCACGTGGTATTTATCTTGGCGACCACCGACGCCGACAAGCTGCCCGCCACCATCCTCAGCCGCATCCAGCAATTTTTCTTCCGTCCCATCCCAGTGGACATCATGGCGCGCCAGCTGATGACTATCGCCGAGAAAGAGGGCTTTACCATCGAGGCAGACGCTGCTCGGCTGATCGCCGAGCGCTCGCGCGGCGGGTTTCGCGACGGCATTAGCATGCTAGACCAATTGTCGGCATTAGCCAGCGCTGATAAGCCGCTAAGCGCGTCAGATGTTGCCCAGTACCTGGGGCTGAGCGCCACTAAGACGCTGGAGAACCTGCTGGCATTGTATCAACAGCACGACGCGCCTGAGGCGCTGAACCTGCTGGGCGAGCTGGAAAAAACTGGCACCGATCCGATCGTTCTGTCTCACCAATTACTGTCGCTACTGCGAGCACGCTTACATCAGCGGCCAGAGTTAATTACATTGGTCAAGCAGCTAATCGAAGTTGATCGCCATCCGCATCCAGATCTGAAATTATTGACGATATTTATGGATGGAGCCGGAGATGTAGCTCATAAATCACCCGAGGTCGCACCCACGCCGACCGCTAGCTTAAAAGCCGCGATCAAACCGCCAGTAGAAAAGCCAGAGTCGCCAGCAGCTGTTTCAGAAGTGCCGGCACCAGACAGCCCGCCAGACTCCACCGCCACAGATATTGACTGGGATAAAATCATCACCCTCGCCAAGGAGCAGTCATTCGCTATTGCGACATTGTTGCAACAGTGTAGCTGGCGGCGGGATGGCAACACCTTAACTCTGTACGCCGGCAATGCCTTTACCAAAAAGAAGTTGGATAATGCGAAGAATCGCCCGCTTATTGCGACAATTGTGCAACAAGTCACCGGCACCGAACTGGATATTGAGACAATCGGACAAAAAGCCCCGCCCAAAGACGCCGAGCTTGCGAAAATTGCCGAGCTAATGGGCGGCGGCGAAGAAGTTAACCTGGAGGAATTATCATGAGCGAAAAAACCCAAACCGAAACCATCGCGGGCAAATTACCGCCCCAAAACCTAGACGCCGAAAAAAGCTTGATCGGCGCGATTCTCATCGATGAAGAAGTCCTGGCGGACGCCTCGGAAATCGTCAAACCTAACGATTTTTACGATAAAAACCACGGGCTAATTTTCGCTGGTATGATGCGGCTATTTGAAAAGCATAAGCCAGTTGACCTCTTGACCTTGACTGATGAGCTGAAACGCAAGGACGAGCTGGAACTCATCGGTGGCTCGGCGTATTTAACGGAACTCACCAACTACGTACCGACGGCAGCGCACGCAGCGGCGTACGCCGAAATGGTGGCGCAAACAGCGGTGCGGCGGCGCTTGATCAAGGCCAGTAGCGGCATCACCGAGCTTGGCTACGACGAATCGACGACGACCCAGGAATTATTAGAAAAAGCCGAGGCCGAATTATTCAGCGTCTCCGACCAGTCATTGAAACAGGATCTGGTCAGTCTGGAAAGTATCTTGACCGATAGTTTTGACCGCATTGAGGAGCTTCACCGCAACAAGGGCAGCCTGCGCGGCATGCGAACTGGCTACCGCGATCTAGACACTATGACAGCGGGGCTGCAAAAGTCGGATTTGATCATCCTGGCCGCCCGTCCAGCCATGGGTAAGACCACGCTGGTGACTAACTTGGCGTACAACGTGGCGACGATTGAGAAAAAGCCGGTGCTGTTCTTCAGCCTGGAGATGAGTAAGGAGCAGCTGACCGACCGCATGCTGGCGGATGCGGCCGGCGTTGATAGCTGGAATATTCGTACCGGCAATCTAAGCGGCGATGACTTTGAGAAGCTGTCAGAGGCCATGGGTGAGATGGCCGAAGCGCCGATTTACATTGATGATACGCCGGGCCTCAGTATTCTAGAGATGCGCACCAAAGCTCGCCGGTTGGCACACGAAGGCGAAATTGGACTGATCATCGTCGACTACCTGCAGCTGATGCAGGCTACTAACAATCACAACGGCAACCGCGTCCAGGAAGTGTCGGAAATTTCCCGCGGCCTCAAACTGATCGCCCGCGAACTCAACGTGCCGCTGATCGCCCTGAGTCAGCTGAGCCGTTCGGTTGAATCGCGCACGCCGCCGATTCCGCAGCTGGCCGACCTGCGCGAATCCGGCTCCATCGAACAGGACGCCGATATCGTCAGCTTTATTTACCGCCCCGGCTACTACGAACCAGACAACCCGGAAGTCCAAAACATCACCGACCTGATCATCGCCAAGCACCGTAACGGCCCGGTCGGCAAGATTCAGCTCTACTTCCATCCGGAGCGCCTGCGTTTTATGAGCTTGGATCGCAAGCATGACTAGAATTGTGATATAATCAATACCAATGAAAAAGCACAAACTCGCCGACTCGGCTGTCTATCGCTGGCGCTATTGGCTGGGCTACCTGGCGCTGATTGTGCTATTTTGCGCGGCCATCACCGCCGCTAGTTTGTATGCTCCAGGCGGCGTGACCGAGGCGGAAATTGAGGCGCTTGATACTACCAATGCCATTTCACCGAATCACCTCGGCTCGCTCGCTCAAACTAACTTGCCATTTCACCTCTTGCAGCGCGGTCTGTTTAGCGTATTTGGCGTCACCATCTATACCATCAAGTTGCCGTCGCTCATCCTATCGTTTATCGCCGCCGTCGCCGTGTTTTTCCTGCTGCGGCGCTGGTTCAAGCCTAATGTCACCATCCTGTCGCTCGTTATCATGACGGTCACCGGCCAGCTGATCTTCTTTGCCCAAAGCTTCACGCCGCACATCCTCTACATCACCTACGCTGCGCTCATCCTCCTCTTCGCTAGCCTAATCGTCCAGCGCGCTAAGGGCTCGGCCCTGTGGCGGCTGCTACTGGCGGCGACGGTCGGCCTGAGCCTGTTTACGCCGTATTTTTGGTATATTCATCTGACACTGCTGTTGGTAGCGCTGATCCACCCGCACACGCGCTACGCGCTACTCGCCAAACGCAATCGCTTCAAATGGCTGCCAGCGATCATCGTTCTCGCACTCACTAGTGCGCCGGCAGTTTTCCTCGCCGCAACGCATCATGATCTACTCAAATCACTGGTCGGTATTCACAGCCTCAGCTGGGCGCTGGTCGATAATTTGCGGCTGCTGCTGTATCATTATTTCTGGGTCAAGCCGACCGTTATCGGTGGTCAGATCGCACCGGTACTTGACTTCTCGGCGCTATTTCTGATCATGCTTGGTCTGTTCAAAACCATCCAGCAGCATCACACCGCGCGTTCATACATGATCGGCGTCTGGCTGCTACTAAGTTTACCGCTGCTGGTGCTGCAGCCATCGATGACCAGCATTATCATCTTGCCGCTATTTATCCTGCTGGCCGTTGGTGTCGAGGCACTGCTCAATCAATGGTATTCGCTATTTCCGCGCAATCCTTACGCCCGCATTACTGGCTTATTGATGCTGATGGCGCTCATCGGCGTGATGGTGCTCTCGGGCCTCGACCGCTTTACCAATGGGTATCGCCATTTCTCGGGCGCGGTACATGAATTTAGCACTGACTTGCCACTGCTCCAAAAAGCCATCGCCGGCCGGCAAAACGTCGTTCTCGTCGCTAACCCGCACGAGGCACCGCTCTACGAAACCGTCGCCCGCTATAGCAAGCACAAACTCGCCGTCAATCAACCAACCACGGAGGGCGCTACACTCGTCATCACCCGCGCTGAACAAATGGCGCACCCCAACACTGACGGCTGGATACTGGAGCGCATCGTCACCAATAGCCACGCCGAGCGGGCTGACCGCTTTTACCTCTACAAATTGGCGAAAAAATAGCGTATAATGAAAAAGTAAATTCAAGGAGGAATCAATAATTATGGCGTTCGACCAAGTCAAGATGTTGCAGCAACTGCGCAAGGCCCAGAAACAGCTCGGCAAGGAAATCATTGAAGTAGAGGCCGGCGACGGTGCGGTGATTGTCCAGATCACCGGCGAGCTAAAAATTAAGTCGATCAAGATTAATCCAAAGATGGTTGATCTCGATAACATCGAGCAGCTGGAGCACTGGATCCAAATCGCAATTCGCGACGGTCTAGCCAAAGCGCAGGAAGTTGCTGCCGAGACGATGAAACCGCTGATGGGCGGGCTAGGCAACTTGCCGTTCTAATGAAACCGACGATTTTGCCAGCGGCGCTGACGACGCTGATTGATGAGTTTGGCGGGCTGCCTGGGGTTGGGCCGCGGACTGCTGAGCGCTATGCCTATGCCGTGCTCCGACGTGACGCCAGACGGGCTGAGCAGCTAGCACGGGCGCTGGACCGGCTGCATACACGCGTCAAAACCTGTCCGGTCACGTTCGCCTTAATTGATCATGATCAAGAGGTGTCGCCGCTATACCAAGACGAGTCGCGCAATCGCCGCTTGATTTGCGTGGTTGAAGAGCCACTGGATATCGTGGCGCTGGAGCGGACGGGGCAGTATAGTGGCACCTATCACGTGCTGGGCGGGGCGATTTCGCCAATTGATGGCATCGGCCCGGAGCAGCTGCACATCCCTGAGCTCATCGAGCGAATCAAGCATGATAACGCCGAGGAATTAATCATCGCCACCAACGCGTCGGTCGAGGGTGAGTCAACCGCGCTCTTTTTGCAGCGCTACCTCCAGGAGGCCGGCCTCACTATCACCATCTCGCGCCTCGCTCGCGGCATCCCCGTCGGCGTCGACCTCGAATACGCCGACCAAATCACGCTGACGCATGCGCTGGAAGGGCGACGAACGCTGTAGCTTGCTAAGGCTATTCTGCTTTTGCTACAATACAACCATGAAACCAGAGGTGGGGAAGGCACGCGCTGAGGATATCGCGGCATTTTTAGCGAAATTTGACGACGTCGAGGAAGCAATCGACGCAATCCGCGGCTTTACTCAGCCGGCTGTTTCGGCCGGCTTGGTTGATTTACCTCCGGCCGCCAAATCCAATTCAGCCGCTAAGGTTATGACGCCGTCCGCTGCTGCGCCAGAACGTTCCGGCCGCTGCCACATCGCCGTAACCGACCTCGCCAAATCTTACCGCGTCGGTCGCCAAACCATTCCAGCGCTCGACGGCGTTAGCCTTGATATTTTCGCTGGCGAATTCGTAGCTATCACTGGCGCTAGCGGCTCGGGCAAAAGTACTTTACTGCAGCTTATCGGCGGACTCGACAAGCCGTCCGCTGGTCAAATCCTCATTAACGACCAGCCGCTCAGCCGCTTGTCCGACCGGCAACTGTCGCGGTTTCGATCGCGCGAAATCGGCTTTGTTTTTCAATCATTTTATCTGCAGCCATTCCTAACTCTGTCCGCCAATCTGGAAATCCCCGCCATGTTTGCCCGTGTCAAGCCCAAGCAGCGCCGCGCTCGCGCCCAGGAACTCGCCGAATTGGTCGGACTAGCAGACCGGATGCACCATTTGCCGCGCGAACTTTCCGGCGGTCAAATTCAGCGCGCTGCCATCGCCCGCGCCTTATTCAATCGCCCGAATATTTTACTCGCCGACGAGCCAACAGGCAATCTGGACAGCGCCAATTCCGACCGCATCATCGATCTATTTCACCAAATTCGCCGCGAACTCGGCACCACGGTCGTTATCGTTACGCATAATCCAGACATCGCCGCAGCAGCCGATCGTGAAATCCGCCTGAAAGACGGGAGAATAGCCGATGCTTAGAATCACCGATTCGCTGCGGCTGGCTGGCACTAAACTCCGAGTGCGGCGTATTCGCTTGTCCATCACCGTGGTCGTGTCCGGGCTGCTTTTCGCGGCGCTGCTGGCGGGACTGACTATGCTAATGGGCGCCCAACGGAGCGTCGAGGAATTTGATCGAGGCAGCCTGAACAGTCGTTATTTAGTGGCACAAACCGCCATTCGGCCAAATAATATTGAATTTACCTCAGATCTAACTGCTCGCGCCGAAGCCGAACGCACGCAAATGATCAAGGACAAGCAGGCGCTGGCTGCCCGCCTCGGCCTGCCATACGACCCCAAATCCGAACCACCAATCATGCAGTCGGTTCCTGACAGCCAGCCATACCCGAACGACCAAAGCGTCATCGTCCAGCGGCTTATTCGCCAAGAGACCGCCAAATTACCGCGCCTCACAGCGGACGCGCAGTGGCAATTTGCCCGCACCCGCGGTGCCGTGCGGCAGTTTAGTATTCAATCAATCGCCGCCAATGGCATGCTGAATTATATGGAGCGAGGACTCGAATCGTTTGACGACAAGCGCCAACAAAACAACCAGCCGACCCCGCTGGAAGAATTTAAGCAGCAATTCGGCAATATAACCGCCATCGACCAGTCGCTACTGGGCGGCTATCTGCTAGCGAACGCCAGCGCCAAACCCAATGAGATTCCGCTAATCATCCGCTACCAGGACGCCGAAGCGCTGCTCGGACTCAAGCCGCTGGATAAAAATGCCAGCAATGATACGCAACTAGCAAGACTAAAAGAATTGCGCCAAAAAGCCGGGCAGTTGACATTCAGCGCCTGTTATCGCAACCTGGCTTCGCAAGAATTGCTGCAAACCGCCAAACAACAAATCCAAGCCGCCGCCAATCAAGCTAAAAAACCATCCGCCGATTATGTTAAGCCAGACCGCGAATACGCCATGCCACCTGCCGATTCCTGCGCTGCGCCAGCCGTCATTAAAGATAATCGTTCAGTCGAAGCCAAGCGCACCGAGGCCAACCAGCGCCAATTTGATCAGACTTTCGGCCCAGCCCAGCCCGAACCCGCCCAGGCTAAATTTACTTTCCGCGTCGTCGGCCTGATGCCAGACGGCATTGAAGCCGCCCAAAGCGACATCGGCAGCTTCTTACAGCAATTCTTAAGCGCCCGCCTGTCATACACCTGGATCATGCCGCGCGGATCAATGACCACCGCGGCGCAAACGGCACTTGAATCGACTATTCAAACCGCCAACAATGATCAAGGTAACGCCAATAGGGATGAAACACTGGCTATCTATGAATTCAGCGACCCCAACAAAGCTCGCAGTTACCTGGCAGCCGCTTCTTGCGGCGAAGGAACTTCTGGCGGCACGGGAGGCACCGAGTTATTCGCCCAGCCCGAACCTGTTGAAGCTTCCAAAGCCCAAAAGTCTAATAAGTCAATCTGCCTGCCGCACTACGTAGTATTCGCGTCGCCCACCGGCAGCAACTCGCTCGTCAATTACGACGCCATGGAACGCCTCAAGCCAATCATCATGTGGACGTTCATCGGCGTGACGATCATCGCCGCCTTTATCTTGCTGATTATCATCTCCCGCACCATCGCCGACAGCCGCAAAGAATCCGCAGTTTTTCGAGCGCTCGGAGCAACGCGGCTTGATATTAGCCAAATTTATTTTGTTTACACCATGATCGTGGCGCTGCTTACCGCGCTGTTCAGCGTCACCGCCGGACTAATTGTCGTATACATTGCCGACAATTTGCTGGCTGGTCAAATCACCGCGACACTGCGCATCGCCATGACGCCGAAAGATTTGGCGACGACCTTCCATTTTTGGACGATTGACTGGGCAATTATCGGCGCGGTCGCCCTCAGTATCATCGCTGCTGCTGTGCTGGCGTGCCTGATACCGCTCATCCGTAACACCCGCCGCAACCCGATCAAAGACATGCGCGACGAATAGCCCCGTCACTCCATCGAAACTCCCATCTGCTATAATAAGACTATGTTTGATACCGCCGAGCAACTTATCCAATCCGCCAATAACATCGTCATCATCCAGGCCGAAAACCCCGACGGCGACAGCCTGGGTTCTAGTTTGGCGCTGGAGGAAGTGCTGAGTGATTTGGATAAAACCGTGACGTTGTATTGTCCGGTCGACATCCCCAAATATCTGCGCTACATCCGCGGCTGGGACCGGGTGGTTGGCGATTTTCCAGCCCGCGCCGACCTGGCTATTATCGTTGATACCAGCGCTGACATTTTGCTCAGCAAGGTCTTGGAAACGCCGGGGGTGCGGCACTTTTTGGAAATACACCCAGTCTTGGTCGTCGACCACCACACTGCCGAGTCAACCCTGAGTTTTGAGCACACCATGCTCTCTGATACCGTAGTGGCGACCGGGGAATTGTTATATCAATTATTCACCCATGCCGACTGGACCATCAATCAGCAAGCCGCCGAAAGCCTCCTCATCGCCATCATGTCCGACAGCCTGGGCCTGACCACGCCAAATACCACCGCGTCAACCTTCCACGTGGCTGGTGAATTGACCGAGCTGGGCGCTTCCAATGCCGAAATTGAAGAACGGCGGCGCGAATTTATGAAAAAATCGCCAGAGATTTTGGCGTACAAAGGCAAGTTGATTGAGCGAATTGAATACTTGCTGGACGGGCAATTGGCGCTGGTGCATGTGCCGTTTGAGGAAATTCAAGCCTACAGCGACGCCTACAACCCCGGCGCGCTGATTAGCGACGAGCTGCGGTTGGTCGAGGGCGTGGCGCTTTCCTGCGTCATCAAAACCTATCCTGATGGCAAACTAACTGCCCGCCTGCGCGGCAACCTCCCGATCGCCGACACCGTGGCTGGCTACTTCGGCGGCGGCGGCCATCCGTACGCGGCTGGTTTTCGCGTGTATGAGGATTATGACGAAGTCGTGCGGGAATTGGTGACGGCGACGGATAAGGCTTTACGAGAAGCGAGGCAAGAGTAGGCGTTCCATTATGGATACGTCGTAAAACTATTCACTTTTCTTGATATAATCAAAGTTACCACATGAACAACTACTGCAATATCCTATTTCCAGAAATAGTCAACAAAGCATTCCCAATTCTCGACGGCGCATCATATATTCGCCAGCTAGCGTCGCTTGTGCCACTCTATCCTGATACAGCGTTTCATCTGTTTACTCATGATGGGCAGTATCTTGCGCTGGTCATGACAGACTATCCTGATCCGTTTTATCAGAGTGAGGAGCTCAAACAAATTTCTGGTGAATATGAGTTTGAGTTCATCCATATTATCAAGCCTTATGCTAATACTCAACCCATCAACATTCGTGACAATGACGACATGGACGACGGTTTTTTCGTTTCAGATCCGAAGAGTTATTATCGGTATTATCTGGCGGCGACCAAGCAAAAGCTGGATCGGTGATTTTCGCGTACATAGCGCGGAAAGCGGCCACCGATAGCGAATGCGAGCTATCATCGCTACCCAAATTTATTTATAATCATAACAGAGGTGAGAGAAATATTACACCACATTTTTGACAAAATCCATTGACATTTTATTCTATTAGTGATATATATATCAGCTTTTGCTCAAAGCTACGGTTTAGGGCGAGAGTCGCCCTTTAGCTTTGAGTTTTTTCTTCTTGAGAAAGGAGGCGCATAATGTGCGCCCATGATATCTCCTACCTCGCGTTTATGACAGGATTAGGAATGGCAGCAATTGCCACCTCCATAGTCGCGGCAGCGTTGATAATCGCCACTGCCATTCGCGGAAGTAAGGAGGAAGAAAGAGAGGAGGGCTAAGCCCACCGAAAATAGCTCGCCGAACTGGCCTCAAACTGGTTGAGATGCGTTACGCATTTCCTGGGTTGAGACATATCCAGTTCTGGTTTGAGCTCGTTCGGTGGGCTATTTTCATTGGAGATAGATTAGGAATTGAGACCTATTCGCCCGCTCATTCTGGGCGGTCTGTCTGTATCCGCTCATCAGTCGCCTCTACCATATCAGCAAACTTCCGACCGGCGCGGCGGGCCAGCCACCACTGGGCCAGGGCGACGGGGATGACCGCGGCGATGCCCGGCCAGAGCAGGGCAACATTTGGCATGGTAAAGTCAAAGAACTGCCTGAGCGGCTCAATCCCAAAGCTCACCAAGGTAACAAACAGCACCCCCGCCAGATACAGCGTCCGCGCCAGGTGCGCCCGCTTATTCAGAACCACACCGAGCATCGGCCCGACCAAAAATACCAGATAAATCCCAAAGAATGTGGCTGTCAGAACCGTCATCGTCGCCGCCTCGGCCGCCTGATGTGGATGCAGCGTCACGCCCGACCAATAGGTGAACGCCACCGTCAGACCCGTCAGCAGCGCGATTGGCGCCACCGCCTGCAAGGTATCGCGCCAGAAATGCGCCGGATTAACCCGGTGGCGCGGACGCGGCGGAAACAGCGTCCACATGATCGTCGGCATGGTCACCAGGAAAATATTGAGAAAGGTGATGTGTCGCGGCGCGTACGGATAATTCAACCCGACCAGCATGGTACTCAGTAGCAGCACCACGCCGTAAATAATCTTGTGAAAGAACAGGGTAGCGATGACTTCGATCGCTTGCATAATTCGATTACCCAGCTTCATGCCAATCGGCAGGGACGTAAACGAATTATTCAATAAAATGATGTCCGCCACCCGCCGCGACGCCGGAGCGCCCGCGTACATCGCCACGCCGAGGTCGGATTTTTTCAGCGCCAGCGCGTCATTAACGCCGTCGCCAACCATGCCGGTGAACTTGCCGGACTGCTTGAAATGAGCGATCAGCCGCTCCTTTTGCTCTGGCAGCACGCGGGCAAAAATTGTGTGTTCATCAGCAGCCTTGTCGAAGGCTTTGTCGCTGAGACCCGCTAGCGCCGAGCCGAGGATAGCCTTGTCCGGGTTATCGATACCCGCCTGGCGCGCGATGTGCTGAACGGTGCGCGGATTATCGCCGGAAATCACGCGAATGACCACGCCTTGCTCCTGGAGGAACTTGACCGTATCAATCACGCCGTCGCGCAGGGAATTACGCAAAATCACCGCGCCAATCGCCCGTCCAGAACCATCCGGCAGATCCTTGAGTTTCACCGTTTCATCGTCAAATTCCGCCAGCATCAGCACCCGTAGGCCGCTGTCTGCCCACTCGTCCAGCTGGCGCTGGAGCATGGCGTCAACCGGCGCTAGCTTGGCCACAAACTCCGGCGCCCCCATCATCAATGTCCGCACCGCACTGTCAACCTTCGCCCGGACGCCCGCCATCTTGCGCGCTGAAGAAAAAGCCATCACCTCGATGATTTCCGCGTGCTTGGGCGGCGTGATTTCCGCTAGGATCGCCTGTCCGGTGATATTGCCGCCGCTGGTTTCATGGGCGATGAGGGCGGCTAGCTCGGCAACGTCCGAAGCAGCTTCAGACAGTTTTATCTCCGAAAATCTACGCGCTGGGCTGCCCGCGGTCGCTTGGGCTGCGGATTTTTCCGAGGTATCCGTAATCGAATTTGCCGATATCATCTCATCAAACGCCACCACTCGCTCCAGCGTCACCTCGTCGCTGGTCAGCGTACCAGTCTTGTCCACCGCCAACAGATTGAGCAGCGCCATCGCCTCAATCGCCGCCAACTTCTGCGGCAACACCTTGGCCTGCGCCAGCCGCAGCGAGCCGAACGCCAGCAGCAGGGAACTGGCCAGCAGCAGCCCCTCCGGCACCACCGTCACTGCTGCCGAGGTAATTGTCTTTAAGATAATCACCACATTATCGCCCGACAAATAGTACACGATAAAAATCAGCACCGCTAACACAATCGCGCCGTATGTCAAGAAGGTGATTGCTCGCCAAATCGCTCGCTGCAGCGGCGTCAGCTCTGGCTTGTAGCGTTTCAGGACTTGGCTGATAGCGCCGGCTTTCGTCTGGTCGCCGACCGCTGTGACCCGCGCCGCGCCTTCGCCCGCCAGCACCGTGGTTGCCGCCAGCACCGTGTCGCCAACCGCTTTCTCGACCGCCGCTGACTCGCCAGTCAGCATACTTTCATTGAGCTCCAAGCCCTTCGACACCATCACTGTCGCGTCCGCCGGCAGCTCATCGCCAGCCTGTAGAATAATCTCATCGCCAACCACCAGCCGAATTACTTTGACGATGTGGCGACCGAGAAGTTTCAGGCGGTTTTTCCGGGGATGAATGTGACTTCGCCGGATGACTTGATATATTATCGAACGCTGGTGCCG
>SDRW01000004.1:0-13797 GCA_007845485.1 TM7 phylum sp. oral taxon 348
ATTTTGCTGATTTTATTATCGATCTATTCATTTATTACCTCATTTAATTGGGACTACATGCACCTACATCTACACCATGTTCTTTTAATTTTGGATATGGATCCATAGGCGAACCATTACTTGCGTAGGCTCCATCTGGGGCATCTTTTGGATAAATCTCAAAATGTAGATGAGGTCCAGTTACGTAGCCAGTTGCTCCAACTGTTGCTATTACGGCGCCTCTTTCAACTGTCTCGCCTTCTCTAACCTTTAATTCCATTGCGTGCCCAAATCTAAACATATAACCTTCGCCACCTTCCTGTCTAGCAACTACTGAGTTTCCATACCCGTCACCTTTATCTGAGGCGGAAATTATTTTCATTTTAGTTGGTGCTAAAATTGGAGTACCTGCTGGTGGTGATATGTCTAGTCCAGCGTGTAAAGTCCCCCATCTCTGTCCAAATCCAGATAGACACGGTCCTGTAGTTGGTCTAGCCCAATCGCCAGATCCGCCATCTCCTATTTCATGATTAGCTGGGCTTTTAGCTTCCTTATCATCCATATCATCGTAAATGCTATTATCCATAGTGTAGGCTGAAAGCATTGCTAGCATTTCTTTATTTGTACCAGCGGCTTCGTTTGGCTTGCTACAGTTATAACCTGATCGCCAGTCATCCAACATCATTCTTTCTCTGAATGTGTAGCCATCTTTTGTATTCAACTGTAGAGAATCCTGGGAAATATTTTCTTGAGCCTGGGAGTAGCCTGGATCTTTTTTATCTGAGTTGGCAGACTCTATATCGTCCGCGGCACCTTTTATTGCCCCGTCTTCACTTCCGCCAGGATCTAGTTCACCTGGTGGCATGGTGCGAGTTACGCAGAATTTATTGAAATTCTTAAGAATCTTACCATGATTGCTATTTTTTATAGTGCCTTCTTCATCTATAAAATCATTATTTACCATATAATCTGTCACTGTGTTTGGATCGATAGTTAAAGCGGTTTTATCCATATACACATAAGGCACACAGAAAGGATCTCCAGAAAAGCTGTCTGTTAAAGTTGGGTCTTTACACTTGGCCTCCCTTTCATCAAATTCTGGTATTGCGCCGAATGATCCACTTAGTGCGCTAGTGGTTGGTGTGGCTGCTACTAATTTTTGTGCCCCAAGTGGAATTAGCGCTAAAGTATTCTGTAAGAAGCTAACTGGGTGAATTTCGCGCGCGCCCATGCCTCGCATACCCTGCATTGATGTGATGATTGACCCTAGGAAAGAATATTGATTTGATCCATCAAATGGAGTATTACGAGCTTCATGGCGAAGCGATGCTATATACTCAGAATATTCTGATGAAACGTTAGCTAAATAATTTTTATAGCCAGTCTTATCTGTTGCTACTAAGCCGTTAGTTTGTGCGGTATTTTGCATCAAGAAGCCCGCCCCCGATGCTATGGCGTTACCAGCATCAAAGCCTTTAGTTTCTTCATCAAGATTCATTCCAGCCACCCAATCGACTACCCATTTTAAGACTTTTTGCATAAGGCTATTCATAATTTCATCCATAATTAAATTAGCTGCGCCAACAATAGCAGTACATAAACCAACTGATAAAGCATATCCCGCAATTGCGCCAACTCCAGCAAAAGCTGCGCCTGCCGCCGCAAGAGGCTTGCCTAGGGTTGTGCTACATTGCCGTATCTCTCCAATAGCGCCAGCCTTATCTATCGCTAAGCAAAGTTCTGACATAATCATCCTGCCAGTATCTGTTGGAGTACTTAAGCTTCGCCCAGTGACTTTTGACAGCACATTTCTAATTGGACCCTTTTCACCAGAATCACTACTGAATGGCCCGCCTCCGACTGTGTTTTCAATTTTTGATACAACTCCATTTATTTGCCCAACTAAGCCGCCGCCTACGACATATTTTTCAGCATGATCACTAAGGTTTCTAATATCGCCGTGTAGCAACATACGCATTCCTTCTGAATCCGTAAATGTAGTATTATAGAAGCGATTTATTTTGCCATCACTATCTGTTTTATTAAACTCATTGTAATTTAATCTATCGCCAATATATTGATTAGATTCTGGTGTTGCGTCCCCTGCTATTGCTTTATCAAATTCTGTAAAGAATATCATGGCAAACCGCACGAGATTAGCAATTTGCACCATTTTAGCGGCTGATGTTATGCTTTTCGCTCCATCGTAAGCGTTGCATAAAATCCCAAGTGGACCTAGATGTTTTAACTCTTGTTTAATTTTGTCTGTATGTTTTTTTATCTTTTTGGTTTGTTTTTCTTTATTCTCTTGCCGCTTTTTTCTATCTCCATTTGCTGGTTCACCTTCTAGTTTCATACCTTTTCTAAATGATGCATCCATACTTTTTTTGTCTTTTCCAGTAAGTTTTGAAATCTTACTGGTTTTAAAGCGTTTAGAAAGTACATTTTTAAATTTATTACTAAAGAAGAGTGATTTTGCTCCATCAAATCCACGATTAAAAATTGCGCGTAAACCTGGCTTTCTGAAGGCATTTCTAAATTCGCTACGGTTGGTTATCTTATGTTCACGCCCCATATCATCTGTTATGGTCATGGACTTGATATGGTATCTTCCGCTTTTATCATGTTTTTCGGCGTCAATTTCTATGCCAGCTTTTTCGAGTCGCTTTTTCATACGTTCGCTGATAGTTGCACTGCGGCATTTATGTGATTTAGGTTTTTTGCAAGCCTCATTAACTTCTGCTAATGAACGGTTATTGCGTGGAATCTGCCTTTCTATAATTCGGCTAAATCGCATATTTCGGGCAGGACCTGCCATATCGCGGACATTAGTAATATTTGATTTTACAGACGCCCACCAATAAGCTGGTGTAGTAAAAAGTGAAAAACTAAAAATTCCCGTGGTAGTTAAAATTGCGATAATTAAACCAATAGGCCCTTTTTTATTGAGTAAATTTTTTGCTTGTAATAGAAGTTTTGCTTTTCCTGTTACGCCACTAGAAATACCCTTACCTTTTGGATTAAATTTGTAACCACCTCTGGATTGACCGATTCCAGGATATTTTATACCAGATGATTCTTCGAGATTTTTAGCATCATTAATATTTGATAATTCATCTTCAGGATTGTTTATATTATTCGAATTATCGCTAGCCGCTTCTTCTTCAGCGTTTTTTAATCTATTGCTTTTGGCATCACCTTGAAACACATTACTATCCGACCAATAATTATCAGCTGGATTAAGGTTCTCCCTGTCTTTGGTGTCATTAGATGCCATGAGAATTACCTCATAAGCTGACTAGATTTATCTTGTTTAAGTTGTTCTACTGGAGTTGTGCTTACGAGTTGGGTTTCCGTTCGACTAGCAATAACTTGAATGTGTACATGGTTTTGCCCAGCAAAGAATAAACCTTGCCCTACAGGAAAACTTGATAATCGCTTTTTCTCTTCTTCTGTGAGTTTAAAAACATTACTCAATACGTCAACTGCACTAGACGATTGTTTTAGTAGTAGCTGCATTGATGAGTTAGCCACGATTGCGCGACCCATTTTACTTCCCATAAAGTCTTCAACATCCTGAGTAATTGTAGTAATGCCTAAATAATATTTACGAGCTCGTTTTGCTAAACTGAATAAAAAGTTGGCGGAATCTTCATATTTCATAAGCTGCCATGCCTCATCAACAATAAGCATACGTTTACGCTTGCGACTTCGTGTAATATTCCAAATATGGCTCAGAACTATATACATAGCCACGGGTCTTAATTCATCCTCGAGGTCGCGTATATTAAACACAACCATACTGTTATTTATATCAATATTGCTTTGCTGGCTAAAAATACCCGCAAATGTTCCTGTAGTATATTTACGCAAACGCTGAGCAAGTGCTGGTCCAGTACCGCCCATATGTAGAAGCGTATCGTAAAGATCTGCCATTGTTGGTGGAATTGAGTGATGAGTGAGCGGGTCACTAGTAATACCAAGACGAGCGTAAGTGTCAATTAGGGCTTGGTCTAGATCAGCCTCTTCTTCTGGAGATAAGGTAACATTAACATTTTGTGCAGTTGCTCCACCTAGCATTAACCTTAATAGACCGTGCAAGGTAACTAAGTTTGCGCGTAGAGCATCATCGGCATCTTCTGTATCGACGACTTTTGGCAAATCAAAAGGATTAACGCGTACATCTGAACTTAAACTTAGGCGTATGTAACTTCCGCCAACGGCATCACTGAGTTTTTGATACTCATTTTCTGGGTCGATGATAAGTACATCAGCTCCAGTCATCATAGATCGAATAGCTTCTAGCTTAACAGTGAAAGATTTACCAGCTCCAGATTTAGCAAACACAACCATATTTGCATTTTCTAGACTAAACCTATCAAATATAACAAGACCATTGTTATGCATGTTGATTCCGTATAGAATTCCTTTTTCTTGCGTTAGGTCTGCGCTTGTAAATGGAAAAGATGTTGATATCGCGCCAGTATTCATATTGCGACGAATCTGGAGCTGATCCATCATATGAGGAACCGTACTGTTTAAACCTTGTTCCTGCTGGCTACTCGCAACTTTACTAAATACCAATTGTTGCCCAAAGAGAGTCTCTATTTTATTTTGGACAAAAGTTAATTCATCCATACTATCAGCATATAAGGTAATATATAAACCGTATCGGAAGAACTTTTGGCGTCCAATTTGAAGCTCATCGCGCAACTCTTCAGCATCAGCTAAGGCGGCTTCTAGTCCTGGATCGCGAGTTTTCCCCTTCTCATGATTAATTGTCATGCTTGCTTCAAGCTGGGTAACTTTTTTGCGCAAATTCTGCATAACGACTTGGGTATCAACTGGGTATATAAACATACTAATATCCAGCACTTCGTCCATATTAATAACATTACTTAACCATCCAGTATAAATTTCCCTAGGATAGCCGTATACATAGAGGGTTCGCCCATATTTTGTACCGAGCCTAAAGTGATCAACCTGAAACTCAAGGCTACTTGGTGCAATTAGATCTCGTAAAGTGTTAACACCTTTTAAAAACAGAGCTTCGACTTCGGCCGCTTCTTTTGCACGTTGCTGTGCTGCAATATCTAAAGCATCCTTTTTCTTTGCCATTACATTACTCCTCCATTTTGCTGATGTGGTGATTCACCTTCTGCCTTGCGTACATATGAAAAGGTGTTTTGTCTAAAATTGCTAAGCGGCTCGCGAATGGCTGTGTCTGGATTGTAGTAATTGTAATATAATTCGCCGAGCTCCTTACTATTTAGTTGTCGGCAATGTACTCCCATCTGGAATAAACCGTTAGTTACTGAATCAACGCGGTTTTTAATCTCATCTTTAGCTTTTTGGTAAGTTATTTTATCAATTCTGGTGATTGTTGTTCCGCCACCGCCAAACATTTTTGCAAAAAAGCCCTTACCAGCATCTTTAATATTACTCAAATCTCCCACTACAGAATAAGGAATGACTACATAAAAGCTTTTATCCATAATATTGGCTTCTTCTGATACAATATCGATAAATTCTATATAGTCATCCATTAAAACACCAAGCAACATATTGTCCTGAGATTTTCGAATAGCAATTAGCCTATCAAGATAAGGTCCGATATCAATTTTTTGTGATCTAATTAAGATTTGTATTGGATGAGTTAAAGAATTGATAAAACTTTGGTAGCTAAATTCAACAGCTTCGCGCTCACTTGAGCTCATTAAATCGAAGTTTATGGACTTACAAACGATTACCGCTCTAAAACTGCCATCAGCCATAATTAACATATTATCGCGAATTTCAGAAAAAAGTAGACTATTCTGTGTTGTGTTTTTAGGGCGTGGCTGTTGTGGTTGTGCTTTTTGTTGTTGAGCTGGATTTTGCTGAGGACCTGGTCTACCTGGACCTGGCTGAGGAGATTGTTGTGGCGGATAAGGTCGTCCACCTGGTCCAGCTTGAGGGTAAGGTGTATACTGATGTCCACCCTGCTGGTATGACTGGCCTTGATTTGGGACGCCGTTAATTGGGTAGCCCTGCTGGCCATTTTGTGGATATGGCTGTTGTGGTTGCATCGTATAAAATCCCCCTAATAATTAATGTAATGAAATATTGACTTCATCTTCAGGCAGTCCCCTGTTTATGTCATGAATTCGCGCGGCTTGCTGGGCGACGTCTGCCACCGTTAACCCCTCGCTATTGTTTGCTAGCTCAATTATAGCAGGTGAAGGCGGTATATTGCTAGCGCTTTGTTGGTTTACTGGTTGTTGATTAAAGCTACCTGGTGTTGAAATTTGATTCATTGGGCTTGGTGGAACTGGTGGCAAAGGTATATTTAGCGGCTGAATGGCTGGACTTGGCTGCTGAATATTCTGCAAAGGTTGGTAGTTGGCTTCTTGCTGTAATATAGTATTGATTGGAGACTGAGTATTATTAAATTGTTGTGATAGGGGTGCATTGTATTGCTGTTGAATTTGTTGGTTGATAGCTTGAATTTTTTGCGTATTTGATTGCTCAAGTAATTTACCAAATCTTTGGGATTCAGTTTGTGAATCGTCAAACATGTCTGGTGTTCCGCCTGGATTCTGATTGAAATCAATACCTTGGTTAGGTACGCCCGCTCCCCGAACCGACCAACCTCGCGAATCAATTATATCAGTTAAGTAGCTTAATCTGGCTGCGGCTTCATGTTGGTTGATATCTTTCACTCGCTCTGGTTCAACTTGTCTCGGAGCGGTAATCTCTACCAGTGATTCAATTCCATCTGGTACCCATATACGCTTTCTTGGTTTTATAAAATAAAAAGAAAAAATTGCCGCTAAATAGGTTTCCATAGGCTGGTCTTTTTTAAGAGGCAAAGCTAAGGCGCCAAAAAATATAATAAATGGCATTGGTATAATAATTAAACCAATAAAGATTTGTGCCAAAATCCAAGCTATACCGATTGATGCGGCTACAATTATAAGGTATACAAACTGGCGAAAACTAAACGGACCGAGCAGCTTGTCGTCGGCCTCAACATCTTGTGGAACTTTATAAGTCGCCATTACATTAGATATTATAAACTAAAAGCTTAAGTTTTAACAACTTTTGATTATTATTTAGATCTTCTACCGAATCCTGGTCTATATCCAAATTTTGCAAATATATCTTTGCGCTGGTCGTCGGGGTACTTGTTTGAAGGTTTTTGGGATTGTGGGGAGGAATTTGAAGACTTGTTACTCTTGCTACTGCCGCCATTATCATCATTTTGAGGATCATGAACTATAGCTTTAATTTGAGCGCCTCTTTTATTTTGTGCTGAATTTTGTTGTGTATTATCTTGGATGCTGTGCATAATATTTATCCAAACATCGTCGACAGTATTTGGGTCAAATTTGGTACTGGTAACGACAGGAAAACTCCACGATGTTCCTGATTGTGAAGATCCATTTTGGCTAGATCCAGCTGATTGTGAGGATGCTGTTGACGTTATAGTTACCGATGAAGAATTTGCCGAGTTTGATGTATTGGTTATTGAGGCTTGAGCTGGTGCTTGTGCTGATGATTGTGTCGGTGCAGCTGGTTGAGTATTTTGCTGTTGTGTAGTATTGGTATTGTTTTTAAGTTGTAGTTTTGGCTGGGCTTTTTGGTTTTTTGGAATTGATACAGATTGATTCTGCTGAAGTGTTTGTGGTGCTTGATTTTGGCTAGATTGGGCGTTAGAAGCCAACTTACTACTTGTTTGATTGCGGGCTTGAGCAGCTTTCGCTTGACTTACAGCTTTTTGATATTGAGAATATCTGCCATCCGATGAAGGCGCTTTTCCTTTTGCAAACGCAGATACATACTCAGAGTTGACTAATTTGGCTTTTAGCTCCTCATCTTCCACGGCGATCAGGGCACTTTCTCGTAGCTTATCCCTACCATCGTCGGTAGCATTAGATATGGCATACTGTAATACCTCTGGCTCCATTTGAGTGATATCTTGCGGCGAAACTTCATCATTTTCCATTGATCTTTGCATTTCTTTATTAATATTTAGCCCAGCTGATCCGCTTTCTGGAGGTTCTAAAACAGATGCGGCAGCTTCTTGAGAAATTAAGCCAGGCATTTGCTCTGATAAAACAGATGAAACGCCTTGTGCAATAGTAGGTGAAAAATTTTGTGCTGTATTTTTGTAAATTAAAACTTGCATATAAGCTATCGCGCCATCTGGTTCCGATACTTCACCACGCTTAACTAATTCATTTAAAAGCGCAACTCGTTCTGTTTCGCTGAATATAGGTGCTTTCGTCATATTTCTGAGCTCTGATGACGTTTTTGCACTCAACAACAACTGATGAGATTTAATCAATTGTGTATCTAAATTACTCATTTGTGAAATTGCTTGTGCTTTTATAATATCTTGAGTGTTTCTATCAGCCCCCCTTCCATACAAGGCTTTCATATAGTTAGGATTATTAATAAGATTATCTAGATGATATCTGGCAGAAACCACATTTAACATTTTATTAACAGTTTTTTGCTTAGCTTCTAATTGATTTTGACGATAAATTGATCCGCCTGCAATAGAGTTAGAAATACCTCTAGATAATCGCTTTATACCTTTTGTCTTGGCGTCTGGATTATTAACTTTGCTTGATATTTGTTGAGTTTTATTAGCGGCGGCTAGATTGCGCTGACGATTAACGAATCCCATAGCGCGACTTCCGACTTTACTATTAAGATATCTTGAACTTTTTGATGCTATACCAGCCATGCCGCTTAATCTACTTAGACTACTTAGCATAAAGGGCAAAATTAATAGTGGTATTGCCTGGACTCCAATTGCCATTAAACTCATCAACGCGCTATCTTTACCGCTTAGCATAATAACATGTGAAGCTAAAGACGATGCTCCAAAAACTACCGATACAACAGGATAAACTAGCAACATTCCTACAAAATATTTACTCCACTTCCCCCAATATTGTGATGTACCGCGCATAAGTTGAAACATTAATGCCACAGGCATAAGCACTACTAATATAACCAAGAATGCTTGCCGAGCCACTAATATAATTAAGGTAATACCAAGGGCTATAGCGCTGGCTATAATTGTTGGTAACAAAATTGCTAATAATCCATAAAAAGCTCCATTCAGAGATAATCCGCCAATTCCAATTGCAGTTCCTCCACCAATTGCTGATGTTAGAGTGCCAGCTAAAATTCCAGAAGTAACTTCTTCAAAGGTACTATTATCTTCAACTCTTACGGCGCGAGTTTCGATTAAATCCCGCATGCCAGCTCCCGCTAAATTTGATGCATCAATTGATAAAGCTGCTAGTGGCAATGATATATTTGCAGCTATCGAAATTATAACTAAACGGGGTAACATTTTTTGTACAGTATAAGATTTTAAACCTCTACCTGTAGTATGAGACAGGGCTATTGTTAAGAAAATTACCACAAAACCTACATTTGCTATGTTTCTAAATACAGACCAAACTTTTTCAATTTGCCCATAAGTGTCACTTCTTGTCAGCGTCTCGAACTGAAGAAGGGGCTGAAGAGTTTTAAATAATGTATCAGATAATTTTCCTAAAAATCCCAAAACTGGACAAGCTATCCATCCAAAACCAGCTACCACACACCGTGGTCGTTCCTTTTTATCTTCTTCCTCTTTTCTCTTAGCTTCAAGGTTTTTAGCTAATCTCTGGTTCCAGGTTTCGCCACCTATTTGGCAGTGAATATATTTTTGATTTGTTGTACCTAAACTTGCCGATCTGATTTCATAAACAGGCATACCCTTTTCTTTACATTCTTTTTCATTAAGGGTTTTATCTATGTACGATCCTTCTGGAGTAGGTTGGTCGGCTGAACGCTTAATATTAGGGGCTGTATAATCGCGGCAACGCCACTGCCCTCCATAACCTGTACCAGATGGTGCATCACTAACCTTGCCGCCCCACTCTATACATTCCGCTCTAGTAGAAGGCTCTTTTTTGGTTGCTTCCTGGGCGTGAGCGAAGGTATTTGCTACACATATTATTAATGCAATACTAGCGACTATTGCAAGAAAGATTTTTTTAGTGTACATAAATTGGCCTATGTACCCTTTTTATTAATTGTATTTTTAGAGTTCCATGGGTTATTAGATGAATTGTTAGAACTAGATCCAGTTGAGCCTGCTGTAGTACCGCCAATAGGTGTCTGAGTATTTTGAGTATTATTTACAGCAGCCGCTGCCGCACCCCTTGCTGGAGGAATGTTTGTTGCTTGTGCGGCAGCTGCGGTGTTACCTGTATAAACCCCGTTTCTAAAATCTGACCACATAGGTGCAGTCTTGCCTATTTGAACAGAAAGCTGCGGATTATTACTAATTGTGTCAGCTAGCCTAGACATAGTTTGAGATAAGCCTTGATCAGTTTGTGCTAGATCTTTTAAGAGTCCAAGCTCACCAGGCCCTGCTTTAGTAGCTTGCTCTGGAGACCATTTCATTGCACTTTCTTTATACATATCAGTTAGCTTAATGTCCTTGCCAGCATTGGTTGTGCCTGCTTCAATCTGTGCTTTCTGTCCCGCTCCAATTAAACTACCGTGATCACCGCGTGCAATTTCACGGCGAACAGTAGATGAACCACTCTCATTAACTAAATTATCAAGCACTTCCATAGTACCAAGTGACTTATCTTTTTGTAGGAGAACGCGCGCCATAGCTGCTTTCTCTAGGTCGCCTTGCCCACCAGCTTTTAATCTGTCTCTTAAAGTATCTGGATTAATTGCGCTATAATTTGTTGCCAAACCATTGATTGCTGCTTGCTCCTGTTTATCTACAGCAGCAGCAGCGTTACCTTTTAGAATAGCTTCCATTTGCGGATTTCCACCAGACATGGCTCGTAAGTAAGCAGGATCATTTAGCAATCTATTGTTATGATATTCTGTCTGTGAATATTCCAGCGCTGCTTGTGCGGCTGATTCCTTATTTTTTAGATTTATACTTCTAACGCCATGTCTGTATTTTCTCCATTTGCTACTACTTTGAAGATCGCGCGAGGTGGCTTTTTTCTTTGCCATGTCAACACTTGATTGTAGCCGATTTCTGCCCCTATCTAGCAAACCCTTAGATTTATCATTTGTTAAAGCTCCAATTTTTGTTAATACACCACCCATTGATTTAAGTATTGCTGGTACCGCAAAGAGCGGTAAAGCCTGAATTCCTAATGAAAGTAGGTCCATGTCCGCGCCACCTGTTAAACGTACTACTGTTGCAGCTAGCTTAGATCCACTAAATAATAATGCTACAATAGGAAAAATCATCAGCATAGTGGTGAAGGTTTTCCGCCATCTATCAAACCAATGTGATGTATTTGGTAATACATATGCCACAAAAGCTAGCGGTGATATTATAACCAACAGTGTTATTAATGCCTGCCGCGATACTAAAATTAATATTACCAATAATATTGCAGAAAGTGCCGAAAATAAGATAGGTATTAATAGTGCGAGTGAACTTAAGCTTAATCCAGCAGCCCCAATGCCACCTATAATTGCACCACCAGATAGAACCATAGCTGTTTTTTCTAGCCATAGTGATTCCCCTTTTTCTTCTGGATCGGTCGATACAGCAACTTCACGAGCTGACTCCATAAGCCCGCTTACGGTATTACCAGCTATGTTAGATATATCTACGGCAATTGTACATAACCAAAATGATGAGTTCACTAATATCGCCGCAACGACGAGTCGCGGAACCATTCGTTTAAGATTGTAGTTACTTATACCTATATTTGTCATTGTAGAATAAACGACCATAAGAAATGCAGCTGCAAACACAATATTAGCCACATTACGCATCAAAGCCCATTGCCGTAAAAGAGTTTCGCGTGAATCTTTATCTACCAATGTATCATATGACATTAGACCCGATAAAAATGAAAAAGCCCCATCGACTAAGTTAGCTGAAAAAGTAGCTGCTGGACAAATTAACCATCCTAATCCATCACCTATATTGCATATGGGTGCTTCTTGATCTTCTCCTTCGCCTGCCTTTACTCCGGCCTCGTTGGTCTTTTCATTATTTGGTATGTCATTAGCTTTTTCGTAAATTTTTATTTGTTTGTATATTTTGTCAGGTTCTATATCTGTATGGGATCTCGCATTTGATGGCGTTAATACAAGTAAAGCTCTATCTAGCTTGTCACCAGGCTTGGTTCCAGCAGGTACTAATATTCTAATATCTTTCCTTAGTTCATAAATGTCTGCGTTATCTGTTCCAAGTCTTCTGATTTGTTCCTCATACTTCTTGTCGATTGTCTGGGTTCTCTTCTTAGTAAACTTATCATTGCCATAATTAATACTTGTTCCATCCCAGCTTGCACTAGGTAGACAGTCTGCTACAGCTTTATAAACTTTACCATCTTCATTCTTACAGCCAGCAGCATAAGCAGTGTTTGTATTTAAGATTTGCGTACCAAAAATGGCGCCCGCTAATATTAAAACAGCCAGCAATACTTTGCTTACTTTTAGTGGTAATTTTCCACCCAAGTGCAAGTGTTTAGAAAATATCTTATCTATCATAAGCACGAAATATACCTATGCGGATATTATAACATAAGCCTAATGTTATAATAAGCAATAAAGTTACTAGAAAATTTGCTTTTCTATGTTACAATAATAAAAAATAAGCACAATAAAGATGTCAATATTATGAAAAGTAAATTAAAATTATTTTTTGCGGTAGCCATATTTTCTGTCTGTGCGGTAACTGCAATATTATCGCCTGTCGTTCATGCTGAAAATAAATGCGGTGGTGTAAATACTGCTATTATTAATTGTGATCTTAAAGAAGATGATAAAAAAGGTGGTGCAATTATAGAAATAATCAAGATAGTTATTAGAATTATGGCGATAGGAGTCGGTATTACAGCCGTTGGCGGTATAGGTTATGGTGCTATTTTATACGCCTCGGCACAAGATAATGCTGCTCAGGTGCAGAATGCTAGGGCGATTATACGAAATGTTGTGATAGGCATCATCGCCTTTTCATTAATGACTGTCTTTTTAAACTTTATTATTCCAGGAGGAGTTATAGGATAATGAAAAAAATAAAACTTTTTGTTTTTAGTTTTACTTTAGCGCTGGTATTTTCAACTATACCACTTTCAAGCGCTTCTGCGGCTTGTGAAAGTCGCTTTTTAACTTTCCCTTCTTGGTGGCGAAATTTACCAATTAATCCTTCTGATTGTAGTATAGAGTTTGAAAAAAATACTATTGATAAAAATCTCTCAATAATAATAGCTAATGTAGTAGAAATTATATTGCAGTTAGTAGGCTATACTTGTGTGGCATTTATTATGACAGGCGGTTTTTACTACATGACCAGTGCTGGCTCGCCAGAAAACGCTGCACGTGGATTAAAAACTATACGTAATGCGGCAATTGGTTTGGTGATTTCGCTAATGTCTGTTGGAATAGTTAATTTAGTGGCTTCGGGATTAGGTAAATAATGAGTGCAATTAAGTATATTTTCGCAGACGCCTTAATCAAAGCTAATGAAGTTAATTTAAAAGGAACTCAAGTTACGAGTGCGGATGGTGCCCTAACTTCAATCATTAATACAGTTTATTTTGTGGCTGGTATCGTTGCGGTGGTTGGAATTGTTATTGGTGGATGGTTGTATGTTACCTCTAATGGCGATCCAGGAAAGGTCTCCCGTGCCAAGCAAGCAGTTTTTTATTCGGTTATTGGTTTAGTTATAGTGATGGTGGCCTTTGCGATTACGCAACTATTAATTAATGCTACACAAAAGTAAGGAGAAGTAGATGAAACAAAAGTTAGTATCAATGTTTTTAGCAGGTGTTG
>SDRW01000004.1:13823-27851 GCA_007845485.1 TM7 phylum sp. oral taxon 348
GCAACCCCCGCCTCTGCTCTTAACTTATGGCAAGGTTGTGAGGGTGCAACTGATTCAAAAGTTTGTGCCAGTAAAGGTAAAGACAATGTAGCTAATACGGCTAAAAATTTAATCAATCTATCACTTTGGGCTATTGGTATTGTGGCTGTAATAATGATCGTAATTAGTGGTTATAAATTCATTACCGCTAATGGCGAAGCTGCTAAGGTTACTTCTGCCCGCAACACTCTGCTATATTCGGTAATTGGTTTGGCGGTAGCTTTGCTGGCTTGGGCAATAGTTTCGTTTATAGTAAATAGAATATAAGGAGTTAATATTAATGAAAAAACTTTTAATTGCAGCTTTGGTATCTTTGGGGATAGTGGTAGCTCCACTTGCTATGGATGCGCCAGTTTTGGCTGATGCTAAATCAGAAGTTACTAGCGGTGTTTCTTCTGTAAATGATGGCAACTCTACTGATTTACCGTCTTTCATTACTAATATAGTTAATATCTTGCTATTCTTAGCTGGTGCAGTTGCTGTGATTGTTATTATCATTGGTGGTATTCGCTACGTGATGTCTAGTGGTGATGCTGGTCAAGTACAATCAGCCAAGAATACGATTCTTTATGCTGTGATTGGCTTGATAGTGGTTATAATGGCTTATGCTATCGTGAACTTTGTGGTAACCAATGTGGCTAAGTAAATATTCACACTAGCTTAATATTGTGGTATAAATATATAATAAAGCTTTAAATAATTAGAAAGAAAGGCATTATATGAAAAAACTAAAAGCAATTCTAGTAAGCTTGCCCGTAACATCATTAGTGTTTGGTGGTGTGCTTTTGGCTACAGTAGCTACAACTGTATTGCAATCTCAATCTGTTTTTGCTCAGGGTACTGTAGAGAACGGAATTAGTGGCGGTGCTAGTACAGCTAAGGGTAATAATCAACCTGATAATCTAGAAGGTCAACAAGGCATCTTTAAGAAGGTAACAGATGTCCTACTATTCTTAGCTGGTGCAGTTGCTGTGATTGTGTTAATTATTGGTGGTATTCGCTATGTTATCTCTAGCGGTGATTCTGGTCAGGTGCAAGCAGCTAAAAACACAATTCTTTATGCTGTAGTTGGTTTAGTAGTGGTTATAATGGCTTATGCTATCGTGAACTTTGTGATAAACCAGTTCCAGGGTAACGGTGGCTCAGCAGCATAAATAGTTCTACTGTATAAATTAATACAGGCTTTGGTTTATATCCTCTAGCCTGTATTTTATTTGTTGGCTGTAGTACAGTATTATCTTAAATTAAGACAAGAAATATACGCTGAACTAGACTTTAGTTTTAAATTTAGTTTATTAATACACTAGCGTAATGATTAAACTGTACTTAATAAAACAGCTCTGTTTAATACAGAGCTGCAGTATTTGTTTCTATAAGAAATGATTTACATAATTGGAATTTTAGTAGCTTGTTCTTGTTGTAATTTAGGAAAGCTTATCGAAAGAATACCATCCTTAAGGGCAGCCTTGGCCTCGTCTTCCTTTACTGGTACAGGTAGATGCAG
Organism: TM7 phylum sp. oral taxon 348; assembly: GCA_007845485.1. Classification (GTDB taxonomy): domain Bacteria; phylum Patescibacteriota; class Saccharimonadia; order Saccharimonadales; family Saccharimonadaceae; genus SDRW01. The sequence continues at coordinate 15,367 of SDRW01000004.1, forward strand.
TGATCTACTAAACTCACCCCAGTAACACTCTTGCATGTGCCAATTCTTAACTGCAACTTCATCGCCACTGGTAAGTGTGCCGCTAATTGTCAAAATACCTTCACTAATACTTACATCTAGATCATTTTTATTCACACCAGCGGTGCGAGCTTTTATTACTAATTCGTCATCTGTCTCATATACATCAACTGCTAATTGACCTGGAACATCGTCTTCAGTTGGCTCCTCTGCCATGATAGACTCGTCCTCCATAAGAGGTGCAGCAGCAGGCACAGCATCTATTTCATCGTCTAAAAATGCTGCGGTCAAATCATCTTCCATTAATAAATCATCATTTTGTTTGCGAGCCATTGATATCCTCCACTAAAAATTCTAGGCACTAACGCATACATACGTCCCTCTTATTATATCAAAAAATAATGTATAATCAATAGAATCAACCTATATTAGAGGCAGATATGTATGTTAGATAAGTTAATCTCGTTAATTTCACCGCACCACTGTGTTGTCTGTAGCGATATAGCAGATGGTATGTGCAAAAAATGTATGCTTCAGCTTAAACCATTTAACTCGCATAACTGTATACTATGTGGATATGGTCTAAATACAGGGAATCGCTGTTGCTCTTCTTGTGAACTTGCGAATGTAAATCAGTTAATCACTGTTAAGATGAGCAAGGATTTACGTAAATTACTCCACGAATATAAATATAATAATAAACGTGCTTTTTGTAAAGTTTTAGCGCAAATTGTTAGTAATAATATTGATAATACTGGGCGTAACTATATTATAGTTCCATTGCCGCCTAGTTCTAAACATAGACGCCAACGAGGATATGATCATATTCTTAATATTGTGCGACATTTATCTAAAATGACCAATTGTGAATACGAGATGGTTTTAAGGCGTAAAACTAACTTTCGCCAGGTTGGTGCTGATAGACAAACCCGCTTTATTCAAGCAGAGAATGCATTTATATCACGCTACCCCCTATCTCCTGATCGTACATATATAATTTTTGATGATGTTATAACAACTGGCGCTACTATTACATCGGCAGTGCGAGCCTTAAGATCTGGTGGCGCTAGAAAAATTCAAATTTTGGCAATTACGCATCGAGCTCTGGAGGTAGGATGATAAATATGATACAATACCTTAGACGTGGAGAGATGACCGAGTGGTTGAAGGTACCGGTCTTGAAAACCGGCGTGCGGTAAAACGTACCGAGGGTTCGAATCCCTCTCTCTCCGCCATATAGACTAGTTTGACAACTAATTTATTTTAATGTATCATATATAAATATGAAAACAGCAGAATCTTTTGGTATTAATAGATCTGAATCCGACAGTTTTAATGAGAATGAATCACTACTAGAATATGATGATACTGGTGCGATCCAAGACTTTAGGTCACGGGATTGTATGCAAGTAGACCCTGTAATCGCGTCGATTGCTCGCAAAAAAATAAATAAAATACCTCTAAATGGAGAAGAAGCTGAGTTATATGCGAAAATGCCAAACTCTGAGTATTTTTGGCAGAATGTCCGTTATCAGTGCGGTATAGACGATCTTGGTTAGATATAACTTTGTAACATAAAATCACCTGCGCTTATTATGCAGGTGATTTTTTATTGCGTAGTTTAGTTTTAATATAGAACTAGAAATTAGTTGCTGATGTTCCGCTGTTGAATCCAGATGTGAATCCACCACCACTATTATTGGCAAATGAACTTACTACAAAACTCACTACAGCATAAGCCAATAGAGACACTATAATACCAACTATAGCGTATAATATGGTATTTTTTGCAGCAGATACATTGCCAGAATCTCCGCCCGACAGTACGTAACGCAAGCCACCTATAATAATCATAAGAACACTTACGCCACCAACAATAAACAACATTACGTTTGTTATTGTCGAGAATATACCAGCCTGACCAAATAAGTCAGATGGCTGGTCTGATCCACGTGCGGCATTGGCGCCGCCTATCATCCCACCTCCAAAAGCTTGAGCGCTTGTAGGGACGAGTGAAAATGCAGTAGCAAAGGCTATTGCTAGAGCAATTGTGATTTTACTAAATTTACTCACTTTTCTCCTCCAATCCATACATTATTACTTCGTATTATATCAAAAATGTATATGTTTGTCAAATATGATATTTATATGATATACTCTTGTAAGTACCGATTGTACTAAATCTGGAGGAGTACCCAAGTGGCTGAAGGGGACGGTTTGCTAAATCGTTAGTACGGGGAGACCTGTAGCGGGAGTTCGAATCTCCCCTCCTCCGCCAGAACTAAAGCTGATAAAGAAGGCTATATAGGCCTTTTATTTTATTTAGATGAAAATAATTTGTGTAGGTAAAAAGCATGATCATTGGATTATAGATGGAATATCTCGCTATGAGAGACGCTTAAGAGCGCCTTTCAAACTTGAGTGGCAATTTGTATCGTATTCTAGTCTTTCGGGTGATAGAGCGCGTCGTGATGAATCCACAGAGCTTTTAAAAAGAATAGCACCACAGGATTATGTAATCTTGTTAGATGAGACTGGGAAAAATATAGACTCGCCTAGTTTGTCACATAAATTGGAGCAGTTAACTATTCAAAATCAAATAGTATTTATAATTGGTGGAGCTTATGGGGTTGATGAACGTATCAAGCAACGTGCTAATTTTATTTGGTCACTTTCAGGTTTAGTTTTTCCGCATATGCTTGTGAGGTTAATTTTGATTGAGCAAATATATCGCGCTCAAGAAATATCAAAAGGCGGTCCATATCATCACCAATAGTAATGAAACTTTATTGACAAAAAGTAAAAGCTATGTTAGTATATACAGTATAATATATTTAAAAATAAAAATATTAAATAAAAGAAAGATATTTAATGACAGAAACCGCAATTCGCTTAGCGATAGCTTCATTGGCAATTAGTATTACAATGGGCGTATTCCTACATGATTCTCATCTGGATATGGCGACCGTATCAGCTATAACGCGGGTTGATCTAACTAGTAAGGATGTAGCCGAAGGTAAGGTATCTCCAGAACTTCATGCTCATGGTGAACATGTTAGTGTAAAAAAGGCTGGTCGTCATGTATCTTATGATCCGCGTAATCAGCTTAAAAACCGCCAAAAGAAAACATCACCAAAACTTACCAATAGTGGTAATCCAACACATATCCAGTATGATTAAATTTATTTAAGCACGTTAATCTCTGCTACTAGTCGCTTTATTAGTTCATCTGTAGATGATAAGTCTTGCTTAGTTTCTTCTATCAAGTGGGCTGGGGCTTTGTTGATATAATTTTCATTTGCAAGTCTATCTTGTAGATTTTTGTGGCGCAATCTAGTTGCTGCTAGGCGTTTTTCTAGGTTGGTTTGATGTTCATAAAGAGTATCTTGATCTATATCTAGCCAGGCTTCTCTATTGCTTGCAGCTAGTCGTAGTCCGCGTGGTTGATGCACTTCAATAATATCTTCAACTCGCGATAAGTGCTTAATTATGTTGATATTATCAGCGATTAGTGAATCATTTTGATACAACATTTTATATTTTTTATGCCCAGGTAATTCACTTACAACGTATCTTGCTTCTGTTACCAATGCTTGAATTCTAGTGAATTGAGCTGCTGATATTTCATCTGAAGTAAGAGGAACTGGCCAATATTCGCTAGCTAATATAGAGCTTGTCCATGGTAAGTTTTGCCAAATAGTTTCACTTACAAATGGAGTAAAAGGATGACTCATACGTAGGCAGGTTTCAAGCACCCATGCTAATAGGTCTTTATTTAGAGTAGCTTTGCTGGCTTCAATATACCAGTCGGCTACACTATCCCATACTGTGTGATAAAGTGCTTCAGATGCCTCTGCGAATCTAAATTTATCTAAGTGATTGCCAATTTCTAGACAAGTTTTATTAAGCTCAGAAATAATCCAATGATCAGCCAAGCTTTTGGCTTGTGGTGTGTTGCTTGGTGTGAAATCATCACCCAATTTATCCCCTATAAAACGTGAGATATTCCATAATTTATTACAGTAATTGCGTCCAGCTATAATTTTACCCATAGATAAAGCTTGATTCTGCGCCGCTGATCTATTTGCTACAATACCAAGCCTAAGAGCATCTGATCCATATTGGGATAAAATTTCTATTGGATTAATGACGTTACCTTTGGATTTGCTCATTTTTTGACCATTTTCATCTAGAACTAATCCGTTAAAGTAAGTATCTTTAAATGGAATCTTACCTGTTCTATATAAGCCTAGCATAATCATGCGTGAAATCCATGGAAATAGAATATCTGCGCCTGTCCCCATTACGCTAGTTGGGTAAAACTTTGATAGTTCACTCCCCTGTTCCAGCGCGTCTGTTGTTATATATGGCCATTGTCCGCTACTAAACCAGGTATCGAATGTATCCTCTTCACGTAAATAAGTTTTGCCATTTATAGATAAAGTTTTTTGATCAACTCGTGTATCAAATATCCAGTCAGTAGGATCTTCTTTGTTTACGAAAGCTGGAATCGGTATACCCCATGGTATTTGGCGGCTGATATTCCAGTCGCGTAAATTCTTTAAATACTCAATTAATACTGAACGCTTATGTTCTGGTGTAAAATTAATTTCCCCTCTTTCTAATATTTCAATTGCATGCTTGGCTAATGGCTTAACTTTTATAAACCATTGGTCTTTTATCATCGGCTGAATTGGTAAACCGCTCTTATAATCATATCCAACAGTGTGTTCAATTTCGCTCTCGCCACGACGTAATTCCGCTATTTCTAAGTCTGTTAGTACTCGTTTACGGGCTGTTTCAATATCAAGACCCATGTAATGTTGCGGTACATTTATCATCGTTCCATCAAATCCAATCACTTGTATTGGCTTTAGATTATGGCGTTTACCTATTTCAAAATCATTTGGATCATGAGCTGGAGTAATTTTAACAGCTCCCGTGCCGTAATTTTTATCAACATAATCATCGGCAATTATAGGTATTTCGCGATCAACGATTGGTAAATGTGCCTTTGTTCCAATCAAATGCTTGTAACGTTCGTCTGTTGGATTGACTGCGATAGCAACATCGCCGAGCATAGTTTCTGGGCGGGTTGTCGCAACTACTATCTCCCCTACCTGATCAATCAGTGGATAGGCTATTTGCCACAAAGTTCCTTTTTCTTGTTTATAGTTTACTTCAATATCGGAATAACTTGTTTGGTATTTTGTACTATAATTAACAATTCTTTCGCCCCTATAAATTAACCCGTCATCCCAAAGTTTTTTGAAGGTTTCGTAAACTGTTTTAATAACTTTTTCGTCAAGTGTGAAAGTAAGATTTTTCCAACTTGCCCCAGCTCCTAGTGCTCTTAGTTGGAGCTCCATATTGCTACGTTGTTTATGTACGAAATCCCATACCTGGCTATAAAGTTCTTCACGTGAAAAATCAAACCTAGATTGACCTTTTTCGTTTAAAACTCTTTCATAAACTACCCAAGTTTCGAATCCAGCATGATCTGCGCCTGGTAGGTATACAGCGTCTTTACCTTGCATACGGTTATAACGTACCAACATATCTTGATAATTTACAATCAAGGCATGCCCCATATGTAAATTACCATTTGCATTTGGCGGTGGCATTACTATACTATATGGCTCGCCCTCACCTTTTGGGTCGAATACACCAGATTTTTCCCACATAGCATAAATATCAGGTTCATAATGATTTGGCTCATAAGCCTTTGCTAATTTCATAATCTAATCCCTTCACTCTTGCTTGCTCGTATAGTTTTCACGAGAAATATCTAAAACACTTATTTATCTTGCTATAATTATAGCATATTTACAGGGGTGTTATTTAATTCGTTGTTTTAGTTTAACGATTTTATGGCGTAAAAATTTAGCTGCCTGATATAGTTTATATGCAGGTTTATTTATAGGTAAGTCATAGGTTTCGGATAAATCTACCTCATAGCCTCCAAATGATTTTTTAAAGCGCGTAAAGCCTGCCCAGCGATGATTTTTATCTTGGCTAGTTGTGATTCCATAAAGATCACATATAAGTTTGCCATCCTTTTTTGCATTAATAATAATCTCAGCGAGCAGGGCAGTGCTAGCTGATAATTTGCGGTATTCATGACTAGCTCCAGCATGCGCATAATAGCAAGTTTTTTCATCTTCATAGGTTAGTGCGGCTGCTATAACTTTACTTTCTAGACTTATAAAGTGTAATTTTGCGCTATTGATCGGTAATAAAACATCGGCTTGAGTTTGAAGATATTTGTCGCTATGAATAGTGATATTATTATGAGCAGCCACACCGTGCAATAGTTTAATCAAGTATTTGCAATCATTGGGGTTGTTACTAATTCTATAGGATAGACCTTTTTTGCGATAGTTTCTGTAAATATTGCGGTTATTTTGTTTCATTTGTGAGATTATTTCATCACTTGAGCGGTTCAAGTCAATCTGCCAAGTATGAGCTGGCTGGCTATAATTAACCTTTTTTAATCTAAAATCTTTTGCATTAAATTTTACCCCAAGAGGTTCTACTCTTACAAACTTAACGCCAAGACTAGTAGCTAGTTTTGTAAGCGCTTTTAAGGCTGATTTTAAGCCTTTAATTGATGAAACAGTTGGACCGTATGGGCAATAAAGTCGGGAAGGCGATAGGCGAGTACCAGGCTCTAATATAGCCATAAATTCCCAGTCGATACCCTTTTGTCTGTAAACTTTACGCCCAAGAGCTTCTTGAAATGATTGCCATGCTGCGGATTGTAAAAAGTGTGGATTCATTTAATTACATCCTTGAAGTCATAGCTAAACTGGGCTTAATGTCAAGCTCTAATGGGTCAATTGGTGCCTGATGCTGTGCTTGATAATAGGCTAGACAAGCTATCATAGCTGCGTTATCAGTACATAATTTTATCGGAGCGTAGTTTATTTCAACTGGTAGGCGACTCTTTAGCTGGCTACGTAATTCTTGATTAGCAGCTACTCCGCCAGCGATCACAACGCTTTCCGGAGAAAATTCATTAAATGCAGTTACTGTTTTATCTACTAAACTCTCGATAGCTACATGTTGAAAGCTAGCTGCAAAATTATTCTGTTGTTCTTCATTTAAAAGCTCTGGTAGTTTGTGAGAAGGGAAAGAAAAATTAACCCCAACTTCAGATTGAACGGCGCGCAAAACTGCGGTTTTAAGTCCAGAAAAAGAAAAATCGAATTTATTTTTAAGTTTAGCCTTTGGTAATTTATATTTATATGGATCACCATGTATGGCAGCTTTAGATATGCTTGGACCGCCAGGGTAGGGTAGCCCAATTATTTTTGCAACTTTATCAAAAGCTTCACCAACGGCGTCATCTTGCGTTTGTCCTAGAATCCGAAATTTACCATGGTCACTGAATAATACAAGTTGAGTATGTCCGCCAGAGACTATCAAAGCCAAAAGGGGGAACTTAGGTTGACTAGTTGGTAGATCTTTTGCAAGTTCGCCCTGTCCATTAATTAAAAAATTAGCGTAAACATGAGCTTCCACATGGTGAATATGGTAGAGGGGTTTATCATATAAATAAGCTAGAGTCTTTGCAGTAATAGCCCCAATTAACAATGACCCAGACAGACCTGGTGCGTAAGTGACGGCAATTGCGTCAATTCTACTCCAATCAAGATTAGCTTCATCTAATGCTTGTTGAACTACTGGATTTACAACTTCTAAGTGGTTTCTAGCCGCAACTTCTGGAACAACGCCGCCATACTGAGTATGAATATCAATCTGCGATTTTACGATTGAACTTAATATATTTTTACCATCCTCTACAACCGCGGCTGCAGTTTCATCGCAACTGCTTTCTATTCCCAAAATTCTCATACCTCTTAATTATAGCAGATTTTAGGATGTAGAGCCTGCCAGGTAATGCTCGAGAACCTGATTTTGCGTTAAGACTGTTTCGTAAATTGCCCCAAAGCGCATTCGCCCTCGGTAATAATACCTGCCATCAAATCGCGTTCCATCGCCATTACGCCAATTAGCCATGCCACCACATCCAAATTTCCAGTACGCTCTTTGGAACCAACCAGTTGCTAGCTCTCTTGCTCTTTTCATTTGTGAATTTTGTGCTACAAGATTACCGTCTACATAAAGACGCGATCCAGACACAGAGGACAAAGTCGCAACTGCATGATGCCAGTTATTATCAGTATAGTTTATGCCAGCTGGACTGGCAATGTATTGGACTGAATCGGGTCGTATGGCAAATACTATTCGACCTGATCTATCTATATATAAATTTCTATCATTTTGAGTTTCTGATTCGTATATAGTAACTGAGTTTACTATGGCGTGCCCCATGCCAATTAATTTTCCGTTTGAATTTCTATCATTTGTTTTAAACCATACTTCCAATGAATAATCACTAGTCTGTATATTTCCACCAGCGCTATATTGGCCAAGACAGCTGTTTGGCTCGTATATCAAAGCTCCGCCTCCATCACGTTGGCAAGAGCCTCTATCATTTGCATCAAAGCTAAAATTTCCACGCGCTTGACCCACTAGTCCGCCATTAATTTCACTTTGATTACCTGAGCTTTTCATGGCAAACGCTATAACTGGTTTTGGATTTGATTTTAAGTAGTTTTCGCAATTAAACCAGGTGCTGGTTCTTGCGCGACTCACAGAGTTGCGAATAGAAGCTGTAAATGCTGCTAATGTAGAAAGTTGCATAGATAAAATTATTACTGAAAGCAGAATGATTAATACTATTATTATGTATGGATATTTATCTATAAAGAGCGATTCCTTGGGGGTGTCAGATATTGATCTAATTCTTCTATTTCTTTGATGAGGTACTTGGATAAATATTGCAATAAGTAGGGGAGTTAGGCAAAATAACATTACCCATATTATTCCCCAAAAACCCAGCGAAGGGCGAGGCATTAACGTATATCTACCAGTAGACCCAGAATCAGCGTATCTAATATTGATAGTTGCATTCTCTCCTGGAGTCAAGCGTATACCTTCTGCTTTGATAGGGAATATTCCTGTATTTACGATATGCATATCTATGCCACCTTTATCGCTTGGGAAATAATTGAGAAGTGCGATATTTATCCATGGATGTAGCCATAACGATGTAAATACTACTACAAAAGTACCACCTATAATCCTAATTGGCCAACGCCATTCTGGTGATATTCTGCGCCAACAGGATATGAGATAAACTATTATCCAGCCAAAAAACAACCAAGGCAAAGCCATGGCCAGCCAGCCAGCATGGTAGATAATGTAATGACTTTTAGCTATTATATCGTCTTTATTGGTTAGCCAGGGGTCGTTTGATCCATTCATATCCCCCTTGGTTGTAAACTTACCGTCTTTTTCGTTAACGATTCTGTGCGTATAAATGCGGCTATTTCTGTAAAAACTAATAATGTCCCCAGGATTATAGGTCTCTTGTGTTTGAGACACAACCAGGGAGCCTACTGGTGCTGTCTGGCCCATGCTAGGGGTTTGAACTACAAATAAACGCCAGCCCTGAGCTGAAAATATTAAAGCTAAACATAAAATAGCTATAATTAGACCCAGGGCAGTCTGTAATTGCAGGGATATTTTCTTTTGTATCATATCTCTAAATTATTGGCTTAAACCAATCTTAATTGGTAACTGCTCATTAAATATTATGTTAATCTGAATCTAACTACGAATATACACCAAACACAACTATAACTAATTAGATTCTATCAAGCATAACTATTATTGTCAATTAATGTTGAGGTGTTAAGACACTAATGTAGCCATAATATATTTAAAGTGTTAAAATTGATTTTATGAAGCAAAGATTGGTTAAAGGAGTGCGCTCAGTCTTACCTTCTCAAGCAGTGCATCTTTTGGAAAATGTCTACAGGAAAACGCGAATACAGCTAGTCTCCGCACGTTATGGTTGGCCAGCCCGTGGTTTACGAGTGATTGCTGTAACTGGTACAAATGGCAAAACTACTACAGCAAACTATATTAATGAAATTTTAAAACAAGCAGGCTATAAAACAGCAATGTTTACGACTGCGGTTATTGAAGTAGCTGGCGAATCAAAAATCAATGATCTAAATGCTACTGTTGCATCGGTGAGTCGTATGCAACAATTTTTAAACGAGGCTCGTCATTCTAAAGTTGATTTTGTAATATTAGAGGTAACTAGTCATTCTCTTCATCAGCACAAATTAGATGGAGTGCCAATTGAGGCAGCTGTAATGACTAATTTAACCCAGGATCATCTTGATTATCACAAAACAATGGAAAAATATGCTGCAGCAAAAGGTCTGTTGTTTGCTCGCAATCCTCGCTATATCGTACTTAATCGCGACGATGATTGGTTTGACTATTTTGATAAATATTTGGCCGAGGAACAAAAGATTACTTATGGTAAAAGTGAAGATGCTGATGTTCGCATTAGTGATATAAAATTATATAAAAAGGGTAGCGAAGCGACTCTAGCTTTCGACCACCAGGAAAAATCACAATTAGCTACCTATTTACCAGGTGAATATAATGTATTGAATATGGCGGCAGCCGCATCGATCTGCTATGTTTTGGGCGTTTCTATGAGTGATATCAAAAATGGAATTGCTAGCTTAGAGGGAATACCTGGGCGATTTGAACGTGCTACTAAAGATGAAAAGTATGAAGTTATTGTAGATTACGCACATACCCCAGATGCTCTTGAAAAACTACTTGAAGCAACGCGTAATATTACTAAAAAACGCATAATTTTAGTATTTGGTGCTTGTGGTGACAGAGATGCTTTGAAACGCCCTATAATGGGTAAGATTGCAGCTAAGCTGGCAGATGAAATTATCTTAACAGATGAAGAAAGTTACAATGAAGATCCTGATAAAATTAGGCGGGATATATATGCTGGTATAGAAGAATCTAAAGCTACTAACAAAACTACAGAGATTGCGGATAGACGGGAGGCGATAAGACATGCTCTAAACATTGCTAAGAAAGATGATACAATTCTAATTACGGGCATGGGTCATGAGCAGTTTAGGATTATTAACGGTGAAAAACTACCCTGGAATGATACTAATATTGTAAGAGAAATTATATCTGAAAAGATTAAAAAACAGTAGTTTTAATATTAAAGAATTAAATTAGCACTCAATACTTGCAAGTGCTAATTTTTTTCGATACAATAATAAATGTAATTATTGAAAAGGAGGAAATGGAAATGAGTTCACCAATAAAACCTCTGGCTGATAGAGTAGTTGCTGTGCGCGAAAAAGCGCAAGAAAAAACTGCCAGTGGTCTTTACTTGCCGGATAGTTCAAAAGAAAAACCTGTAATGGCAACAGTGGTTGCTGTTGGTCCAAAGGTTGAACAAGTGGCTGTAGGGGATAAAATTGTCTATAAAGAATATTCAACTACCGATTTAAAGATCAACGAAACCGAATATTTAATTGTAAAAGAAGATGACGTTCTAGCAACGGTATAAGGAGTTTTTATGGCGAAAAAAGTATTCTATGGCGATGATGCTCGCACGCGAGTTTTGGGCGGTGCAAAAGCTTTGTATGATGCAGTAAAAGTAACTTATGGTCCTAAGGGCGGTAATGTTGTGATTGCAAAAAGCTACGGTGGACCAACAGTTACTCATGATGGTGTTACTGTAGCCGAAGGTGTTGATTTACCTGAAAATGATGACGAGACTTTAGGATATAAAGTTGGAGCGGAGCTAATTAAACAGGCTGCAACTAAGCTTAATAAAGTTGCTGGTGATGGTACGACAACAGTAACAGTATTGACTTATAATATTTTGAAGGAAGCAAATCGTCTAATTGCTGCTGGTCATAACCCTCAGGAACTAAGAAAAGGTATTGAGGAAGCTGGGCGAGAAGTTGTAGCGGAACTAGATAAAATATCTGAAAGTATCGAGGGTAAAAATGCTCGTGTAGCCGAAGTCGCGACTATTTCAGCGGGGAGTCAGGAAATCGGTGAGTTGATTGCTGGCGTAATTGATAAAATTGGTAAAGACGGTGTTGTTACGGTTGAAGCAGGACAAGGTTTAGAGATGGAAAGTGAAGTCGTCGAAGGCTTTAGTCTGGACCGTGGATTTACAAGTGCTTTGTTTGTAACCGATATTAATCGTCAAGAAGCTGTTTATGATAAACCGGCAATTGTTATTACAGATAAAAAATTGTCCAGTATACAAGATGTTGCACCAATTTTGGAAAAATTAGCACAAGCTGGTAAGAAGGACCTTGTCTTGATTGCTGATGAAGTTGAGGGTGAGGCTCTTAGCGTTATGGTATTAAATAAACTCAAGGGTGTGTTTAATAGTGTAGCAGTTAAGGCTCCAAGCTTCGGCGATCGTCGTAAGGAAATCCTAGAAGATATTGCTGTTTTGACTGGCGCTACTGTCATAAGTGAAGAGCGTGGTATGAATTTTGATAATGTTGGGCTTGATGTAATCGGTTCGGCTCGTAAAG
>SDRW01000010.1 GCA_007845485.1 TM7 phylum sp. oral taxon 348
CAGTATCGTGATAATCGTCCTAATCTTCCGAGTATGAAGCTTGGTCAGAGAGAGCAGAGCGACGTCGCTAAGCTTGATCATACGATAGCTCCGTCTTTTACTGTGACTACCCGATCCGCTACCATCGCTACCTCTCGGCTATGTGTCACTACCACTACAGTCGTACCCCACCCATCACAGATCTGCCGAAATAGGGCAATGATGCCTCGGCTATTCTGTGAGTCGAGATTGCCGGTCGGCTCATCAGCCAGTAGAATTGGCGGCTTATTAAAGAGTGCCCGAGCGATGGCCACTCGCTGGATCTGACCACCTGATAGCTGGCGAGGATAATAGCCTAGTCGGTCAGTTAACCCGACTTGTTCAGCTAGCTCATCCGTCCTGGCTCGCCTGGCAGCTCGCTTCATCCGGCTGGGCATAGCTGCTACTTCAATATTACGTCGCAAGGTCAGGAACGGCTGGAGGTAAAAAGACTGAAAGACAAAACCGATCGTCTGGCTACGAAACTTAGACAACTTACCATCACTCAGATTGGTAATATCCACTCCGCCAATGGTTACCGAGCCACTGGTTGGTTTGTCCAGCCCTCCCAGTAGTTGCAGTAGAGTGCTCTTACCGCTACCGCTCTCGCCTACGATCGCCACGAATTCACCTCGGTTAATCGATAGCGAAACATTATTCGTCGCCAGCAGGTCATGTCCGCCCACTCGGTAGCGTTTAGTCAGCGACTTAGTGCTGATCATAACCCCACCTTCATCAGCCGACATGTCCATTGTTTTTCGTTCCCATCCTTACTATTAAACATAAGCTTAGTTGAAATGTCCGCTGTCGTCAATGCAGGCATCCCACCCCGAACTTTACTTAATCACTAAGTAGCCAGTTGATAGCGTTAATCTGTCTCACGCCACGCCGAGAAACTTCTTCTGGATCAAGTGTAATGAGGATCTTAGGATTATGATCCGGGATCTTATCAAAAGGTGTCAGCTCACGCTCCAGTACCGTCTCGTCTCGTACCGTATAAGCAACCTGATAATACGTCAGGTAGCCTTCATTATCACGAGCCACGAAGTCAACCTCCCTTTCGCCAATCTTACCGACCCATATTTCATTACCTCGTCGCCTCAACTCTAAGTAGATAACATTTTCCAACAAATGACCGGTATCTTGACCGACTTCCTTACCCAGCAGCAAGTTGCGAAAGCCAAGGTCAACTGCATAGTACTTCTCCTGTGTTGTCAGGTTCTGCTTACCTTTAATGTCAAACCGCTCAGCTTTATAAAGTACGAAGCTATCGCAGAGCGACTTCAAGTATGAATGAACCGTTCGAGAGTCGACCGTTTTATTGTCACTAGCGAGAACCCTAGCAATACCATTAGGTGACAAGCTTGAACCGATGGAATCCATCACGTAGTTAACTACGTTCTCAAAACTACGCTCAGCGTATATCTGTTTACGTGGGAGCATGTCCTTTACCAAGATGCTTTCATATACGCTTCTTAGATAATTCATAACCAGAGCAGGATTCTGATGCATTAGCTCGGTAGCTTGGGGAAAGGCTGAGTAGCGCATGAAATGCTCAAACTTTACACTATTATCGACAGGGGTGGTATAAGTCTGAGCGAACTCTTTGAATGAAAAAGGTAGGATATTGATTTCATAAGCCCGACCGGTCAGAATAGTAGCCAGCTCCGAGCTAAGTAAATAGGCGTTTGAGCCGGTGACATACAGATCTATGTTTTCGTTGATATAGAGTCCATCAAGCAGCTTTTCGAATCCCGGGATATCCTGGACTTCATCAAGAAAAATATAGTTCAGCTCACCTTTCGCTAGTTTCTTATCTATCAAGTCATAGACTTCCCGCCAGCTAGTCATGTCATTATACTTTGGATCTTCAAAGTTGTATGACTGGATCCGACTCTTATCTATTTTTTGAGCTATTTCTTCTCTAAAGAGTTGCATCAAAGTAGACTTACCGGCACGACGCACACCGGTAATCACTTTAATGAAATGCTTGCCCTTCAACTCTCGCAGAGTTTTCAGATACTCTGCCCGTTCTATATACTTCACGATACCTACTAGTATAACAGCAAAAATGCGAAAACTTGGTAAAAATGAGAAGTTTTCGCATTTTTATCCGGTAAATATAGTCACATTTCCGGATAAAAATAGACCCGACGCACATCCAGTCGGACATTGAGTCGCTTCCAGCTCAGTTGTTTGCTTGGCTTACCCACCTTGATAAAGAGTAATAATTGACCGAGCTGCGGGCGAGTGAGCCACCCCTTCGTCAACCGGCGAAGTATCTCTATGGCGACATCCGCCGGGAGCATGATCAGATCATAACGGCGCAACACTAACCGACCTTGCTTATCTCTAGTACTATGCCGAGCACAGTAATGCTCTAACTCTTGCTCAATCTGCCGGCGCAAATGCTTCTGCCTCTCGTATAGCCGGGTTAGCTTCGCTTTGTCGGCCGGTGACCGGCTAGCCAACAAAGCCCGGAGACGATTGCGCAGATATCTCGGGCTGTCATTAGTCTGATCTTCTCGCCAGGTGAGACCATGCTCTATGGCATAGCTAACTAACTCTGCTTTAGCTATATCAAGGAGCGGTCGGAGTACCCGTGGCTGATTCATCGGCGCTAGTCCTCGCCAGCCCGTCCCTCGCACTATGTTAAGAGCGATGGTCTCGAGTAAATCATCCCGGTGATGCGCCGTCACCAAGTAAACCGGCTCATCATCTCTCGCTATCGCCTCCGCCACCCGCCGGAAGAAATCATAACGACACTGACGAGCCACTGCCTCACCGGTAGCAGCAGTCAACTTACCGCAACCGCACTGCACTGTCACTCCGTAGTTACGGCACTGCTGCCGGACAAACTCGGCATCCTCAGCGGATACTTTCCCTCTGATACCATGGTCGTAATGTGCTACTACAAAGTCTGCCGGAAATTGCGCTCCGCTAAGATATTTCTCCCGGAAGCCATGGTAGTTTGTCGCCACCATGTCCAGCAGCACCATTGAGTCTACTCCACCCGACACGGCCAGGAGATACTTAGTCATAGCTGTATTTTACTATATTGCATTATTGATACTACATGGTCTAGCACTTGACAATATAGCTTATGTTTGCTATTATCTTATCAGTTGCAACAAATAAACAATCTAATAAAAGGACATCCGATGAAGAAAATGAATCAACCAAGCACCCCCAACCAAACAGGGAGCTATAGCTGGAATCGACAACGCAGTAGCGCCGAGCTAACCAGCTTTATTCAGAAGAAGTTAGCTCAGCTCGCCACCGTCGAGCTGGTAGATTGATATCATAGACAGCAAGTAAAATAGAAGCCCTCCGCTAGGAGGGCTAAATTATTCCTTGGTGGCGGGGGTTGGATTTGAACCAACGACCTCTTGGTTATGAGCCAAGCGAGCTGACCAGACTGCTCCACCCCGCGATCAATTGTATAGTCCACTTGGTAGCACCGACTGGGCTCGAACCAGTGACCTCGGGCTTATGAGTCCCACGCTCTGACCAGCTGAGCTACGGTGCCAGACAAATACGTTAAGTAGTATATCAGATATCCGTAATATGGCAAACTGAGCGCTGAGTCCCCTTCTTACTCTAACTACTTGTTAATATAGTACTCCAGTATTCTGATATCTCTCAAAGCCATAAACTTCGTCCTGTAGACAGAATCGTATTGTGAAGCTTTAAGACTTCTGAATGATCGTTTCATTTTATCTAGCGCTTGAAGCTTCGGTAACCAAAGGCATTTGGTTCCTTCTGCCTTTTCTTTATCTGTCAAATAATCAGACTCTAAGGTAACCGTCTTTTTTGCTTCGTAAACAAACGAGGACTGTCGGAAGTTCTCTTGCGACTTATGCTCATTTGCCACGCCCAGTTCCCTTATTACATTCACGATACAACCCAGCTCTTCCTCACATTCTCGCCTAAATGCCTGCTGAGCATCTTCACCATCTTCTACACCACCACCGGGTAACTTGTACTCATTTTTAACCGCCTTGTAAATAAGAGCTATTTCACCTTTGTCGTTGAGGACTATCCCTCTTGCGCCAAGCCGTATAGTAGGCTCATTGGTAGACACTGCAGGTACTATGCCGAAGTCTTGATCAGTTATCTTGACAATCTCTTTCATAAGACTTTGTTCTATATGATCCTTATAGCACTCATTACACAAAAATGCATTTTTGCAATAATATGTAACGAGGAGATCGTTGCGCTATTTAGCGTACTCTATCGCTCTAGTCTCTCGGATAACGTTAACCTTGATCGTACCCGGGTACTGCATGGTCGATTCAATCTTATTAGCGATATCTCGGGCTAACTTGACCGACGACAGATCATCAATCTTCTCAGGGCTGACCATCACCCTGATCTCCCGCCCGGCTGAAATAGCGTAGGCTTTATCGATACCATCAAATGATGCAGCGATATTCTCCAGATCTTTCATCCGCTCGGCAAAGTTCTCTGAGCTGACATTGCGAGCCCCCGGCCTGGCACCTGACATAGCATCACAGACCCGAACGATGATTGCCTCCGGCGTGGTCGCCTCGATATCGTCATGGTGTGCCTCTATAGCATGAGCGATCCGCTCGTCCATACCGTATTTACGAGCCAGTGCTGCCCCGATATGGTGATGCTTACCCTCTATCCGGTGGGTTACCGCCTTGCCTACATCATGGAGCAAAGCAGCCGTCTTACTGATACGTACATCAGCACCGATCTCTTCGGCGATCATCCCGGCCAGCTGAGCCATCTCAACAGAATGCTTGAGAACATTCTGACCATAGCTGATACGAGACTTCAGCTCGCCC
>SDRW01000011.1 GCA_007845485.1 TM7 phylum sp. oral taxon 348
CAATAATGAAAAGAAACGTTTTAAGAGTGCATGGCTTGGGAGAGGCGCTCTTGCGTCAATCAAAAACGTCTTTGGTGGTCTGATGATGAGCAAGAAGGATAGAGACCACAGAGATACAGTTGAACGAATTCTGAGTGACACCGAGCGGGAACTTGGGCAGTTATATGTTGATATTTCACATCATGAGCTTGATGGTACTACATATACTCATCCAGGGGGCGACGAAGAACGGGACAATAGAAAACGGGAGA
Source organism: TM7 phylum sp. oral taxon 348 (assembly GCA_007845485.1). Classification (GTDB taxonomy): domain Bacteria; phylum Patescibacteriota; class Saccharimonadia; order Saccharimonadales; family Saccharimonadaceae; genus SDRW01. The sequence goes on from SDRW01000011.1 coordinate 252, forward strand.
CTCTCTACGTAGCTTCCAGGGCATACTCTGAGATCGCCGGCGGGACTCAGCCTGATAAATGGGAGTCTGCGTTAGCAAGCTGGCGCAATGAAAAAGAAGAGTGGGGCGCCGAGAGTTAAATCTAGGCTATACACTTACGATTCACAATTAAAGCTCTGCTATTGAGGCAGAGCTTTTTAATAGGAATACACCTTTCTATGAGCGACTCATCATCAGGATGGTCTAAGATGAGCTAACGCTTGGCAAGCGTCTCGGAGATCGAAAAGATAATCCTATTTACAAAAAGTGGCGAAATCGCCGGAAATTGTAAATAGAATGAGTAAGAGTGGTATAATCACTCTATGATTAAGGAAGTAGACTAAAATGAAACAGATCGCTCGTGACATCTATCTGAAGCGCCTGATTGATAGCCAGGGTAATGGTTTGATCAAGGTGATAACCGGCATTCGCCGCTGTGGCAAGTCGTATTTACTTGACCCGATTTTTAAGGATTATCTGCTGAAGCGGGGAGTGTCTACTGATCATATCATTCATCTCAATCTAGAGACCAGAGAAAACAAAAGCCTGACTGACCCGGACGTCCTAGATGGGTTCATCAGGAACCGGATCAAAGATGACACCAGGCACTATGTGCTGCTGGACGAGATCCAGCTAGTGGCGGATTTTGAATCTGTGCTTAACGGCTTTCTCCATCTACCGAATCTGGATGTGTATGTCACCGGCAGTAACTCTCGCTTTCTCTCGTCAGATATCGTGACTGAGTTTCGGGGGCGTAGCTATGAGATTCACTTGTATCCGCTGAGTTTTGCTGAGTTTATGTCGGTCTATGATGGCTCTCGTGAGCGAGGTTGGAGCGACTATTATCGCTACGGTGGTTTGCCGCAGGTCTCAGCGATGCCAACCGAGTCAGACAAGATGGCATTTCTAGGTTCGCAGTGGAGTAATGTCTACCTGAACGACTTAGTCGAGCGCTATCATCTTCGCAACAGAGCTGAGCTGGATAGCCTGGTTGAGGTGATTGCCTCCGGTGCCGGTTCATTAACCAACCCGCATAAGCTGGAGCGAAGCTTTAAGAGTATGGCAAATGTCAGTCTGGATCACAATACTATTAGTGACTATCTGACCAAACTGGAAGAAGCCTTTATTGTCGAGAAGTCAAAGCGTTACGATGTCAAAGGTAAGAAGTATATTAACACGCCGTCCAAGTACTACTTCACTGATTCCGGCATCCGTAACGCCTGTCTCGGCTTCCGGCAGATGGAAGAGAACCATATCATGGAGAACATTATCTACATTGAGCTACGGTGCCGAGGCTATCAGGTGGATATCGGCGTGGTGTCAGCTCGGGACGGCAATGACAGACGGCAGTATGAGGTGGACTTCGTGGCCAACCGGGGCGACCGCACCCTCTATATCCAGTCGGCTCTGACTATTAGCGATCCGGACAAGCGAGCCCAAGAGTCTCGTTCGCTTAGCGAGATAGATGATCACTTCGCTAAAGTTATCATCGTCAAGGACGCTGCCGGTGTCGGACATGAGCGAAATGGCATCATCACTATGGGGCTATTTGACTTCTTGCTGGAGGGCAGCCATCTTGACAATGCACTAGCTTTATGGTAGCGTTAAGCATGTAAGCTAATAAGAGGAAAGGCGATATATAGATATGAAGAATATAGATAGTAAGGCTGGCGAGGGTAGTTCCTCCTCTAGCAATAAATCCGTCTGGAATACCGGTAGTCCGGACGACACTCTGGATATGTCGGTTGAAGAGATAACCGACGCTAAAGATCCTCATGCTGCTGACGGCTACATCAAGGCAGCTAATGCCAACCCTGAGACACCGAGCTTCGGCGATGCGGCTCACAACAAGCAGGACAAGCACGGTCTTCATCGCAAGGTGATAGCCGGTATGCTGGTGGCTGCTTTGGCCAGTGGGGTAGGAGTGGCTGCCAAGGGTATGGCAGAGCAGAAGACTGTCGATAATGGCAACCAACCGGCTGCTACTCAGGTTGAGCAGGACGAGGAGAAGGTTAAAGAGTACTACACCAGTTACGAAGATGAGAAGGGTAAGACCACTTCACACTGGTTTGTCGGTTCTGACGGTAAGGAAACCCGGGGTATGAGCTCATTCTTGCCTCGACCGGAAGGTGCTGAGTACGATGGTAGGATCACCGGCTCCCGTACCGAAATCTTTGAAAACGGCGAGGGACGCAAGAAGAGCTTCACCATAAATTCATCTGAGCAGGTCGAGAAAGCTAAAGAAAAGACTGACTCTAAATCAGAGAAAGACGACGAGCGAGTTGTCGAATACTTTACTTATGGTAGGAACGGTAATGGTACAACCACCTCCCACTGGGAAGTTGGTTCTGATGGTAAAGAGACCAGAGGCTCAAGCTCGTTCGTTCCTCGACCGGAAGGTGTCGAAGACGACGGTAGTGTGACCGGCTCTCGCTGGGAGACTCTAGCTAACGGTAAGCGGCGAGGTAAGAGCTTCTACGTCCCCGGCGCCGAGGCTTCTGAGACCTCCGAGACTATTAAGGTCGACGATAAGGCGGCTGAGGGTAGCTCTGAATCAGAGGAGAAGATCAAGGAATACTACACCAGCTACGAAGATGAGAAGGGTACAACCACCTCTCACTGGGAAGTTGGTCCTGACGGTAAAGAGACTAGGGGTATGAGCTCCTATACACCCAGACCGGAAGGTGCTGAGTACGACGGTAGTATCACCGGCTCCCGTACTGACATTCTAGAGAATGGCGAGCAGCGCAAAAAGAGCTTCACCATGAACTCATCTGAGCGGATGGAGAAGGCAAAGGAGAGGAAGGACTTGTCTGCCACGGAAGAGCCCGGTGCAGATGACGAGGTAGAAGCAGCTGTAACTGTCGCTGACTAAGCCAAGTTTACTCTCCGGCTAGTGGGAAAGATAATCCGCCCCGACATACAGACCGGGGTGGATTGCTTATGGTGGCTGAGTGTCGTAGTGTGGGCTGGCGTTACGTAAATTACAACATATAAGCAGGCTAAAGCTAGTTGACGGAGTCTAGCCGGTTTGTTAATATATCTCCAGTTGCTTATGTTCTGATGAACCACTAAGAATTGTGCGAGACAAACATGGTGGATTCTATAGCTATGTTGCTTGTGTTGCCGGTTTATGAATAGAATGCAGATAGAGGTCTAGCTGTCCTTACTGATGGAGATTGCTGAGGCGAGAGTTCTGATGTGCATTCTACCTGGCGTCGTATAAGTATCGTGTATCCTTTCATAACAACGCATGATCTTAGTCAGGTAGCCGGCACAGCATATTAACAATTTAGTTCAATCGTAAGATGATGAGATGATATCAATGCTTGATGCTGATGAGTCCGGTCTGTGCCGGGTTCGTTGGTAGATAGTAGTGATGTCATTTTCGACCAAATGTAGGATTGACGGATGGTTGAGCTTAAACTTTAACGAGTTGAAGATTCAACTACCGCTTCAGTCAATGCATAAAAAGGTACTCAAGGTCACCTGGTTTCGGGTCTAATCCTTACGACTAAATCGCACTGTTAATGCTCGCTTTCACTATGGCTTCATCATCTGACTTAACCTCGCCGTAAAAATTAACTCGCTGGATCGTTCTACAAAAAGCACGCCGTCACCGGGATGAGACAAACCTACGGTTTTTCTCATCGCTCGTCAGCAAAGCTGAGTTTTGCTAAAGCAAAACCAAGCTCGCTGCTCTTTTCCCTCTCGGAAAGCAGATGAGGTAGATTTACCTTATCCCGGCTCCGACTCCTTGTAGGCACAAAATTTCAGGTTCTATTTCACTCCCCTCCCGGGGTTCTTTTCACCTTTCCGTCACCGTACTAGTTCACTATCGATCATATACTATATTTAGCCTTGGCTGGTGGTCCAGCCGGATTCAATCAGGGTTTCTCGTGCCCCGACCTACTCGAGAATACAGAATAAGGTCAGCGTCGTTTTCGCATACCTGGCTATCACAGTCTCCGGCTAAGCTTTCCAACTCGTTCTGCTAACCACGCCGATTTTTTACCTTATGTGCTCGATGACAGTCGTCACTTTTAAGATTCAACACTCCGTATAGAAGTGCTGGATCTTAAAACTCTGTAGACTCACAACACCCTGATTGCATTAGCCTGTCAGCCATATCGTTCTCACCATCCACACCAACTCACCTACCGAAGTAGATATGTCAGTCCGGATGATGAGAACAAAACAATACAAGGTTTGGGCTATTCCAGTTTCGCTCGCCACTACTCCCGGAATCGTTATTTACTCTCTTTTCCTCGCCCTACTAAGATGTTTCAGTTCAGACGGTTCCCTTTCACTACGCCTATTTTATTCAGCGTACGATGCTCACGGCATGACCCGCGGCGGGTTTCCCCATTCGGACATTCCCGGTTCACAGCTTGATGACAGCTAGCCGAGACTTTTCGCAGCCTTCCACGTCCTTCATCGGTAGTATATGTCTAGGCATCCATTTTGTGCCCTTGAGTACCTTTTTATGCATTGCCTGA
>SDRW01000012.1 GCA_007845485.1 TM7 phylum sp. oral taxon 348
AGCAGTAGCACGCCTTGTTTCGTCTTCAATCATTCTGGCAGTTTCATGTGCTGGAGCAACTAGTGTACGGTCGTCTGTACAGCGAATTAGTAGTAGATATACGTCAAACTTCTCTTCTGGAGGCAAAATTAACTTATCAACCAAAGGGCGAAGTTCGTTTACAGCTTCCATTTTAATCTGTTCTAGTTCATCTCTCTGTGGTACAGGATTTATCTGTGGTACAGGATTTAATGGTAAAGGACTAGGCATAGGATTAATATTTTCCTGATTAGATTTTGGCTCCTCTACTGGAGTAACCTCTGCCACTGGCTGAGTGTCGGCATCTCCAAAACCATTAACACCAGCTAAAGCTTTCGCTAGCTCTTGGTCGTCACTAATATTCGATACTGTATTTGGTTGAATGTTCATACCCCACCTCAATTTTACTATATTTTATTTCTTTACTAAATACTGTATCATAAGTATATATACATAAGCAAGTTTATATTTAGATTTAGGGGGTGCAATGCTAGATGATTTAAGAGTTATTCAACAGCGAGATGCGCGTGGCGCACTTGATGTGATTGCTAATCAGTGGGAACAAGCAAAATATGATGTAGACATAAAGCATTGGGAACACGATGGTCGCCGTATTGAAAAAATCATAGTAGCGGGAATGGGTGGATCTGCTCTTGCGGCGCTCATCATTAAAAATTGGCTAGAATCAGAAATTGATAAACCTATTGAGGTAATTAGAAATTATAATCTACCAGCATATGCTAATGAAAATACTTTAGTTATTTGCAGTAGCTACTCTGGTAATACGGAGGAAACTTTATCTTGTTTGGATGTCGCGATTAAGCGTGGATGTCAAATTGCTATAACTACATCTGGCGGTAAACTCAAGGAAATAGCAGACGAACGTAAAATATCTCTTGCAGAGTTACCAGGCGGATTGCAGCCGCGTATGGCTTTGATCTATAACCTGCGCACAACCTTAAAGCTTATGGCACATTTTGGTGCGATTGATTACAAATATTTTGATCAAGTTGGTCAATATTCAGATTGGTTACGTGATGAGACTGCTGGCTGGAAGAAAGACGTTGATTCTGGTGTAAATCCAGCCAAGCAAATTGCACTACTTGCGGTTGGTAAGACATCGATATTCTATGCTAGTCATACTTTTGCACCACTTGCTTATAAGTGGAAGATTAGTTGGAATGAAACATCAAAAAACTTAGCCTTCTGTAATGAGATGCCTGAATTTAACCATAACGAATTTATGGGTTGGGCTAGCCATCCTGTTCAAAAGCCATACGCGGTCTTTGATTTTATGAGCCAATTTGACCATTCTCAAATTAAAAAGCGATTTGCTTTAAGTGATAGATTATTGAGTGGCCGCCGCCCGAAAGCTCATGTTATAAATTTACAGGGCGATAGCGTAATAGCACAGATGCTTTGGGGGTGTATTTTAGCAGACTTTGCTAGCGTTTATGTTGCTATTTTAAATGGAGTAGATCCAACTCCTGTAGCACTCATAGAAAAGCTTAAGAAGTATCTTTAATAAGAGTGAGTAGTTAAAGACTATCGAATATAAAATAGCCCTTACTTATCTGTAGGGCTATTTTATTATGGTAGATATTAAATTAGTAATACTGACGTAAAGCTTCAATCGGATTTTTGCGAGCAGCCCGAATCGCAGGATATAGACCAAATACTGTACCTACAATTAAGGCAATCCCAATTGATACAACAGGCACTAACCAATGGAAACCTGGGTTGAAGGGTAGCATAGTACTGATAATGAAAGCCGCAAAATAGCCAAGTACCAACCCTGAAACTCCACCCATAAAACTAATCGCTAATGATTCTATTAAAAACTGAACACTAATATGACTATTACTTGCGCCTACGGCTTTACGTATACCAATTTCGCGAGTACGTTCGGCAACGCTAACTAGCATAATGTTCATAATACCTATACCGCCTATAATAAGAGAAACTATTGCCACCACAGAAGTTGTTGCAGTTATGGATGCAAAAACCTTAGTTGCGGGCTGAGAAATCTCATTTCCAGAGAATATACTGAAGTCTTGCTCACCATTATGCTCTTTAGATATTGCATCTCTTATATTTTGTACAATTTGCTTTGCGTCCTGTTCTTTTTTGGCTTGAATATTGATCTGCTTGATCTGAGCGATACCCTGATTAAAGCTTTTACCGCTTGCTAGATTAATAATTACAGAACGGTTGAAATCTATATCATTATATGTTAAGGTTTCGTGGATTGATTTTAATACGCCAATAACAGCAAAACTGACACCCTTAATCTTAAATGTTTGACCAATTGGGTTATCTGTACCAAATAGATCAATCGACATTTGGCGCCCAACTACTGCAGTATTTGTACCAGACACGCTACCTATAAATTGACCTTCATGGACTTCCAGTTGCGATATATCTTTTAGCTCCGGGGTTGTGGCGATTATCGGTGCGTCAGAAATAGTATTATGCTGGGTTTTAAGAGATCCACCTACTGACATTAGCGGTGCAACTTTTTCAACTCCATCAACTTTTTGGATCGCCTGTAAATCCTTTTCAGTTAGAGGACTGGCTGTAAAAGCGTTAGATATCTGGGATTCAGTAATTTGCTTGAAATAATCTGTTGATTTATTGGATCCAGGGCGTACTATAATTATATTTCCGTTTAGTCGACTTACTTGACTATCAATTAATTGACTCACTCCAAATCCCATAGCCATAATCGTTGTCATACATGCTACGCCTAAAGTAATACCTAATACTGTTAATCTAGTGCGCAATTTATTAGATCGCAAAGATTCGCGGGCGTTTTCAATATGGTTCATTATTAATAGACGCATTATTCTTGTCCTTTACCTGTAGAATTGGTTTTCTTATCGGATGTTTCATTTAAATTCTTCTGTGATTTTTTAGTCTTATCCACAGAAGAATCTGATTCTTTTGTTTCACTTAACACAGTTTTGTCTGATTTTAGTTTACTAGTAGCTTTTTTGTCTGATTTGGTATCTTCGGATTCTATTGTCTTAGGCTTTGACTCTGGCTTCTTTGGTTTTTCTGTTATACTAGATTCTGTTTTAGAATCTAATTTCTCTTCTTTTTTTAATTGTATATCTTTTTTAATATCTTTAGTGTCGCTATCAATCTGACCATCTATCATAGTAATGATACGATCTGCATATGTTGTCATATCAGGATTGTGTGTAACCATTATAATTGTATTACCTTGTTTATGGATGGCAGCTAACTCTTCCATAATAATATGACTTGCTTTTGAATCAAGATTACCAGTTGGCTCGTCTGCTAATATAATTGACGGGTTATTTACTAATGCTCGCGCGATTGCAACCCTCTGAGTTTGTCCACCACTCAACTGATGAGGCATATAATATTCGCGTTCATTGAGATAAAATTTCTCGAGCGTTTTACTAGCGATTTCCAAGCTTTTGATACGAGACTTTCCAGTGTAGGTTAGTGGTAATGCGACATTTTCAACTACATTTAAGCGTGGAATTAAATTAAAACTTTGAAAAACGAAGCCAATTTTTTCGTTACGAATTTTGGCGCTACGTGAGCTTGAAATATTTGTAACAGATTTTGAGCCAAGATGGTAAGTGCCTTCATCTGGTCTATCAAGTAGACCTAATATATTTAGCAGAGTAGTCTTACCGCATCCGCTAGGTCCCATGATGGCTATAAATTCGCCTTTATTGATTGTCAAGTCAATACCATCAAGTGCAACTTGTTCAGCATCACCAATTCCATACCGTTTAGTAAGTGATTTAAGTTTTATTACAGGTGTTAATTTATCCTTAGTCATTAACTTACATTATAGGACGAAATACCTTTAATTCGCAACTACAATATTAAATGAAAGCAAAACTGTTGTGTTTATGTTATAATATATGCATTATGCAGCCAAGAAAGCAATCATCAAATATCGAAAATTATCAAGCCGACCGTTTAGATAATGGTGTGCCAAATCAGAATAATAACGCAACTGTTGAGCCTAGCCCTAATCAAGTGGGTGATGTTCTTGATGATACACAAGTGCCTCGTGTAACTCTAGAATCTATTGATGGTGTTGCGTTGGCTCAGAATAGTTCTGTGCCAAGTCAAGTGGAATGGATAGCAAAAGAATATATTGCTCCAGAAAAAAGTACAGTTTGGTATATTGGTTTGTTTGTGATTTCTGTGGCTGGTATTTTGCTTGATTTCTTTATTCTAAAATCATGGACATTTTCTATGTTGATTATAGCTATAGCGGCAGTAT
>SDRW01000013.1 GCA_007845485.1 TM7 phylum sp. oral taxon 348
GGCAGCGGGGACGTCGATTAAGGAAGCGTTGGGGCTGCACGAAAAGACACGCAGTGTCGGCTTGGTGCGGAGCTTGGCGCGGACAACGGATTTTTGGCACAAGTGGCTGAGCCCCGGTTTTCGCGCGGCCCAGAAATTACCGCTACCACACCGTAAGGCCTTTATTAATTCCCTGTTGCCACTGCGAGCCCACGTAGATGAGCACGGGCTGATACTGACTGATGGTTCAGCCGGCAATTGTCGTCTGCACGACGCAGCATTCGCGCTGTGGCCGCTGATTCGGCTGGGGTATGGCGATGAGGCGGCGATGTTTTTCGAAGCTTGCCGGCGGATATTTGAGACCGATGGTTATTTTGCACCGGCGTATTATACGGATGGTGAGCCGGTGGCGACTGATACCGCGTGGCGCCAAGACCGGCCGCCAATGCGCTTGAGGGACGCGGCGGCGGTACTATTTATCTTCTGTCAATTTGCGACGTCGCGAGTTGGCATGGAACGCTCGCGGCAGCTATATCAATCGGTGGCCGCCAAGGTAGCGACATTTTTGACGGATAATTGGGACAATCCAGCGGCAGACGACGACGCGGCGTTCGTTTGGCAGTTGTCGCGCGCGGCACTGGAGCAAGCCAGCGAACTCGCGCAGCAACATGACGACCCAGCCAATGCGGTGCAGTGGCGAACCTGCGCTGACGATATTAGCACGCAGCTGGCGGGGCGTGATGCTGACAAGGTGACGATGGATGCGGTGTATGCCGCTTACATGTTTGGTGTTGAGGGTGAGGCCGATCAGACCAAGCAATTGGTTAATGAGGCGACGCGGACATTAGCGGCAGCTGATGGTCTGTTCAAGCGACGGGCGGATGATCCAGATAGCAGTGTGGTCGCTAGTTTATGGCTGGCGCAATACTACATCGAGACGGGAGAGCTGGCGCGGGCAGAGCGAATCGTTGACTTGATCCGCGAGCGGCGCATTATGAAAACTGGCGTGGTGAATGAGCATAGTGCATCGTCGGTGGTAGCTTCGGCTGAATATGTCAATACGCTGCTTGATATGATCGTGGCGCAGCGGTAGATTAGCGCATGGGAATTAAACCGGCCTACTGACTTGGTCGTGTGTCGCAAATAAAAAACCACCCCTGTCTGAGGGGTGATTCTCGCTTGATGCCATTAGCCCTTACGCGGCTTGACCTCGTTGCGGCCGAGGTTTTTCTTGGTCTCGGTGTAGGTTGCGTGCTGGCGGGCTACCGGGTCGTATTTTCGGAGCGTCAACTTGCTCTGCCCTTTTGTGGTGCGGTTTTGGGTGTTGACCGTGGTGTAGTACGTGCGGTGGCCGCTCAAATTACTGACCAAACCAATCAACTTCCGCTTCGTGTTCTTCTTCTTTGCCATCTCTTTACTCGTTACGTTTATTTACAATCTTGACCGATTATAGCACAGATAATTAGGAAACGCTAGGGGCGCTGACAAGGAAAATTGCTCTTGCCCCCGCGCTAATACCAGCGTACCATCTCATCAAGTGGCCGGCGGCTGCGCGGGTGTGGCTGGTCACTCATGCTGGCGTACCCGAGCGCCAGCATGAGAACCGGCAGATCTTTATCCGGGTCAATGAGCTGGTGGGTTGTCAGTACCTCTGTCGCCTGATCAATCGAAAATCCCTCAATCGGACACGAGTCAATCCCCCGCTCCGCCGCCACCAGCATCGCGAAGCCGAGGGCGATGTATGCCTGGTGCGCTGACCACTGATGCAGCCCATCAGGTGTGTCCATCAGCTTGAAATCTTTCTTGGCCCCCTGCTTACAGAATGTTTTATAGCCAGTGCGCTCGACCAGGTTCATTTTTTTCACATCGTGGAGTATGTGATCGATGTGGTCGCTGAGCGCGTCGGCTGTCTTGGCGGTAAAAATGAGGAAATGGCTGGCATCAAAGCGTGGCTTGTTAATCGGCGCGCATTTTTTCAGATCCTGGCGCAGCTGCTGATCTTGGGCGACGATGATGTCGAATTGCTCAAAACCGTACGAGGTTGGTGTGAGGGCGAATCATACGGGCTGAAATAGGCGTGAACGTCGCCATCGGTAAACCACTTGGTGCACATATAGTAGAAATGATCAGACGACTGCAGTCGCCGCCAATCAGCGATCAGCTGCTCGTCACCACTCCTCAGTACATCAGCCTCCAGCTCGTACAGATACCGCAGCGCCTCTTTCTGTAAATCATTGCCATTCCACGCTGTCAAATCGCGCTCACTATCCGCCCAAGTCACCGTCTCTGGCATGCTGATATCACCAACCGGCCGATGCGCCGCCAGCGCCTCAGACACCGTATAAAACGTATTACCACTAACCCCAAGCCACGAGCTAACAAACTGATCAAAAAAGCTAAAAATACCGCTATCCGACCACTGGTGCTCGCCAAAAGTCTCATAATCCATGAACAAATTAACCAGCGGTGCCTCGGCCGTCGCCTCCATCAGCCACGTCCGATATTTTTCTGCCGTCAGCGGCCAACCCGCCCACGATCGATTACTGAACCGAAAGGCGATATCGTCACTCAGTCGATAATTCTTGAGCAGCAGTCCAATCCTGTCCGTGCCGACCGGCCGATACACATAATTCGGACTGCGCCACTCCAGCACATCGTCCCAACCTTCGGCCAGCACACCACTAAAGCCAGCCGCCTCCGCCCACTTGGCGAGGTCATCATTATACGCCAGTTCGGTATTGGCGAGCACCCTGGTCTCGACGCCAAACAGCTGGCGCAGCTTCTGCTGATGGCGACGAATTTGTTCCTCAAACTCTGGCCGCGAATAAAAGAACGCCAGGCTGTGGTAATACGGGCTTGATACCAATTCAACCTTGCCGGTGGCGACCAGCCGCTTAAAGCTCTCAATCACCGCTGGATTAAAGCGCTCCGCTTGCTCGAGGAACACACCGCTGATGCCTAGCGACAACTTGAAATCATGATGCCGCCTGAGCAGCTCCTCCAACAGGGCATTCATCCGTAGATACGACTTCTCGGCGACTTTGTGAAAAATCAGCTCGTTGTTTTGCGCTGGATCATTCGTCTCGAAATAATCATGCCGCGCCGCCACGTCAAAAATACTGTATCGTCGCACCCGCCACGGCTGATGTACGTGGAGATAGAGGGTGATGCCTCGACTCATGCCCACCTCCTTTGGGCCGACGCTTGATATAGCGCGACGCACCGCTCCGCAGCATCCCGCCACGACAGCCGAGCGTATTCATCCTTGACATTACGCTTTAATGCCGATTGCAAGCCTGGCGAGCGCGCAATATTGACGATCTCGTCCGCCAGCTTATCAACATCCCAATAATCAAACCGCATGATGTTATGGAGTACCTCGCCAACACCTGACTGCTTGCTGATGAGCAGGGCCGTATCGTGATGCGCTGCCTCCAGTGCCGTCAGCCCAAACGGTTCTGACACCGAACTCATGATGAATATATCGATCAGGTAGTAGGCATCGCGCCACTGCTTGCCACGAACAAAACCAGTGAAAATTACCCGGTCACTAACACCTAGCCGTGCCGCCAACGCTACCAATTCATCCCGCTGCTCGCCGTCACCCGATAGCAAAAATGCGATCTTGTCGTAGCGCTCTAACGCTCTGGCTGCCGCCCGCACAAAATAGGTCAGCCCTTTCTGCACCGTCAGCCGCGTCAACGCACCAACAATGGTATAGCCGTCAGTCTTGAGATCTTCGAGGTATTTATATGTCGCCGTGTCGTACTCATGCGGCGGCAGATCAGCCAGGTCAATCGCATTATATACCACCTCAACTTTATCTGGCGGGAT
>SDRW01000014.1 GCA_007845485.1 TM7 phylum sp. oral taxon 348
AAGGCGATCATAATCAGCAGCACCTCGCCCGCCAACACGTTGCCAAACAAACGGAAGCTCAGCCCCAGCAGGCGCGAAAACTCCGCCACCAACTCCAGAATGCCGACAAACGCCATGATCGGATCGCGCAGCGGATTAACAAAGTAGCGGCCCATATTACCCTTGAAGCCAAGGTATTTGAAGGCGTACACTTGTGCGGCGATAATGGTCACGATAGCGAGGCCAAACGTCATATTCAGATCAGCCACGCCGCCGCGAAACAGCGGTGTACCGTGACTTCCCACGGTGATCGGCCCGACAATCGGTAGCAGCCCCAGCCAATACTGCGCCACCACGAAAAAGAATATAGTGATGCACAGCGGCGCCACTCGACGCGCCCACGTCTCGTCCGGGATGACTTGGCGAACCGTATTGTACAGCCCATCAAATGTCCAGTGAACCAACTTCGTCGCAAAATTATGCTTTTTCTTGCCCAGCACCGCCGCCCGCGTCCGAAACATCAGCCACACCAAAACGATCAACCCCAGCGCACCAAGCATGTGCGAGTTAGTGATCGACACACCTAAAACATTCGCTACCTCATCAGCCTTGACTGAAATGTGCGGACCGGCACTGGCAAATCGTTGCATCATATCTTTTTACGCTCCTTTTTTCGTTTCACACGCCCCAGCTGCTTATTCACCAGTAGATACGCGCCTAAAAAGCCAAGTACCACACCAGCAAACATCAGCCACGGCTTCGAGCCAAATACGCTATCCAGCCACACACCCAGCAGTGTACAGCCGATGCTCGGCACAAACATCCGCCACGTTGTGTCGCCGATCGTCCCGAGAATAACCCGAGCCGCCGCCACTTCCGTCGCTGTCGTCACGCCATTCTCAACATCTGGTCTCTCAGCCATTACTCTGTCACTATAGCAACATGCTATACTCTTGACAAGATGCCACGGCGAAATTATCCCAAAAACCAACCAAAATCGGCCCGAACGCTCGTCAAGCCGACGCTGACAACTACCGATCACGACGCCTGCCGGCGCAAGCGTCGCTTCGCCACCGAGCAGATTGCCAGGCAGGCGGCTGATACGCAGGAGCTGGTGTCACCAAAACTGGAATTAGACGTGTATTATTGCCGGGGGTGTGACGGCTGGCACCTAACGAGTCGGGCGTCCCGAGACTAGGGTAGCATTGCCGAGGCACCGATGCTTATGCTACAATAGAGAAAAGCCATAAGGAGGGAAGTTATGAGCGAAGATAACACGGCCAATCACCAAGACGCTAAAGTCACCGTCTACAGCACCAGCTGGTGCGCATTCTGCCACACCGAGATGGAGTGGTTGAAAAAACTCGGCATAGATTTTGTTGCGAAAGACATCGAGGCTGATCCAAGCGCCAAGGAAGAATTGCTCAGCAAAAACGGCGGCAATTTCCAGGGCGTGCCAGTGACTGATGTTTGCGGCGAGGTCATCCTGGGATTCGACCGGCCGAAGCTTCAGGATGCGCTAAAGAAGAATGGTTTGATGAGCGAGTAACTATCGCTAATTTGCGTATCAAAAACCTGCTGCTTAGGGACTTACTGACGGCGGGTTTTTCATTAGCGCACTCCTTATGCTGCGCCGATTTGCACCACCTCACCACCAATTTCTTGGCGGAAATAATTATCGTGACTGACGTAGAGGATGGCGCCAGAATATTTCGCTAGCGCCGTTTCTAACTCCTCAATGCTCGGCAAATCAAGGTGGTTGGTTGGCTCATCCAAAATCAGCAGCTGCGGGTCATTCGCCAGCATGGCAATGATCTGAAAGCGCGCTTTCTGACCACCCGACAGGCGCTTAAGTGGTGTCATCCGATCTGCTTCGGTGAACAGATAATCGGCTAGCAATTGGCGAATTTTCGTATCAGAAATCGGTAAGTCGCGGCTAAGATATAATTTCTCAATCGCCGCCTCCAACGGATCCGCCAAATACCGCTCATCAATTTCTTGCTCATACACACCCACCCGCACCTGCGGATCGAGGAAGAGATTGCCGGAGTAGAGGATAGGAGCGGCAGGTGCGGCACCTCCTACGCCAGAGACTGTGAAACGTTCGTGAGTAACGGACGTTTCAGCCGAACGCTCGCGAAAAATCTCCGGTGGAGATTTGATCGAAGAGTGTGCTCTGGCGGAGGACGGTGGAGCGGCTGCCGCGGTTCGGCTTCCAGCCGTCTTCTCCACAGCCTCCAGCGCAGGAGGTGCCACAGTCAGCGCGTTGGATGCGAGTGGCATCTCAGAAAAAATCTGGGCTGGCTTTAGCGGGTCCCGGATTGTTTTATGAGATGCCCGAGCAGCCACATCACCGCTTGCCAACAACATCCGAATCAGCGTCGTCTTGCCAGCGCCATTACGACCGCGCAGCTCCACCGCCTCACCCTCGCGCAAATCAATATTCACGCCCTCAAACAATATCCGCTCGCCTACACCAACTGCCGCATCCTCAACTCGCACCAGCACGTGCTGACTACGACTGACCGCGTCCTTCATCGATAGCCGAATATTGCGCGCCTTGAACCTGCCGTAGCGCTCAGCCGACTTATAATCAAGCTGCCCAGCCGACTGCTTATCAATCCAAAACGTCGGCTTGTCCATCTCTGATAATTCCGCCAGTTCGGCCCGCGCCTCATTTTCCAGCCGCTTGAACTTTTGGATAGTGCCAGGGTTGCGCGACTTTTCTTTCAACCGCTGATAATCCAGCGCCTTTTGTTTGAGATTAGTCATCCGCTTCTCGACCTGCTCAAAATTATTCATGCCCGCCGCCGTCGCCTGAGCGTTCTGTTTGAGGTAGGCGTCATAATTACCGCAGTAGCTGACCGCTCGGCCGTCTTTAAGTTCAACAATTCGATCCACCCGGCCTAACACATCGCGGTCATGGGTGATGATCAACATGGCCTGGCGCGGCTGCGAACTCATCCAGTCGATAAACTGCTGCTTGGCCACGTAATCCATGTGATTAGTCGGCTCGTCGATCAGCGCCAAATGTGCCCCCGCATGCATAATCTTCACAATCTCCACCAGCCGCTTCTGACCGCCCGACAGGGAACCAAGCGGCCGCTCGCCGCACCCGCTCAGCTGAAAATTATCGAGCTCCCGCTCAATCTTCTCCTCAATCTGATAAAACCCTTTCTGGTCAAATCGCTCCAGCGCCTGGGTGTACTCCTCAATCTTACGCATATTATCGCCCATGGTCTCGGGATATTCATCGATAATTTTCTTTAAGCTCGCATATTCCGGTAGCCCCGCCAGAATGTAGCTCAGCACCGTCTGATCACCCAAGCCATGATGCTCCTGCGCCGTACTGGCCACCGTGATGCCGCGCCGAAAAATCCCCTCGCCAGTATAATCAGTGTCCGTACCCGCCAAGATGCCAAACAACGTCGACTTGCCGACGCCATTACGGCCAACCACACCGACCTTCTCGCCATCATCCACGCTAAACTTGACGTCGCGCATCAACGTCTTGTCGCCAAAACTCTTCTCGGTGATGTGAATATCGGCTATCATGCTTGGGATATTGTAGCATATCACCCTTATGACCAGAGCCGGCTGGCTGTTTTTTGACGATAAGACCGCACCTGGCACAAACGCAGATATATGATATGCTACCATTATGGGTATACACGACAAACCGCCAACAAACACGGCAAAAACGCCGGAAACTATAGCAACCATCATGGAGGGATATGAGTCGCGCCTTGATGATATCTTTGCTCAAGCCAAAGACGCGTT
>SDRW01000015.1 GCA_007845485.1 TM7 phylum sp. oral taxon 348
AATATCTGCAAAATCCGACAGCCCGAAAACTAGCTAATATCCCCAAGCCGCCCGAACCAAAACCAAAGCCAGCGCCTGCCGCGCCGCCAGCCGCGAATTCTGGGGGTAAAGTGATCGCCTTGACGTTTGACGACGGACCGGGGCCATACACCGCGCAGCTGCTGGATATTTTGGATCAGCATGGTGCTAAAGCGACGTTTTTCTTGATCGGTGGCAAGGTCTCCGCACAAGCCGACGTGCTGCGGCGTATGCATGCGCGCGGCCATCAACTGGGTAATCATTCGTGGTCGCACCCAGAGCTGCCTAAGCTACCAGTTAACCAAATTGCCAGCGAAATCGACCGCACCAACGACGCCATTAAGCAAGCCACCGGCGTCACACCGAACATCTTGCGCCCGCCGTACGGTGCAGTCAACGGCGTTGTCTTGGAGCAGCTTCGTCTGCGCGGTATGTCGTCAATCTTGTGGTCGGTCGACACCCGCGACTGGGCCGATCGTAATAGCGACATCGTCTGCTCGCGCGCCGTCGCTGGCGCTCACCCTGGAGCCGTCATTTTGATGCACGATATTCACCAAACGTCCGTTAATGCCGTGCCGTGCATCCTCAGTTCACTAAAGCAACAGGGATATTCGTTTGTGACGATACAACGGTTGAATTAGTCCGACCGATCAATGTCAAACAGCTTATATTTCGAGCTTGTGCCGCGCACCAATTTTACCTTTGACGGCGCCACGCCAAAATGTTTCGCCAACAGTTTCACTGCCGCTGCGTTCGCTCGCCCTTCAATGGCTGGCGCCTTGATGTAAACCGTCAGCACGCCATCGTCACCAACCACCACTTCTTCGCGGTGGCGGGAGTTGGGTTTGAGGTGGACGGAAATTTTCATGGTTAATATCCTACCGGCGTTGTCATATCGCCTTTCCTTTAGCCCTATTATACCCCCTTAAGACAAACTTTGCGTATTGTACTACCCATGCGACAGGCAACGCAAAGTTGCTCGCCAAGACATTAAGATTACGCTATACTGTTAGAAAATAAACGAAAGGACGCCAAATGATTTTTGCCAAAAAGCTTAAACAATTACGTCAACAAACTGGTTGGTCACAAGAGCAACTAGCCGATCGACTCAACGTTACACGACAAGCGGTTGCTAAGTGGGAACGAGGCGCTGGCTTTCCAGACATAGACAACGTGCAAGCGCTAGCAAAATTATTCAACACTAGTGTGGACGAGCTGCTCGACTACACACGAGCAGGATTAGCTTCGGCCATACGCGAACCACTTGATCTTGATGCCTACCCGACAGATACGAAAGGATATTCAGCATCCGATCTGGCAGTTGCAGACAAATTTGCCGACGCCGATCAAATTGAATCACTAAATCGTCACCGACGACTAACGTGGTGGCAAAAAATCATCGACTTTTTCGTAGGAGCTGGAACGCTTGATGTGGCTTTTTCCGGCGAGGCCATTGGACAACTTAAAGGCGATAGACGCTATTATCTGGTTGAAAAATCCGGTCGCTCATGGATCGTCGAAGTTACAAAAACATACATTGAACGACGTGAGTTAGCCGAGACATTCCCTCGCAAAGGATTGACGGTTGGTGATTATATGTATCGGCGAAGCGGGTTTATTATAAACCCAAATAGAAAGTAATAAATTAATCGAGCAAACTCGCTCCGCCACCAGCTTCATACGCCGCGCGTTTATGACTCCACTCATTACCATAGCGCTTGGCCTGCTCTAACACCATGTCAGTTGCCAACGCCTGCTGATCTGGCGGGTAGCCATATTTTGCTAAAGTCTTTTTGACGTTAACTTTCAGTTTTGCCTGAACATTCCTGCGCTCCGCCCAGTCAATCGTGGCATCACGACGCACCTGCTCTAACAATACTTTTGCGATATCGCGCAGTTGCGCGTCACCCAGTACTTCGCGAGCACTACCATTCTCAACCAGCGCATCATAAAAAATAATCTCATCCTCGCTTAGACCATCAACCACTCCGTTCTCGACAGTTTGGACAATTTTCTGTCCAATGTTGATTAACTCCTCAATCACCTGCGCTGCCTCAATCGTCCCATTTCTATACCGTGTCAAGGCTTGATTGAGCAAGTCAGAAAACTTCGTATCCTTGGCATAATTTCGCGAAAATCGGAGCTTAATTTCATCAGCCAGCAGTTTTTGCAACGCTTCCACCGCCAAATTCTTGCGCTCCATATGACGAATTTCTGCCAAAAACTCATCGCTCAAAATCGACAATTCCGGCTTTTTGAGCCCTGCCGCCTCAAATACATCAACTACACCGACTGGCGCAATTGCTTTATCAACAATTTGTTTCAGCGCGCTGCGATACTCGGCGTCAGTCACCACCGTCGATCTGGACACTTTCTCCAGCCGGGCTTTCACCGCCTGGAACAGTGCCACTTCTTCGCGAATTTTCAGCGCCTCAGGCCTCGGCATCGCCAGCGCAAAGGCCTTGCTTAGTTCTAAAACATGCTGCTTCAACCGCTTCTCGCCGTCTTCCAACCCTAAAATATATTCCTCGGCATCCAAAATAATTTGTAGCTGTTGGTCGGTTGGTGCAGTAAAATATCGCTGATAGTCAAAGTTACCAAACAAATCGCGTACCACTTCATAACGCATCTGCATCTGCGCCACCGCCTCAGCAATATCAAGCTGCGGTGCGCCCTGCCCGCCACTTTGCGTATAGTCAGAAATAGCATCGCGCAGCGCCCCCGCTACACCCAGATAGTCAACCACCAAACCGCCGGTTTTTCCAGGAAACACTCGATTTACCCTGGCAATTGCCTGCATCAAATTATGACCCTTCAGCGGTTTATCCAGATACATGGTGTGCATATTTGGTACATCAAACCCTGTCAGCCACATGTCGCACACAATCACGAGTTCAAGCGGATCATTCGGATCCTTGATGCGCTTTTCGATCGCCTTTACTCGCTGCTTGTTACGAATGTGCGGCTGCAAGTGGTCAGGGTCACTAGCGCTACCGGTGATGATCACTTTGATCACACCGCCTGCGTCATCGTTACTATGCCAATCTGGCCGATACGCCACAATTTTTTCATACAAATCAGCCGCAATACCACGACTCATCGTCACGATCATACCTTTACCACTCAGGACACTTTGCCGAGCCTCAAAGTGCTCAATGATATCCAAGGCGACCGTATTCAGCCGCTCGCTATTACCGACGATAGCTTCTTTCTGTGCATACTCAGCCTTCAGCGCGTCCTGACGGCTCAATTCTTCGCCCTCCAGCAAATCATCAACTTCCTTATCCAGCCACTGTCGCGTCGCT
>SDRW01000016.1 GCA_007845485.1 TM7 phylum sp. oral taxon 348
AAGATAAGCAGCCCGGTCGCAAAAGGATCCAGTGTACCGCAATGCCCCACTTTGACCCGGCGTCCAAGCAGCCTCGTCAGATGACGTCGCACTATCGCCACTACGCCAAAGGAGGAAATACCCGCCGGCTTGTCGACGAGAATGATCTGATCAGGATTAGCTACTAAGCTCACTCTACGATGGTATCACGAACTGACCGGGGTCAGACGGATTAGCGACTTGTCCGGGAGTGGCCGGCTGCGGTGCCGGAGCCGGTTGCTCCGGTGCCGGCGGGACAGCCGGACTGGCCGGAGGAAGATTGGTGGTATCTAGCCCGGCCGTCGGCGTCGGAGGTAAGGGCGGTAAGGAAGTAGCCCCAGGCTGAGGATTATTCTCGGGTAAGCCATCTGTCATCTGCTGTCCTATTGGCGCCGGTGGTAACCCCATGGTTGATGGAGTCTGAGTCAAGTTAGCCGGAGCCGGAGGCATAGTCTCCGGCGTCGGTGCAGCGGCGTCCATAGTGCTAGGCATCAGCGGTTGAGTCGGCATCGCGGTAGGGTTAGGGTTCGACATTACTCCGACCGGCGGAATCGGTGAGACTTGGTTGGGTTGATTAAACGGTAAATCATCGTGCGCTCGACTATCCCTCACTCCATCAATATCATCAACTAAGTATGACCCTGAGTCTTTCTGAAGCGAAGCGCCGTCGGCAATCGTCGGCAAGCCGGTTACCTGTGAATTAGGATCCTCAAGGTACGGTTGGCTCTCGCTGCTTCTATCCTGTACCACCGGCTCAATTGTTGGCGTCGGTGGAACCGGCTGAGGCTCGGGTCGGTCAATCGGAGTGGCTGACGCCGCTCTCTCCGGTACAACCAGCTCCGGCTGAGAGTTATTTACTATCGGCTCAGGTTGATTACCACTAGGCGATGATTCAGTCGGCGCAGGAGAAGCCGGCTCAACATACCCGGCATAAGGGTTAGATTCCCTACCGACTGAATCGGAGTGACTAACCACCGTCTCAGCTTCCACCGGATGAGGGCCGGTTGGCTTAGTCTGACGATCAGCCTGATCTCGACTAAAGCTGATCGAGTGGTCTTCTTCCTCCTCTGCCTCTGCCGCCTCGTCTTTCTGTTTTTCCTTAGCAGACTCAAGCTCAGAGGTAACCAGCTGCTGATTTGCCCCCTTAGCCATCAGTTCGGCCGACAGTGACATGATAGCCGGCGTAGTGACGCTGTTACGGAATTGATCCGTTGCCGAGACAACACCGGTCAAGAAAGCCGTAGCCACCGAGCTATCAATCAGACTCTTGTCATTGCCCGCCAGCCCGACGGCCAAGCTATAGCACATCTCAGAGTAGCAACCCAGGCGTTCATCCTGCCAACTGATCGTCCCCAGGGCATCATTGAGCTTACTCAAGTTCATGGTAGCGGTCACAGCATTATGGAAGATCTTGCCATGACTGGCGATCGAGGCATCCAGCTCATCTCGGCTAGCCACACCGATGGCAATAATCAGCTCGATATTGAAGTCACCATCCTCAAAACGTAGGTCATCCGGCGTGATAGTCGTTCGGTATGGCGTGATGTAGACTTTGACGAAGTCCCCTTCCGGCTTAACTTGCATCCGGTCAGCCTTGTCGACACTGATACTAATGATGAAATCTCGCAAGCTATCGGCATTACTTTCAAACACTTTCTCAGGATCAAGGAAGTGAATCTCAGCAGGTATCTGACCGCTAAAGACAGCTACCGAGCGCTTGCCTAGCTTATTTAGAGCCATCGCCAAGGCTAAGGCGGATACCAGCTGATCCACGCTGGGATTGCGAGAGACAGTCACTAAGATATTGTTGACTGCCTTGATCTTTTGAATTAACTGGGCTTTGGGTGATTCATCTTTCATATTTTTACTCTTTGTTTCTCCACTGCTATTTTAATAGATTTTAGCATAACCGATAAATAACGCAAACTTTGAGGTTTATCCTCCAGTCATGATCCATTATAGCAGCCTCACTCGCAGCTGACGCCACAATCGACGCACCCTAGCGGGCGTAAAAAGCTTAGTTAGGTATTGCTCCGAAGCAGTCACGCCTAGGCAATCAAGGGTAGAGCATTTTTCGCTAGCGGATTCACTAGCCAATGCTCGATAATCACTAAACTTCTGCTGATCCACCCACAGTTCCGACGAGGCGATTATCCCCCGTAGTCGCTCCGTAATCCTATCCGGAGCCTCACGATCGACAGTTTTATGCATATACGAGAAGCTGACTATCCTGTCTTGTTCATAGTAATCCTGATAGTACTCAATGGCATAGGCACTGTCTTTATTAGTCGCTTGGGCGACTAGTGACGATATTGCCATGTGTAGTTTGCTAAAGATCAGTCTATCATCCACACTCGGGTTATCTAGGTAAACATCCAGTATGAAAGTAATCGGTTTCAGCTCGGCACCATAGACAATCATCCGATCAGCTGGCTTGTCGTCGGCCTCATTGGCAACTGGTTTCGACATCTTCTCCAGTTCTATTATCCGGCTGTCCCGGAATATCCGATTGATCGTTCGGGTTACATTTTCGATACTACCTTTGACGATTAACTCCCTGTCATCCTCAGCCTTGATTTGCTCTATCTCGCAGGCAACAGCACCCTGCGGTATCTCCGGCTTATCAGCTAAGAAGCTCTGTACACATTCAATGGCAGGTTGGCTCAAGTACTCTACTACAAAGACTAACACACCGGGTCCAACCACACCATGACAATCTCCCAACAAGAATTGATTACCATCAGCCGCCGCCAGATCAGCTATCTGATGGATGATACAGTGCTCCAGTAAGTGTGCCAGGTTGTCCTCCACCTGGCTAACATCGATGAAATAAGCTTTGCTTTGCATCATAAGTAACCTTGCATATAGTGGAGCATTTGAGTGCTTCACTTTTATTGACATGGGCTAGTATGATTACTACCACTGCTTTCCACCACCGCTCCCACGATTCCCCACTAGGGAATCGCAACGATCCTTCTTGCTATCGACATTATTGCTCTTACGGGGCTTCTCTTTCCGAGCTACGCTTTGTGCTATGCTCTATTGGTTCAATTTGCCCTTGAAACATAGTTTGGAGCTTTAGCAGACATACGATACCACATCCTTAAAAGCGGTTCGGCGCTAATCCCGTAAGTACACCCTCGTGTACTTCACGATCAATTATAAGCTGTAGTTCGTAGATCCGTAAGAGCAATAATGTCGATAGCAAGAAGGATCGT
>SDRW01000017.1 GCA_007845485.1 TM7 phylum sp. oral taxon 348
TAAAGTTTTTTAGGGCCAAAATAGCCTAGTTCACATCTGTAAAATCAGTCTACTATAAAGCTACTATAAAGTTTTATAGTATAGTATACTAGCCCTATGAATATCCTCTATGAAGACAATCTGCAGTCGGTTCCCTGTGAAAAAAGAGCAGAAATATTGCTTAATCGTCCAGAATCACAATGGTTTGAGCGTAAGGGGATAAAAATAAGACCAGTCGACATCGCCAGACCCATTATCGCTTTTGCCAATGCCGAAGGAGGGTTGCTGGTAATCGGAGCAAGCAATGGCAAAGTTGCAGGGCTTAATTATAACCCCAAGTTTGAGAACGAAGTCCGCCAAGCCATTCACGATTACATAAGACCGCATATCAATGTACCAATAGAGAAAATGAAGCTAATCAACTCATCCGGAGACCCGGATGAGGTTCTACTTCTGACGGTTAGCCCTTCCGATACTGTCTACGAGGATCAGTCCGGCAAATGTTTTATGCGAGTGGGCGACGACTCAAGAGAACTAAAATACAACGACCGAAGAGAGTTAGAGTATAACAAAGGACTTAGGCAATACGATGGCGAAATAGTTAAAGATAGCACTACTCAAGATTTGGACAGTGATCTGATTAGTAAGTATTGTGCAAAGATTGGTTATAAGGGCAAGGATCCATTCAGCATTCTACGAGCAAGGTTTTTACTTAGCTCCGATAATCGTCAAACCAACGCCTGTCACTTATTATTCTCTAAACATCCCCAGGACGTATTCCCGCAAGCAAGTGTACGAGTTACTAAATTTCTAGCGGACGAACAGGGAGTCGGAGCTAAACTAAATATCGATTCAGACAATGACTATCGACTATACGACAATATACCTAATCTGATCTATCGAGCTACGGATATTATTGATAGAATAATCACTAAGCGCAAATCCCTCGGCAACAATAATGAGTTTGTCTTTAATGACATCATCCCTAGAGATGCTTGGCTGGAGGGGTTCGTAAATGCCCTGGTTCATCGGTCCTATAGTCTTTCCGGTGACTATGTTCACGTGGAGATATATCCCACAAGAATTGAGATAATTAGCCCCGGTATATTTCCCGGCTTAGCTAACACAAGCGACCTGATGAATATTAGTCGCTTTGCTCGGAACCCCCGCATAGCTAGAGTCTGTACAGAGCTGGGCTTTGGACAAGAGCTTGGTGAGGGTATTAAGCGCATTGTGACAGAAATGAGGAAGGCGGGCTACATTGACCCAATTTACACCCAAAACAGTGGCAACGTGAAACTAAGGCTAGAGACGGTTATGAGACTAGGCGACGAGTTATTATCTAAGCTACCTAAAGGCTCTGATCTAGTGTTAAATACTATTAGAATGAGTCCAAATGGGATAGGTACCGGTGAAATCATGGATAAGCTGGTAATGTCACGACCGACCATATCCTTAAGACTAAAAAGGCTAGAAGAAATGGGTCTAGTAACTCATAAAGGCAAATCACCAACTGACCCACGAGCTATTTGGGTACTAAATTACAGGCAGTGATTTACCTACTATAAAGCTACTATAAAGTTTTTTAGGGCCAAAATAGCCTAGTTCACATCTGTAAAATCAGTCTACTACAAAACTACTATAAAGTTTTTATGCTTAAAAAAGGTTTTCTAACGCCTGTAATTCTTAGTCCTTAGGTACGCTTTGGTGAACTGTCGACGCCAAGCTCTCGGTCCATGCGTCAAGCACCAGATGATCAGTCGCCAACGCCGAGTCGGTACCACCAGGCTTTTACCTCGTCGTACCGCTCGCAGCGTCTCGCTAACTGCCTGCTCCGGTCGAACATAGAGCCATTCAGGAATCGCCGGCTCTGCCAGCCCCGCTACACTATGGAAGTTGGTGTGCATCCAGGCCGGACAGACGGCTGTAGCCGTCGCCCCCGTCCCTTCTAATTCCAGCGCCAGGCTCTGAGTGTAGGTCAGTACGTAGCTCTTGATCGCCGAGTAGTTCCCGGTATAGGTCCAAGCCGCCGTGCTGGCGATATTGACGATATGCCCCTGCCCCGCCTTGACCATTGGCCGGACAGCGGCTGAGCTAAAGAGTAGCGTATTAAGCGCCATGACGTTGACGGCGTTTCGTTGCAAGCGACGTATCCGCTCACCGCCGTCTCCAGCTCGGAAGTGAGTAGCAAAGCCGGCGTTATTGATGAGGTAAAGAAGATCCTTGGTTTTGCTGATGACTTTGGCGATGATCTCAGCATTATCCGGATCAGCCAGGTCAATAGCGATCGGCTCAACTGCGACATGATGACGCTCAGCTAGGTCACGACAGACCTGTTTGAGCCTAGCTTTATCCCGAGCGATCAAGATCAAGTCCAGCCCCCGCTCGGCTAACGCCTCGGCGAAGAGTAGCCCCAGTCCGGCACTGCCGCCCGTGATTATCGCTGTCGCCACCCTTCGCTCCTTCCGCTCAAATATCCTGTTTGATGCCTAGCATGGTCAAGCTGAGACGACCCTTATCGTCTATCAATGTTAGCTTGACCCTCACCTTCTGTCCGACCTTTAAGACTTCGTCAGGGCTACTAATCCGACGTTCGGCAATCTTACTGACATGGAGCATACCATCCACTCCGGGCAAGATATTGATAAATGCGCCAAAGTCTTTCAAGCCGACTACTGTACCGGTATAGACCTTGCCGACTTCCGGCTCTTCGACCAGCCCCTTGACCCAATCAATCGCCCGCTGCATCTTCTCGCCATCGGTACTGGCAAAGGTGACCAGTCCGCTCTCATCAATATCTATCTCGACACCGGTCTCGCTGGTGATCTTGTTGATCGTTTCACCACCCTTACCGATGATTGAGCCGATCTTATCCGGATTAACCAGTAGCTTCTCAATTCTCGGCGCATAGGGCGACAGCTCAGCCCTCGGCTCAGCGATAGTCCGGAGCATGTGAGTCAAGATCTTGGCTCGCCCCTGCTTGGCCTGCTTTAGGGCATCTCGCAAGATATCTACCGGCAAACCATGCACTTTCATATCCATCTGCAAGGCAGTGATGCCCTCGGTAGTACCGGTACACTTAAAATCCATATCACCGGCGAAGTCTTCTTGGTCGGCTAAGTCAGTCAGTACGAAGTGCCGATCACCGTCAACGATCAACCCCATCGCCACGCCTGAGACCGGGCGCTTGAGCGGTACGCCGGCGTCCATCAGCGCCAGACAGGACGAGCAAGTGGCAGCCATC